>NZ_LMMS01000031.1:785-194856 GCF_001422345.1 Methylobacterium sp. Leaf93 | reverse complement strand
ATCCTGCGGGCCGGGGGCGCCTTTCTGCCCCTCGACCCGACCCAGCCGAGGGCGCGTCTTGCCGCGCTCCTGCGCGATGCCGGCGCCCGCCTGTTGCTGGTGCAGGGTCCGGCCCTCGACGGGCTGGCGCAAGAGGCCGGGATGGGAGAGGCCGGGATGCGGGAGGGCGCGACCCTGGACCCCTCTCGCCTCGACCTCKCSTCCGAGCCCGAGACCGCGCCGTCCCGCACGGCCCATCCGAAGCAACTCGCCTACGTGATCTACACGTCGGGCTCGACGGGGACCCCCAAAGGCGTCGCCGTGGCGCACGGGCCGCTGGCGATGCATGTCCGCGCCACGGGGGCCGTCTACGGCACGAACCGGCAGACCCGCGAACTCCACGTCCTGTCGATGAGCTTCGACGGGGCGCAGGAGCGCTGGATGGTGCCGCTGGCCTTCGGCGGCTGCGTCGTGCTCAAGCCCGACGGGCTGTGGACCCCGCGCGAGGCGCTCGATGCCATGGAGCGGCACGGCGTCACCCATGCGGGCTTTCCCACCGCCTACATGCATCAGCTGGCGCTGGAGGCCGCCAGCGGCCCGCGCCCGAGCCGGCGCTCCTACGCATTCGGCGGCGAGGCCCTGTCGCGGGAGAGCTTCGCGCTCATCGGCCGGGCGCTCGATCCGACGCTGCTGATCAACGGCTACGGCCCCACCGAGACGGTGATCTCGCCCCGAGGCCCTGTCGCGGGAGAGCTTCGCGCTCATCGGCCGGGCGCTCGATCCGACGCTGCTGATCAACGGCTACGGCCCCACCGAGACGGTGATCTCGCCGCTGGTCTGGCGGGCGCGGGCCGGGGACGCGGTGGAGGGGGCCTATGCGCCGATCGGCCGGGCGGTGGGGGACCGGCGGGCCTACATCCTCGACGCGGCGTTGCAGCCGGTGCCGGTGGGGGTGACCGGGGAGCTGCATCTGGGCGGCGACGGTCTGGCGCGGGGCTATCTCGGCCGGGCCGGGCAGACGGCGGACCGGTTCATCCCCGACCCGTTCCCGGACCTGTCGGGTCGGGANTGCATCTGGGCGGCGACGGTCTGGCGCGGGGCTATCTCGGCCGGGCCGGGCAGACGGCGGACCGGTTCATCCCCGACCCGTTCCCGGACCTGTCGGGTCGGGACGGCGGCCGGCTGTACCGCACGGGGGATCTCGCGCGCTGGCGGGCGGACGGAACGGTGGAGTATCTCGGCCGGGCGGACGCGCAGGTGAAGCTGCGCGGGTTCCGGATCGAACTCGGCGAGGTCGAAGCGGCGTTGCTGGCTCAGGAGACCGTGGCGGGCGCGGCGGCGGGTCTGCGTCAGGGCCCGGCGGGGCCGATGCTGGTGGCCTATGCTGTGGCGGCACCGGGTGCGGTCCTCGACGCGAGCGCACTCCGGGCGGACCTCGCCCGGCGCCTGCCGGACTACATGGTGCCGAGCCGGATCGTGGGGTTGGAGCGGTTGCCGCTGACGCCCAACGGCAAGCTCGACCGGGCGGCCCTGCCGGAACCCGCGCCGCTGGCCGAGGCCGTGAGCGGCCCCTCGCGCCCGCTCACCACCACCGAGACGGTGGTGGCCGAGATCTGGGCCAAGGCGCTCGGCCTCCCCGCCATCCCGCCCGACCAGAACTTCTTCGAGGCCGGCGCGAACTCGCTCACCGCCCTGCGCGTCCTTACGGCGCTGGGCGCGGCGTTCCCGGAGCGCAGCCCGACCATCGCCGACATCTTCAACAATCAGAGCGTCGAGACCCTGGCCGCCGCGCTCACCGCCGACGCCGTCGGCACCGCGCAGGTGGTGCGCCTGCGGGCGACGGGCGACCGGCCGATGCTCTACTGCTTCCCCGGCCTGATGGTGAACACCCGGGAATATGCGCCCCTGGTCCGCCGCCTCGGGCCGGACCAGCCGGTCACCGGCTTCGTCTGCTACTCGCTGACCGACGCGCGCAAGAGCGTAGTCTCGGTGGAGGACATCGCCGCGCGCTACGCGGAGATCATCGAGAGGGAGAGCGCCGGGCGTCCCTGCACGATGCTCGGCTGGTCCTGGGGCGGCGTCCTCGCCTACGAGGCGGCGCGGATGCTGGGCTCGCGCATCGACCTCGGCTTCGTCGGCATGCTCGACGTCTGCGACATCGATGTGAGCTTCGCCGTCGGCGCCCTGCCGGTGCTGACGCCGGAGCAGCGCCGCCGCCTTCAGGAGAACGTCGCGTCCTGGCTGGAGCGCTCGCCGATGCGTGCCGACTGGGAGGATCTGTTCCGGCGCATGGATCCGGAACTCCACGAGCAGTTCCTCGCCTATGTGGCGGCCGCCCCCGATCCGCTGCCCCTCGACGGGCCGGGCGTCGGCAGCAAGGAATACGAACTCTGGACCTTCGTCGACAACACGCTGCTCTATCGCCGCTACTGGGCGGACAGGTTCGATTGTCCGATCCGGGTCTGGCTCGCCGGCAAGTCGGTGGAGCGCGGCCTGAACCACGTGGATTGGGGCCGCTACTCCAACCGTGTGGAACAGGTGACCGTGATCCCCGACGTCACCCACCGCGAGATCGTGGATTCCACGATGTTCCACGACAGTTTCGCGGCCTCGCTGTGAGGGGCGAGACCGCTATCGCGTCATCCTGCGAACGCGTCGCCATGCGAGAACACCATCAGCGTCGGGCTCGCCGCCACGGTGAAGCCGAGGCCGGCATAGAGCCGTTCCACATGGCCGCCGGCCACGCATTGCAGCATCACCGTCTCCGCGCCGGCCTGTCGGGCGCTCGCCATCGCCGCCCGCGTGACCAGGGCACCGAGGCCGTGCCCGCGCCGCGTCGCGAGGCTGCCCACATTGTAGAGCCCGGCAAGGCGGCCCGCCCGGTAGACCGAGGCACAGGCCACCGGAACGCCATCCGCGCTCACGGTGAGGTGGCGCGTCTCGACCCCCTCGACGGGCCGGGCGTCGCGCAGCACCGGCAGGAAGACTGCCTCGGCGATCGCGTTCACGCCCGCGTCGTCGTAGAGGCCGGCGCAGACCGAAAGGTAGCCCTCGCCGGGAGCCGCCGTCTCCTCCGTCGCGAGGCTCAGCCCCTCGGGCATGACCGGCGCCTGCACGTCCCGGCAATCGCCCAGCATCCAGCGGGTCGGGAAGGCGCCTTGCAGGTCCGGATGGGCGCCGAGCGCGTCCCCGCCCTCGGTGACGAGGAGGGCCGGGAGCCGGCCGCGCCGCGCGGAGGTCGCGCGGACCCAGGCGAGGTCGGTGGTCTCGACGCCGACGTTGAAACCCGGCTCCGGAATCGCGTTCGACCAGAGGTAGCGCCCGCCATCCGGCGCGGTTTCGATGTCCGAGACGTAGCAGCCCGCCTGCATCAGGCAATGGGCATCGAGCATCTCGCGAAAATCGACATCCCTCATGCATTCTCCCGTTTCGGTTCGACGGCGGCAAGGCCTGACGCGTCCTGTTCCCCGCCGGAGTCAGGTGTCGGTCGAGTACTGATATGGGGGGTCGCCCAGTTTTGTCGACATTCTATCGGTCGATATTTTGTTTTTAAAAGTGTAACGATAAAAAGATGGATCGAATGTCTCTTTATCCAGAGAATGTTCATGCATGTGCTGGCGATGGATAAATTTTTTAGCCTGCCTGCTACGGGTGTCGCGATCACGAAGTCGAATCGGTTCGTTGCCGGGTTGTGAAGACACGGCGATAAAAGCGCGGAAAGCATTCTCGATGATGGTCGTTTTTCTATCAATTACAAATAATCGATCCGGTGCGTTGCGATGAAGTCGGTCGCCTTGTTCTGCGTTGTATGTCCGTCCTTCCTCGTTTACAGCCACCGGCCGATCCGCGGCCAGACTTCGCGCCGTCCCGCCATCGTGGAGAAAACCCCGTGACAGCCATGGCTTCCGAAGCCCAGGTGCGCCTCGCCGATGCCGGGCGATACATCGCGGACCTGTGCGAGCATTTCCTCGAACACGATATCCCGGTGCTCCACGAGCCGGGACGCGGGCGGGTCGAGTTCGATGTCGGCACCGGCACCCTCGTCGCCGCCGAAGGCCTGCTCGCCCTGAAGGCGGAGGCGACCGACGAGACCTCCCTCGCCGTCGTCAAGTTCATGCTCGCCTCGCATCTCCAGGAGCTTCCCGGCGCCACGGACGCATCCATCGTCTGGACCGGCGACGGCTGTGCCGACGAGACGATCCCGAGCCTGCGCGAGGTGCATGTGCGCCGCGTGGTCGATCTCACGCCGCATATGCGCCGGATCACCTTCGTCGGCACGGATCTGGCGCGCTACGACGCGTTCGACATGCATGTGCACGTCATCATTCCGCCTGAGGGCCACGCGCCGCAATGGCCCGTGCCGGGGATCGACGGCATCCCGGTCTGGCCGCAGGGGGAGGGCGCGCCCTCCATGCGCACCTACACAATCCGCCGTATCGACGTGGCTGCGGGGGAGATCGACATCGACTTCGTCATGCATCACGACGCCGGCCCCGGCGCGTCCTTCGCGAAGCGCGCCAAGGCCGGGGACGTGGTCGGCCTGCTCGGCCCCGGGGGCCGCAGCGCCGGCGCGGCGGAGTGGTATTGTCTCGCCGCCGACGAGACCGGCCTGCCGGCCATCGGTCGCATCCTCGGGCGGCTGCCCCGCCATGTCGGCGGGGTCGCGGTGATCGAGGTCGACGGGCCGGCCGACGAGCAGGCGCTCGACCGGCCGGACGGGGTGGAGCTGCGCTGGCTCCACCGCAACGGCGCGCCGCCCGGCACGACCACGCTCCTGGCGGATGCGGTCCGGGCGATCCCGTTCCCGCAGGATCGCACGGTCTTCGCCTGGGCCGGCTCGGAATTCGATGCGTTCAAGGCCCTGCGGACGCATTGGCGCAAGACCTGTGGCCTCACCCGTGACCAGCATCTCGCCGTGGCCTATTGGCGGCGCGGCGCCGACGAAGACGCCAAGGACGAGGATTGAAGCTTGAGCGCCAGGAGAGTCCTATCAAAGAGTGTCATCCGGGGCGGCATGTTTCCATGATGCTCGACCTGTCTCCCCTGCGGGCGAGCCGCGGGTTCCAGCTGCTCTATGCGGCGCGGGCCGCCTCGTTCCTCGCCTTCGGGGTGCTCGGCGTCGCCGTGAGCCTGCAGATGTACGCGCTCACCTCGTCGTCGCTGCAGGTGGCCTTCCTCAACGCGGCCGTGGCCGGCTCGATGGCGCTGGCGCTCATCGTGGGCGGCTGGCTCGCCGACAGCTACGACCGCCGCGCGGTCATGGTCTGGTCGCGCACGGCGCATCTCCTTACCATCCTGATCCTCATGGCCAACGCCGCCCTCGCGGCCCCGATGGTCTGGCCGATCTACGCGGCGGCCGTGGTCGGCGGCTCGACCTTCGGTTTCGGCATGCCGGCGATCATGGCCGCCACCCCAGCGCTCGTCGGGCGCGAGCACCTGTCGGGCGCTGCCGCACTCACGGCGGTCGCGGCGCAGGCGGGGGCCATTGCCGGGCCGTTCCTCGCCGGGGCGATCACCGCCGGCGCGGGGCTCGTCGCGTGCTACGGCGTTGTCGCGCTGATCTCCGGCATCACACCGATCGTGCTCGGGTTCCTGCCCCCCTTGCCGCCGATCGCCGGCTCCTCCGCCGCGGCGCCCCTTCCCGTGCTTGCCGCCGACGAGGCCGGCTTCATGGGGGGCCTGCGCTACATCGCCCGCTCGCCCCTGGTGCTGAGCCTGCTCCTCGTCGACCTCGTCGCGCTGGTCTTCGCGGTGCCCTACGTGCTGCTGCCCGAACTCGCGACGCACGGGCTCGGCGGAGGGCCCGACAGCATCGGCCTGCTCTATGCCGCCCCTTCGGTCGGCGCGCTCTTCGGCGCCCTGGCCTCGGGCCGGGCCGGCGCGAGCCCCTTCGCCGGGCGCTGGCTCGTGGCCTGCGTCGCTGTCTGGGCCTGTGCCTGCATCGCGCTGGGCTTCAGCGACGGCATGGTCCCCGCTCTCCTCTGCCTTGCCACCCTAGGCGCGGCCGCGAGCCTCGCCGGCATCCTGCGCGCGGCCCTGATCCAGCGCGCGACGCCGGACGCGATGCTCGGCCGGGTCTCGAGCCTGTGGGTGCTGGAGGAGACGATCGGCCCGGCGCTCGGCGGCATGCAGGCGGGGACCACGGCCCATCTCGCCTCGGCGCGGATCGCCATGGCGGCGGGGGGCGGCCTGTGCCTCGCCGCCACCGCCGCCATCGCGGCGTTCACGCCCGCCCTGCGGGATGCGAGCCTCGCTCCGGAGGCGAAAAGGAAGGCCGACGATCTCGCCCTGGCTGCCGTCGATGTCCGCTAGACGGGCCGTTGTCGGTCTGGCGGCCTGCCTCCTCGTGCTGGCCTGTCTGCCCGCGCGCGCGGAGAAAAAGATGCCCGCCCAGCCGCGCGTCGCGGCCCTGGACTGGAGCGCCGTGGAACTGCTCCTCGGCCTCGGCATCGTGCCGATCGCTGTGACGCAGTCCGAGAACTACAACCGCACCGTGGTGGCGCCGGCCCTCCCCGAGGGCGTGGTCGATCTCGGCCTCGTGGTGGAGCCCAACCTCGAAGTGCTGGCGAGCCTGAAGCCGGATCTCATCCTCGCCAACCCGATCCAGGTGGCGACGCAGGGCAGCTTCCTGTCGCGGATCGCCCCGACGGAGGCGGTCTCCATCGCCAATGCCGGGGGCGATCCCTACGAGCGGGCGAAGGCGGAGACCATGCGCATCGCCGTGCGGCTCGGCAGGGTGGAGCAGGCCAAAGCCCTGGAGGCACGGACCGAGGCGACCCTCGCCGAGGCGGCGGCGAGCGCCTGCCCGGTGGAGAGACATCCGACCTACCTCGTCTGGATCGTCGACTACCGCAACATCGTCGTCTACGGCCGCAGCAGCCTGTTCCAGACCGTGCTCGACCGCCTCCGGATCCCGAATGCCTGGACCGGCGCCAGCAACGCCTCCGGCTTCACGGCGGTGGGGATCGAACAGCTCGCCACCGGCCCGGCCGATGCCCGCATGGTCCATATCGGGCCGATCCAATCCGACGCCGCCAGGGCGCTGGCCGGCAGCCGGCTCTGGCAGACGCTTCCGGCGGTGCGCGAGCATCATGTCGACGTGGTGGCCCCGGTCTGGTTCTACGGCGGCCTGCCGGCCATCGCGCGTTTCGCCGAACTGATGACCGGTCTCGCCAAGCGGGATTGCCCCCGTGGCTGAAGTGGATCTGGCCGAGCCCCGCCTCGATGCCCTCGCGCCGCCCCGGTCGCAGACCGGCGGGACGATGCTCCTCATCGGCGCGGTGGCCCTCGTGGCCGCACTCCTCACCCTGCGCACACTCACCGCCGACATGGCCCTCGGCCCGGCGCTGAAGGCCCTATGGAGTCCCGACTGGACCGACATCGCCCAGGTGATCCTGCATGAGAGCGTGCTGCCGCGGATCGTCACCGCCTGGCTCGCCGGTGCCGCCCTCGCTTTGTCGGGGGTGGTGCTGCAGCAGGTGCTGCGCAATCCCCTCGCCTCGCCCTCGACGCTCGGCATCTCGGCCGGGGCGCAGCTCGCTCTGGCCCTGGCCTCCCTGTTCGCGCCTGGCCTCTTCTCGCAAGGGCGGGAGGCGGTGGCGCTCTCGGGCTCGGCCCTGGCGGTGCTCGCGGTCTTCGCCCTCGGCCGTGCCAAGGGTTTCGCCCCCCTCGCGCTGCTGCTGGCCGGCCTCGTGATCGAGCTCTATTGCGGGGCGATCCAGACCCTCCTCGTGATCCTGCATCAGGAGCGGCTGTTCGGCCTGTTCGTCTGGGGCGCGGGCTCCCTCGCCATGAACGACTGGAGTGCCCCGGCCTATCTCGCGCCCCGCCTCGCGGTGGCCGCCCTCCTGGTGGCGCTGATGGTGCGGCCCCTTTCGGTGCTCGACCTCGACGAGGCGAATGCCAGGAGCCTCGGCCTGTCCCTAGGCCGGGTCCGGTTCCTCGCCGTGGCCGTGGCGGTGGCGCTCGGCGGCTTCGTGGTGGCGGGGGTGGGCGTCATCGGCTTCGTCGGTTTCGCCGCGCCGATCCTCGTCCGCCTCACCGGCACGCGCACCCTGCGCGACCGCCTCATCGCCGCGCCCCTGCTCGGGGCGGCCCTGATCTGGCTCACCGATTCCGTGGTCCTGGCGGTCGCCCCCATCGCGCAGGTGCCGACCGGGGCGCTTGCCGCCCTCGTCGGCGTGCCGATGCTGCTCTGGCTGCTGCCGCGCCTGCGCGGCGTCGGCTCCCTGCATCGTCCGGACGACGGTGCCTCGGCCCGCCTCGCCCGGCCCTGGCGCCTGGTCCTGGCCGGAGCGGTGTCGCTGGCCCTCCTCGTCTTCGTCGCGCTGACCCTCGGCCGCGACCCCGCCGGCTGGCACTGGAGCCTCGGGGCCGGCCTCGACGCGCTGCTTCCCTGGCGCCTGCCCCGTATCGCCGCCTCGCTCGCGGCCGGCGCGATGCTGGCCATGGCCGGAACGCTGCTGCAGCGCCTCACCGGCAATCCCCTGGCGAGTCCCGAAGTGCTCGGGATCAGCTCCGGGGCCGCCCTCGGCCTCGTCGCGGTCACGATCCTCCTCGGCACGCCGGACCGGATGGCGCTCCTCGGCGCGGGCAGCCTCGGGGCGCTGGCGACCCTCGCGGCGATCCTGAGCCTCGGCCGTCGTGCCGACACCGCGCCCGAGCAGATGCTGCTGGCCGGCATCGGCCTCACCACCGGGTTCGGCGCCCTCCTCACCATCCTGATGATCAGCGGCGACCCCTCCGTGGTCATGCTGCTTGGGTGGACGGCGGGCTCCACGGCGCGGGTGGCGCCGGAGGATGCGGTGGCCGCCCTCTCCATCCTCGCCCTCGGGGCCGCCTGCCTTCCCGCCCTGACCCGCTGGCTCGATCTGCTTCCCCTCGGCGCTCCCACCGGCCGCTCGCTGGGGCTCGACCTTCGCCGCAGCCGCCTCGCCATCCTCGTCGTGGCGGCGATCCTCACCACCGCGGCGACCCTGGTGGCGGGGCCGTTGAGCTTCGTCGGCCTCGTGGCGCCTCAGGTGGCGCGGTTGACCGGCCTCACCCGCGCGGCGCCGCAACTCGCCGGTGCGGCGATCGTCGGCGCGCTCATCATGGTCGCGGCGGATTTCGTCGGGCGGATGGCGTTCTTCCCCTACCAGCTGCCCGCCGGATTGGTGGCGACCCTGGTCGGCGGACCGTTCCTGATGTGGCTGCTGGCCCGGCGCTGAGTGCGCCTCTCACAACTCCCGGTCACGGTCGGTTCTCCCTCGGGGCACGATGGCGCAACGGGAGCTTTGTGAGAGCCGCCGAGACTTCCGGAACGCGTTCATCAACACGATCATCGAGGTTATAGACTCGAATTATTCCAAAGTATGAATGTGCTCCTTACGCAACGCAGTCACAACTTCGGTCGTCGAGCCGCAACTTCGCCTTGCTGTCAAAGACGCCGTATGGATTTGTCTTGCCGAGGCGCGGTCTTTGTTTTTGAATCGTTCTACGCGATGCATCAGCAAGGAAATCTCGCTCAGTCACGATCAGGTCCGTGCTGTATTTTCGACGATCAAGGTCTTCTCTATGTCTGATGGCATGCTGCTCTCTTCTGGCACATTTTCTCACAAAGCCGTGAGTGGCCTGCGCTGTCTGGCCAGCGTCTCGACCGTGGCGATGCTCGCCATGGCCCCCGCCCTGTGGAGCGGGGAAGCCCTCGCCCAGGCCGCGTCGGGCGGCACGGCGGCGGTGCAGCTCGACACCTTGTCGGTGCAGGGCTCCGGCGCGGGCATCGGCAGCGGCAGCACCAACGACAGCATCGTCGCGGCGAATTCCTATGTCCTGTCCCGGAGTTCCACGGGCACGAAATCCAACGCCAACCTGCGTGAGATCCCGCAATCGATCTCGGTGGTGACGCAGAAGCAGCTCGAGGATCGTGGCGCGCAGAACCTCGCCGATGCGCTCGCCTACACGGCCGGCGTCTACGCCTCGCCCCAGGGCGATGATGGGCGCTTCGACCAGCTCATCATCCGCGGCTTCGACCAGACCATCCGCGGCGTCTACCGCGACGGTCTGCGCCTGCCGCTCACGAGCTTCTCCGGCTTCCCGCAGGAGCCCTACGGGATCGAGCGCATCGACGTCCTGCGCGGTCCGACTTCGGGTCTCTACGGCCTGAATGACCCGGGCGGCCTCGTGAACTTCGTCAGCAAGAAGCCCCTCGACGTGCCCCTGCGCGAGATCTACGGCTCCTATGGCACATACAACCGCAAGCAGTTCGGCTTCGATCTGAGCGGCCCGGCCAACCCGGAGAAGACCATCCTCTACCGGATCACCGGCTTCTTGCGGAATGGCGGCACCCAGGCCGATTATGTCGATCTCGACCGAGTCTACATCGCACCGGCCGTGACCTTCCGGCCATCCGCCGATACCAGCCTGACGCTTCTGGCCAACTACCAGAAGGACATTGCGGGCGATAAGTATCGCCTCATACCGCAATACTACACCAACGGCTCGAATCCGCTGAAGGCCAACCTGCGCGACCGCTTCCTCGGCGAGCCCGATTTCAGCCGCTTCAAGGCCGAGCGCGCCATGGCCGGCTACGAGTTCTCGCACCGGTTCGATGACGCCTGGACGGTGCGGCAGAACCTGCGCTACGCCCATGCCAGCACGAACTACAACAGCGTCTACCCGACGGGGCTGGCCGGTGCCTCGCCCTCGAATCTTGCCCGGTCCGCGCAGACCTGGATCGAGGATTATGGGGTCTTCACCGTCGATACCCAGATCCAGCACGAGCACGTGTTCGACTGGTTCAAGAACACCGCCCTGCTCGGCGTCGACTACAGCAACATCCAGAACAAGAGCGACCAGAGGGGCGGCCCGACCCAGTCGTTCTTCGATCCCAGCTTCCTCATTACCGGCGTGGGTCCGGCACTCGTCGGCCCGATCGATGTCCTCAACCCGACCTATGGCTCGGCCGTCGCCCCCCTGCAGAGGACGCTGTTGAGCCGGCTGTCGCAGGAGCAGACCGGCATCTACGCCCAGGATCAGGTGAAGTTCGGCAACGGTTTCCTGTTCAGCGCCAACGCCCGCTACGATTGGGTGAAGACGCGGACGGACGTGCAGAACCCCGCCCTGGATGCCGTTCGTACGACGCTGAACAGTATCGGCGTCCCGAACGCGATCCCGACCAATTTCGGGGTCACCCAGAATGCGGAATCCTATAGCGGCCGCGTCGGACTGTCGTATCTCTTCGACAACGGCCTGACGCCCTACGTCGCCGCCGCGCGCTCGTTCAACGTGCTGCCGTTCTACATCCAGTCGAGCACTCGGAGCCAATTCGTCCCGGCCGTGCCGGATACGTATTCGATCGGCCCCGCCAAGCCCGAGATCGGCGAGACCATCGAGGGCGGTATCAAGTTCCAGCCTCCCGGATCGAACAGTACCTTCCTGCTGACCTACTTCAATACCAAGAAGACCAACGCCCTGACCTTCGACGGGACCGATCCGCTGCAGCAGGCCTATTACCAGACCGGCGAGATCACGGTGAACGGCATCGAGGCCGAGGCGACCCTGGAACTTGCCGAAGGGTTCCGCCTGCTCAGTTCGCTCACCGCCCTCGACGCCCGGGTGACCAGGGATATCCCACCGATCTCCTTACCCGACGCGACCGGAAATCGGCCGATCCAGGTTCCGAACATCGTGATCTCGAACTGGGCCGACTACACCGTACAGACCGGCCTGTTCCGTGGTCTCGGCTTCGGCTTCGGCGTCCGCTACATCGGCGACACCTTCGGCGATACGGCCAACACGATCCGCGTGCCGGATTACTTCCTGATGGATGCGTCGATCCGCTATTCCTTCGACAACTGGCGCTTCCAGGTGGCCGCCAACAACCTCGCCGACAAAGTGTATGTCGGCACCTGCGCCCAACTCGGCGGATATGTCGGCTGCAATTACGGCGACGGCCGCCGCATCACCGGCTCCGTCACCTACCGCTGGTAGGCGACGCGCCTCCGATGAGATCGGCCCCGGATCGAACGGTCCGGGGCTTTTCTTTTGGGCTGTTGCCGTCGCGTCGTTGACGCGGTCTCCCGCCCTCGACTAGCTTGAGCATGACGGTTCCTCTTCGGGGGATCAAAAGGGAACGCGGTGAGGGCCTTGTGTCCGATGCCGCGGCTGCCCCCGCAACTGTAAGCGGCGAGTCCTTCATCAACACGTCACTGGGTGATCACCTGGGAAGACGATGAGAGGGCGTCGACCCGTGAGCCAGGAGACCTGCCGTCAGTCGTGGTCACACGCGAAACGCATCGGGCGGGGTGTCCTGGTGGGGTGTCGGGACGTTCGCATGTCGCGAACGCATCGGCTTCGTTCGCGGTGACGTGCCACTGCGCTGAGCCGCGCCTGCCGTTCGCCCGCGATGCCCGATCGTCCTTGTTCCTTCCGTTGCAGACTCGCTCCCGAGCATGCCCTCGGCGTGACCGCTTGGTCCCGCGCGCAGGCATTTTGCCCGGTTCGACGTATTGTAACGTTATAACATACGATTTAGCAGAGGGGGCGCGGCATTCGGCCAGCGATCACTCCGGTTTGCCCAAACGCACATGCCCACACAGGTCACCCATCGCGCCCCCGGCCGGACCTCCCCGGCCCGCGCCACCGCCTTGCTCGCGTCGCTCCTCGGCTCGACCCTCCTCGCCGGCGAAGTCCGAGCCCAGGATTCAGTCGGCCAGAATGCCGTCACCCTCGACCAGCTCACCGTGGAGGGGAGCGGGGTCAGACTCACCCGCGCTAACCCGGTCGGGCTCAACCTCTCGACCCCGTCGCGGAGCGCCAGCCGGCTCGGCCTGACGCCGCTGGAGACGCCCGCCAGCATCGATGTCATCAGCGGCGAGACCGCCCGCATCCGGGGCCAGAACACGGTGGTGGAGGCGGTGACGCAGAACGCCACCGGCATCACCACCATCGCGTCGCCCGGCAACGGCAACGGCGCCTTCTCCAGCCGGGGTTTCGCCGGCCCGAACTCGATCCAGCAGCTCTATGACGGCACGCGGCTGTTCGTGGGCGCCGGTACAGTGACCTTCCCGTTCGACACCTGGAACGTGGAGCGGATCGAGGTGCTGCGCGGCCCGGCCTCCGTGCTCTACGGCGACGGCGCCATCGGCGGCGTGGTCAACGTGGTCTCGAAGAAGCCGAGCTTCACCCCGATCCATGCCGCGCGCGCCGCCACCGGGTCGGACGGGCTCGCGCGCCTCGCCGTCGATCTCGGTGGTCCCATCGGCGACGCGGTGGCCTATCGCCTCAATGTCAGCGGCAACCGCGACGGCGGCTGGACCAGCCCGAACGGCGACTTCCGCAACCTCGCGGTCTCGGGCGCGCTGCTGTTCCAGCTCAACCCCGATCTCGCCGTCACCCTCAGCCACGATCTCGGCTACCAGGAGCCCGCGCGCTACTGGGGCACGCCGCTGGTCAATGGCCGGATCGTCCAGTCCCTGCGCAACAACAACTACAATGTCGACGGCGCGAAGATCGTCTGGTCCGACAACTGGACCCAGCTCAAGACCGAGTGGACGCCGAGCGCCGACATCATCATCCGCAACACCGCCTACCGCCTGCAGAGCCGGCGCCACTGGCTCGATGTCGAGCAGTACCGGTTCAATAACGGTACGGGACGGATCGACAGGTCCGACTACCTTGAAATCTATCACAGCCAGGAGCAGGTCGGGAACCGCTTCGACGCCGCCTTCAAGGGCAACGTGTTCGGCTTCCGCAACGAGTTCGCCATCGGATTCGACGTCAACCACGTGGATTTCCGCCACACTAACAACTTCTCCAGCGCGGGCGGCGGCCTCGTCACCAGCGTCGATCCGTTCAATTACGATCCGGGCCTGTTCCCGGCCAATGGCCGCGCGAGCCCGGCCTATGCCACAAGCACCAACCAGGCCTCGGTCTTCGCCGAGAACCGGCTGATCCTGAGCGACCAACTCTCCTTCCTCACCGGCGTGCGTTTCGACGCGCCGACCCTGCACCGGCGCAACCTGCAGACCGGCGACACCTTCGCGCGCTCGTTCGAGGCCCTGAGCTACCGGTTCGGCCTCGTCTACAACCCCACGCCGGATTCGGCCCTCTACGTGCAATACGCCACCGCTACCGACCCGGTGGGGAGCCTCATCAGCCTGTCGCAATCGAACGCCAATTTCGACCTCTCCACCGGCGAGCAGATCGAGGTCGGGGCCAAGGGCCTCGCGCTGAACGGCGCCCTCGAATGGACGGTGGCGGGCTACCGTATCGTCAAGGACAAGCTGATCTCGGCGGTGCCGGGCCAGCCCAATGTCTCGACCCAGGTTGGCCAGCAATCCTCGCACGGGGTGGAGGGGGCGCTCGCCCTGCGCCTGCCCGATGGCTGGCGCATCGACGCCAACCTCGCTCTGCTTCACGCGCAATACGACGAGTTCCGGGAGGGGGCGGTGTCCTATGCGGGCAACCAGCCCATCGACGTGCCCGAGCGCGTCGCCAATGTCTGGCTCACTTACGCCTTCGCCCGCGACTGGGAGGCGCGCATCGGGCTGCAGAATGTCGGCCGGGTCTTCAGCGACTTCTCCAACACCGCGCCACGGCCCGACTACACCCTCGCCCATCTCGGCCTCGACCATCAGGTCACCCCGGCCTCGCGCCTGAGCCTTCGCGTCTACAACCTGTTCGACAAGACCTACGCGATCAGCGGCAACGCCGTGGACGGGATCGGCACCAACTGGATTCTCGGGCGACCGCGCTCGTTCGAGGTGGCCTACAGCGTCGCGTGGTGAGCCTGCTGAAACGAGGGAAGCGCTGGCTAGTCCTCGGCCATCGCTGGCTCGGCATCGCCACCGGGCTGCTCTTCGCTCTCTGGATCGGCTCCGGGCTGGTGATGCTCTATGTGCCGTTTCCGAGCCTCACGGAGGCCGAACGCCTCGCGCGTCTGCGCCCGATGGCATGGGACGCGGTCGCGGTCTCGCCGGACGAGGCGCTGGCCGCCGCCGGACTGCACGGCATGCCCCGCAGCCTCGATCTGGAGATGCGCGGGGACGAGCCTGTCTACCGGATGCCGGCCAGCGACGGCCGCCGCATCACCCTCTCGGCGCGAACCGGTACGCCGGCTGGGCCGGTCGATGCCGGGGCGGCCCGGCGCCTCGCCGGGGCCGGTCCCGGCGCGTTCGTGGAGGAGGTCGAGCGCGACCAATGGACGGTGACGGCGCGCTACGATTCCCTGCGGCCCTTCCACAAGGTCGCGTTGAACGATGCGGCCGGCACGGAGCTCTACGTTTCGGAAAGGACGGGGGAGATCGTGCTCGACACGACGCGGTTCGAGCGCGGCTGGAACTGGGTCGGCGCCGTCACCCATTGGGTTTATCTCACGCCGCTGCGCGCCCGCGCCGAGCTGTGGCGCGATGTTGTGCTTTGGATTTCCGGCATCGCCGCATTCACGGCGTTCAGCGGCCTCGTCCTCGGGATCTGGCGCCTGCGCCTGAGGCGGCGCTACGCAGGAGGACGCGTCACGCCCTATCGCGGGATGGCGCGCTGGCACCACCTCGTCGGGCTTATCGGCGGGATCGGGCTCACCACCTTCATCGTCAGCGGCTGGCTCTCGATGAACCCGAACCGGTGGTTCACCTCCCTCGCGCCGCCCGCCGACCTGCGCGCGGCCTATGCCGGGGCGGACAGCCCCGTCGGTCTCGACACCGCGAGCCTGCGGGCGATGGCCGCCGATGCGCCCCTCGGCCTGCATCTCGCGCGGATCGGCGGCCGCTGGGTCGCGATGGGGCTCGACCGTGCCGGCGCGCGGGTGATCGGAGACGCCCCCGACGCCCCCCGGATCGCGGCGGCGGCCAGCCACGCCATGGCGGGGGCGCGGCTGGAGGGTGTCGAGCGCCTGGCATCCCACGACCTCTACTGGTCGTCCCTCACGAGCGGGACGCTCCCCATCCTGCGCCTGCGCTTCGCCGACCCGGCCGCCACCTGGCTGCATATCGATCTGCAGAGCGGGGAGATCCTGAACCGGCTCGACCGTTCGGGCCGCGTCAGCCGCTGGCTGTTCACGGCGCTCCACCGCCTCGACCTGCCGGTCCTCGTCGACCACCCGCCCGCCAGGGACGCGGCGCAATGGCTGCTCAACCTGCTCGGCGGAATCCTGGTGATCACAGGGCTCGTCATCGGCTGGCGGCGGATCGGCCCGAAGGCCGGCGCGCATTCCCCTCTCCCCGCGCGCGGGGAGAGGGCCGCGACGTCCTCGTCGTCGGCGCGGCAAGGCGGCAGCCGGGGGTGAGGGGGCCGGTCCGAAGGAGCCTTGTCCGGAGAGACCCCCTCACCTCCGCCCTGTCGGGCTCACGTCGCCTCCCGGCAAGGGGAGGACGACGTCCTCTCCCCGCCCGGCGGGGAGAGGGGAGTGTGTGTGCCTTACTGCTGCTGGGCCTGCTGCGACTGGCGCATGAAGGTGTCGGGCGTGCCGGTGCCGTCCGAGACGAAGCGGATGTCGCGCGGTTCGCGGCGGGGTGTGTCGACGGAGAGGAACACCATCGGCTCCTCCAGGATCTCCGGCACCGAATGCACCACGCCGCGCTGGAACATCACCAGCTTGCCCGGCCCGACCTCGACGGCCGGCTCGTCGGCGAATTGCATCATGCAGCGACCCGAGAGCACGTAGAGATACTCGTCGCAGGAGGCGTGGCTGTGCGGCGGGGTCGGCGAATAGACCCGGAACACCCGCGCGCTCGCCGCCGGCTGATCGACGAAGCGGTGGTCGGCCACCATGGTGGAACAGGCCTCGGGCAGGGTCGCCACGGCGGCGGCGACGTCGAACACCGCGTGGTCGGCGGTGCTGGTGGGGGAAGGGTCCTGGCTCATCGCTCGTCCTGGCTCGGGGGCTCTGCCTCTGATGCCCATCGTAACCGGTTTTCCGGCCGCCCTCAAAAACGGTGGCGGAGGGAGGCCCGCCTCGGCGAAGCGTCGGACGTCGTACGCGGATGACGGGCCGATCCGGTCGCCGGACACGGCCGTTCGTCGCCGGCGGACGGCACGGTCTCAGGCCACCGGCACTTTCGCGTCACGGGCGAACCGGAGGGCATCCGGCGCCGAGAGGGGTCGGCCCAACAGATAGCCCTGAGCTTCCGTGAAGCCCTCCCGGCGCACATGGGCGAGTTGTGCCTCGTCCTCCACACCCTCGGCGGTGATGCGTGCGCCGAGCCTCTCGGCAAGACCCACGACGGCGCGCACGATCGCGGCCGTATCGGAGTCGCCGATCTCGTGGATGAAGGAACGATCGATCTTGATCTTGTCGAACGGGAATCGCCGCAGGTAGCTCAAGGACGAGAAGCCCGTGCCGAAATCGTCGAGGGCGATGTGCACGCCGAGCCGGCGCAGCCGATGCAGGCAAGCGATCGCGCTCTCCGTGTCACCCATCAGCACGCTCTCGGTGATCTCCAGTTCGAGCCGATGCGGCGGCAGGCCGGACGCCGTCAGCGCCATCACGATGGCATGTTCCAGACCGAGTTCGGCGAATTGCACGGTGGAGGCGTTGACGGCGACCTTGAGCTCGCCCGGCCACTCCATCGCTTCGCAACAGGCCTCCTTCAGAGCCCAGGCGCCCAACGGCACCACCAGGCCGATTTCCTCGGCCAAGGGAATGAATTCGCCGGGGGGGACGAAGCCCCGCGTGGGATTTCTCCAGCGCATGAGCGCCTCGAAGCCGCTGAGCACGTCGTTCTTGAGCGCGATGATCGGCTGGTAGAACAGCTCGAATTCACCCAGCCGGACGGCTTCGCGCAGGTCCAGTTCCAGTGCGTTGCGCTCGGCGATCGCCGCATCCATGTCGGGTTCGTAGTAGCGGTACGTGCTCCGTCCGGCGGCCTTGGCGCGGTAGAGCGCGATGTCGGCGTTCTTGAACAGCTGATCGGGGTTGCTGCCGTCCTGGGGCCCGACCGCGATGCCGATGCTGATTCCGACATTGACCGTGCGGCCCTCGAGATCGAAGGGCAGCTTCACCGCGTCGATGACCTGCTGCGCCGTGGTGCTGGCGTTCTGCGGGCGGTCGAGTCCCCTCAGAACGATGGCGAACTCGTCACCGCCGAGCCGCGCGACGGTGTCTCCCTCCCGGATCGCCGCCTTGAGCCGATCGGCGACCTTGCGCAGGAGGCTGTCGCCCGCCGGGTGGCCCATACTGTCGTTCACGGACTTGAACCGGTCGAGATCGCAGGCCAGCACTGCGAAGAAATGTCCGCGCCGTTCCGCGCTCACCATTTCGCGGTCGAGGCGGTCCCAGAACAGGGTACGGTTGGGCAGTCCGGTGAGCGAGTCGTACAGCGCCAGATACTCGATCTGCTGCTCTGCCTGCTTGCGCGCGGCGATGTCGATATGCGTGCCGACGATGCGGAGCGGAGCCCCCGTGGCATCGCGCGTGACGACTTTGCCGCGCGACAGGACCCAGGTGTAATCACCGCTCTTGGTACGGACGCGCTGCTCGCATTCGTAGATCGGCGTCTTCCCTTCGATGTGGTCGGTCAGCAGCCGGCGTGCTCGCTCGACGTCGTCGGGGTGCGTGAGACGCCGCCATGAGCGCAGATGGCCCTCGATCTCGCCCGGCTCGTAGCCGATCATCGTCTGCCAGCGATCGGAGAACCAGACCTTTCCCGTCGCGACCTCCCAGTCCCAAAGACCGTCGCTGCCGCTGTCGAGGGCGAGCGCGAGGCGCTCTTCGCTGATCCGCAGCGCGGTGTCGGCCGCCATTCGGTCGGTGACGTCACGCAGGGACGCGACATAGCCCGTCGGAGCGGCCCCGTCCGCCGATCGGGTGAGCTTAAACGACGCTTCGATCCATACCCAGCGCCCGTCCCTGTGATGGTAGCGCTGCCGCGTGACAGGCCTGTCGATCCGACCTTGAACGAGGTCGGCGAGCACCTGCTCATAGGCCGGACGATCGTCGGGATGGACGGTGTCCAGAGGCTGCGTTCCGATGAGTTCCTCCGGATCGCGCCCGAGAATCTGAAAGACGGCGGGCGACACATAGCGGCGCGTGGTGTCGAGATCGGACCGGACGATCACGTCGGTCGTGTTCTCCGCGAGCAGACGATAGGCGGCCTCGCTGGTGCGCAAGGCCCGATTGGCCAGGCGCATGCGGTCGGCGAACAGGGCGAGCACGGCAAAGCCCAGGATCGCGAGCATGATCGCGGCGATGCCGGAGGCGAGCGCGAGACGCGGCAGGCTCGAGGCCGACGTCGGTTCCGTCTGGTCGGGCGTGATCTGCAGCGCGCCCATCGCGGTGAAATGCAGTCCTGCGATGGCTGCGGTCAGAAGTGTCGCGGCGATGGCGTTCGGGTATCTCAGCTCCCGATGCTGGAAGGCGATGAGCGCGGCCGCGGACAGGCCACAGCCGATCAGAACCGATACGACGACGAGCGTGCGGTCCCAGGTAAAGGTCCCGGGGACCTCGATGCTCGCCATGCCGAGAAAGTGCATGGCCGCCACGCCCAGCCCGAGAACAATCCCGGCGCCTGCCGCCATGGCCGAACGCGTCGCCCAACGTTCGAGCGTCAGGGCGATCACGGATGCTAGGATCGCCACGACCAGGGACAGCAGCGTCAGGCCCGTATTGTAGCCCACGATAATTCCGGGGTCGTAACCGAGCATGCCGATGAAATGCGTGCTCCACACCCCGGCTCCCACAGAAAAGCTCGCCGCCAGCAGCCATGCCCAAGGTTCCAAATCCCGGCTCTTAGTCGATTGGCGGGCGAGCCGTAGGGCGGTATGGCTCGATACCCAGCAAACGATAGCAGCAAGGGGCAAGACCCAGCCGTCATGCTGCTCGCCGAGGCAGACAAGGGCGCGGTACATCAACGAATACCTTGTGGCTTTTCGATTTCTACGTTGCAGACACGTGGCTTAACAAAGTTGAACCTTTTTCGGAAAACTTGATTCGGTTGGTGTCGTGCCATGAACGGCCGCTTTTCCGGGCTCGGACACGCGCTCGCGGCGATGTGGAATGAGCCGTGCCTCGATTCCGGGCCGATCGTGAACCGGACTGCGCCGATGTGCCGGAAGACGAAGAGGTAGGGACGAGGGCCGCCGAACCAGTCCCCGGACCCGGACCCGGAACGCCGTGATCCCCGTTCGATGCGGTATCACAAGCAACCGCTCCGTCGTGTTTTGCCGACAAACGGACCCTGGCTCACTACCCCCTATGCCGCAACGCGTCGGCCATCCGCCGCATGGCCGGTGCGACGGCGCGCTCGGGAACGCAGGCGTAACCGAGGAGAAGCCCCTGCTCGGTGCGCAATCCTTGCGTGAAATGCGGCGAGAGCGCCGTGGTGGCGATCCCGGCGCAGGCGCAGGCTTCCACGGCGCGGCGGTCGTCGAAGTCCGATCCGGGGACCGGACGGGCCACTAGATGCATACCGCCGTCGCGGGGCGGCACCTCCAAGACATCGCCGAGATGGTCGCGCGCCGATGCCACGAGGGCGGCCTGTCTCTGGCCGTAGAGACGGCGCGTCCGGCGCAGATGGGCGGCGAAATGGCCCTCCGCGATGAAGCGGGCGAGCGCACCCTGCCCGAGAATCGAGGCGAAGCCGCCGCTCCCCGTGAGGGCACGGCGCACGGGCTCCACCAGGGCCTCCGGCAGGACGAGGTAGCTCATCTGCAGGGCGGGCAAGAGCACCTTGGAGACGCTGCCGACATAGAGAACGCGGCCGGCCCGGTCGAGGGCGTGGAGCGGTGCCAGCGGCCGCCCGGCATAGCGGTACTCGCCGTCGTAATCGTCCTCGACGATCCAGCCATCCTTCGCCTCCGCCCAGGCGAGGAGGGCGAGGCGGTTCTCCAGGCTCATGGTGGCCCCGAGGGGATGGCCCTGGGCCGGCGTGACCACCGCGAGCCGGGCACCGGGATCGATGGACCGCGCCCGCGCGATCGAGAAGCCGGCCGCGTCGCACGGCACCGGGACCGTGCGCAGGCCCGCCGCCCGCAGGGCATGGGCGAGGCCGGGAAAGCCCGGCTCCTCCAGATAGGCCGCCTCGCCGGGCTCCAGCAGGAGCTCCGCCAGGAGGCGCAGGCTCTGGCGGATGCTGGCGGTGACGATCACCGCCTCCTCGCTGCAAGCGACCCCGCGCCCGGCCGAGAGATAGGCCGCCAGGGCGCGGCGCAGGCGCGGATCGCCGAGGGGATGACGATGCGCGGGCGGGCCGGCGCGCCACTCGGCCTGGAGCAGGCGCGCCCAGGTTTCACGTGGAAACGCATCGAGGGCCGGGCGGCCGAGGGCGAAAGCGTCGGGGATCGGGGCGTCGCCCGCCTCGCCCCGCGTCGCTGCCAGCGACGCCCCGCGCCGCGATAGCACCGGCGCCGCGGGGGAGGGGGCCGAGCGGCCCGCCGCGCCCCGTGGGACGAGGAGATCGTCGGGCAGGGTATCGGCCACGCGGGTGCCGGAGCCGGGGCGGGTGATGAGGTAGCCTTCGGCCACCAGCTGCTCGATGGCGAGCAGGATCGTCCCCCGCGCGCAGCCGAGATCCCCGGCGAGGGTGCGGGACGAGGGCAGGCGCCCTCCCGGCGGCAGGCGCCCCGCCAGGATCGCCTGGCGCAGAGCCTCCCGCACGCGCTCGTGCAGGCTCGCATCCCCGCGACGAAGCGGGCCAGCGGCCGGCGGGTCGAGATCGAGCTGAAGCGGCAGGGGAGGGCGGCGCCGGGTCTTCGTCGAACTGGTCCAGTCATGTGGCGAAAACTGGATCTTCCGCATGATCCGCTCCGCGTCAACACAGGCGGCGAGACCCACGCCCCGCGAAGGACGCGCCATGTACGAGCCGCCCCATTTCCGCACCGACGATGTCGCGGCTCAGGCCGCCCTCATCCGTGCCTGTCCGCTGGGGCTACTGGTGAGCGCGGGCGCCGGCGGGCTGATGGCCAACCCCGTTCCCTTCCTTCTCGACGAGGGCGCGGGCGGAGAGCGCGTGCTGCGGGCGCATCTCGCCCGCGCCAACCCGCAATGGCGCGACCTCGACGGGCTTCCCGAATGCCTCGTCGTGTTCCAGGGGCCGGACCGCTACGTCACGCCCTCGTGGTACGCGACGAAGCGGGAGACGGGGAAGGTGGTGCCGACCTGGAACTACGCCACCGTCCAGGCGCGGGGCCGCCCGCTTGTGATCGAGGACCCGGCCTGGCTGCGGCGGCAGATCGACGACCTGACGCGGATGCAGGAGGCGGGGCGGGACGCGCCCTGGTCGGTGGCGGACGCGCCGCCGGCCTTCACGGCGGCGCAGATCAGGGGGATCGTCGGCATCGAGATTCCGATTGCGCGGCTCACCGGCAAATGGAAGGTCAGCCAGAACCGCACGGAGGCGGACCGGGCCGGCGTCGCGGCCGGATTGCGCCGGGACGCGGGCGGGGACGATGCCATGGCGGACCTCGTCGACAGGTTGGGAGTTCGGGCATGAGCGAGCGCATGAATTCCTATGGCCAGCCCGTCGGCCCCGCCCTCGCGGATTGGACCCCGCCGCCGTTCCCGCCGCGCGAGGTGATGCAGGGACGGTTCTGCCGGATCGAGCCCCTTGATGCCGAGCGCCATTCGGGCGACCTCTTCGCCGCCCTGGCGTACGACCCGGCGCGCTGGACCTACCTGCCGGGAGAGCCTCCGACGGACGAGGCCGAGTATCGCGCGCGACTGGCCGGGATCGCCAGCAGCCGCGATCCGATGCACCACGCCATCCTCGACGCCGCCACCGGCCGCGCCCTGGGCCTCGCGGCCTATCTGCGGATCGAGCCGGCCCATGGCTGCATCGAGGTCGGCCATATCCAGTTCGGTCCCGGCCTCGCCCAGAATCCGGCCGGCACCGAGGCGATGGCCCTGATGATGGCCCGCGCCTTCGCCCTCGGATATCGCCGCTACGAGTGGAAATGCGACAGCCTCAACGCGCCCTCCCGCGCGGCGGCCCTGCGCTACGGCTTCACCTTCGAGGGCATTTTCCGCAACGCCGTCGTCACCAAGGGGCGCTCGCGCGACACCGCGTGGTTCGCGGTGACCGACGCGGACTGGCCCCGCCTGCGGGATGCCTTCGCCGCCTGGCTCGCCCCGGAGAACTTTGATGGTGCGGGCCGCCAGCGCCGGACTCTTGTGGCTCTGCGCGGCTGAATGTTCTCCAACGAACGCCGGGGGCCGTCCCCGCCGTCCGCGTCCCACGGTCGATCCGGCTCGATCATCCCCTGCATCATGAATAATCCCGCCCTGTTGCAGCGACGGCGCAGCGTCTTGGGACAAGGCGGGTTACTGACGGGATCGGGCGGCATCGCCGCCTCGGGCCGAAGGAAACACCTCGTCATGACGCCCGTGAAGATCGCCGTCGCGCTTCTTCTCGCCGCCTGTTCCTGCGCGCCGGCCCTCGCCGGCCCCGAGGACGGCAAGAACGGCAAGGGCGGCGGTCAGGCGCGCTCGTCGAAGGCCAAGTCACCGTCGCCCGAGACGAAAGCCAAGTCGTCCTCACCCGAGAAGAAAGAGGATGTCGACACCGAGCACCTGTTCGGTTTCACCGAAGGAACGGATGCCGGCGAGAAGGGCCAGCAGGAGGTCGTCTTCGACAGCGTCTCGCGCATCGGCAAGCGCCGCGCCGGCCCCGGCCCCTCGCATTCCCGGGCTTTCGACGCGCGCCTCGGCTACCAGTTCGATCCCATCGACCGCCTGAGCGTCGAGTTCAGCGCCTTCGGCACCCTGCACCGGGTCCGCACCATCGCCGATCTCGACGACAAGGCCTTCGGCACGTTCGACGGCGCCTCCATTGACGTGAAGTACCAGTTCGTGAAGGGCTCGGCCGAGCAGCCCGTGGGCTTCGCCCTGGAGGTGAGGCCGCGCTTCACCCGCATCCTGCCGATCGAGGGCAACGGCGCCGACGTCTTCGATCTCGAGACCCTGGCCCAGGTCGATGTCCAGATCGTGCCGAACAAACTCTGGTACGGCAGCAACGTCAGTTTCGAACCGGCGGTGGGGCGCCAGCGCGGCTCGGGCGAGGGCTACCGCTCCTCGACCATCGTCTGGTCGAACGCCCTCGTCGGCGAGGTGGCGGACAAGACCTATCTCGGGCCGGAACTGCGCTACCAGCGCGGCTATGACGGGGCCTTCCTGAACCGGTTGGAGAGCGAAGCTCTGACCCTCGGTCCGGCCCTGCACCACCGCTTCACCGAGAAGGCCTGGATCACCCTGGCCTATGCCGGCCAGATCTGGGGGCGCGATGCCGATCCCGCCTTCGCACGGCGCGCCCTCGGCCTCGGCCAGTTCGAGCGCCACGCCGTCCGGCTCAAGCTCGGCCTCGAATTCTGACGTCGCGGAGGGGGGGGATGGTCGGTGCCGCCTGGCGGATCGCGGGTGGCCCGCTTCGGTCGGCGTCTTCTGTCCGTCAGGACCCGACCGCGAGCGCTATGTTGGCTTGGCCTTCTCCAGCCGTGTGCCGGCCGGCTCTGCCGAGGCTGCCGCGAGCAGAGATTTCCAGTCGTCGGGCGGGTTGCCCTTGTCGAGCATCCCCTTGAACACGTGATAGGCGTCGGTTTTCGAGCCGTAGGTCCGTAACGTCGTCTCGTCGTTCACCCAGGCGAAGATGAGGATTTTCGTTCTGCTGTCGTAGCGGAAGAACAGCCGGAACCGGCCATTGCCGAATTTGGCCCGGAACCAATGCTTCCGGGTCCTTCCGAGCGTGTCGCCTTGACGGTACTCCTGCCGCGTCGGATCGGATGGGATCGTCTCGAAGATCAACGTGGCGAGCATGGCGAGAAGCTTCGCTTGCGCCGTGCGCTGATAGCCCGTCGGGTCGGCAGCCTTGGCCGCTTCCACTGCCGCCGTCGCCCTCTCGAGCTGATCCAATAACAAAGGATGGGCGAAGACCGTCCAGCCGCCGATGACCATGGCTCAGAGCGTCACGTCGCCGTCGATATCCTCACTGAAATCGACGGTCATTCCGGCTGTGAGCGTCGTCATGCGTTCCGCCAATCCGGCGGGGAAAGCCGAAATCTGCGAAGGGTTGCGGGCCATGTCCCGCGCGAGGAAGGTCAGGAACCCGTCGATCACCGGGTCCGTCTCCTCCTCCGCCGCCGCGAACAGGCTCACGCGACCGCCCTCGTCGATGACGTAGGCGATGTCGCCGCCGTAGCCCACGCCGAGCGCTTGGCGCACGGCCTTTGGGATCGTGGTCTGGCCCTTTGCGGTGATCTTGCTCCGCTCGCGAACAAGGGCTCCCATGACATCCTCCATCGACGGTAAGGAATATTCCTTACATTCTACGGGGCAGGTTGGCAACGGCGAGGATCTGCTTGGGCTCGGAAGCAGCCGACAGACACACGGTTTCATCCACGCATGGATTCCCCGTCACCCTGCTCACGGACAAACCGCTTCGCCAATCCTCCGGCGCGAAACGAGTTGATCTCTGACGCGAGGTGAGAAAGAAGAGCACTTATAGTTCCCAAGTGTGGGGTCCGGATGTTCTCATGAAATGCTTATTAGTATCGCATGACATCTTCGGCCTCACCCTCGTCCGGCTGGTCTGACCATGTGCGAACATCACAAGCATGCATCGGTGGGGGTCGCGCAGGCGATCTTCGACGGGATGCCGTCCGCCGACCGGGCACGGGTCGAGGCGGAGGCCGCGAGCAAGGGCGTGAGCGCCCTGGAGATCGTGCGCCAATCCCTCGACATCCTCATCGCCGATGCCAAGCCGGCGACCAACGGGCGCGGCGGAGCGGGTTCGGCGCGGTGAGGGCCGTCGCGGGGGCGCTCCTCCTGCTCTCGGCCCTGTCCTCTCCCGCGCAGGCGCAGAGGGTCGAGGACGGGTCCGATGCCGTCATCGGCAAGGCCGCGGCGGCGACGATCCTCTTCATGGTGGGGGAGCGTTTCGGCGCGCTCGATCCGAAGGTGACGGCGTTGCGCAAGGCCGAAGGGTCGTGGGTCTGCGGCTCGGTCAACGTGAAGAACCGGGATGGGCTCTATATCGGCGAGCGCGGCTTCGTGGCCGATCCGGCGAGCGCGTTCTTCGGCCGCGTCCCGGAGGGGCCGGAACTCCTCAACCCGCGCGCCGAGGGGTTCCAGGCCCTGGAGCGGATCAGGGAATTGTATTTCGCCATGTGCCTGGACTGAGACGGGGCGATCCGACACCGACCGGTCCGGCGACACCAAAGCCGGCCGACGCCGTTATCCCCCCATGATGATGGACACGCCCCGCCTCGGTTTCTGCTGCAATTTCGTGCTCGACGACGATCCCGCCAGCTTCAAGACGCTGAAGGCCGCCCGCGAGGCGACGCTTCACATGAACCTGTCGCACACCACCATGAGCCATCTCGACACGCTCGCGCCCTCGGCGCGCCGGGCGAAGCTCGAAGGTCTCGTCCGGCACAATCTCGGCGCGCTCGAACGGCAGATCGCCTGGGTCGCGGCGCGGCCGCCACTGGAGCGCCTGCTGCGGATGGCGAGCAATGTCCTGCCCGGCTACACCCACGCGGTGGCACGCGCGATCTATGCCGAGCCCGAGATGGTCGATCTCGTGAAGACCGGTCTCGCGCGCGTCGGCGATCGGGCGCGGGCGGGGGGCGTGCGCCTCAGCTTCCACCCCGGGCCGTTCTGTGTCATCGCCTCGCGCAACCCCAATGCCGAGCGCAACGGCATCTCCGAACTCGAATACCATGCCGAGCTGATGGCGATGATGGGCTATGGCGGCGGGTGGCACCCGCAGGGCGCCCATATCAACATCCATGTCGGCGCCCGCGATCCGGGCATCGAAGGGTTTCGCGCCAGCCTGCCCAGGCTCTCGCAGACCGCGCGCGACCTGCTGACGGTGGAGAACGACGAGAACGCCTTCGGTCTCGACACGGTGCTGGACCTGGCCGACCGCGTGCCGGTGGTGCTCGACCTGCACCACCACTGGGTCCAGAGTGGCGGCGTCTATATCGAGCCCGACGACGCGCGGATCGCCCGCATCCGCGACTCCTGGCGCGGCGTGCGCCCGATCGCCCATATCAGCCTCTCGCGCGAGGCTTTGCTGGAGGGGCACGACCCGGACACGCTGCCCGATTACGCCGCCCTGGTGGGAGCCGGGCACAATTGGCGCGACATCGCGGCCCATTCGCACCTGATGGGCAACCGGGCGCTCAACGCCCTCGTGGCCCGTCACCTCGCCTGGGCCGATTTCGAGATCGAGGCGAAAGGCAAGAACCTGGCCTCCACCGGCATCGCCGCCGAGATCGGTGAGGCGCGTGCGGCCGAGCCGTCACGCGGCACCGCCTCCGCTGCGTGAGCGGAGCGACGGCTGCTGATGTCCTTGTGAGCTTGTGTGATCGGATTGCTCAGCGGATGCCCAAACCCAAGTCGATCATTTGCCAAAGCAGATCATCCAAGCAGACCACCTCATCCTGAAGCGCCCGCGTCAGCGGGCCTCGAAGGAGCACTCCAGTTGTCGCGCGATATCTGGAGCCCTCCTTCGAGGCCGCTACGCGGCACCTCAGGATGAGGTAATGCATTGGAAAGGCATCTCAAACACGCTCTTGGAAGCCTGCCCGCCGTCCTCTCGCACCATGATGCGGTCGCGCGAACTGACTATCCCGTCGCTCACCGCGTCGCGAACTTGATGCTGATGGCGGCCTTCGCCGTCAGGCCCGGGCTCTGCAGCAGGTTGAGGTACTGGGTGTAGCGCTTGTCGAAGGCGTTCTGCAGGGTGAAGTCGGCGCGGATCCGGTCGTTGACCCGGTAGGACGCGAAGACATCCACGAGGCCATAAGCTTTGGTCGCCAGGATCGTCGCGTCCTCGGGCACGGCGTTGCTTTTGTCCACGAAGGTGAGGCGGCTTCCCACCGTGAGGCTGTCGTCGAGGAAGCGGAGCCCCAGTGTGGCGCTGATCCGGTCCGGGGGGATGCTCAGAAGGGTCTCGCGCGTGGCCTTGTCGCGCCCTTCGGTATGGGTGGCCGCCACCGAGACGAAACCGCGGCCCCAATCGTAGGCGCCCTCCAGCTCGACGCCGGAGATTTCGGCCTGCGCCACGTTGAGGTACTGGAATGACTGCACCGGGATGAAGCACGGGAAACGTCCGGGCCGGCCGACGCAGACCGAGGCCGGAATGCCGGGAATCACGGGCACGAAATAGGTCGGGCCGACCTGGGCGGTGTTGATGTAGTCGTCGATCTCGTTCTGGAAGACGTTGGCCTTGGCGCGGAAGACGTCGCCGGGCCTCAGGACATCGCCGTATTTGAGGTTGATGCCCCCTTCGATATTGTGCGCCACTTCAGGCTTCAGGGACGCATTCGGCAGGATGTTGAAGGCCGGGAAGGGATGGATGCCCTGGACCAGGGTCTCGGTGATCGATGGCGCCCGATAGCCTTCCGCATAGGTGCCGTAGAACTCGATCCCGGCAAAGGGCGAGACCCCCACCGTGATCTTGGGAGAGAGGCGGTCGCCGCTCGAGCTCGCGTTGCCGCCGGACATTTCGTAATGGTCGTAGCGCAACGCTCCGATGACCCGCAGCCAGGAGGCGTAGCGCACCTCGTCCTGGATGAAGGCGCCCGCCAGGGTCCGCTCCCCGGAGGGCGTGAAGGCGGAGCCGAAGCCCCCGGCATTGTCCGTGGTCTTGACCCGGTCGAACACCGCGTCGCCGCCGATGGTCAGGGCGTGACTCAAGGCCCAGGTGTCGAAACGGGCCGTGTTGTGGACGTCGACGCCCAGCGTCTCGATGTCGTAGTCGATCCTGTCGCCGGCCCGCACGCCGAGATTGCCGTAGAGACCGCTCGCGGTGTCGTTGAGGAAGGTCAGCGTGTTGTGCGTGCTGGCGTAGTAGCCCTTCACGCTCAGATCGATCAGCGGCACGTCGGGCCGGGCGAAGCGGTAGCCGAGGGTGTAGGTGTTGGCCTGGACCGCGTTGTTGAAGCGGGCTCCGGCGTTGCTGCTGCCGTTATTGGCGAAGTCGAAGTTCTGCAGGAGGGCCGTGCCGCTGATCTCGTGCCCGTCGGCGGGCCGGAGGTTGAACTTGGCCAGGCCGGAGGTCAGTTCGTTGCCGGTGTCGCGCACGAGCGTGCCGAACCCGTCGCGATAGGCGTCGTTGTTGCGATAGACGAACTGACCGAACACATCCGCCGCGGTGCCGATGCGGGCGCCCAGCGCCGTCGAGTTCAGGAATTTCTGTCCGTTCGAGCCGAAGCCGAATTTCTGGACCGCGCCCGCCTTCTCGTCCGGAGCCAGGATGTCGTCGATGGAGCGCGTGCGAAAGGCGACCACGCCGCCGATCGCGCCGGAGCCGTAGATGGTGGAGGTGGGGCCGCGCGTGATGTCGACGCCGCCGACGAGTTCGGGATCGAGATAGAAGACGCCGTTGGCACTGTGGCCCGAGGTCTGGAAGTTCTGGCGGGCGCCGTCCACCAGGACGTTGACGCGCCCGAAATCCTGCAGGCCGCGGATATTGATGGCCTGGGCCGGGTCGTTCTGGTTCTCCTGCGTGGTGACGCCGGGGACGTCGCGCAGGACGTCGGAGAGGCGGCTCGGCTGCAGGCGGTCCATCTGCGCGCGGGTGACGACGCTGCTCCCGGACAGGGCGTCGATGGCGGGCTCCTCGGTCTTCGTCCCGGTGACCGAGAGGGTGTCGAGGCTCACTGCCGTGTGCGGCGGTTGCGCCGCGGGGAGGGCGGGCGCCGTCTGCGCTTGAGCGGCGCTCATCGCGATGAGCGAGACGCCGACGAGGGCGCCGGCGTGATGGGGGGGGGAGGAGGCGACGGGGAGGCATGACCGGTTCCGCGAGACAGAAAGGCAGCGCTGGGAGGTTGGCTGGCTCCCAGCGCTGATGCTGCTCCGTGACTGTGCGGTCAACGCGGTTTAGTCTTGGCTAGATTGGCTTATGTCCAATGACCATCTGAATATGCCTGGACTTGTTCCAGTTCAATATTGTAATACCGTGGTCTGTTGCCGCCCGGTCACAGGCGGCGCGGGAGGATGAAGGGCCGGCCGCCCTCGGGCACCCGCCCCACCGGCCAGCTCACCTGGAAGATGTCGGCGATCAGGTCGTCGCGCAGGATCGCCGCCGGGGTGCCGCTTGCCACGAGGCGGCCCTCGGAGAGCACCAGCAGGGTGTCGGCATAGGCCGCCGCGAGGTTGAGGTCGTGCAGGATCGCCACCACGCCGACGCCGCGGCCCCGCAGCCCATCCACGGCTTCCAGGATCGCGCTCTGATGGCGCAGGTCGAGGCTCGCGGTGGGCTCGTCGAGGAACAGGACCTGTCCGGTGGCGATGGTGCGGCCGGCGGCGAGCTGGCACAGCACGCGCGCGAACTGGACCCGGGCCTGCTCGCCCCCCGAGAGGCTCTGATAGGCACGGCCCGCGAGATGCAGGATGTCGGCCCGGCCGAGGGCGTCGGCGAGGATCGCCTCGCGGTCGCGCCGGGTGAGGCCGCGGCCGATGCCGTCGAGGCCGATGCGGGCGACGTCCGAGACCGAGAAGGGAAAGGCGAGCCGCGTGGTCTGCGGCAGCACCGCCCGCAAGGCCGCGAGCCGCCAGGGCGGGATCGTCGGAACCGGCGTTCCGCCATAGGCCACCGTGCCCGCGGTGGGGGCGAGCTCGCCGCAGAGGAGGCGCAACAGGGTGGATTTGCCCGCGCCGTTCGGGCCGATGATGACCTGCAGCGATCCCGGCTCCACGTCGAGCGACACGCCCTCCACGAGGGTGCGCCCGCCCGTGGCGAAGGCGAGGCCGGAGGCGGTGAGCAGGGGCGCCGCCTCAGACATCGAGGGTCCGGGTCCGCGCCAGGAGGAGCCACAGGAAGACGGGGGCACCCACCAGCGCCGTGACGATCCCGATCGGCAGTTCGGCCGGCGCCACCACGAGACGCGCCGCCACATCCGCCAGGACGAGGAGCGCGCCCCCGAGGAGGGCCGAGGCCGGCAGGAGCCGCCGGTGCTCGGGGCCGATCATCAGCCGCAGGGTGTGGGGCACAACGAGGCCGACGAAGCCGATCACCCCGGCCGCCGCCACGCCGGCACCGACGGCGATGGCGACGAGGAGGATCGCCGCCCGCTTGAGCCGCTCCACCGGGATGCCGAGATGGAACGCCTCCGCCTCCCCGAGGACCAGGGCGTTGAGCCCGCGCCCGAGGAACGGCACGGCGATCAGCACCGGGAGGATCGCCGGAGCGGTGGCCGCCACCTTGGTCCAGGTCGATCCCCCGAGGCTGCCCAGGGACCAGAAGGTGAGGTCGCGCAGCTGCCGGTCGTCGCTGGCATAGACGAGGAGCCCCGTCATCGCGCCGCTCAGCGCTCCCAGCGCGATGCCGGCGAGCAGCATCGTCGCCACGGAGGTCCGGCCCGAGCGCGTGGCGACGAGGTAGAGGCCGAGTGTCGCCACGAGCCCCCCGCAGAAGGCCGCCGCCGGCAGCACCGCATAGGGGAGCGGCCCCGGCAGGCCAAAGGCCACGAGGAGCCGATCGCCGAGGACGATGATACAGGCCGCCGCGAGGCCCGCCCCGGCGGAGACGCCGACCAGGGCCGGATCGGCCAGGGGGTTGCGGAAGAGCCCCTGCATCAGCGCGCCGGAGACCGCGAGGCCCGCCCCCACCATCAGGCCGAGCAAGGTGCGCGGCAGGCGGATGTTGAGGATGACGAGGCTGTCACGCGCGAGCGCCGGATCCGCCCCACCCTGCATCAGCACGTCGAGGATCCGCGACGGCGCGATGGGGATTGCCCCGATTCCGACGGAGAGGAGGCTGACGGCGAGGACGAGGACCGCCAGGCCGGCGAAGACCGCGACGTCCCGGCGGCGCGGGTCGGCGAGGCTTTCCCCGTGAGAAGGATCAGCCACGGATGAGGTCGGGGTAGATCGCCCGTATCAGGTCGCGTGCGGCATCCGGGGTGCGCGGGCCGAAGCCGAGGAGGTAGAGACCGTCCATGGCCACGAGAGCGCGCCTGGCGGCGGCCGGCACCTGGCCGAGGGCGGTGCCGGGGGCGAAGGTGGTCTCCGGGTTCGGGGCGTCGGCGCCGTTCTGCATCATCACCACGGCGTCTGGCGCGGCGGCGATGATGGCTTCGTCCGTCATCGGCTTGAATCCCTCGATGCCGCTCGCCGCGTTCTCCACCCCCGCCAGGGCCAGGATGCCGTCCGCCGTGCTGTTGCGGCCCCCGACCATGACGCGGCCATTGGCCACCGACAGCACGACGAGCGCCCTGGCCGGGCGGGTGATGCGGGCGCGCTGCTCGTTCAGCCCGGCGAATTGCGCGCGCACCTCCGCGGCCAGGGCGGCGGCCTCCCGTTCGAGGCCGGCGAGGCGTCCCACCGTGGCGATCTTGTCGAGGACACCCTCGGGGGTCGGCGGCTCCTTGACGAGGGCGACCGGCACCCCGGCCTCGCGCACGAGGGTCAGCACGTCGGCGGGGCCGGCTCCCTCGGCCGCGATGACGAGGTCGGGGCCGGCCGAGAGCAGCCCCTCGGCCGAGAGCGCGCGCAGATAGCCGACATTCGGCTTCTCGCGCAGAACCTGCGCCGGGTAGATGCTGGTGGTGTCCACCACCACGATCCGGCTCGCGGCCCCGAGCCGGTAGAGGATCTCGGTGACGGCCCCGCCGAGGGAGGCGATGCGCGCGGCCGGCCCCGCCGCCCGCGCCGGGCCCCCGAGGGCAGCGAGGCTGAGCCCGCCGGCCAGGATCGCGCGGCGGGACGGGCGGGAAGGGGGCGGGCGAAGAGGGGAACGGCGATGCGTCATCTGGTCGGGATCACCCTGTCGCTGGCGGTCGCCCGGAGCCGGTCGCGCGCCGGCATGGACCGAGGACCGGCTCCCGGCGACCGTCCGTCGGCGTCACCCGTCTCATGCCGCCATCATGCTATAGGTCGAAGAGTGTGCCTGTCGGCGCAGTCCAAGGCAAGATTTAAAAAAATCTCTACTTTTGAATTGATACAGTCTGTTCTTGCCGTTGCTGGGCCAGAGGCTCTGCCGACCACCGAGTTCGGCTCTACCGACGCGGCCTTTGCATTTTCACCACGGTGCTCTTCGGGCGGCCGATCGGCTTCAGGGGCGCCTTGGCCTCCAGGGCGGCGCGGGCGAGGTCCTGGGGCCGCGCCGCCCCGTTCGCGATCCGCATCAGGGCCTCGGCCATCTCCTCGATGGTCTGGGCCGCCTCGCCCTCCAGCGTCTCCTCCGCCCGGATGCCGGGCAGTTCGGGCGCGATCTCTTCGGCGGCCTCCCGCAACTGTTCGATGAGTTCGGACGGGGAGTAGCGGGAGGGGGGTGACTGTGCCATCGCGTGACCATGGCAGCAGCCGGGAGCCTCGACAACTGGGCCGATGGAGTATGGCTTTGGACGGGGGACAACGGCGGGTACCGAAGGAATCTAGCGGTCAAAAGACTGACGCTTGGTGCCTGTTGCGGGAGCGGCTCTGATTGGCAGCCGGACCTTGGGTTTTCGGCCCGAAGCTGAGGGTCCGCCCCGGACTCGACCCATAGAGGCAGATGCTTAGCAAGACATCGCTCTGTGGTCGAAACGAGTTCAAATGCGCCGCCTGGATTAGGCCATGGCCGCTTGAAAAGCGGACAGCCACTTAGAGGGCATGTTGCGGGTGACCTAAGTGACTCCAAATCTGTCGGTCGATTCCAAATTTACAATCCACTCGTGTCCAGGGTGCAATTGATTGAGCCAAGCGAGTAGTTGTTTCTGCTCTTTATGGGAAAATTTAGACCATGATGTATAAAAATCCTTTTGATCTTTTTCTCTGCAATATTTGGCTTTGAAAAGTATGACATTTATTGGCGAGAGGTATGGAATGCCCGTTTTGCTAATGCGAACAGCATCGGAGCGCGCCATCTGGATGGTCTGATCGCGCTTGTAAATCCATACATCGGGCGTTCCTGGCTCTATCATCATGTCCACGCGCCAACAACGCTGACGCATGTCGGCCCCCCAAAGCTGCCAGACATCGCTTGGAAGATCAGCTGATGGGGGCAGATATTCGAGGATCCCGTTTTTTACCGCAAAAAAATCCAGCTCATGTAAAATGGTGCGAAAATAATTCACGTCATTGCGAATAACCGCAAACTCTAAGTCTTCATGCTCGCGCATTTGCTTGCCACGCCAAACATCCAGAGCCCAGCCGCCGGTGATGTACCAAGGGTGGATTGCGCCCCCTATGCGTTGGAAGAGTTCGTGGGGAGACCATGCATCCCACGCGTCGTCGTCAAGAGGGCTCATCAAAACGTCCACCGTCAGCCCAGGTCAGGAACGAATCCCAGTAAGGGCTGCCGGGCAGTCGATGAAACGTCTGTGTCCTCAAGGCAATATCCATGAAGCCAAGTGGCACAAATCCACCCGGCCCGGTCGTCTGGCGCTGCTTACTCTGGAGACCTCCGGATACCAAAGCGATCCCTGGAAGCCTCCTTCGAGGCCGCTATGCCGCGCCTCAGGATGAGGTCAAGCCTTGGACAAACACCTCAACCAGCGTCCCAGCGCGACGCATCTCACCCGATCGCTCGGCAGCCTCCCCGCGCGGCGGCCCTGTGCGGAGGGCTCGCCGTAATGGGGAGGACACGCCGTCGGCGGGCAAAAACATCGGCTCGATGCGGCGGCTTTAAGCGAACCTTTCCCTTGTTCTGCCTTCTCGGTGATAGGAGATGGCGCACTGCGGGGGGCGATCACCGGTGACCATACGGCCTCAACCAGATCACGACGGCGCCACGACGGATGCGTCCCGCCCCGAGGGCGCTTCCGGCCACGGGCGGCTGAGCCTGAAGGGGCAGGGCGTCGTGAACCTCGCTCTGACCAAGGGAGAGGGCGCTCCCGTCGACGATCTCCTCGCCGCCTCCGAGGCTCCGGCGAGCCAGATGGCGCTGCCGCTCTGGCTGCTGCTGGTGGGGCGGGAGGCGGTCCACAGGCGCTGGGGCCTCGTCACCGGAGCGGGGCTCGTCTGGACGGGGTTCGGCGCCGCGCTGGTGATCGACGCCCTCGACGGGGCCACGCATATTCCCGACCGCTGGTTCGGCCTCCTCCTCGTGGTCGAGGCTTTGGGCTCGTTCGTCCGCGGCCTCGTCGCCACGGGCGCCGCGCGCCGGTTGCGTCTCCTCAAGGCGGCGCTGCTCCTCGTGGTGGCGGTACTGACGATGCTGGCCTCGTCCTCGAGCACGTTCCTCCTCGCCATGCTGTTCGGGACGGCCTTCCTGTTCGACGGCCTGTCGCGCTTCGCGCTCTCCTATGTGCTCCGCTTTCCGGGCTGGCGCCTGTCGGCGGCGCATGGGGTGCTGGGCGTGGCCCTGGGCATCATCACCCTGCAGCCCTGGCCCACGTGGTACGCCGGCACGGTCGGGTTCTGCATCGGCGCCTTCCTGATGCTGGCGGGGATCAAGGTGGCGATCCTCGGGCTGCGGTTGCGGCGCCCTCCGGCGGCCTCCGGACCGCGCGCCGACGGGGCCGGCACGGACACGCTCACCGTCTATGTCTGGACGCCGACGGGAACGGCGTCGATCCCGGCCCGGCAGCGCCTCGTCCACCGCTACGTCATCTCAGTGAACGGGCGCGGCCACATCTCCACCGGCCACGCGGCCCTGGAACTGGGCGAGGAGGGCGGCAAGGGGGGCGGCGAGGGGGCGCTCTACGTGAGCCATTACCCCGCCGTGGAGATCGACCGGTCCCCCGACAACCTGCGCGCCACCCTGCGGGCGGGCCCGGAGAACAACGTGCCGGGCCGCTTCCTGCCGAGCTACCGCGCGGAGGCGGACGATTGGTGCGAGGCCACCGTCACGGTCACCCTCCGCGGCATCGACGGGGCGGGCCTGACGCGCTTCTGGACCGCCTATCGCCGCGACGCGACCTACAACCTCGTGGGCCGGAACTGCTCGACGGCGGTCGCCCGCGCCCTCGACGCTGCCGTGGAGGGCGCCTTCAGCCGGTCCGGAAAGCCCTGGCGCAGGCTCGCCCAGGCCGCCCTGAGCCCGGAATTCTGGGCGGCCGCCCTCCTGCGCAACGGGGCGGGCGCGATGACGTGGACGCCCGGTCTCGTGCTCGATTACTCGCGGGCACTCAGCGCCCTCATCGATCCCGTCTCGCCGGTCCCGGCCATCAGCTGGAACGGCGTGAGGCGCCGCCTCCTGCGCAACTGGCGGGCCGAGGCAGTGGCGCGGATGCGCAGCCTCGCCCGGCGGCGCTCTCCGGCCGCGTAGGCGGCGGGGCGGGAGTGGGCCGGTCTGAAAACCAACGGATGGTGCCCGCCCTGAGCGTCCGAGAGGGGTGGCAATCGGTCCTGGAGCTTTCGCCCCGGAGCGGACGCTGCGCCTCCCTCCCGGGAAAGCCATTGCAGCCACCTTCTGCAAGTCTCCAAAGCCGCCATCAGCAGAATTGACTGCCGATCCGAGGCAGGCCGAAACGCGGCTTGATGGCATAAAGTGACGCGATGAGACGCAGCGCCAAGAGTTTCGAGCGGGTTAGTAACTTCCCTCCATATGCGTTGGTCGAAAATTGAGCTACGTCCATCCAAAATAGTAAACCTGGATGGGGGGAAGCACAATGGCCGATTTTGGAAGCAAAGGGCTAAAGTTCGAATATTTCGATGCGGCCTTGAACGTTGCGAATCTAGCCGTCAACTTGGTCTCGCTGATTCCTGGTGTGGAACTTCCTAAAGAACTGACCCAGCTCTTCGGTGGTGCAGACACGGATCCGACCGTGGAACGCCTGGATGATATGAGCGAGCAGCTCGATCAGATCGTCGAGCTGAATAAAAAGGTTCTTGCGGCAGTCGATGAAGTCAGGAATGACATCGATCAAAATATTTTGTCAAATATCAAGTCCGACGTGAGCGATGCTAAATCTTACGTCCATCAGTACCTGACAACAAGCAACCCTGAACTGGCCGGAAGATATCTGTTCGAGGCAGAGAGACTTTCGACATCTGCCGTCACAAGGGCGAAAAACTATCTCTTGGATAGTAATCCCGATGCCGCCATTGCCGTTCCGGCACTGCTCTCCGCAATCACCACTCGTATCGCCGTCATTCGCGAGATCGGCGATGGGGCAACGTCCAGCGAGCAATACAAAGAGACATTGCGAACGGCGATTGGATCGCTGTCCACGGGAATCGAAAAGTTCGAAGAGTCCGCTCAGAACAATATGCCGGCGAAGCTCGATGTTTGGGAGAGGCAAGCCGGTGATTTCACGCAAGTATGGATCAGAGTGTCCTACGAGCCGGCGTCCGGATCGATTTTTCAGTCCGAAATATTCGCAGGCGACAAGGGGACTGCATCGGTACAGCAGATGCTCAATGCGACAACCCTCATTTCGAGCAGTGGATATCAATCTTTAAGAGAAGTAACCGATTATAGTGCCATCAAGGATCTCTACATCAAGCGTGCGCCTGTGGAGCAGACAACAAAGCCTAATTTTTTGGCCGATTTCAATAAGTTGGAAGAAGACACCTTCAACCATTATTTCAGAGAAGCAAGAGGCATTGAAAAACTCGAGAAAGCTGCCGCTGCCCTGATGAGCTTGACGCAAGGTCAGCATCTCAAGGGTACGAACGGCGACGACAGCACCATTCAGGTTGATGCGAGCCTCGATGTGATCACCACCAAATGGGGTGAGACGTTGCTCGTCCCTCACACGCTGGAGGGCCTGAAAGGCAACGACACCCTCTTCGGCGGCCAAGGCGGCGACACGCTCCGGGGCGGCGGCGGCGGGATCGTGTACAGCGCCGAGGGCGACGGCAACGATACCCTTCACGGCAACGGCGGCGACGACATCCTGATCGGCGGCACGGGCAACGACTGGCTCGACGGTGGCGTCGGCGACGACCGTATGGACGGCGGCGACGGCATCGACATCGCGAGCTACAAATCGGCGAAGGCCGGCGTGATCGTGTCCCTCGATGAGCAGGACTGGCAGACGGTTGTCCCAGAGAAGACGACGGTGTTTCAACCAGACCCTATTCCCGGCGAGGGCCCCGGAGGCTTCTATACCCCCCCTCCCGTCATCACGACGATCCCGGCGGAAAAGGACCGCCTCCTGAACATCGAGAACCTCGAAGGCAGCGAGTTCGGCGATCGGCTCACGGGTGACGAAGGGAACAACGTCATCCTCGGTTTGGCCGGCGACGACACCATCGACGGCGGTCGGGGCGCGGACCGGATGAAGGGCGGCGTCGGCAACGATACCTACATGGTCGACAACGCCGGGGATGTCGTGGTCGAGGCGGCTAATGCCGACACCGACACCGTCCGCTCGTCCGTCAGCTTCACGTTAGCGGCCAACGTCGAGAACCTCACGCTGGTCGGCACGGCTGCCCTCAAGGGCACCGGCAACGCGCTGGCCAATACGATCGTGGGCAACGGCGCAGCCAACGTCCTCAATGGCGGGGCCGGCGCCGACACGATGATCGGCGGAGCCGGCTCGGACACATACATCGTCGACAATGCCGGCGACAAAGCTATCGAGGCGAGCGATGGCACCGGCATCGATCACGTCAACGCCTCGGTGTCCTACTCGCTGGGGGGCACCTACGTGGAGAACCTGACGCTGACGGGCACCGGCAATCTCAGTGCCACCGGCAACTCGCTCGCCAACGTTCTCAGCGGCAATGACGGCGCCAACGTCCTCGACGGAAAAGCCGGCGCCGACACGATGATCGGCGGAGCCGGCTCGGACACTTACATTGTCGACAATGCCGGCGACAAAGCTATCGAGGCGAGCGATGGCACCGGCACCGATCACGTGAAGGCCTCCGTGTCCTTCTCGCTGGGGGGCACCTACGTGGAGAACCTGGCGCTGACGGGCACCGGCAATCTCAGTGCCACCGGCAACTCGCTCGCCAACGTCCTCAGCGGCAATGACGGCGCCAACGTCCTCGACGGAAAAGCCGGCGCCGACACGATGATCGGCGGAGCCGGCTCGGACACTTACATCGTCGACAATGCCGGCGACAAAGCTATCGAGGCGAGCGATGGCACCGGCGCCGATCTCGTGAAGGCCTCCGTGTCCTTCTCGCTGGGGGGCACCTACGTGGAGAGGCTGACGCTGACCGGCACCGGCAATCTCAGTGCCACCGGCAACTCGCTTTCCAACGTCCTCACGGGCAATGCCGGCGCCAACCATCTCGATGGTGGCCTCGGGGCGGATACGCTGACGGGTCTGGCGGGCAAGGACACCTTCGTCTTCAACACGAAGCTCGGCACCACCAACGTCGACCACATCACCGATTTCTCGGTCGTGGACGATACGATCCAGCTCTCGAAGAGCGTCTTCGCAGCGCTCTCGGCCGGCGATCTCTTGGCGTCGGCGTTCAAGGATCTGGGTGTGACCGGCGCCAAGGTCGATGACAGTGACCGCATCATCTACGATCGCGGCACCGGTGCCGTGTCCTACGATGCCGATGGCAGTGGTACCGCCGCCAAGGCGATCCAGTTCGCCGTCATCGACAACCACGACAAGACGACGCTGACGCACCTCGACTTCCTCGTTGCTTGAACCCTCAACAGGCCCTGGCCGGACCATCCGGGTTCGGCCAGGGCGCTTTCGACGCTCAGAGCTCTTGACCACGCCGGCAGCGTATCCCGTCGGTGGTCTTCAAGCGCATCGCAGGCGCCTCCTGGGAACTGGCCTCCGCCGAACGAGCGGGTTGAAAAAGAGCTCTCTCCGCCGAAGTGGATGCCGGTTCGATGAAAAAGAGCGCGGCAAGACAAAGGCCTAGAGATGGGTCCCGATCCAACGTGGGCGGGCGCAGCTCTAGCGGATCGGCGGTCAGGGGACGGAGCAACATGTTTGGAAGTGGCTACGCAAGACCCGCGTACCTCATCGGGTTTGCCCATTAGATCGGCGCCGTTCGGCGGTGGCCGCTTCTTCCGCGCATTGATCTCAGCTTTCGAGTGCGGGTCCGACGAAGCCTTGGAGATGCCTGCCAAAGGCGTTCCTTGCCCAAGAACAGACTGGCAAAATCTATCCAACCTGCTCGTCGGTCTCCACCTCACCAGCCTCGAAGCGGACGTTCCGAGAGTCGGCTCGGGGTCGGGAGCGGCCCCGGCAGCGGGGACCAAACGTCAGATTTTCACCACTCAATCGACGGAGCCCTGTTTAGGTTGTTTTACCAAGGCTTTACCTCATCCTGAGGTGGGCTGATGGGATGATCTGATTCAGCATGAGAACCCGCTGATAAATCCAATCCAACACGCCATCGGGACATGCGTCGATGACGGCGCGAACCGTGTGGTCCCGCCGGCCGGCCCTTCGCTTCAGCGCACCGGGCGGGACGCCGCGAGTTCGCGGGAGAGGGCGAGCATCACGGCGAGGGTGTCCTCCTCGTCCTGCTCGGCGCCGTGATCGCTGAGCTTGACGATGACCGTGCCGGTGTCGCGGTTGATGTAGATGTACTGGCCGTAGACGCCGATGGCGGAGATGTCGTCGTCCCCTTCCGGCACGTGCCACCATTGCGCCGAGTAGGGCCAGCCGTCGACCTCCCGGCGCGCCGGGGTCTCGATCCGCTCGATCCAGCGTGCCGGAACAATGTGCGTGCCGCCGACGCGGCCGTGATCGGCCACCATCAGCCCCAGGCGGACGAAGTCCCGGGCCACGGCGTTGATGCAGCAGAAGGCCTTCTCCGTCCCCCCCGGCCGGTCGAGATTCCAGGTCGCCTTCGCCTCCGCGCCCATGGGCTTCCAGATCGCCTCCGAGAGGAGGTCGGCCAGGGGCTTCTTCTGGACCTCCGCGAGGATCAGGCCGAGGATCTCGGTATCGATGCTGCGGTATTGCCCCGTGCTGCCGGGCTTCGACGACAGGGTGGCGTGGTCGCGCACGAAGTCGCGGATGTCGCGGGTGAGGTACATCCCGGCAGTGCCCGTGAGCGGGTCCCACGGGTCGTAATTCTCCGGCACCGCGAGTCCGCTCGTCATGTCGAGGAGGTCGCGGACGGTGATGCGGCCGAAGGCCGGCTCGCCCCGCAGATACGGCAGCAGGGCCGCCACAGGGTCGGTCTCGGCGAGTTTCCCCTCCGCGATCGTCTGTCCGACCAGCAGCGAGACCACCGATTTCGCCACCGACCAGGACGGGAACAGCGTCGCCGGCCCCGAGCCGGGGCGATACCATTCGTGGATGAGGACGCCGTCCTGGGTCACCAGCAGGGCGTTGGTATGGGTCGCCTCCAGCATCTCCGCGAGGGGAACGCTCTGTCCCTTCCAGGGCACGCGATCGGGTATCGCGCGGAGCCGGACAGCCAGGGCGCGCGACGAGGGCGGCGCCGCCACCACCCGGCTCGCAAACCAGGTGCCGACGGCGGAGGGCTCGACGATGGCGAGGGCGGCGAGCGTGATCGGGTTCGGCACGCCGAGCAGCGGCCCGATGGCGGCCGCCAGCCCGCCCAGCGCCAAGGCACAGATCAGCGCCCCGGCGAGCAATGGGTGTCGAAAGCGGGGCCGGAGGCGGGCAAATCGCGACATCACCCCTCAGTGATGCGCGGTCTGGCCCGAGGCGAGGATCGTCACGCCGACGGCGATCACCGCGATCCCGATCATCATCGGCAGGGTGATCGGCTCCTGAAACAGCAGCGCGCCACCGACCGCCGCGCCGACCATGCCGACCCCGGCCCAGATCGCGTAGACGATCCCGATCGGCAGCATGTTCATGCTGTTCGACATCAGCCAGAACGCCGTGCCGTAGCCCAGCACCACGATGATCGTCGGCACCGGCTTGGTGAGACCGTCGGCCGCCTTGAGGGCGAGGGTCGCCGTCACTTCGGCGCCGATGGCCAGGGCGAGGAGGAGATAGGGGTTCATCCGTGGGTCGTCCGTACGGTCGGCGGGCTGAAGGCGGGTCGGGCGGCCATCCGCATGGCGATGGCCGCGTCGTGGCTGAGACCGGGGGGAAATCCACCGGTACGGATCCGGATTTTCAAGAGCACGCGGGCCGTTAATGTCCCGTGTGGATGACGCATGAAACGCCGTCCGATGGCGGTCGAAACCGGGGCCGCGTGGCGGTGGCGATCCGGCTCGGGCGGCGCGCACTGGATTCGAAGTCCGCCCGTCGATGGCGTCTTGCCCTGTTCGGGGTCTCACGGCACAGATCGGAGATGGACCGCGCGAGATTCTCTTTCGTCCTTTCGGCGCCGGCGAGTCCGCAAGGGTGAGGGGCTCCCGGCACGATCCTCGTCAGCACCGAGGCCACTCCTCTCTGCTATGTCCCTCTCCCCGCGACGGAATTCGACACCATGCGCACGACCCTGACCGCCTTTCTCCTCATCGCTTTCACGGGGGCCGCCCTCGCGCAGCAGGTGAACGAGCCGCCGATCCAGAGCCCGCAGGACGCCGCCTGTCGCGAACAGGCCAGGGCGCAGGTGTTCAGCGCCGCCAACCCGAACAACCTCAGCCTCTACGACCTCGGCTCGCAGATCTATCACGCCTGCATGGCCAGCTATCACACCACCGGCCCGAACCCGGACCGCAAGGACCGCCGCTTCTGAGGAGAGCCAAGCCCTTCCGTCTCAACGATAATCGGTGGGCGTCAGGCCGTGCCGGGCGATCTTGTCGTAGAGGGTCTTGCGCGGTGTGCCGAGGGATTCGGCGGCGATGCGGACGTCCCCGCCGGCCATGATCAGCTCCTCGCGGATCAGGCCGCGCTCGAACCGGTCGACCTGTTCGGCCAGGGTTCCGGCGGTGGCGGCCTCGGGCGGCGAGACCTCGTTCTGCCCGAGGCCCAGGGCGTGACGCTCGGCGAAATGGCCGAGTTCGCGCACGTTGCCGGGCCAGTCGTGCCGGCGCAGGTGCTCCCGCACGGCTGCGGTGATCGCCGGGGCCTCGCGGCCGAAGCGCGTCGCCGCGCGGGTCAGGAATTCCTGGAACAGCAGCATCACGTCCTCGCGCCGGTCGCGCAGGGGCGGGATGGCGATCGTGATGACGTTGAGCCGGTGGTAGAGGTCGTCGCGAAAGGCGCCCTGCGCCGCCGCCTGGCCGAGATCGACCTTGGTCGCCGCCACCACGCGCATGTCGATGCTGCGGATCTCGTTGCTGCCCAGCGGCTCCACCGCCCGCTCCTGCAGCACGCGCAGCAGCTTCACCTGCAGGCCGAGCGGCATGCTCTCGATCTCGTCGAGGAACAGCGTGCCCCCCTGCGCGTGCTCGATCCGGCCGACGCGGCGCTTGAGGGCGCCGGTGAAGGCCCCGGCCTCGTGGCCGAAGAGTTCGCTCTCCACGACGCTGTCGGGCAGCGCGCCGCAATTCATCGCCACGAAGTTCCGGCTCGCCCGCCGGCTCCAGCGGTGCAGGGCGCTCGCCACCACCTCCTTGCCCGATCCGGTCTCGCCGAAGACGAGCACGTCCACATCGGCCTGGGCGACCTCGCGCACGAGGCGGCGCAGGCGCACCATTTCCGGTGAGATGCCGAGAAAGGCCGGGTCCTCCTCCACCGCCGCTTCGAGCCGGGCGCGCAGGGCGCGGTTCTCGAGGACGAGGCGGCGGCGCTCCAGGGCCCGGCGCGCCGAGACCATGAGGGATTCCGCCGGATAGGGTTTGGACAGGAAGTCGTAGGCGCCCTCGCGCATGGCGCCCACCGCCATGCGGATGTCGCCGTGGCCGGTGATCAGGATGACGGGGAGTTCCGGGTCGATCGCCTTGATGCGGGCGAACAGGGCGATGCCGTCGAGGTCGGGCAGCCGCACGTCGGTGACCACGAGGCCGGGCGGGTTCGCGATGATGGCGGCCAAAGCCGGCCCGGCGGCGCCGAAGGTTTCCACCGTGAACCCGTCGAGCTCCAGGCTCTGGCGGTTGGCGCGGCAGACCTCCGCCTCGTCGTCGATGAAGACAACCCGCTCGGCCGACCGGCCCGCCTCCTCGTCCACGCTCACCTCGCCGTCTCCCCCGGAGCCTTCGCCAGTTCCATCCGGAAGATCGCCCCGCCCTCCGGGTCGTCCGAGGCGCTGAGCGCGCCGCCGCAATCCTCGACGATTCCGCGGGAGATGGCGAGCCCGAGGCCGAGCCCATCCGACTTGGTGGTGAAGAACGCGTCGAAGACCTGGGCCCGGATGGCCTCCGGCAGGCCCGGCCCGGTATCGCGCACCTCGATCGCCACCCGGTCGCCGGGCAGATCCCGCACTTGGATCGACACGCGCGGCGCGGCGCCGCCCATGGCTGCGTCGAGGGCGTTCTGGAGCAGGTTGACCATGACCTGTTCGAGGCGTGGCCCGTCGCCGAGAACCCGAAGGCCCGCCGCCGGGTTCTCGGCCGACAGCGCGATCCCCGCCGCCTGCGCGCGCGCCTCCACCAGTTCGAGACTGTTGGCGAGGATCTCCGCCAGGGGCACCGGCTCGCGGCCGGGGGAGGAGCGGCGGGCGAAGCCCTTCAATTGCCGGGTCAGCCCGCCGATGCGGTCGGTGAGGCGGCCGATGGCGAAGGCGTTCTCCGCCGCCTCGTCGCCCCGGCCGCGCCGCACCAGGATCGCGGCGTTGTCCGCATAGGAGCGGATGGCGGCCAGCGGCTGGTTGATCTCGTGCGCCATGCTGGCGGCGAACTGGCCGAGGGCCGCGAGCCGCCCGGCCTGGGCGAGTTCGCGCCCGAGGCGTTCGCGCTCGGCTTCCGCCTGCTGGCGCTCGGCCTCCGCCCGGCGGCGTTCCTCGATTTCGAGGCGTAGCATCCGGTTCGCGTCGGTGAGTTCCTGGGTCCGCTCCCGGACGTTGCGCTCCAGCTCCTCCCGGCGGGCCTGGGCCTGGGCCAGGCGCTGCCGCGCCCGCCGCCGCCGCCCCGCCAGCGTGGCGATGCCGAAGCAGGCGAGTCCCGTGCCGAGGGCGGCGATGATCCAGGCCTGCACGCGCTCGCGCTCCACCGCCGCGCCCACCGGCGTCAGGGTGTGGAGCCGCCAGTCGGTGCCGGGAATCGGCGCGTCGAGGGACAGGACCGTCCGGGCCGGGCGCGCGCCCTGCCCGATGCGGGCGAGGCCCGCCATGCCGCCCTCGATGGGATGGAGTGGCAGCGCCGTCAGCGGCGCCTCGCCGAATTCCAGCGCCTCGCGGATCCGCCGCCGCTCGTCCTCGTCGATCTGCCGCAGGGTGGCGAAGTGCCAAGCGGGATCGCTCGCCACCAGCACGATGCCGCGCGCATCGACCACGAACACCCCGTCCCCGGATTGCCGCCACGCGGCCTCGACGCCCTCGAACTCGATCTTCACCACCACGACGCCGCCGGTCTCGCCGATCCGCCGCGAGAGGTAGAGCCCGGCCCGGCCGCTCACCGTGCCGAGGGCGAATTGCGAGCCGGCGCCATCGGCGAGCGCCTGCCGGAAATACGGCCGGAAGGAGTAGTTTCGGCCGACGAAGCTGCGCTCGTCCTCCGCATTGCTCGCCGCGATGGTGATGCCGTCGTGGCGGATGACGTAGATCACCGCCGAGCCCGTGGCGGCCGCCACCTGGGCGAGCCGGGCATTGACCCGCGCGACCATCTCGGCGGCCGGGGCCGGACCCGCCACGGCGGCGATTTCCGGGTCCGCCGCGAGGGCCAGGGGCAGGGAGGCCTGCTTCTGCATCTCGGCCCGCAGGGCCCCGACCTGAAGCGCCAGGGCCGCCTGGGCCGTGCGGCGCAGATCGGCCAGGGCCCAACGTTCGGCGGCCCGGCCGGCGAGCCAGGATGCGAGCAGGACCAGGGTGAGGCTGGCGACGAGGACGAGCCGCCGACGCTGCCGATTTGGCAAACCGGGAAAGGTTCCCTCGTCGCCGGACACGATCCGGCTCATGGGGCGCATCGCGGTGCGGATTCCCGGACAAATTTCCCGCCTCGCGTGCGGATATCCGCCTCGGACGGTTTGCGACGCCAAATCATCATCGGAAAAATATGTCTCGAATCAAGGTGTTAACGAATTATTTCGGGACTTCTCGAACTGGCACGGCGGTTGCCATTCCTAAACCGAAACGCAGGCCTGCATCCATCGCGGGGCTGCCCGCCGAAGGGGCCGAACCCCGCTGGCCAAGACCAAGAGAGGACGGGACCGGGACCAACCCGGCATTCCGATCCCATCCGAACCGATCGATCTCGAGGGAGAAACTCGCCATGGTTGCCGTACCGTCCCCACTGACCGCGCCGCACGCGCCGTCGAAGCCCAAACCCATCTACCGCACGCTCTATTTCCAGGTGTTGCTCGCCGTGGCGATCGGCATCACGCTCGGCCACTTCTACCCGCAGGTCGGCGCGGACATGAAGCCGCTCGGCGATGCCTTCATCAAGCTCGTCAAGATGATCATCGCGCCGGTGATCTTCCTCACGGTCGTCTCCGGCATCGCCGGCATGACCAACCTGGAGAAGGTCGGCCGCGTCGGTGGCAAGGCGCTCATCTACTTCATCACCTTCTCGACCCTGGCCCTCATCGTCGGCCTGATCGTGGCGAACCTCGTGCAGCCGGGCGCGGGCATGCACATCGATCCGAAGTCCCTCGATCCGAAGTCGATCGCGATGTACGCCGACAAGGCGAAGACGCAGTCGATCACCGACTTCCTGATGAACATCATCCCGACCACGGCCGTCGGTGCGTTCTCGGGCGGCGAGATCCTTCAGGTTCTGTTCTTCTCGGTGCTGTTCGGTTTCGGCCTCGCCTTCCTGGGTGATCGCGGTAAGCCGGTCCTCGACATCATCAAGGTGCTGTCGGAAGCCATCTTCGGCGTCGTCAACATCATCATGAAGGTCGCCCCCATCGGTGCCTTCGGCGCCATGGCCTTCACCATCGGCAAATACGGCATCGCCTCGCTCGCCAACCTCGCCTACCTCGTCGGCGCCTTCTACCTGACCTCGGCGATCTTCGTGCTCGGCGTGCTCGGCCTCGTCGCCCGCTACAACGGCTTCTCGATCATCAAGCTGATCCGCTACATCAAGGAGGAGCTCCTGCTCGTCCTCGGCACCTCGTCCTCCGAATCCGCGCTGCCTTCGCTGCTGGAGAAGATGGAGCGCGCCGGCTGCTCGAAGCCCGTCGTCGGCCTCGTGGTCCCCACCGGCTACTCGTTCAACCTCGACGGCACCAACATCTACATGACCATGGCGGCGCTCTTCATCGCGCAGGCCACGGACACGCCGCTCACCTACGGCGAGCAGGGTCTTCTCCTCCTCGTGGCGATGCTCTCCTCCAAGGGCGCGGCCGGCGTCACCGGTTCGGGCTTCATCACCCTGGCCGCGACCCTCGCGGTGGTGCCCTCGGTGCCCGTCGTCGGCATGGCGCTGATCCTCGGCGTGGACCGGTTCATGTCCGAGTGCCGCGCGCTCACCAACTTCATCGGCAATGCGGTGGCCTGCATCGTGGTCGCCCGCTGGGAAGGTGAAGTGGACGAGGTCAGACTCGCGGCGGCACTGGGCGGCAACCCGATGCCTCTGGCAGCCGAGATGCCGGTTCTCCAGGCTGCGGAGTAACGCCCGTACCGACCTCGAGCCGGGTGGCGATCCAGCTGGCTCGAAGACGATCCGAAAGGGGCTGCCGGACCGCAATGGCCCGGCAGCCCCTTTCGCGTCGAGCACGGCCTCGGCTCCTCGACGCGATGGGTCACCCGAGGCCATTCCAGACGAAACACGTGCCCGAGATCGCCAGAAGCCCGTCCATCATGAACCGGAACGTCTCCGGGGCGAGGCGAAGCGCGAAGGGCTTTGCCACGAACGCCCCCACCATGAGAGCCGCGCCCACGGCGAGGCCTCTGACGAAATCCGCGACCGGCAATGCGCCGGTTCCCTGAAAGGTCAGGGTCTTGGTCAAGTAGATTGCCAGCGACGCAGCCGCCTCCGTGCCGATGAACGCACCCTTGGTCAGGCCGTAGCCGATGAAGACCGGAACCGAGGCCGGGCCGGTCGAGGCGACGACGCCCGCCACGAGGCCGATGGAGAGGATGAGAAGCAGGCCCATCGGCCGATTGTGCCCGGCTGAACTGGAAGTCCCTAGGGGCAATGCCTGACGTCGGATAACCTCGGCCTGCGAGCCTGTGCTGACGGACGCCGGCTCGGATCACTTTCCCGCCAGCGAACGTTCCCCTGCCTCATGCTGACCAGTCGGACCGATCTTGCCGATCTCGCCACCTTCCTCGCCATCGCTCGCCACCTGAGTTTCCGGCGCGCAGGGCTGGAACTCGGTGTCAGTGCCTCCGCGCTCAGCCATGCCCTCAAGGCGATGGAGGCTCGCCTCGGCGTGCGGCTGATCAATCGCACCAGCCGGAGCGTCACCCTGACCGCAACGGGTGAAGAGCTTCTGGCGTCGCTCGATGCGCCCTTCGCGGCGATCGGTTCGGCGCTCGACGGACTTAACCGCCACCGGGAGCCAGGGAACGCCGCGGGGCGCATTCGTCTCAATGTGCTCGAACATGCGAGCACGCTGCTGCTTGCGCCAGTGCTGCCCGTCTTCAGCGAGCGCCATCCGCAGATTGAGATCGACGTCCGGGTCTCCAACGAGCTGCTCGACATCGTGGATGCAGGTGCCGATGCGGGCATCCGATATGGCGGCACCGTCGCTCAGGACATGATCGCCCAGCCCCTGTCGGCCGACCTTCGCTGGGTGGTGGTCGGCGCACCCTGTTATCTGGATCGGCATGGAACGCCGACGCATCCACACGACCTGTTGGCGCATCGGTGCCTGCGCATCCGCCTTGGCGACGAGCGGCTCTACGGTTGGGAGTTCGAACGGGCCGGTGAGTCGCTCGCGCTCGACGTGCCCGGCGCGGTGACGATCGACAGCACGCATTTCGCGCTGTCCCTCGCGACGGCAGGCGGGGGACTGGCCTACCTCCCCGAACCATGCGTCAGGTCGCCGGTCAGTCGCGGTGAGCTGCGCGTCGTTCTGACGGATTGGGCACCCGAGGGAGCCGGCTTTCACATCTACTATCCGGGACGTCGCCAGTTGCCGACCGGCCTGCGGCTCCTCATCGATCTGGTTCGCGAGCTTCGGCCGCTCGGTCTGTAGGCGCGATACCGACCAGCGATGAGCCATGCTCATCGGTCCGTTGAAGCAGTGGCGGGTCATCGGAGTGACGCCGTGAGCCTACTTGTCGCTGATCGGTGAGCGGTAAGGCTTGCCATCACGGCCAGCCGGAGGCTTCCGCCATGCTCACCACGCACCGTTTCACCGAAAAGGTCGTTTTCGTCACCGGTGCCGCCAGCGGCATCGGACGCGCCGCCGCCCTCGCTTTCGCGGCGGAGGGCGCTCGTGTGGCGATTGCCGACCGGACAGAGGCGACCCTGGAACACTTGCGGGCCGAGATCGAAGCGGGCGGCGGAGAAGTCCTGGCGATCCGTTGCGACGTGTCGCTGCCGGAAGAGGTGGAAGCGGCGATTGCCCGAACCGTCGAACGCTTCGGACGCCTCGACTGTGCCTTCAACAATGCCGGAGTCGAGAACAGGGCCACGCCGGTCCACGAGATCGAACTCGACGAATGGGACCGCATCCTCGACATCAACTTGAGGGGGACCTTCCTCTGCATGAAGTACGAGTTGGCGCAGATGGTGCGCCAGGGTGGCGGCGTGGTGGTCAACACCTCTTCCGGTGCCGGCATCCGCGGTGTCGCGGGCGGCGCGGCCTATGCCGCTTCCAAACACGCCATCATCGGTCTGACTCGTTCGGCGGCGCTGGACTATGCCAGGAAGAACATACGGGTGAACGCTATCCTGCCCGGCAACATCGAAACGCCGATGATGGACCGTTTCACGGGAGGCGACGTTCAGAAAGCGATCGACCTCGAACCAGTAGGGCGTCTCGGCAAGCCGGAGGAGATCGCGGAAGCGGTGCTCTGGATGTGCTCGGACCTCGGTGGGTTCGTGACCGGAGCCGCCACGGTGATCGATGGTGGCTGGTCGCTTTGACGGTCGATCCGGCGAAAACGGAGGAGCAGGCGAATGGACATCACACGCAGCGGGTCGCGACCGTCCGGCAGGGGACCGTCCGAATGGTTCACCGGGACCGTGCGGATCGACCCTCTTTTCTCCGCGCCCGAGCCGGCGCGGGTCGCCGGAGCGAGCGTGACGTTCGAGCCGGGTGCCCGCACCGCGTGGCATACGCATCCGCTCGGCCAGACCCTCATCGTCACCTTCGGGGCCGGCTGGGTTCAACGGGAGGGCGGCCCGATGGAGGCCATCGGGCCGGGCGACGTCGTTTGGTTCGAGCCGGGTGAAAAACACTGGCACGGGGCAACGGCAACGACGGCCCTGACGCATATCGCGATCCAGGAGCAGCTCGACGGCCGCGCGGTGACGTGGTTGGAACAGGTCACCGACGAACACTATCGCGGCGTCTGACGCTCACCCCAGGGTGGCCCCTCGACGGGCGGGCACGCAGGCTCTCGTCCCAACGGGGCCTCATGTGGAGGGCGTCAGGTTGAAGACGTGGTCCGCTCCGGCAATGGTGGCCGGGCGGTGGGCGACGATGATCCGGGTCATGCGCAGATCGCGCAAAGCCTCGGCGATGACCGCTTCCGTCGCTTCGTCGAGATGGCTCGTCGCCTCGTCGAGGAACAGGATCTCCGGTTTGCGGTAGAGGGCGCGGGCAAGGATGACCCGCTGCTTCTGGCCGCCCGAGAGCGTCGAACCCATATCGCCCACGAGGGTCTCGAACCCCATCGGGGTGCGTTTGATGTCGGCGAGAATCGCGGCGCGCGCGGCGCATTCCTCGATCCAGCCGGCATCCGGCCGCTCGTCGAAACTGGCGATGTTCTCGGCGATGGAGCCGGCGAAGAGGCCGTCATTCTGCATCACGCCCGCGATCCGGCGGCGATAGCTGGCCGCCCCGAGGGTGCGGATCTCTTGCCCGTCGACGAGGACGCGCCCCTCGCTCGCCGGCAGCAGGCCCATCATGATCTTCATCAGCGAGGTCTTGCCCGAGCCCGAGGGGCCGGTGATGGCGAAGCTCGTCCCCGCCGGCACGTCGAGGCTGAGGTCGCGGAAGATCCAGGGCTCGTCCGCGCCGTAGCGCAGGGCGAGCTCCTTTGCGGCGACACTTCCCGTCCCCTCCGCCGCCCGGATCACCGCCGGGGCGGCCGGTTCCAGGGTGGAGCCGGAACCCTCCTCGGGTTCGCTCATGACGATGTCCGACAGCCGATCGGTCTGGACGTTGAGCATGCGCAGCTGGAAGCCCGACTGGATCAGGTTGCCGATCCGCTGCGAGAACTGATCGCGATAGGCGAGGAAGGCCACCAGCATGCCGAGCGTCATCGACTGGTCGATGACCGCCCGCGCGCCGAGCACGAGCAGGAGCAGCCTGTCGACGCCGAACAGCAGCTCATTGGCCCGGCCGAAGACGAGGTCGAGGCGCTGGAGCCGCAGCCGCGCATTCAGCGAAGTGACGAAGTGATTCATCCAGGTGCCGCGGCGGCGCTCGCGCAGGTCGAGGAGCTTCACGCTCGCCATGCCGCGCACGGTCTCGATGAAATGGCTCTGCTGGCGCGCCTCGGCGACGATCGCCTCCTCGGTGCCCTCGCGGTAGGAGGCGTAGGCGGCGATCCGCAGCGCTGCGGCGAGCGCCGTCGAGGCGACGACGACGAGGGATAGCCAGCCGCCATAGACCACCAGCATGGCGAGCATGCCGATGGACATGATCCCGTCGAGCACGGCCTGGACGAGATCGGTGGTGAGCCCCTTCTGGATCGTCGCCAGGGAGCCGAAGCGCGAGATCACGTCGCCGACGTGCCGCTTCTCGAAATAGTCCAGTGGCAGGCGCGAGAGGTGGTCGAACAGGCTCCCCGACCATTGGTAGTTCAGCTTGGTCCCGGTGAGCATGATCGCCCAGGTCCGCGCCACCGAGAGGACGAGCTGGACGACGAGCAGAAGGGCGAGCCCCACCGCCACCACCAGCAGCAGGTCGAGATCGGCGTTGACGATGACCTCGTCGATGACGATCTGCGAAGCGATCGGCATCAGGATCGCGACGAGCTCGATGCCGAGGGACAGGGCCAGGATCTGGGCGAGCGCAGGGCGGATGCCGCCGATCGTCCGGAACAGGTCGCCCAGCGCCAGTCCGCGCTGCCGCTTCTCGCGCACGAAGCTGGTGGTCGAGCTCGCCTCCAGGGCGACGCCCGTGAACTCCCGCGACGCCTCCGCGAAGGTGAGCTTGCGCCGCCCCCGGGCGGGATCGTGGATGACGATCCCCCTGCCGCTCACGGCGGTCAGCACGACAAAATGGTTGAGCCCCCAATGCAGGATGCAGGGCGTCTTGAGCTTGGGCAGGTCCTTCAGCTCCGCCCGCAAGGCCCGGGTGGCGAGGCCCATCGAGCTCGCCAGATCGATGAGGTTGCGCAGGGTCATGCCCTTGAGCGACAGGGCGTGGCGGCGGCGCAGGGCGCCGAGATCGACATGGCGGCCGTGATACCCCAGCACCATGCCGAGGCAGGCCATGCCGCATTCGGCGGCCTCCGCCTGAAGCAGGACGGGCACGCGCCGGCCGAAGCCGAACTGAAGGGTGCTGAGGAGGCTCACGCTTTCATCCGCCGCGGGTCACGAGATCGACGCTGCGCTTGACCCGATAGAGCGGGTCGAGAAGCCATCGGTAGAGGGGGCGCTTCTCCAGGGCGATGTCGGCCTCGACCCTCATCCCGGCTTCCAGACGGCGGCTCTCGCCATAGGCGATCACGCTGTTCTCGTCCGGCCGCACGATGATGCGGTAGATGCCGTCGCCGTTCTTCGCCTTGGCGCCGGCGGCTTCCGGCAGGTCGGCGGCCTCCAGGGGCGCGCGGGTCACCTCCGAGACGGTGCCGCGATAGAGGCCGAAGCGTTGGAAGGGGAAGGCCGCATAGCGCAGCATCACCGCCTCCCCCGTATCGATGAAGCCGATGGCGGAGGATTCCACGAACAGGTTCGCCTGCAGCCTACCCTCGCTCGGCAGCAGGGTGAGCAGCGTGGCACCCGCCCCCACGCCCTGGCCGGCCTGGACCCGGATGGAGGTGAGGATGCCCTTCTCCGGCGCCCGCACCTCGATGGCCCGGCGGGCCTCGCTCTCGGCCCGCTGCTGCTCCAACTGGGCGGCGGTGCGCTCCATCTCGGCGAGGTCGCGGGCGAGCTTGTCGTCGAAGGTGGCGAGCGTCGCCTGCAACTCGCCGACCTTGCCCATGAGCTGCAGGCGCGAATTGCGGAACTGGGCAAGCTGGGAACTCGCCTGCAGGTAGAGGTAGTTCTGGTTCTGGAGGTCGGCCGAGCGGGCAAATCCGTCGCTCACCGCCTTGGCGAGGACATCGACCCGCTCTTTCAGCGGCGGCACCAGCTTCTCCTGCAACTGGACCTGCTCCTCCAATTGCCGCGACTGGGATTGGAGGTTGTCGATCTGCTCGGCGAGCGAGCGCTTCTCGGTGGCCGCCATGGCCGACCGCAACCGAGATTGCGCCTCGATCGTCTCCTTCTGCCGGGCCAGCTGATCGATGATGCGCTGCTGGGTCGGGCCGTTGGCTGAGACGGCGTCGAGGTCGAGCGTGTAGAGAAGCTGGCCCTGCACGACCCGGTCCCCCTCCTTCACCCCCGAGGCGCTGACGCGTCCGGCCACCGGGCTCGCCACGGTGATGAGACCCACATCCGGTGTGAGCATGCCGAAGGCGTGGATACGGCGGGTGTAGGTGCCGAAGACCACGTACAGGATTGCCGCGATGGTGATCAGGATCGTGATCGCGGTCATCAGCCGGATTGAGAGCGGCTGCACGATCTGGGCTTCGCCCAACCAGGAATCCTGGCGCGCTCGGGCGACCTCTGCGCGAAAAAGCGGCGACGTCATCGGGTTCGGCGGTCCTCCTAGCCCAAGGGCGGCGTAGTTCGATGTTGAGGCGTCTTATGCACGAGAAGCGCGGCGGGCCTACTGGCCCGCCGCGCTTATTCACCGATCAGGATTGATGCGGATAAGTGCTCAGTGGCCGCCGAGGAGGCCGCCGACCGCGCCGAGAAGACCGCCGACGAGGCCGCTCACCAAGCCACCCACCTGACCGACCACGCCGGAAACGGCGCCGAGTTCGCTGGACAGGTCGAGGTCCAGGCCGAGGGACAGGCCGCCGCCGACGGCGTCGAGTTCGGTGGCGTCGAGTTCGCGGATGGTGTCGAGGTTCTGGGTCATGTCACATCTCCAAGATTAGGCGGCGCGTTCGCTTCGCGCCACGCCGAGAAATCGGGTTGGCGGGCCGGGCTACTTGCCGCCCAGGAGGCCACCAACGGCGCCGAGCAGGCCACCGACGAGACCGCCGACCAAACCGCCGACTTGGTCGATTGTGCCCGAAACGGCACCGAGTTCACTCGAAAGGTCGAGGTCGAGACCCAGGGAGAGGCCGCCGCCGACCGCATCGAGCTCGGATGCATCGAGGGTGCGGATGGTGTCATTCGTCTTAGACATTCATTCTCTCCAGAGTGTATTCGGTACGTCGATCTTTTTCTCTTGTCTATGTTTGAAAGCATTCGGTCTTGCTTTCTGTTATCCAGACTACACGCTCAGAATCGTCCATCAACCCTCAATTTCGACCTTCTTGCCTGAGGTCGCCCCTTGGTGAGCTTTGTTGTCGATTGATGACGGCGTGGCTGTTTCTTCGGCTACGGTCGGCGAAGGTCTGATTTTCCTCACCAAGTTTGCTGGAATTTGGCGATTCTTGCTGAGGACGAGGCAAGGGTTGGAATTCTGTATTTTCCTAATCAAAACACTGATAAACATCATGTTTTCTGAATTGTCTGACAATTTGTCGCAGGTAAATCAATCGGCAAAGTGAGGCTTGACTGTGTGGAATTTGCTTCCCCTCCTATCGGCTTAGGCGACAACAATGATCTGCGGCCCCCGCAGCGAGGCGGTCCGAGGGCGGTAAGTCTTATTATAGATTTGACAAAGGGCAGTCGCATTGCCCGAGGAGGCCGTGGCAGTCACCGTCAGCGGGCTAGGCTGAGCGACAAAGGCAAGACATTTCACAATAGGCCTTGTCGCGTCGGATGCAGGTTCATTGGATCTCACCCTTGCGTGCTGCATCGCTTTGCACGAAAGTGCAGATCGAACGGCTTGCGGTGGCGGTTGTTCGTCAAAGCGGCTCATCGCCGATCAAATGCCCGAACTGGGCGCTCGAGGACGGGGCCTTTCGAGACGAGTTTCTTGCGATCGTCCGGGAGACGGGCCGCCAATGGGAGTTTTCGCATGCATCATGATCGCGTGAATGCGGATTGATCAGAGCGAATGCGGTTGCACGATCGAACTCGACGGTGAGATCGAGGCTGTGCTCCAGACCAGTGCGGGCCTCGGGTGGTCCGGCATCGGCTTCAGCGACATCATGCTCGGCAGCCAGGGGACGGTGTCCATCGTCCAGCAAGGCATCCACTTCGCCCTGTCGCTGGCGCCGCCGAGTCAGCGCTTTCTCTGGTCGGGCCAGACTTACAATTTCTCGGAGGACAACATCATCGTCCTCGAGCCGGGGGCTGCCGTGGTCGAGAGTTGGACCGGGCCGTTCCGTACGCTGACACTGAGACTGGCCCCGGAGGCCGTCGAGCGCATCACCGACGCCTCCCTCACCAAGACACAGATCCGGACCCAGTTCGTTCCGTCGCGCTCGCAGATCGCGGTGAGCCATCTGTTGCAAGCCGTGTCGGCCGACCTGGAGACGGGATGCTCCACCGGGCCATTGTTGGTGGAAAGCGTCTCGGCGACGCTGCTGCAGTTGTTCTCAGGCGGTGAAGCGATGCCCCGCCGCGCCGGCCCCACGCTGACGTCGGCACAGGCCGCGACCCTTCGCGAATTGATCCTCTCCCGCCTCGCTGAACCGCTGAGCCTGCAACACTTGGCGGACGCCGTCGGCACCAGCGTCGGCCATCTCGTTCGCGCCTTCAAGACATCCTTTGGCGTGACGCCCTATCAGTTCATCCTGCGGGAGCGGGTGAACCGGGCGCAGGACCTGATTGCCAGCGGGACATTGAGCCTGAGCGAGATCGTGCCCCTGGCGGGGTTCAACGATGCGAGCCAGATGTCGAAGACCTTCCGCCGTCTCACGGGGCAGCCGCCACGTGCCTACTTGCGCCGCGCGCGCGAGACCTGGCCCCTCGGCCCGTCGAACGGTTAAGTCTCCCCGCGAGGAGTTCCGGCTGCGCCCCCGATTCTTCAGCGGTCGGGGCGATCAGCATCGTTCTTGACTGCCCCCCGACCCCCAGGCTGTCCTTCGGGATGCGATCGTTTTCGACGAGTTGCCTCGACGGTGAAACCGATGCGGCGGTGATGGCGGCCCTGTCCGGCACGCGCATGCTCATGCTGACCGCGCGCCGTCTGACGAATCTGGCCGGGCCGGATGCTGTCCATGTCATGGACGAAACCCGGCTGATCGCTTCGGGACCACCCGATATTGTCTTGCCGAGGACCACAGTGGAACCGGCCCGTTCGATTGTGGGACTCCGAATGAGGGACGGTGCGGCCGCAATGCAGGACCGCATGGCCTATCCGGCCTGCCGTTCCGGATCCCCGCCCGTCAACACTGTGTCGCGGTACAGCGGTCCATGTTCCTGGCCCGCAGAACCGTAGCGCTCTCACCGGGCCTTCAGCACCACCCGGCAGGCGGCGGGAAGGGCCGCCATGGTCATCGGCGGCTTGGGCCTCACCGGCTTCGTCGATTTCGGAGGGTTCAGCACCGCGTCGCTAAACCAATAGGCGAGTTCCTCGCCACAGCCGTCGCCGGGGGGCGGCGGGGCCTGATCCCCGCACTGATCATCGCCGGCCGGGCAAGAGAGGCGAATATGGTAGTGGTAATTGTGCCCGTACATCGGGCGAACCTTGTTGAGCCAGGAGCGGTCGCCACCCGCTCCCCGACACAGGGCCTTCTTGATCGCCGGGTTCACGAAGAGGCGCGCGACTTCTGGCTGCTGTGCCGTGAGGCGGATCAGCTTGAGGTGTTCCGGCGTCCAGACCTGCGGATCGATGTCGAGGCGGTCCGTGCGCACCACGTTGGTGGCCGAGGTCTCCTCGCGCTCCGCGCGTGTCATGCGGTGGTTTGGCATCGGTGTCAGCCAGATATCCGCGTCGAGGCCGAGCTGGTGGGAGGCGTGGCCGGTGAGCATCGGTCCGCCGCGAGGCTGGGACATGTCGCCGACGAGAAGGCCGTTCCAACCGACGCTAGGAGCCTTGGCCGCCAGCCGCTCGATGAAATCCACGAGGTTCGGCGTGCCCCACATCCGGTTGCGTGAGAGGCGCATCACCTGCCAGTTCTGTCCGTCCTGGGCCAGCGCCTCGCCGCCGGAGAAGCATCCCTTGGCATAGGATCCGTAGGGTCTTGCAGGACCGGGAGCCGGCGTCGTTGCCCGCCCGAACAGGGCTTTGGCCGGTGTCGAGGGCGCGTCGGGATTGTCCAGTGGCGGGAGGGGCTTGGGGTTCACACTGCCCCTGTCCTGGGCCTGTGCGGCCCCTCCGCAGGCGAGGAAGGCGAGGGCCGCGAGGCGGAACGAGCGTAAGGTCAGGTGCATGGCGCCAACCTAGTCCATCGGCCGTCGGGCCGTCGAGAGCTCTCGGCTATTCCGCCGGCGAGACCGAGATCTTGATCGAGTTCGATTTCGCGCCGCTGACGACGATGAGAATGGGCGTGGTGCCGAACTGGAACCGGACGCTCTTCGAGACGCCCGGACATCCGGGCCGCATCGTGCTGGCCACGGGTTTGCGCGTCGTCGTGCCGTCCTGGCTCACGTCGATCCAGGCATTGTCCGACAGGGTCACCTGATACAGGCCGGGCGTAACGACGGGCGGTATCCGCAGGCTGCCGCCGAATGTGCCGGGATTCGGCTCCCGCGAGGGCACGAAGGGAAGATCGGCCTCGGCGATTGGCATGAGTGCCAGGACGGCGCCCGGCATTTCTGCGGAGAGGGTCGCGCCGGAATCGAGCCGGGGGAGAGAAGGCGCTTCGAACCAGGCCTGCTCCCGCAGGATCGGCCAGTCGAACGAGGTGCAGGCGGCCGGATCGGCGACCTGTTGGGCCGACGCGCTATCGGCGGCGAGACCCGCGCCGGATGCGAGCACCAGGCCGGCGATGATCGGGAGCATTCTGCGCATGGCCACTGTCCTGTGAACGGTCGCGGCCCCCTCGACCGTGAGAACGGTGCCGCGACCGGAAAGGTTTCCCGCGGTTGTCCGCTTCGGGGGGGGGCAGTGCGGACCCTGTGATCACTCGTCGTCCGGTTGCTCAACGTCCTCGGACACGGTTCGGCGTACGCCCCAGCCGCGCAACGTTTCGTTGAGCTCGTCGAGGACGAAATGGCGGGCGCTGTCGCGGTCGTAGCCTTCGTCGAGATAGGAATCGTACTCGGTGAAGACGTGGCGGGCAAAGGCGACGAGGGCGAGCCAGGCCGCGTTCTCGGGGCTCGCGTTCCGCAGCCCCGGACTTGTCAGCGCCCGGGAAAGGACGGAATCCGTCTCGAAAGCGGGCAGGCGCGGAGCGAGGATCCGAAGCGCTTCGCAGACGGCGTCCGCGCGGGTCATCGCGGCATCTCCCGGGAAGCGCCTACTTGTCGTGGTGGCCGGCGGCGATCCGGTCCGTGAGGGCCATCAGGATTCCGGAGACGACGAAGACCATGTGAAGACCGACGAGCCAGTACAATTCGCGGTCCGGCGTCGCCTTGATGTCCATGAAGGCTTTCAGCAGCGAGATCGCCGAGATGGCGACGATCGAGGACATCAGCTTCAGCTTCAGCCCGGTGAAGTCGATCGTCCCCATCCATTCGGGCCAGTCCTTGTGGTCCGTATGATCGATCTTCGAGACGAAGTTCTCGTAGCCTGAGAACATCACGATGATGAGCAGCGACGCGGTGAAGGACAGATCCACCAGGGTCAGCACGCCGAGAATGATCTGCGACTCGGTGGCACTCCACATGTGCAGGACGAAATGGGCGAGTTCCTGCAGCAGCTTGACCAGAAGTACGACGATGCCGATTCCGAGCGCCGCGTAGAAGGGCGCCAGCAGCCAGCGGCACGCGAAGAGCACGCGTTCGAAAACCTGTTCGATCATCCGTCTCGAATCCCCCGCCCGATCGGGCGGGGTTTGGCATGTGCGGCCAAGCTCGACAAGCGGTGAGCTTGGCGGGCGAAGCACCTCAGGCGGCGACCCCGGTTCCGATCGGACAGGTCACGCCGGTCCCGCCGACACCGCAATAGCCCGCAGGGTTCTTGGCGAGGTATTGCTGATGGTAGCCTTCGGCGAAATAGAACGCATCGAGCGGCTTGATCTCGGTGGTGATCTCGCCAAAGCCCCGGGCCTTCAGGGCTTCTCCGTAGGCCGCGCGGACGCTTCTGGCCGTCTCGGCCTGAGCCTCGTTCGCCGTGTAGATTCCCGAGCGGTATTGCGTGCCGACATCGTTGCCCTGGCGCATGCCCTGGGTCGGGTCATGGCTCTCGAAGAACGTCTTGAGTACCGCCTCCAGGGGGCGCACGGCCGGATCATAGACGACGAGGACCACCTCGTTATGCCCAGTCATGCCCGAGCAGACCTCCTCGTAAGTCGGGTTGGGCGTGAAGCCGCCGGCATAGCCCACCGCCGTCACGACGATTCCATCCGGCAATTGCCAGAACTTGCGCTCGGTGCCCCAGAAGCAGCCGAGCCCGAGGACGATCTGCTCGCTTCCCTCTGGATAAGGCCCCTTCAGGGAATGGCCATTAACGAAATGAGTGTCCGTGGTGGGGAGCGGCGTCGCGCGGCCAGGCAGCGCGTCGGCGGCACTCGGCATTTCGGGACGCTTGCGGAAGAACTGGAGCATCGGGGCCTCCGTGAGAGGGCGGGATGTCCCCTATATGGGGTGCCGGACCGTCTTCCTGAATGCCCCGTGGCGAAACGGCATGCCTTACGGTCGAGGTGTCAGGGCCGACTGAGAAAGCCGATCGGCTCGCGGGGCGGCTGGCCGAGCCAAAGCAGGAAGGCCCCGAGACCGAGGCCGAGGAGGCAGGCGGGGGCCAGAGTGAGCGGCAGGACGAGGGCTTGCCACAGCCATGGGGCCACGCTCTCCACCGAGCCCTGGAGCGCACTCCCGCGCTCCTTGAACAGCGTCATCAGAAGGTCGCTCAGGTTGGTGACGCGGACGCCGTTATTGGCGATCGAGCGCGCGCCATCGTAGACGAGGCCGACGAAGCCCGCCGCGAGGACGACATATCCGAGGAGGCGGCTTAGGAAGCGGAGCATCGCGGCTTGCACACACGCCGGCTCCCGTGCCGGCCCTGCGGGATTAGGGGGCGCCGTCGCGAGGCGCAAGGTCTCCGAGGCACACGCCGTCCCGGCAGCCAGCGCGCATCGGCCGCCATTGCGCGCCGTGACGGCTCCGTGGCACAGCCCGTCCCAGCCATTTCCAGCGGACCATCGCCTTGCCGACCGAACCCGAAACTTCCACCGGACTGGTGATCTTCGATTGCGACGGCGTGCTGGTCGACAGCGAGCCGCTGAGCCTCGGGACACTGACGGCGGGGCTCAACCAGATCGGCGTCGCCATCGATGTGGATACGGTGAGGGAGCGCTTCGCCGGCACGTCGATGACGTCGATCATGGGACATATCGAGCGCGATTACGGGATCGCCGCACCCGACGGCTTCGTCGAGGCGGTGAAGGCCGAAACCCTTCGTGCCTTCGACCGCGACCTGCGCGCCATGGAGGGGATCGCCCTGGCGGTGCGGGCGCTCGAGCTTCCGAGCTGCGTCGCGTCCAGCAGCGATCCGGCGCGGCTTGCCCATTCACTCGGCCTCACCGGTCTGCTGCCCCTGTTCGAGGGCCGCATTTTCTCGGCGACCATGGTCTCCCGCGGTAAGCCGGCGCCCGACCTGTTCCTCCTTGCCGCCGCCGAGATGGGCGTCGCCCCTGGTCGCTGCCTCGTGGTGGAGGACAGCGTGCCCGGAGTCATGGCGGCGCGTGCTGCCGGAATGCGCGTCCTCGGCTTCACCGGCGGCGGCCATTGGCTGCATGACGCCACGGGGGCGGACCTGATCGCGGCCGGGGCCGAACGGGTCTATGGACATCATCGCGACCTCGCCGGCCTGATCGAGCGCCCCGCAGTGTCGGCCTGACCTCGGCTCGTCCCGAAGAAACCGCCTGCGCTCCGTTGATCTGCGCGTCATTCATGCCATGAGGGCGCATGCATTCGGAAGATGCATCCGTTGACGAAGCGGAGGACTGCTATCATTCTATAGGTGCGGTTGTGGTCCGTATGGGCCGATCCGCCGCGGTGATTTGAAGTGTGTAGCTTGCGCCGCGTCATCAAACGCTAAAGCACTGCGGAGCGCTCGCGCCTCGTGGTCCTTCATCGAAAGGATGACTTGCCGTGATTGATCGAACCTCCTTCCAAGCTCTTCTGCATGCCTGCTCCGGCTGTCGATGCTGACCGACCCGTCAGATCGAGCCGCTTTCAGCAGATGGCCCTCGGGCCGCGTCAGGAGTTCACGACACCATGCCCCATCTCCACCAGGACGACGCTCATCGGGCGTTGAATCGATTGCACACGCCTGATGCCCGGGCGGATCATCTCCAGGCCCGTGCCCGCAACCGCCTTCATGCCGCCCCGCCGCCGCGGGTGATCGAAATTGGCGACGTGACGGCCGGGATTGCCGTGCCCGAACGAGGTGGCGTGCGGTTCTTCTCGTCCGGACGCGATTTCGACCCTCTCGATGGGCTCGTCTTCCCTAGCGTCGAGAAGGCCGCCAAGGCGGCTCAGGACCGTCTCGCGGCTCGTCGCGCGCCGCGCAGGCACACCGCCTCGCCCCACTCCGATCATGTCCGGCCCGACGTGGCCTTCGACCTTCATCGGACGGCGTACGCCCGCTGAGCCTTCGCTCCTCTCGAAGGCGGGCGTTCCGGCAGGGACGCCCGCCCCTCTTACGCCGCGTCGACGCGGCTCGACGGAGGCGTGGCCTTCAAGCGCCGCCGGCGCTCGGCCCGGGCGAGTTCTGCCGCGTTGGCAAACCCCGTCGCCATGGCAATGGCGGCCGAACTCAGCGCGCTCTCGCGGCGGAGCTGATGGGCCCGGTCGAGCCGCAGGGCGAGATAATGCTGGTGAAGACTGATACCGATCCGGTTTCTGAAGAGCAGCTCGAGTTGGCGGATCGACACGCGGGCGAGTTCGGCCAGGCCCTGCCGCGAAAGCGGCGTTTCCAGATTGGTTTCCATTGCGGCGAGGACCCGTAGAAGGCGCGGGTCACGCACCCCGATCCGCAGGCGCAGGTCCATCCTCTGCGGGCTCAGGCCCTCCCGGATCTGGTTGTGCAAAAACCAGTCGCTGACGCCGTTGGCGAGGCCCGGACCGTGGTCGCGCTCGATCAGGTTGAGCATCAGGTCGAGGGCGGCGATGCCGCCCGAGCAGGTGATCCGATCGTCCTGGATCTCGAACAGGGAGCGCACGACCTCGATCTCCGGGTAGCGTTCCTCGAAGGCGGGAACATGCTCCCAGTGGAGCGTGCAACGGCGCCCCGTCAGCAGACCCGCGCGGGCGAGCAGGTAAGGCCCTCCGGAAATGCCGCCGAGCGTGATCCCACGCCGGGCGAGATGGCGAAGCCAAGCGGTCAAGGCGGGGTCGTCGAAGGCGGCGGGGTTTCCGCCCGCACAGACGAAGACCCGATCGGCGTCGAGTTTGGTGTCTCCGACATCGACATCCGGCAGGATCGCGATTCCGTTCGAAGCCTGGACGGCGCCTCCACCGGGTGCCGCATGCCACCAGCGGTAGACTTCGCTGTCCAAGAGTGTGTTGGCCGCCCGCATGGGCTCGACCGCGGCCGCATAGGACATGAGCGGAAAGCCGGGCAGCAGGATGAAGCCGACGGTCAGCGGCTTCGGCTTTTCCGGCGCGGCGGTGTTCCGGTCCAAACGTGAAGGAGTGGGAGCTGGGGGGCGGATGCTCATTTCTGCGCGAATTGTCCGAATGACGTCGCAAAATGCAAGGGGCGCTGGCTCGCGATAAGCTACCGATGAGGCTCACACGCCGCAGCCAGCCCCGGAGCATGTCCCGCCATGCACTATTCCCTCCTCAGCGTCCTGGGTCAGGCCCTGCGCGGCCAGCGCGATTGGAAGCTCCAATGGCGCGATGCCGCGCCCAAGGCCGAGTATGATGTCGTCATCGTCGGCGGCGGCGGCCACGGCCTCGCGACCGCCTATTACCTCGCCAAGGAGCACGGCATCACCAACGTGGCCGTTCTGGAGAAGAGCCATGTTGGCTCCGGCAATGTCGGGCGCAACACCACCATCGTCCGCTCGAATTACGGGCTCGCCGGGAACATCCCGTTCTACGAACGGTCGATGAAGCTCTGGGAGGGGCTGGAGCAGGACATTAACTACAACGCCATGGTGAGCCAGCGTGGCGTGCTGAATCTCTACCATTCGGACGCGCAACGCGATGCCTATGCCCGGCGCGGCAACGCCATGCGGATGGCGGGCATCGATGCCGAACTCCTCGACCGAGAGGGGGTTCGGGGAATGGTGCCGTTCATCGATTTCGACAATGCGCGCTTTCCCGTGAAGGGCGGTCTCCTTCAGCGCCGGGGCGGCACCGTGCGCCACGACGCCGTGGCCTGGGGCTACGCCCGCGCAGCCAGCGACCGGGGCGTCGACATCGTCCAGAACTGCGCCGTCACCGGCATCCGTCGCGAGAACGGGCGAGTGGTCGGGGTCGAGACGAGCCGTGGCTTCATCCGGGCGAAGAAGGTCGCGCTCTCGGTGGCGGGCTCGTCATCGCTGCTGGCCTCCATGGCTGATCTGCGCCTGCCGATCGAGAGCCACGTGCTCCAGGCTTTCGTCAGCGAGGGCGTGAAGCCCCTCATCGACACGGTGATGACCTTCGGGGCCGGACATTTCTACGTCAGCCAGTCGGACAAGGGCGGCCTCGTCTTCGGCGGCGATATCGATGGCTACAATTCCTACGCCCAGCGCGGCAACCTCGCGACGATCGAGGACGTGATGGAGGGCGGCATGGCCCTGTGGCCGGGCCTCGGGCGCCTGCGCCTGCTGCGGCACTGGGGCGGGATCATGGACATGTCCATGGACGGCAGCCCGATCATCGACCGTACACCGATCGATGGCCTCTATCTCAATGCGGGCTGGTGCTACGGCGGCTTCAAGGCGACCCCGGCGGCGGGGTTCTGCTTTGCCCATCTCATCGCCCGCGACACCTCGCATGAGGACGCCGCCGCCTACCGACTCGACCGCTTCGCCACCGGCCATCTCATCGACGAGAAGGGCATGGGCGCCCAGCCGAACCTCCATTGAGCGCGGATCTGGATTGAGGGAACGACGATCATGCGTATCCGATGCCCCTATTGCGGGCCCCGCGACAACGGCGAGTTCAGCTATCTCGGCGACGCCGCGCCGATCCGGCCCGACGGCATGGAGGTGCCTCCCGCCGCCATGCACGACTACGTCTACCTGCGCAACAACCCGGCCGGCCCCCATCGCGAGCTCTGGTATCACGGCGCCGGCTGCCGCTCCTGGCTCGTGGTCGATCGAGACACGCGCACCCACGAGATCACCGGGGTGTCCTCCGCCCGCGACGTCGCGCTGAGCCGCCGGACAGGAGAGGTCGCATGACCACGATCACCCTTCGGGACACCGCCTCCCCAAGCGGCACCTCCCCGGCAACGGCCGTTGGGCAGGGCTTTCGTACCGCGACCAGCGGCATGATCGACCGGCGCCGCCCCCTGGACTTCACCTTCGACGGCCAGCGCTACAGCGGTTTCCAGGGTGATACCCTGGCCTCGGCGCTGTTGGCCAACGGCGTGCGGCTCGTGGGCCGGTCGTTCAAGTACCACCGCCCGCGCGGCATCCTCACCGCCGGTTCGGAGGAGCCCAACGCCCTCGTCGAACTGCGCTCGGGTGCGCGCCGGGAGCCGAACACCCGCGCCACCGTGGCCGAACTCTATGAGGGTCTGGAGGCGTCGAGCCAGAATCGCTGGCCGTCGCTGAAATACGACGCCCTCTCGGTCAACGCCCTGGCGGCGCCGGTCTTCGCGGCGGGCTTCTACTACAAGACCTTGATGTGGCCGGCCGCTCTGTGGGAGAAGCTCTACGAGCCGATGATCCGCCGCGCCGCCGGCCTCGGCCGGGCCGCCCATGCGCCGGATCCCGACACCTACGACAAGGCCTTCGCGTTCTGCGACGTGCTGGTCATCGGGGCAGGACCGGCCGGGCTTGCCGCGGCCCTGGCCGCCGGACGGTCGGGCGCGCGTGTCATCCTCGTCGACGAGGATCACCGGACGGGCGGACGCCTCCTCGCCGACCGGCGCGAGATCGCCGGTCGATCGGGCGCGGACTGGGCAGCCGATACCCTCGCCGAACTGGCGAGCATGCCGGACGTGCGCATTCTGAGCCGGACCACGCTGTTCGGGGTCTACGATCACGGAGCCTACGGGGCGGTCGAGCGCGTCGGCGATCATCTCGCCGTGCCTCCCGCCCATGCGCCGCGCCAGCGCATGTGGCGGATCACGGCAAAGCAGGCCATCCTCGCCGCCGGAGCCATCGAGCGTCCGCACGTCTTCGGCGGCAACGACCGGCCCGGCGTGATGCTGGCCGGTGCGGTGCGGACCTACCTCAACCGATACGGCGTGCTGCCTGGCCGGGCCGTCGCGATCTTTACTTCGGGCGATGACGGCTGGCGCACCGTGGCCGATGTCGTCGCGGCCGGCGGGCAAGTCGCGGCCGTGATCGATTCCCGCGCCTCGGTGCGGGCCGAGCTGCGCCGGGCGGCCGAGGCCGTCGGCGCGCAGGTAATCTGTGACGGTTACGTCACCGGCACGAAGGGGCATCTCGGCCTGGAGGCGATCGAGGTGGTGGACACCTATGGCAGCCGCCAGACCATCGCCTGCGACTGCCTTGCCATGGCCAATGGCTGGAACCCGATCGTGCATCTCGATTCGCATCTGTCGCGGCGCCCGGTTTGGGACGAGGCGATCCATGCCTTCGTGCCGGGTGCGCTTCCCTCCGGTATGGTGGCCGTCGGGGCGGCGGGCGGGGCCTTCACCCTCGACTCCTGCCTGGAGACCGGCGGACGGGCCGGTGCGGAGGCCGCCTCAGCCTGCGGATTTGCCGGCGCCGCGCCCGAGACCCCGAAGACCGATCCCGAGAGCATCGCCCATACGCCGCTCTGGCGCGTGCCGGTCTCGAAGGGCAAGGCCTTCGTCGATTTCCAGAACGACGTGGCCGCCTCCGATGTGGAACTCGCCCATCGCGAGGGCTTCCGCGCGGTGGAACTGCTGAAGCGCTACACCACCCTCGGCATGGCCACCGATCAGGGCAAGACCTCGAACCTCGCCGGGCTCGGAATCATGGCGGAGCTCACCGGCCAGCCGGTCGCGAGCGTCGGCACCACGATGTTCCGGCCGCCCTTCACCCCCGTCGCCATCGGCGCCTTCGCCGGGCATCACCGGGGCAAGGATTTCCGCTCGACCCGGTACGTCCCGTCCCATGCCTGGTGCGAGGAGCAGGGGGCGGTCTTCGTGGAGACCGGCCTGTGGCTTCGTCCGGCCTATTTCCCCAAGGCCGGCGAGAAAGACTGGCTGGAAACGGTCAATCGCGAGGTGAACACCGTGCGCGCCCATGTGGGCGTCTGCGACGTGACGACGTTGGGCAAGATCGACATCCAGGGCCGGGACGCCCTCGCTCTCATCGAGCGGGTCTGTGCCAATCCGTTCGGCACGCTACCCGTGGGCAAGGCACGCTACGCCGTACTCCTGCGCGAGGACGGTTTCGTCCTGGACGACGGCACCATCGCGCGGCTGCGCGAGAGCCATTTCGTGATGACGGCCTCCACGGCCAACGCCGCGAAGGTCATGCAGCACCTCGAATTCTGCCATCAATGGCTGTGGCCTGAACTCGACGTGCAGATGGTCTCGGTGAGCGAGCAATGGGCGCAATACGCCGTGGCCGGACCGCGCGCTCGCGACACGTTACGGGGAATCGTCGATCCCGGTTTCGACCTGTCGAACGAGGCCTTCCCCTTCCTGGCCTGCGCCGACGTCACGGTGGGCGGGGGCATCCCCGCGCGGCTGTTCCGCATCTCATTCTCGGGCGAACTCGCCTACGAACTCGCTGTGCCGGCCGCCTATGGCGATGCCGCGTGGCGCGCGATCATGACGGCCGGCTCGGCCCACGGCATCACCGCCTACGGCTCGGAGGCGCTCTCGGTGATGCGCATCGAGAAGGGTCACGCCGCCGGCGCCGAGATCAACGGCCAGACGACGGCGCGCGACATCGGCCTTGGCGGCATGCTCGCCAAGAAGAAGGACTATATCGGCCGCCTGATGAAGGAGCGCCCGGCCCTCGTCGATCCCGAGCGGCCGATCCTCGTGGGTTTCCGCCCGGTCGACCGCAGCCAGCGCCTACGCGCGGGGGCACGTTTCCTCGCCGTCGGCGCCGCCCCGAGCCTCGCGGCCGATGAGGGCACCATGACCTCGGTCGCCTATTCACCGAGCCTCGGCCACTGGATCGGGCTCGGCCTGATCCGCCGCGGCCCCGAGCGCCATGGGACACGGGTGCGCGCCTACGATCCGGTGCGCGACGGGGATATCGAAGTCGAGATCTGCTCACCGGTCTTCGTCGACCCGAAAGAGGAGAAGCTGCGTGTCTGATGCTATCGAGACGACATGGCGGCCGAGAAGTGCCTGGGCGGGAATCGCACCGGTTGGTCGGCACGGACGTCCGGGCGTAGAGCCCGGCCTCCGTCTGACCCTGCGCGAGGAATTCGGCCTCGCGACGCTGATCGCGGTGAAGGGCCGGACCGACGCCCTGCGGCAAGTCTTGGACGAGCGCTTCGGCTGGTCGCTGCCCGATACCGGTACCGCCAGCCTGACGGGAGAGCGGGGATTGGTCTGGTCCGGACCGGATCAATGGCTCGCGCTGTTCGAGACGCGGAGGGAGATGGCCGGCCTCGTCCAGGCCTTGCAGGGGCTCGCTGCGGTCACGGATCAGAGCGACGCCCGCGCGATCGTCCGCGTGTCCGGGCCGGACGCCCGCGCGTTCCTCGCCAAGGGCCTCGCCATCGACCTTCATCCCCGTGCCTTCCAGCCGGGGCAGGTCGCCGTCACCGCCCTTGCGCATATGGGCGCGCAGGTCTGGCAGCGGGACACTTCCCCCACCTATGATCTCGCCGTGGCACGCAGCTTCGCCGGCAGCGTCTGGTCGTGGCTGAGCCATGCCGCGGACGAGTTCGGCTACGACGTGCGCTGCTCGACGCCTTGAGCCGAGGCGGTGGTTCAGCCGCGCGGGTAGACGATGATGGACAGGTAGGTCATCGGCGTCTTGATCAGTTTGGCCGGCCCGTGGGACGCCGCCGAATCGAACAGCAGCGAGTCTCCCGGCTGCAGCGTGTAATCGTGCTTGTCGTGACGATAGACGACTTCGCCGGTCAGCATATAGATGAACTCGGTCCCCGCATGCCGAAACCCGGTATAGGATTCGGCATCGTTTTCCAGTGTGATCAGGTAGGGCTCGACGACGATTTCACCGCGCAGGCCCGCCCCCAGAAGCTCGTAGAGATGGCCGGCTTTCGTCCCGCGCCGCTCGATGACGACACCCTGTCCGCGCTTGACGAAGGAGCAGTCGCGGCTCTCCTCGAAAGCCGAGAACAGCACGGTGATGGGCACGTTCAAGGCCTTCGCGACGGCATTGATCGACGACAGGGACGGTGAGATCTGCCCGTTCTCCATCTTGGAGATCATGCCCGGCGAGATCCCGGCGGCTGTTCCAAGATCAACTACGGAGAGGTCCCGCTCGCGACGCAGGTGCCGGATCTGGTGGCCCAATGCCCGCTCGAGGCTTCGTTCCTGATCGGTCGGTGCATTGGAGGCAGTGTTCAGCATCGTTTCCAAGCAATCTCATCGCAACGTCGGTCGTTCGAAAGCACGTCTCGTTCCTCGGCACCGCCGATTCCATCACGACAGGTCGTCGATCTCCAGCGAGGAGCGATCGCCACGGACCTTTCGCAGGCGCGTCGGCTCTCGCCGAAGAGGGCGCGAGGTTGGCGGCCATGTCTCCGTCGAGGAAGTGTAAGTCCTCAGGCCGTGCATGACTATGTGGCATCACGAGCGGTCATCGCGATGCGTGGAGCATGCTGCCGGTGCGCCGGAACCCCGATCCGTTGCACTCTCTATCTCCATGCGCTCCAGAGCCCAGCGACCGCCCGCCTACCGTGTTTCTTTTGAAGAAATAATTGTTCCCAAGATTGACCCCTGCGGGTGATCCGTGCGACCAGTCCTTTCAAGGGACGGGTCGGCGTGGAGACCAAGTATGTGCGGTATTGTCGGGTTGTTTCTGAAGAATCCTGATCTGGAGCCTCGTCTGGGGTCTCTGCTGTCGACGATGCTCGAGACGATGACGGGGCGTGGTCCGGACAGTGCTGGTTTTGCCGTCTACGGAGCCGACGGGGCCGGGGTGAAGCTGACCCTGCGTGGAACCGACAAGGCAACGCTCGCCGACGCTGTCGCCCGCCTCGAGAGCCGGCTGAGACGCGGCGTCGAGGCGGTGGCGCGCGACACCCATACGGTGATCGACGTTCCGGCGGCTCTGGAGGGCGACGTGCGTGGCTTTCTTCGTGCCGAGGCGCCGGGCATCGACGTGGTCAGTGCCGGCCGGCGGATGGAAATCTACAAGGAGGTCGGGCTGCCAGCCGCCGTCGCCGCGCGGTTCGATCTCGCCGGCATGACCGGCACCCATGGCATCGGCCATACCCGCATGGCCACCGAGAGCGCGGTCACCACCAACGGCGCGCACCCGTTCTCCACCGGCACCGATGAATGCTTGGTCCATAACGGCTCACTGTCGAACCACAACGACATGCGCCGCCGCCTCGAGCGCGAGGGCCTCACCTTCGCCACCAAGAACGACACCGAGGTCGCCGCCGGCTACCTGAGCTGGCGCATGCGCGAGGGCGCCTCTCTCAAGCAGGCCCTAGAATCGAGCCTATCGGATCTCGATGGCTTCTTCACCTTCGTGGTCGGCACCGAGACGGGCTTTGCCGTGGTGCGCGATCCCATCGCCTGCAAGCCTGCGGTGATGGCCGAGACCGACGATTACGTGGCGTTCGGCTCCGAGTACCGGGCCCTCGTGGGTCTGCCCGGGATCGCCTCCGCCCGCGTCTTCGAACCCGAACCCGCCAAGGTCTACGCCTGGGAGCGTCACTGATGTCGTCCTACGATCTCAACCAGGCGCCCCTGCGCGACCTCAACCGGGCATTGCACGCCCTGCGCCCCGACACCAACGAGACCCACTGGACCATCACCGGTCCGGATGGCCGCCACGCCATCGCGGTGGGCCTCGATGCGCCGATCTCCGTCGAGATCGAGGGGAATGTCGGCTATTACTGCGCCGGCATGAACAAGCTCGCGAGTGTCGTGATCAACGGCAATGCGGGCGTAGGTGTCGCCGAGAACATGATGTCGGGCTTCGTCCATGTACGCGGCGACGTCAGCCAGTCGGCCGGCGCCACGGCGCATGGCGGCCTCCTCGTGGTCGACGGCAATGCGGGCGCGCGCTGCGGCATCTCGATGAAGGGGATCGACATCGTCGTGAAGGGCTCGATCGGCCACATGTCGGCCTTCATGGCCCAGGCCGGAACCCTCACCGTGCTCGGCGATGCCGGCGAGGCTCTGGGCGATTCCCTCTACGAGGCGCGGCTCTACGTGCGCGGCTCGGTCAATAGCCTGGGCGCCGATTGCATCGAGAAGGAGATGCGCGACGAGCACCGCGAGCAGCTCTACGCCAAGCTCCAGGCCGCCGGCCTCGCCGGCGAGGTCAGCCCGTCGGAGTTCCGGCGCTACGGCTCCGCCCGCCGCCTCTATCATTTCAACGTCGACAACGCCGGAGCCTACTGATGGCCGAGACTCCCAAGGACCCGACCCTCAAGGATGCGCGTCCCCTGCCGCGCACCAAGCCCCGCTTCTCGGCGACCTTCACCCCCGACGTGATGTCGGAGATCCGCCGCGCCGCCGCCACCGGCATCTACGATATCCGGGGCGCTGGGGCGAAGCGCAAGCTGCCGCATTTCGACGACCTCCTGTTCCTCGGCGCCTCGATCAGCCGATACCCGCTGGAGGGCTATCGCGAGCGCTGCGGCACCGAGGTTGTGCTGGGCGCGCGCTTCGCCTCCAAGCCGATCCACCTCAAGACCCCGATCACCATCGCGGGGATGAGCTTCGGCTCGCTCTCGGCCCAGGCCAAGGAAGCGCTCGGGCGCGGGGCGACGCTGGCCGGCACCTCGACCACCACCGGCGACGGCGGCATGACGCAGGAGGAGCGCGGGCATTCGCAGACGCTGGTCTACCAGTACCTGCCCTCGCGCTACGGGATGAACCCGGACGACCTGCGCAAGGCGGACGCGATCGAGATCGTCATCGGCCAGGGCGCCAAGCCCGGTGGCGGCGGCATGCTGCTCGGCCAGAAGATCACCGAGCGTGTCGCCGGCATGCGCTGCCTGCCCCCGGGCGTCGACCAGCGTTCGGCCTGCCGCCACCCGGACTGGACCGGGCCGGACGACCTCGAGATCAAGATCGAGGAACTGCGTGAGATCACCGATGGTGAGAAGCCGATCTACGTGAAGGTCGGCGCCTCGCGGCCCTATTACGACACAGCGCTCGCCGCGAAGTCCGGCGCCGACGTAGTGGTGCTGGATGGCATGCAGGGCGGCACGGCAGCGACGCAGGACGTGTTCATCGAGCATGTCGGCATCCCGATCCTGGCGGCGATCCGCCCCGCGGTGCAGGCGTTGCAGGATCTCGGCCTGCACCGGAAGGTGCAGCTCGTGGTCTCGGGCGGCATCCGCTCGGGAGCCGATGTGGCCAAGGCCCTGGCGCTTGGCGCCGACGCCGTCGCCATCGGCACGGCGGCGCTCATCGCTCTGGGCGACAACGATCCGCGCTGGGAGGCCGACTATCAGGCCCTTGGCACCACCGCCGGAGCCTACGATGATTGGCACGAGGGCAAGGATCCCGCCGGTATCACCACGCAGGATCCGGAACTCGCCAAGCGCCTCGACCCCGTCCTCGCCGGGCGGCGGCTGGCCAACTACCTCGCCGTGATGACCCTGGAGGCGCAGACCATCGCGCGCGCCTGCGGCAAGAGCCACCTGCACAACCTCGAACCCGAGGACCTGGTGGCGCTCACCATCGAGGCCGCCGCCATGGCGCAGGTGCCGATGGCCGGCACGGGCTGGATTCCGGGCAAGACCGGCTTCTGAGCACAACGAAGGGCCGTCCCACGGGGGCGGCCTTTCCCTTCGACAGCACGGCCGAGCGGGCCGCCCGATTCAACGCAGGGTGACGCCATGAACACGGATCTCGAAACCGTCGCGAAAGAGCGCGGCATCAAGTACTTCCTCGTCTCCTACACGGACCTGTTCGGCACGCAGCGCGCCAAGCTCGTCCCGGCGGCTGCCATCGCCAGCACCTGTAGGAACGGCGCCGGGTTCGCAGGCTTCGCCACCTGGCTCGACATGAGCCCGGCCGATGCCGACCTCCTCGCCGTGCCCGATGCTGCCGGCCTGATCCAGCTGCCCTGGAAGCCGGAGGTTGGCTGGCTGCCCGCCGACCTCGTAATGGGCGGCAAGCCCGTGGAGCAGGGGCCACGCAACATCCTCAAGCGCCTGATCGCCGAGGCGGCCCGCGACGGATTGCAGATGAAGACGGGGGTGGAGTGCGAATTCTTCCTGATCACGCCGGACGGGTCCGAGCCGGCGGACATGGCCGACCGGCAGATGAAGCCGTGCTACGACCAGTCGGCCCTCATGCGCCGCTACGACGTGATCACCGAGATCTGCGACGCGATGCTGGAACTCGGCTGGAAGCCGTACCAGAACGACCACGAGGACGCGAACGGGCAGTTCGAGATGAACTGGGACTACGACGACGCCCTGGTCACCGCCGATCGGCACGCCTTCTTCAAGTACATGACCCGCTCGATCGCCGAGAAGCACGGCCTGCGCGCGACCTTCATGCCCAAGCCCTTCATGGACCTGACCGGCTCCGGCTGCCACGCCCACGTTTCGCTCTGGAGGGGCGACCGCAACGTCTTCGCCGATGCGTCGGACGAGATCGGAATGTCGCGGGAGGGCTATCACTTCATCGGCGGTCTCATCCACTCCGCCGATGCGCTGGCCGCCATCACCAACCCGTGCGTGAATTCCTACAAGCGCATCAATGCCCCGCGCACCACGTCCGGTGCGACCTGGGCACCCAACACCGTGACTTATACGGGCAACAACCGCACCCACATGATCCGCATCCCCGATGGCGGGCGCTTCGAGTTCCGCCTCGCCGACGGTGCGGCCAATCCCTACCTGCTCCAGGCGGGTCTCCTCGCCGCCGGCCTCGACGGCCTGCGCAACCGCCGCGATCCGGGCCAGCGCCTCGACATCAACATGTACACGGACGGCCATACGGTTGAGGGCGTCAAGTGTCTGCCGCTCAACATGCTCGACGCCATGCGGGCCCTCGAGAAATGCGACGTGCTCAACGAGGCCTTGGGCTCGTTCGTGCCGAGCTATCTCAAGCTCAAGACCGAGGAATGGAACGCCTATTCGCGCCACCTCACCCAGTGGGAACGCGACACCACGCTCGATTGCTGAAGCCTGGACCACCCGCCGGTCCCGGTGGAGAAATTCGCGCGAGCTGCCCCCGCCCTCGCGCGGACGAGGTTCCCGGCCGAAGGGATTCCGGCGGGATCATGCTTGATTAGAACCACAGTGAAGGACATATCGCTTCCGGTTGCCGGTCCCGAGATTTGGGTGCATGAACCGGCTGATCTCGGCTTTTCGGTCCGAAACAGACGACGACGGGCGGGAAGAGCTCTGTGGACCACGACGACAGCAGCGCGGGAATCGAGGCCGACCGTCGTGCGGCACTCGTGCGCTACGGCATCCTCGATACGGAGGCCGAGGCCGATTTCGACGATATCGTGAAGGCCGCGTCGGCGGCCTGCGACATGCCGATTTCCCTGATCTCCCTGCTCGACGGGGACCGCCAATGGTTCAAGGCCGAGACGGGATTCGGTCAGCGGGAGACCCCGATCTCCTCTTCGATCTGCCGCCATGCCGTCCAGGAACAGGACGCGGTGTTCGTGATTCCCGACACGACCCGCGATGAACTAACCTCCGCGAACCCGTTGGTCACCGGCGACTCGCATGTGCGCTTCTATGCCGGTGTGCCTCTGCAGACGTCGAAAGGCGTCACCCTCGGCACGCTCTGCGTCCTCGACACCAAACCGAACAGCCTGACCGCGGCGCAGAAGCTGATCCTGCAGACGCTGGCCAAGCAGGTGATGACCCTGCTCGAACTGCGCCGTGCCCTGCAGGACCGGCGCGAGAGCGACCGGCTCAACAAGGCGATCCTGGAGAGCGCCGTCGATTACGGCATCATCTCCATGGATCTGTCCGGCCGGGTGACGAGCTGGAACACCGGCGCGGAACGCGTCATCGGCTGGAGCGAGGCCGAGATGCTCGGCGAGCCCGCCCATGTCTTCTTCACGCCCGAGGATATCGAGAACGGCGCTCCCGAGCAGGAGATGGGTGCCGCGCTACTGCACGGGCGGGCCAGCGACGAGCGCTGGCACAGGCGCAAGGACGGGACCCTGTTCTGGGGCCTCGGCGAGATGATGCCGCTCAGGAACGAGGACGGGAATCCGGAGGGATTCATCAAGATCCTGCGCGACCGCACGGAACAGCGCCTCGCGAACCAGAAGCAGCGCGACGACGCGGAATTCATGCGCAGCGTCCTCGCCTCGTCGGCCGATTGCATCAAAGTGATCGACCTCGACAACCGCCTGACCTTCATGAGTGAGGGCGGGATGCGGGTGATGGAGGTGAGCGACTTCAACGCGATCCAGAACTGTCCCTGGCCGGATTTCTGGCAGAACGAGGGCAATGCCGACGCCTATGCGGCCCTTGCTGCCGCCAAGGCCGGGGGAACCGGCCATTTCCAGGGTCAGGCCAACACCATGGCGGGCAATCCCCGCTGGTGGGACGTGCAAGTCACCCCGATCCTCGATGCCGAAGGACGCCCCGAGCGGCTCCTCTCGGTCTCCCGCGACATCACCGTCCAGAAGACCGCCGAGCAGCGGATCAGCGCCAGCGAGGCACGCTGGCGGGGCCTGTTCACCAGCATGCAGGAAGGGTTCTTCCTCGGCGAGCTCATTCGCGACGGGGCCGGGCAGCCCTGCGATTACCGCTTCCTGGAGATCAACCCGGCCTTCGCCCGGCAATCGGGCCTGTCGGAGCAGAGCGTCGGCCGTACCATTCGAGAGCTCGTTGCCGAGATCGACCAAGGGCTGATCGACCGTTACGCGAGCGTGGTCGATACCGGAGAACCGAGCCTGTTCGAGATCACCGTGCCCGGCCTCGGTCGGACTTTCGAGGTCCGCGCCGGCCACGAAAGCGGGCAGAGGTTCAGCTGCCTCTTCCTCGACGTCACCGAACGCAAGGAGGGCGAGACTCGCCGGCTCGCCATCGCGGAACTCGGCGACCGCCTGCGCGACCTGAGCGATCCGGTGGCGATCGCGTTCGCCGCGGCGGAGATCACGGGCCGGACCCTGGGACTGTCCCATTCCGGATACGGAGCCGTGGACCAGGAACGAGAGACCATCCTCGTCGGTCGAGGGTGGTCGGCGCCCGGCCTCCCTCGTATTGATGGGGCTCGCGAGTTCCGAGAGTACGGCTCATGTATCGAGGCGCTGAAGTCCGGATCGGCTTTCGTGGTCGAGGATGCCGCCTTGGATCCGCGCACCGCATCGGATGCGGTTTCGCTGAACGACATCCGCATCCGTTCGTTCGTCGACCTGCCGGTCATGGAGCACGGACGGTTCGTCGCCGTGTTCTACGCAGCCAAGGACGTCCCGCACGCCTGGAGCACCGAAGAGATCGGCTTCATCCGCAATATCGCCGACCGGACGCGCGCCGCCATCGCGCGGATCGAAGCAGAGGCGCAGCAGCGCGTGCTCAACCTCGAACTCAGCCACCGCATGAAGAACATGCTGGCGATGGTGCAATCCATCGCCACCCAGACCATGCGGAACGCCACGGATGTCGTGAGCGCCAAGGAGGTGCTGGCGGGGCGTCTGATCGCGCTGGGCAAGTCTCACGACCTGCTTTTGGGCGGGTCGCTCGGCGATACGCCCCTGAAGACGCTGATCGAGAGTGCCCTGGAGCCTCACAAGGACAAGCCCGACCGGTTCTCCCTTCGCGGGCCGGGCCTGAATGTAGGCGCCAAGGCCGCGATGTCGCTGGCACTCATCCTCCATGAGCTCGCGACCAACGCCGCCAAGTACGGCGCCCTCTCCACTGCCAAAGGCAGCGTTTCCATCGTCTGGGAGATCTGCCGGAGCAAGGGCGAGGGAGGCGATCAGGTGCTGCTGCGCTGGATCGAAGCCGGGGGGCCGCCGGTCAGTCCTCCCACCCGCACGGGGTTCGGCACGCGCTTGATCGGGCGGGGACTTGCCGGCAATTTCGGCGGCGAGGTCTCCCTCGATTACCGCACGGCCGGTGTGGTCTGTACGCTCGAAGCGTCGCTGAAAGGTCTGCAGGCCGTGGATACGCCGCCCGACTTCCGTTGAGGCGATAGCAGGGAAGCGGATGCCGCTCTCCCGAAAAGCGGATGCCGGGCAGGGCCGGCCTCAGTCTGCGCGGATCTGGGCCGCGCCGGGATCCTTGGAGTTGAGCGCGCAGCCACAGGTGAACACCCTGGCGCCGCTGTCGGCTCCCCGCGAGACCGTCTCGCAGGTGAGAAGATGCCGGAGCTGCGCCTCCAACTGATCCTTCTGATACGGCTTCTGCATCACGGGCACAGCCTGATAGGCCGGCTCCAGTCCGGCCGAGCCGTAACCTGTTGCGAACAGGAACGGGATGCAGCGCTCGAACAGCTGATCGGCTACGGGATAGCTGCGCGTTTCGCCGAGATTCACATCGAGGACGGCCGCATCGAAGTCGCCGACCTGAAGCCGCCGCAGCGCCTGGTCGAGGCGCATGGCGACAACGACCTCGCAGCCGAGATCGAGAAGCATGTCCTCGGCGAGCATCGCGACAAGGCTTTCGTCTTCCACCAGCAGGACCCGGCGTCCCTCCAGGATACTCATGAGACCGGACGCCCCGTCACGACATCCTGTCCATGCCAACCCAGCGCGGTCAGTGGGATGTCGAGGCGGCATACGAGTCCGGCCGGTGCGAAATCGATCTCGGCGCTGCCGTCGAATTCCAGCGGCAATTGCCGCTCGATGAGCCTCGAGCCGAAACCCCTGCGGGTCGGAGGGATCACTTCCGGGCCGCCCGTCTCCGTCCAGGTGAGGGACAGGCGTTCGCGCCCGCCATCGGACGTCAGCGTCCATGTCACTGCGACGCGGCCTTCGGGAACCGAGAGGGCGCCGTATTTGGCGGCGTTGGTCATCAATTCGTGCAACGCCATCGCCAGCGTCACGGCGACCTTGGGGTGGAGGCGGGTATCCGGGCCGGTGATGTTGAACCGCGTCCCGTCGGTCTCCGCGACCGCATGGGGTGCGATCGCCCGCTCGACGACACCGATGAGGCTGGCGCTCTCCCAATTGGATTCCGTCAGGACGTTGTGGGCGTCCGAGAGCGCCGCGACGCGGGCGTCGAAGACGGCGCGGGCCGGCTGGTCGGCAACGTTGCGGAACGTCTGCGCCGCGATGGACTGGACGGTGGCCAGGGTATTCTTCACCCGGTGGTTCAGCTCGTTCGTCAGCAATTTCTGCCGCTCGGCCGCTGCCTTCTCCTCCGTGATGTCTCGGACTTCGATGATCGTACCAATGATCTTGGCCGCATCGTCGCGGATGGGGCTCGCGGTGAAGCCGACGGGGTAGAAATGCCCATCCTTGTGGACGAACACCTCTTCGCCGCGTTCCTGGTTGTTCTCGGGGAAGGCACGGTCGATGGCGCATTCCTCTAACGGGAATGGACGGCCATCGGGGTAGGTGTGGTGGACGATGTCGTGCAGCGGACAGTCGCGCGCGAGCACCTCTCCGACGCTAAATCCGGTGAGCAGTTCGGCGGCGCGGTTCATGTAGACGCAGTGCTGCCGGTCATCCATCAGGAAGATCGCCACCGACGCGTTGTTGAGCACGGCGTTCAGGCGGCGCTCGGTCTCGTGGAGCTGTGACCCGCGGCGCAGGGTCGGCAGGGACATCGAGGCTTCGGCGGAGGAAACGAGTGGCGGCCGGGTCGGCACGAGGCAGGCTCTCTGCAAGTTTGGGTGGGCACCCGATGGCGCACCGCAATATCCTAACGGCTTCGATAGGGTTCGGCGAGGACAGATCGGCCGATCCCCGATATCCCCGCGCTCCGACATGCGAAAGCGTGAGGGGCGGCGGTTTGTTCCGCGCCACGGGCTTCGGCAAGTGATCCAGTGTTGAAACGCAGGCGGCAGCGAGAATTCTCTGGGATGTCACAGCGCCGTCGTGCCGGACGATCGCATCGTGTCGGTCCTCATCTTCTGACTGAGGACGGGGGATGAATGGAGCGGCCCCGTATTGCAGGTCGGGCGGGGAACGTATGGAGACGGGCGGACGCCATGCCGCAAGCCGGGACGGGGATGAGACTCTTGATCGGCATGGGATCCGCCCGAGTTCCCGGCGCATGCCAAACTCTCCCGCCCCCCACACCACCATCCCCGGCCCATGCACGGTGGTCTGCCTGCATTTCCTTGGGGGAAGCGCGCGGGAATGGGAGCCGGTCGCGGCTCTTCTCGATGGCGTTGCTCGCATTGTGGCGCTTGACCTGCCCGGTTTCGGCGATGCCGCCGCCGTGTCCGGCTACTCGGTGGAAGCGATGGCGGATCATGTGGCGGCCGGGATCGCCGCCGCCGATCCCGGGGATCGATGGTATCTCGCCGGGCATAGCATGGGCGCGAAGGTCGCCTTGGCCCTCGCCCGGCGCGCCGAGGATGATGCACCGGATCTGGCGGGGCTCGCCGGGCTGGTGCTGCTGGGCGGTTCACCGCCGAGCTTCGAGCCGATGTCCGACGACAAGCGGCGGGAGATGATGGAATGGATCTCCGCGGATGCGGAGACCCGTCGCCGTAAGGCCGGAGAGTTCATCGACCAGAACACCGGCTCTCCCCTCGGCGAGCCGCTTCGGACCCGCGCGGTCGAGGATGTTCTGCGCGCCTCTCCCGCCGCCTGGACGGCCTGGCTGCGCGACGGCTCCCGCGAGGATTGGAGCCACCGGATCGGCATCCTGCGCATCCCGGCCGTGGTCGTCGGCGGAACCGAGGATGCCGATCTCGGCGCCGCCGCTCAGAAGGCTCTGACCCTTCCCCACCTGGCCCATGGTCGGCTGGTGGCCCTCGATGGCGCAGGGCACCTGCTGCCGCTGGAGCGGCCGGAGGCCGTGGCCAGCCTCATCGCAGGTCTCGCCTCCGAGGAGCCGCTTCTGAAGTCCGAGGCACCGACCGTGCCGGAGCCCTATCGCGCGCTGATCGAATCCGACCGGGTGAACACGCGCCTGCGCGCAGCGCTCCTCGCTCGGGCCGAACCCGACGGCTCGGCCGACCGGCCCGTGTACCTCGACCCGGTCGAACTCGCGCAGCTTCGTGCCGTCGTGGACAGGGTTTTGCCGCAGGACGGCACGGGCCGGATCGACATCGCAGCGCAGATCGAGGCTCGACTTGCTGCCGGAACCGGAGATGGATGGCGTTTTGCCAAGATGCCGGCGGACGGAGCGGCCTACCGCGCCGCCCTGCGAACCCTGGATGCCGCCGCCCGGGCCGTCCACGCGACGGGCTTCCTGTGCCTCGACGGCGGTGAGCAGGACGCCTTCCTGCAGGCCGCCGCCGGCGGCGAGCCGCTGTCGGATGTGGTGCCGGAGGATGGGCTCGATGCCGAAGAGATGACCTTGTGGTTCGAGGATCTGCGCAGCGACGCAGTGCGGATCTATCTCGCCCACCCCGCCAGCCTCGCCCGGATCGGCTTTTCCGGGATTGGCGCGGGCGGCGACGATGCGGAAACCCTGCCGGGCTTCGTGCGCATCGGCATCGGTGACCCTGAACCCTGGGAGTCCTCCGCTCTGCAAAAGTCCTCTACCCTCGGGGAGACCGGACGATGAAGCTCGAGGCGATGCGTCGCTACGCAACCACCGACATCGTCGATGTCGTCGTCATCGGTACGGGCGCGGGTGGCGCGCCGGTGCTCGCCCGCCTCGCGGCGGCCGGGCTCAAGGTCGTCGCCCTGGAGGCGGGGCCGAACTTCGACCCCGCGCGCTTTGCCTTCGACGAGACGCTCGCCGACGAGATCTACTGGACCGAGGAGCGCCTCAGCGGCGGTTCGACGCCGGAGGCCTTCGGCGCCAACAACAGCGGCACCGGGGTCGGCGGCTCCACCCTGCATTGGGGCGCCTTCACGCCTCGCGCCGACGAGCGCGACCTGCGTCTTCATTCAGAGACCGGGATGGGGGTGGATTGGCCCCTCGGTTACGAGGACCTGCGGCCGTTCTACGAGCGTGTCGAGGCGTTTATTGGCGTGTCCGGCCCCGCCGAGTATCCCTGGGATCCGGGCCGGAGCTATCCTCTCTCCCCGGTCCAGCGCAACGCGCCGGCGCAGGTGATGGCGACGGCCTGCGACCGGCTCGGCATCCGGACAGCCGATTCACCGGCGGCCGTTGTCTCGGGTGACTTTCCCCAGGAGGGCGGTGCCCTGCGTCGGGGCTGCATCAATTGCGGATATTGCCACCAGGGTTGCCGCAATGGCGCCAAGACCAGCATGGACGTCACCTACCTGCCCCATGCCGTCTCCAACGGCGCGGAAATCCGTCCCGATTGTCGGGTGCACGGGCTCGAGCGCGACAGAGAGGGCCGGATCACGTCCGTGATCTACCGGCACGACGGCGTCGATCATCGGCAGCGTTGCGCGGCGGTCTATCTGTGCGCCGGCGCCGTGGAGACGCCCAGGCTCCTCCTGCATCTCGGGCTCGCCAATGGTAGCGGCCAGGTCGGCCGCAACTACATGGGCCATGTGGCGACACAGGTCTGGGGGACGTTCGAGGCCGAGATGCGGATGAACCGGGGCTATCCCTCCTCGCTCATCAGCGAGGACATGGTCCGGCCCAATGATGCGGATTTCGCCGGCGGCTACCTGATGCAGAGTCTCGGCGTCCTGCCCGTCACCTGGGGCAATTCGGTGGCGCGGGGACGCGGCCTGTGGGGGCGGGCGCTGACCGAACATCTCAATCGTTACAACCACATGGCTGGGATCGGGATCAACGGCGAGACCCTGCCCTGCGACGCCAACGTGCTGGTCCTCGCCGACGAGGTGGACGCGTTCGGGATGCGCAAAGCGCAGATCGATTTCGGCTATTCCTCTAACGAGGACCGGCTGAACGCCCATGCGACTCGGACCATGAAGGCGATCTGGGAAGCCGCCGGAGCGACCGACATCTGGGTACTGGAGCGCGTCGCGCACACGATCGGGACGTGCCGGATGGGCCGGAGCGGCGACAGCGCCGTGGTCGATCTCCACGGCCGAAGCTTCGAGATTCCGAATCTCTGGATCAGCGACGGATCGACCTTCCCGAGCTCATTGGCCGCCAACCCGGCCCTGACCATCATGGCGCTGGCCCTGCGCTCGGCCGAGGCGTTCCTCGGCCATCCCTCCTGACGATTCCTGAGGAACGCCACCGCCATTCCCCGGTTGGATTCACCGCAACGCGACGAGGTTTCAAGCGCCATGACCACGAAGATTTCCACGAAGAATGCCCGCGCGGGTGCGCATGGCGAAATCGGCCTCGCCAAGGGTGAGCGGGTCGCCATGCGGATGTGGCGCCACGAGCCGCCGACGGACGACAAGCGGAGCGCCAGCCGGCCCTACGAGACGGTGGGCTACGTCATTTCCGGCCGGGCCGAACTCACGGTCGGCGGCGAGATGGTGACCCTGGAGCCCGGCGATTCCTGGCTCGTCCCGGCCGGGGCCGAGCACACCTACACGATCCTCGAAGAGTTCACGGCCGTCGAGGCCACCGCTCCGCCGGCCGCGTAGCCTTTCATATCCGCCGCACTCAAGGCGGCGGCGTGAGACCAGACATGAGAAGGGCCGGATCGATCACGATCCGGCCCTTCTCGCTAACCCGTTCCCGAAGAGAGACCCGTCCTACGCGCCCCCCCACTGCATGGTCAGGCCACCATCCACCACGAGGGTATGGCCGGTGACGTAATCGGCATCGTCCGAGGCGAGGTAGAGGATCGCCTTGGCGATCTCGTCGGGCTGGCCGGCGCGGTGCCACGGGATGCGTTCAAGGGAGGCTTCGAGCTTCTCGGGGTTCTCGAACCGGTCGCTGGTCATCGGCGTCTCGATCAGTCCGGGGGCGACGTTGTTGACGTTGATCTTGTCCTCGGCGAGTTCGCGCGACAGGCTGCGGCAGAGCGAGCCGACCCCGGCCTTCGACATGCCGTAAGGCGCGCTCTCGGGCGTCGGCAAATGCTGGGCCACCGACGAGACGATGACGATCTTGCCCCGCCCGCCATGGGCCCGCCGGACCTTGATGAAGGCGCGGGCGCAGAAGACCGGCCCCATCAGGTTGACCCGCAGGATCTGTTCGAGCTTGCCGTCGTCCATCTCGGCCACCGGCATGCCGCTCATGGCCTGCCCGGCATTGTTGACGAGGATGTCGAGGACGCCGAACTCGGCCGCCACCTTGGCGAAGGTCGCCTCGACGGAGGCTGGGTCGCCGACATCGTCCTGGATCACCAGGCATCTGCGCCCCGCCGCCTCGACCCGGCGCGCGGTTTCCCGCGCGCCGTCGGCGTCGGTGTTGTAGGTGATCGCCACGTCCGCGCCTTCGCGCGCGAACAGCTCGGCCGCAGCCTGTCCGATACCGGAATCCGCCCCGGTGATGAGCGCGCGTTTGCCCTGCAGCTTCATGTCCGTTCCATCTGTGCGAGAAGGGGTGCGCGGCCATCACATGGCCGGCGATCACCCGTGATCTTCAGGACAATGGGCACGGTAAAACGCGGTTCCCGGGGTGCGGCATCGGCGGGGAGGTGCCTCCCTCCCCGGGCTCAGGTGATGACGCTTGGCTCGCTGCGCCCGGTGATGCCGGCGATGTCGGCGATGTCGCGCGCCGCCTGGACGACAGGGGCGAGGACGATATCCGGCGTCAGGTCGAGCCGGTCCGGGTCGCTCTCGTAGCGCTCGATATAGACCCTCAGCGTCGCCCCCGCGGTGCCTGTGCCGGAGAGGCGGTAGACCACACGCGCATCCTCGGCGAAGCTGATGCGGATGCCCTGCTGCGCGGTCACGGAGCCGTCGACCGGGTCGACATAGCGGAAATCGTCCGCCGCGGAGACGGTGAGATCGCCGATCCGGCGGCCGGGCAGGCTCGCGACCTGCGCGCGCAACCCCTCCATGAGGCGGTTGGCGCTCTCGGACTCGATCTCCTCGTAATCGTGGCGGGTGTAGTAATCGCGGCCGAACGCGGTCCAGTGCTCGCGCACGATGGCGTCGGCGCGCTTGCCCGTCGCCGCCAGGATGTTCAGCCACAGCAGCACGGCCCAGAGCCCGTCCTTCTCGCGGACGTGGTTCGAGCCGGTGCCGGCGCTCTCCTCGCCGCAAAGGGTGATGAGTCCGGCATCGAGCAGCGTGCCGAAGAACTTCCAGCCCGTCGGAGTCTCGTAGGCGGGAACGCCGAGCGAGGCGGCGACCCGGTCGGCGGCGCGGCTCGTGGGCATCGAACGAGCGATGCCCGCCAGGCCGGAGGCGTAGCCCGGCGCGCGATGGGCATGGGCAGCGAGGATTGCCAGGCTGTCGCTCGGCGTCACGAACAGGCCGGGCGCGACGATCATGTTGCGGTCGCCGTCCCCGTCCGAGGCCGCGCCGAAATCAGGAGCGTCCGCGCTCAGCATCAGCTCGTAGAGCTCGTGGGCGTGGACCGGGTTGGGGTCAGGGTGGTGGCCGCCGAAGTCCTCCTCCGGCGTGCCGTTCACCACCGTGCCGGCGGGGGCGCCCAGCGCCCCTTCCAGGATGGCGGTGGCGTAGGGGCCGGTCACCGCGCTCATGGCGTCGAACCGCATCCGGAAGCCGGAGGCGAACAGGCGGCGGATCGCATCGAAATCGACGAGTTCCTGCATCAGGGCCGCGTAATCGGCGACCGGGTCGATGACGGACACGACCATGCCGTCGATCCGAGCCTCGCCCACGGTGTCGAGGTCGAGATCCGGCACCTCGGCGATGCGATACTCGGTGATCGCCTTCGTGCGCTCGTAGATCGCGGCGGTGACGGATTCCGGCGCCGGTCCACCATTGGCGGCGTTGAACTTGATCCCGAAATCCCCGTCCGGTCCGCCGGGATTGTGGCTCGCCGACAGGACGATGCCGCCGATCGCCCCATGCTTGCGGATGACGCAGGAGGCCGCCGGGGTGGAGAGGAGACCCGCCTTGCCGACGAGAACCCGGGCGAAGCCGTTGGCGGCGGCGAGCTTCAGCGTCGTCTGTACCACCTCACGGTTGAAGTAGCGGCCATCGCCGCCCACCACCAGGGTCGCGCCCTCGCGGTCGGGGATGGTGTCGAAGATGGATTGGACGAAATTCTCGACGTAGCGGGGCTGCTGGAAGACGGGGACCTTCTTGCGGAGGCCCGACGTCCCGGGCTTCTGGTCGGAGAATGGCGAAGTCGGCACGTGCCTCGAAGTCATCCGCGAAAGCCCCTCGTTGTCGGCCTACGGTGTTCACACCTCTCGCGGGTACGACGGGGTCCCTCTCCTTGAAGGAAGGGGCCTGCCGCGCCTCATATCGATGTCGTCGGCTCGAGAAAGCAGCCGTCGAGGAGATGTGTGAACCCAGTTGCGTTGTCGGCGGGGACAACACAACGGCTGGTGTCCATCGGTCAACCACCCGAAGCACGGTGGCGGGGAAAGATTCTCAGGCGCCGTTCCACCGCGACCCGGCCACGAGTGACCTGTCCCTCCTTCATGGCAGGGCTATCGCATATGTCGATTCGCTTGCCAGAAACCCGCTGGCACCACCCCGTCATCCCGGGTCCGCGCCGCGGAGCCGGGATCCAGAAGCACAAGTGGTGCGAGACTTTACACCGTCGGCGGCTCTGGATTGCAAGCCTCTGGCGCGGCCCTCCGGGTCCGGGCTCGCCTGTGGCGACCCGGAATGATGGCCTGGTGTCATATGCGATCGCCCTGCCTTCAGGGTGTGGAGCGGGATGCGACGCCTTCGGCGAAAGAGATCGTCAGGACGGTCATGCCCGCCTCGTCGACCACCTCGAACGAGCGGTCCAGGGCTTCGCTCAACGTCGCGCCGCTGCCGAGTGCGTCGGCGACGATCTGCTTGATGCCGATCACGGCGTCGTTGCGCACCTCGTCCATGGAGCCGAACACGTCTCCGTCCAAGTCGCGATGAAGCCCGTTGCGATCGCGCAGGTTTAGAAAGTAACGCGGCATGCCGACCTCCTTGCCGTGACGACCCGACGGGCGCTCAGCTCGCGGCTTGCCCTTCTACGCGAAGATAGCCGGCCTTGAACTCGGCGAGGGATTTCAGCCTGGACCAGTCCAGGATCTTGAGATTCTTGCCTTTGAGTTCGATCAATCCCCGGCGCCGCAGCTCCTGTAGCGACCGGTTCACGTGCACGGTCGTCATCCCGGTCGTATCGGCGAGCTCGTGCTGGGTCATGGGGAGATCGCAGCTGTCTTCCGTGGCGAGGCCCACGGCTCGCAGCCTCACGAGGAGTTCGCAGAAGAGATGCGCGATCCGTTCGAGGGCCGAACGGCAGCCGATGTTCACCAGCCATTCGCGCAGCGTCGCCTCGTCGATCAGGGCGGAGATGCGCAGCCCCCGGGCGATCGCCGGATGGTTCTCCATGATCTCCCGGAGGGCCGGGGCGGGAATGCGCGCGACCTTGCAGGCGGAGAGAGTCGCGATCGTATGATCGAGGCGGTTCAACAGGGTGATGTCGAGATCGCAGGTGTCCCCCGGCACGAGGTAGGCCGTGATCTGGCGGGCGCCGTTGGCCCGCTGCTTGAACCGGCACCCGATCCCCTCGGTGACGAGGACGATGTCGTGGTGCGGCTCGCCTTCACGGGCGAGGTTGGTACGGGCGGGGACGTCGCGGGCGAAGGCTGTGATCCGATGAAGCACGTCCCTGTCGGCTTCGTCGAGCGTAACGAAGCCTTCGAGCTTCTGGACAAGCGGATTGAACACGCCCTCCACCGTATTCGAGATTCTATTCCTCGACAATGTTCAAGATCTCTATCGATAAGCATCGAAATCTGCTCAGAAGTAACATCTTTCTTGATGCGACTTCAACGAGACATGATGGCAGAAACGTGCAAAAGATCATTATCTTAAAGCAATCGACCTTGTACCAAAGTCGTAGTCCAGCCTCGGATTCCGTCTTCCGGCTGGGTCGTAATGGTCTGCGGATTTTTAGTGGTATGTATGGACCTGTTCGCGCATATGCTCGATCCGAACACATAAATTCGTGTCGACATTTCGCCGCACCTTCGACCTTGACAGACAACATGACGATTTTAAGCGTGACCTTGTCGAATGAATGCGGCCCCGCGCACATGAATTCAGTATTTATCCGATTGTGTAATCAATATGGAGGTTGATGGATTGGGTGGACTTTCTGGTCGAAGGCAATTTTCCGTCTGTACTGCGCCATGACAAATAAATAACGGGGCGGTGAGGGCTGTTTTATCGGATCGACGCGGAACATCGCCTTCGCTGCGGACGAGCGCGACGCTCGCCGGCGTCTCGCCCTGCCTGGATGAAGGGTCTTGTAGGATGGGGATCCGCGGCCCGCCATCGGTCGGCCCTCGAGGCGCCGACTACTCATTGCCCTCGTGCGACGTCATCCATGATGAGGCGACGATACTCGGCCTCCGGTATGCCGTAGCTGTCGCCCGCGATGAGTTCGAGTTTCGGCCGATCGACAATCTCGATGTGGGACCTGCGCGCCCGAATGGTGCCAGCCCCCTCGAGGATATGGATCGTCGTCGTCACGCCCGGGCGATGGACACCGAGCATGACCGACAGGAATTCGTGGGTGATGGGAAATTCATCCTTCTCGACCCGGTCGTGACACATCAGCAACCAGCGGGCCAGCCGCTCTTCCAAAGTATAGCTGCCGTGCGACAGGGCCGTCTGCGCCGTGAAAAGCTGAAAGACGTGGGCGTAGCGCATCATCAGTCTGCGGAACGTGGGTCTTTGTTCGATCAGGCCGATGAATGCGTCCTTGCTCATCCGCAAGGCTTCGCCTTCGATCTGGATGAAGGTTTCGTGGGGCGTGGAATCCACATCGAATAGCAGCGGCAGGCCGGTCGCCCCTTCGGAGCCGATGATGCCCACCTCGATCCGCCTGCGGTCCCGCGTGCCGACGACGACCGAGGCGACCCCGCTTTCCAGGAAATGGACATGGGTCAACGGCTCATTCGGCTGGGCAAGGACGTCCTTCCGCCTGAGCTCGACCCGCTCGATGACGGCCAGGATGGCCTCATGATCGTCCGCCCGCATCCGGGAGAGGAGGCTGTTGCGGATCGTGTGTTGGGAGGAAATGACCATGCCTGCGCCCTGAGGAGACGACGTCGCAGTTATGTGCCGCTCATCAACGCCGAAAGTTGATCATGGCATAGCAACGCAGCTGCAAATTCAACAAATGGAGCATATTCATTTGTTGAAATTCGTCGTCACTGAAATCTTGTGTGCGTAATCGTACATCTGACTTGTATGCAGCGCTCCGTCAAGTCCTCCATATCGGACCGTGCGAGGTGGTTCATATTCTTGCCGGTCCGCTTCCATTTTTGGGTTCAACCGGCTCAGCCTGCTTTTTCCGAGGCTCGAATCCATCCCGCGACAAGGATGCACGGCCGCTCTGCGCGCGGTCGCGCGCCGGCGCGTCGATGACCGTCGCATCGGCGCGGGAATTGCTTGTTCCCGCCGGTGCGGATGGCGGGTGGGCGAATGCCGTCCATCGGGCCCTCCGCAGCGCATGGGCGGTCTGTTCGGCGAGGGGTGGTTCCGGCCCTCCTTTCCCTGCAGGACGCGAGGCACCGGTGTTTCGTCGGGCGGGAATGTCGTCGCGTCCTGGCCTCCTGGGGGAGGGATGCGTCGACTGTCACCGTTCCGGCATCAGTCCCTCGGAGGGGAACCTCCAGGGTCGGATCGTCCGGGGACACTTCGAGCGCTCGGACCGTCGCGGTACTGGCTTTACGGAACGGAGAGATGCGTGCCCAATTTCCTCAAAGCAATCATCATGTCGGCCATCGCATTCGCTTCGGTCTATTACCTGACGGGTAATCCGACGATGGCGGTGGCGCTGTCGCTCATTCCGCTCCTCCTCGGCCTGGTGAGGGTGATGCACGGGTTCGCCTACAGCCTCGCCGCCCTGTGCCTGATCGGTGCGGTGGCCTGGTCGGTGGCTCCCGTCGAGACGAAGACGATGGTCCGGGCCGAAGTCGAGAAGACCGGCGTCAAGATCACGGCGCCGTAACGCTGCCGGGGCCATCCGGGTTCGGCCGTCCCACCGCTTTGGCGTGCCCGCCGGGGATCTGATAGAGTCGCCGAGGGTGTGCGAGGATTGTGCGATGGAAGAGGGCAGCGGCGGAGCGGCCATGCATCTTTTGATCGTCGACGACCACCCACTCTTTCGCGATGCGCTGGCAAGCGCGGTCAAGCTCGCCTTTCCCGAAGCGGTCATCGACGAGGCCGAGGGGATCGCCGCCGCGATGGCGGTCCTGGCGGCAGCCGGCACCGTCGATCTCGTCCTGCTCGATCTCTCGATGCAGGGCGTCCTGGGTTTCGAGGGGCTCGTCTCCATCCGCTCCCGCTTCCCGCGTGTTCCGATCCTCGTCGTGTCCGGCCTCGACGACCCGCGCATTATGCGCGAGGCGCTGCAGCACGGCGCGGCCGGGTTCGTACCGAAGGCGGTCGACAAGGCGACGCTGACACGCGCCATCGCCGACGTGCTCGGCGGAGGTCTGTCGATCCCCGCCGCCCTGTCGGATGAAGCGGCCGGCTCGGCCCCTCCGACCCAGCTCGCGGAGCGGATCGCCCGCCTGACGCCGCAGCAGCTGCGCGTCCTCCTGATGATCCGGCAGGGGAAGCTCAACAAGCAGATCGCGCACGAGCTCCAGGTCGGCGATTCCACCGTCAAGGCCCATGTCTCCGAGATCCTGCGCAAGCTCGACGTCATCAGCCGGACGCAGATCGTGATCGAGACGGCCCTGCTCGATTTCGACCAGATCCGGATGCCTCAGGCCGGGTGAGCCGAAGGCGCCGTCTCGTCGCGGATCTCCCTCACGGGCGAGGATCTCCCTCACGGGCAAAGATTTCCCTCACGGGAATGTGCCCGTGCGGAGGGCGGACCGAAGGAGGCTTGGGCGTTGCATCCATGGCGGGCATGGCCGAAGACGGAGCCGCGCCGAGGCGCTTTGAGCGATGACACGAGGCGGGTCGGCCCATCGATCACGGCCCGCCGCCGCCTGGACCCACCCTTCCATCCGATGAAGCGAGTGCGATCATGATGAGTTCGACGTTGAAGTCCGTCCTGGTTGTCGGGATGCTTGCCGGATTGCCGGTGACGGAAGCCTCCGCCGCCGTCGGCGGCCGCATCGGGGCCTGCAAGCAGGAGATGAAGGCCAAGGGCCTGAAGGGCGACGAGGCCAAGACGTTCATGAAGTCCTGCAAGATCGACGCGCGCAAGGCGTGCAAGGAAGAGGCGAAATCCGCCGGTTCCGACAAGGCCGACCGGCATGCCTTCATCAAATCCTGCCTGAAGGGCGGCGCCGCGCCCGGAGCGACCAGCGCCCCGGCCGCGCCGATGGCACCCGGCTCCACCGTACCCCCCGGCACCGGCATGACACCGGAGGCGACGCCTCCGGCTCCTAAGCCCTGAAGCGCCAGACGCTGCTGCGCTTGATCTCGGCATCCTCCAGGGAGCGGCTCACCGGCACCTCGTAGGTCGCGAGGATGTCGAGCCGGTCCCTCGGCAGGTAGGAACGGCCGGGATCGCCGATGAGGATGGTGGCGCCCTGCTCATGCAGGGCCGCCAGCCAGTCGGTGACCCGGCCGGCGATGTCCCGCTCGTAGAAGATGTCCGCCACCAGGATCGTCGTGACGCCGAGATCGGCGGGCCGCGAACCGATGAGGTCGTCGAGGACGGGCGTGATCCTGTCGCCGACGCCGTTGGCCCCGGCATTGAGGCCGATGGCCGCGATGGCGAAGGCGTCGAGGTCGCTCGCCGTGGCATGGGTGGCACCGGAGAGCGCCGCCGCGATCGCCACCAACCCCGAGCCGGAGGCGAAATCGAGGACGCGCTGCCTGGCGACGAGCTCCGGGCGGTCGAGGACATGCCGGGCCAGGGCTTGGCCCCCCGCCCAGGCGAAGGCCCAGAACGGCGGCGGCAGGCCGATGGAATCGAGCTCGTCCTCGGTCTTCTGCCACAGCTCCGTGGCTTCGTCGGCCACATGCAGCACGATCTCCGGCGCGTGGGGCACGGGCAGGAGCCGCGTATTGGCGCGGATGAAGCGAATAGGATCGACCGAGGGCGTCATGGGCGCAGCAGATCCGCGTAGAGTCCGGACACCGCCCGCATCACCGCATCCTCGGTAAAGCCCCCTTCCACCACGCGTCGCCGCGCGGCCTCGCCCATCCGTGCCACGAGGAGCGGATCGGCGGCGAGCCGGACCAGCGCGGCGGCGAGGCTCCGCGCGTCGTCGGGCGGGACCAGCATACCCTCGATCCCGTCGCGGACCAGCGTGCGGCAGCCGGGCACATCGGTGGTGAGGAGGGCACGCCCGCAGGACGCCGCCTCCAGCAGCGTGCGCGGCAGGCCCTCGCCGCCCCGGGAGGGCAGGCACCCGACATGGTGCTCCGCCCAGACGCTGCTCACATCGCGGGTCGGGCCATGCCAGGTGATGCCGTCCCGGCTCCAGGAACGCAGGGTCTCTGCGGGGATCGCCCTCCGGTTCGAGGCATCCGGCGCCCCATAGAGGGAGAGCTCCACAGCGGCGCCCTCCGCACGGGCGAGTCGTATCGCCTCCACGGCCGTGTCGATGCCCTTCGACCACAGCATCCGCGCTACGATGGCGACGCGCAGGGGCGGGGAGGGCGGTTGCGGCGTCTGCGCGAGCAAAGCGGGGTCGATGCCGGCCCCGCCGACGATGGTGACCGCCGTGTCGGCGGGATCGAGGCCGAGGGCCTGCGCATCGTCCGGGTTCTCGAACAGGAACCGGGTCTGTTTCGAGGCGAGGGGGCCGCGAATGAGCTGGCGCAGGGCGAGGCGGCCCAGGCGGCCGGCGACGTCGGCGCGCGCGCCCATCAGGCCGAGCCCGGTCAGGGCGTAGACCCGGCTTGAGATGCCCGCCATCGCCGCCGCCGTCCCGCCGACCAGGATCGAGCGCAGTGCGATGCAATGGACGATGTCGGCCTTCAGCCCCTTCAGGATCGCCGCGAGCTGGCCGGCCGCATAACCCGCCGCCATGGGGTTGAGGCTCGACCGCTCGGCCTCCAGGGCGACCACGCGCGCGCCCGTCGCCTCGATCACGGCCCGGTGCTCGCGCACGCGAGTCACCACCGCCACGGACAGGCCCATCGCCACGGCGGCCCGCGCCATGGGCAGGAAGTGCGAGGCGAAGAACCAATCCTCGGTGACGACGAAGACGAGCCGCTTCATCGGCGCGGAGGAGGGCGAAGGGGACGGCGGAGGGGACGTGGCCATGACAGGCGCTGTAGCACGCCGCCGCCTCGTGCGAAGCCGGACGGGAGGCCGGGGGGCGATGAAGCGGCCGGGCGAGACATCGCGCCGCCGGCCCGGCTCGGAACGCGGCCCGTGCCCCGCCGGTTGATTGTTCCTGACAACCGACGGGAGGCGGAGGATGGCGGCGGATCGCGAAGAGAACGGTGTCGTCGCCGATCCGCGGGATGCGGCCATCGAGGCAGGCCTGACCTATGTGGACGCCGACCGGCCGGGGCTCACGCGGCGGAAGAGCGGAACGGGGTTCTCCTATCGCGATGCCAAGGGGAAGGCTGTCCGCGACCCAAAAATCCTGAAGCGGATCCGGTCCCTGGCGATCCCGCCGGCCTATACCGACGTCTGGATTTGCGCCCGCGCCAACGGCCACATCCAGGCCACGGGCCGGGACGCCAAGGGGCGCAAGCAGTACCGCTACCACCCCGATTTCCGGCAGGCACGCGACTCGACGAAGTTCGAGCACATCATGGCCTTCGCCGACGCCCTGCCCGCCATCCGCGCGCGGGTGGACGAGGATATGGGCCGTCGCGGCCTCTCCCGTGAGAAGGTGCTGGCCACGATCGTCCACCTGCTCGAAGCGACCCTCATCCGTGTGGGCAACGACGATTACGCCCGCACCAACAAGAGCTACGGGCTCACCACCCTGCGCGATCCCCATGTGACCGTCGCGGGGGCGGAGCTGACGTTCCGCTTCAAGGGCAAGAGCGGCAAGATGTGGAACCTGTCGGTGAAGGACGGGCGCGTGGCCCGCATCGTGAAATCCTGCCAGGACCTGCCGGGCCAGGAGCTGTTCCAGTATATCGACGACGCCGGCGAGACGCGGGACGTCACCTCGGCCGACGTGAACGCTTATCTGCGCGAGATCACCGGGCAGGAGATCACCGCCAAGGATTTCCGGACCTGGGCCGGGACCGTGCTCGCCGCCCTCGCCCTGCAGGAATTCGAGGCGTTCGACAGCGAGGCCAAGGCCAAGAAGAACCTGCGCGCGGCCATCGAGAGCGTGTCGGCGCGGCTCGGCAACACGCCGACCATCTGCCGCAAATGCTACATCCACCCCGAAATCCTCGACGGCTACCTGGAGGGCGCGCTGCTGCTCCAGGTGGCGGATGCGGTGGAGGACGAGTTGCGGACGGACCTCACCCGGCTGAAGCCGGAGGAAGCGGCGGTCCTCGGATTGCTGCGGGCGCGTCTCGACGCGGCGAAGGGCATGGTGTCGGTGAAGGCCAAGGTCTCGCCCAAGAAGGGGAAGGCGGCGCCGCGAAAGGCGAGGTCCGGTCCGGCGGAGTCCGGGGCTCGGGCCGCGGCATAGGTTGGGCTTCTCAGCGCCGCGCCGGCGGAAAGGGCGAAGACCTTGCCCTCAGCTCGCCTACTCGGTTCACGCATCTCGCGGGCCGCTCGGGTCCCCTCTCTTGGAAGGCAGGGCTCTCGCATATGCCGATTTGCCTGTCAGGAACCCGCTGGCACCACCCCGTCATCCCGGGTCCGCGTAGCGGAGCCCGGGATCCAGAAACACAAGTAGTGCAGGACTTTACGCCGTCGGCGGCTCGGGATTCCGGGCTCGCCTGTGGCGACCCGGAATGACGGTGTGGTGTCATATGCGATCGCCCTGCCTGGAAGGAGAGGGACAGGTGAGGTGTGTGACCTCTTCGGAGATGGACTACACCTCACCTCAACCCTCTCCTCCCAGAAGAGGGCGCCTATCGCGCCTCATATCGATGCCTGCGGCTGGAGAGAACGGCCGTCGAGCCAACACGTGAAACAGCCACCCCATCTCGGAGGGCGGCCGGCCCGTCGCTTCGCGCTGCCTCAGTGGCGCGCCATCGTCTCGATGATGGCCTTGTGGCCATGGTGGCTGGATTCGCTCTTGCCCTGGCGTGGCGTCTCGCTCTCCACCACGGGGGCCAGACCCAATTGCCGGGCGAGGCAGACGAGATCCTTCAGCCGGCCCGTCTGGGTCTTGCGGCGCAGGTTCAGCCGATGCGTCTCCACGGTGCGGACGCTGAGGCTGAGGCGGCGCGCCACCTCCTTGTTGCTGAAGCCCGCGCTGAGGAACCGCAGAATCTCCGCTTCGCGCGGGGTCAGCCCATCGCCGGCTTCCGACGGGCCGGCGGCCTGCGCGTCCGCGTCGCCCGCATGGGCCAGGCGCACGATCGTCGCGCTGATCTCCCGTGGGGTCGCCGATTGCGCCACCACAGCATCGGCCCCCGCCTCGAGCAGGCTCCGCAGGGTCTCGGCGGGGAGGCTCTGGAAGGCGACCAGCACGCGCAAGGTCGGATGACGTTTGAGCACCGCGATCCGGGCGAGGGCGCTCTTCGACGCGGTCTCGGACAGGAACACCAGGGCGACGACGCTCTTGGTGCCCGGACCGCCCAGAGGCAGATCGGCCTCGCCCACCGTATGCAGGCTGGGCTCATGCTCCAGGAAGGCCCGCAGGACAGGCCCGAGCCCCGCTGGTTCGTCGACGATCAAAACCCCCACGGCCTGGTTCATGCCGCTCCCCCCTCTGTCCCATCGCGACACATCGCGATCGGGCTGGGCAAAAGCAGTTCAAATCCCGTTCCATCGGATGCTTCATCGAATCCGGGCTATGCCCCGTGAATACAGGGGCGTATTTTAGGAAAACAGGTCCGAAAATCGCGTCATCTTGGCTAACGCGGACGGATGCGCGGCCATGGCGCGAGGGCGCCTGTCCCTATCAGGAACAGCCCGGTTCGAAATGGGATTGGCTCATCCCGCCCGGGCGAGGACGAGGTCAGCGGCGGCCGAGATCACCCGGTTTCGCCCCGTGGTCTTGGCCTCGTAGAGGGCGATGTCGGCCCGTTTGATCATGGCCTCGATCGTATCGCCCTCGCACCACTGACTCACGCCGAAGCTGCAGGTGAGGCGGATCGGGGTGCGGGCGCCGCGGATGCGCAGGGCCTCCACGAGGCGGCGCAGCCGTGACGCGAGCGCCTCCGCATCGGTCACCGGCCGGTGCGGAAGTACGATGCCGAACTCCTCGCCTCCGAGCCGCCCGACGATGCCCTCCTCCGCGATGGTCTTGCAGACGCTCTGGATCGCCGCATCTCCGACATCGTGGCCGTATTCGTCGTTGATGCGCTTGAAATGGTCGATATCCACCAGGATCGCCGACATGTCGCCGTGGTTTCCCACACGATCGGCGGCGTCCCGCACCCGCTGCAGGAAGGCGCGCCGGTTGAGGAGGCCGGTGAGCGGGTCGGTCTCGGCGAGGCGAATCAGCTCGCTCTGCATGGTCGTCAGGCGGTCCGCCGCCCGCATGCGGGCATGCAACTCCTCGGCGCCGGGGGGCTTCTCGATGAAATCGTCGGCGCCGCTGTCGAGCGCCTCGGCGAGATTGCGGGAATTGCGGGCCGAGGACATGGTGATGACGTAGAGCGGCCGGTTCGTTTCGGCGATGAGACGCGCCGACCAGCACAGTTCGAGACCGCTCAAGGGGCGGACTTCGAGGCTCGTGATCAGGACTCGCACGGTCGGCGTGTAGGTGACGAAGTCGAGGGCGGCCTGCGAGTCAGTAAAGACATCGACATTATGGCCCTGCGGCTCGAGCATGCCGGCAACGACCTTCAGGACAACGCGGCTAGTATCGACGATGACGATATGCATGTCCTTGGTCGCCCGCCCCGAAGTTTCATGTTGTTCGTCAGCATGGCGGCGACAGATTAATATGTTGCCAAGACGACCCGCCCACATGAATCGATCCGGGGCCGGACGGGGAGGGGAACGCCGTGCGGCCGGCTCCTCGGAAGGCAGGGCGCCGACACCCCATCATCGACGGTTGAACGGCGCGCCCGCGGCTGGTAGCTAGCGCATCGGGCCGGATTAGCTCAGCGGTAGAGCAGCGGTTTTGTAAACCGAAGGTCGGGGGTTCAATCCCCTCATCCGGCACCATCCTTTCTCGTCCTGAAGCCTATCGGATGCGGTGCCGGGCCGAAGGCGGATTTCTGACCTGGCAAACACGTCCGCATGGACCGCGGGGGGCATCCCGTTTCCTGAAGGTAGGGGGATGCCTCGCAAGTGCATCGCGAGCGAACGGATCTCCTTCGACCCATCGCCGCTCCTTCAACGGCTGGCGGATTTCGTCTCGGAGACGTTGGTGGCCTGGACACGGCGGTTGGCGCTGGCGAAGGGGTCTTTCTCGTCCAGGAGGCGGGACTTTCCGTAGCCGACGCTGATCAGGTGATCGCCCTTCAAACCGTGAGTCTCCACGAGGTATCTCCGGACCGCTTCCGCGCGCCGCTCGGACAGCGACTGGTTGATCGCATCCGATCCCTTCGCATCCGTATGACCGGCGATGACGTAGAGGCCCTCGCGGAATTCCGGCTTCGAGAGCACGGTCCCAAGTTTTTTCAATTCGACGAGCGCTTCCGGCGTGAAGGTGGCCGAGTTGATCGCGAACGGGATGTTGAGATCAATGCTAGGCTTCCCGCCGACAATAGCTGAGAGTTTCTCGCGATCGTGGGCCGAGATCGGCTTGTTCGTCGTCGACCGCAGGGACGTCAGGAAAGAACCGCCTTCATCGACGGAGGCCGCCGGCGCTCCGATGGACAGGCTGCGCGTCTTCTGTGGAAGCCGGAGGCTGCTGGCGATCTCGTCCTCGGTCACCGTCTGCGCCTGCGCCGGTACGGTGCCGATGATCGCGCCGACCGAGAGGAGGACAGCAAGCCGGACTCGAATAGCATTGGTCTTTCTTGGTGTCGACATGGAAAATCCTCATTGATTTGATGAAGGCTTCTGGGGCCCTTTATTCGGGGCCTCCATGTCTTGCCGATTTATTTGAAAAACGTCGTGCGAGGCCACACTCGGACGACACTTTGATCGGTCGAAGGGGCGAATGAGACAGGGCCGCTGCCAGAGCTCGTCCCGTGACGTGGAAGGGCGATAGCCCCGGTATCGTTTTGCACCGGGTATCGCCTTGCATCGGTCGTCGCCGAAATGTGGCGACAGTTTCTTGGTCCGATGCACGTCCATGCAAAAACGACCGGAGCGGCCCACCGATGTTCGTGGCAGGCCGGTCCGGTCGCTGAGGGGAATGGTCGTGTCGGCGGAAGTCGGCGCCGACGCCGGAGCTACGGCATGCGCTGCAACAGCCGCAGGGCTTCCACATCCATGCGGGAGACAACGCGTACGACATCATGATGCAATTGCGGCTTCCAGCGCATCGACGTCATCGACCTTGCGAAAGCCTCGGGTCCACTGGTTCCGCGCGAGTAACAGTCACGCTGGCCCCAATCGCTGCATGAATCGTTACGGGCATCGGCAGGTGCCAGAAACGCCATCGAAGTGACGAAAGCTGCGCCTATCAGTCCAATCATACGCATGGTCGAATCCTCTTTCCGGTCTCCGTCACGAAATGTCATTTGCACCGCTTTGGCAGGCTGTGCGACGTTCCGCTGTGGGAACCAAAGTTATGAACGATCGTGATTGTTCGTCCCCTTGATCATATCGCACGAGATGGACTTGTATCACATTCCGCGACGATTTGCCGAATCGCGCCGGCACGTGCCGGACGACTTGCTGCGCCGCGCCCCTGCCTGCGTGCCCTTGAGACGACGGGAGCGCATCCGGCACAGGCGCGGCCAATGATCTGCAGGGCTCACTCCCCGCGGCCGCGCTGGCTGCACCAGGCGATCCACAAATCCTGCCCGGCCTCGGCCGTATCGCCGAACGTGCACCAGGCGGAGGGGCTCGATGCGTCGCCCGGCACCGCGATGGACCGAGTCGCCACCTTGGTCTGGTCGATCTCGGTGAAGACCATCTGACAGGCGGAGCTCAGTTTCGGCTTCTGCCGTTTGAGGCATTCGGTGATGCGATCGACGTTGGGAATCTCGTCGCTGCAATGCCGGAAGACATCTCCGGTACATGCCGCCCGTTGGAGCCTCGTTCCTTGGGCAAATGCAGGTATCGCACATAGTATAATTGCAAAGGCAATCCCGGCGCCACCAATGTGTCTGATCATCTCAATGTCTCCACTTGAATTGCTTTTAGGTGATGCCGAAATCGTCGCGCTCGGATGATGGCGAGATATCTATCTCACTAAAATATAGTCTTACTGATCTCCGTCAACGGCAAATCACTTTCGGCCAATAATGGCGGAACGGTGGCGTGTGTTCCGACACTTTTATTCTACCCTTGGCTCATTCGCTCACGGGCTTGATCGTGGCGCCTTCGCGCAGGAAGGCCCCGGCACGGGCCACGACCGTCTCCTGTCGACCAAGACCGCTTTGCACCTCGATCATGTCGTCTGCGGTCAATCCCGTGACGACCGGGCGCGCGGCGAGGCGCCCGCTGTCCAGAACGTAGACGAAACGGCCTTCGTCGCCGATCATCACGGCCGAGAGCGGGACGCCGATGCCACAGCGCTCCGCGATATCGACTACCGCGCTGGCGAATGTCCCCTGTCTAACGTCGCCCTCCTCCGTCAGCTGGATCCTGACCCTACCCGTCTGGCTGACCGGATCTGCCGTCTCGGACACTGTGCGGACGCGGCCTTTGAGTTCGCCGGTGCCCAGCGGCGTCACCCACGCGCGCTGGCCCGGAGACAGACGCGCCAGGGCGCTGAGCGACGCCTCGGCCGCAAGCTCGTACACTCCCTCCGCGATGATCTGGAACGGTGCCGGGGAAGTCGCGGAGATCACGGTGCCGGGCTGCGCGCTGGAGCGACCGACGATCCCCGCCACCGGCGAGCGCAGGGTGACGACGGTGCGCTTCGCTCCGCTTGACTTGGACAGGTAGGCGAGCGTCTGGCCGGCGGTGACCGTGACGAGGGGGGCGGCATCGAGACTGACGATGCTGAATCCGTCATCCTCTGGCCGGACATCTACGTCCTTGTGCGGCACGATGACGCCGCTAAGGCGGACCTGATCCTTGAAACACGCGCCGACGGCCTTGACCACGCTTACCGGAAGCGCGTCAGGATCGCCGTCCGCCCCCTCCTCTTGGGGGAAGGCGTCGCCCCGACCCTGCCAGTATCCGGCCAGCGCCACCCATAGCACGGCCACGACGATCAGAGGCAGGCCCGTCAGCGTGAGGGAGATTATCGGGCGCCTCGATACGGCGCCCCGTAATCTCACGCGCAGGCCGGCGTCGATGTCCGCGTCAGGCCAGACGACGCGGAAGGCGTGGACGGGCCTCGGAATGTTCTTGAGGCGTTGCGGGCCGAGGTCGCGGAAGCTCACCGAGACCTTGTTCGAGACCGCCTCGTGGATGGAGCGTGCGACGCAGATCCCCCCCGGTTCGGCAATTCCCTCAAGCCGGGCGGCGATATTGACGCCGTCGCCGAGAAGGTCGCCCTTTACCTCGACCACATCGCCGATGGTCATCCCCATCCGATATGCGAGACGGCGCGCCGGTTCGAGTTCCCGGTTGCGGCCGAGAAGGGCTTCCTGGATCGCGATAGCCGCGCGCATCGCTTCAACGGCGCTGGGAAACTCTGCGAGGATCGAATCCCCCGCGGTGTTGAAGACACGTCCGCCATGATCCTGGACGAAGCTGCGGAAAACGTCGCCGTGCTCGGCGAGGCGGCGGATCGTCCCCTCCTCGTCTTCGGCGATCAGGCGGGAATATCCCACGACGTCGGCGGCTAGGATCGCCGCGATCGTCCGCTTCATCCATCTAGCCTCACCTGAGGGCCGCCCCTTGTGTCGAGCGAGGTGCGAGACAGCAGCGGTGCCGGGGGCGGTTTCGCCGCACACCGCCAGCGTATACCGATGCGTCGCAGCATGGCGAGGATCAGCGAGAAACCGCGCCCGGTTGTCAAGCCTCGAATGTCCGGCGCCGGACGATACCAACCGCGATGAGGTTGAAATCCCTGTGCTGGGCATCGATCAGGGCGGTCTCCGGTGGAAAGGATGCGTGACATCGGCATCTGCACATCCGGTCGCCCAATCATATCGTCAGCCTTCCGAACCTCTCCGGGAGCGGCCCCCCCAATGCGACGCGCGCACGGTTTCGTCGACCGACGCAGGCCACAGGCAACGGCGATCAATGGTCATCGACAGATCAAGAACCCGCGGCGAACGGCATCCCGGTTTCCGCCATTCGATTCAGGAGCGGATCGTCAACGAGCGGGAGAGGACGGGAAGATAGGTAAAAAAGGGTCTTGATGCAGCGCTCTGAGCTATTGCGGATGCGGGGTCCTGATGCGTAAGACGGCAACGCTGGATTGGTAGAGCACCCATGCGTCACACGGCTCGAACTGTCACGTCAAACCTGATGATGGCAGTGATATTTTTGATGCTCGGTGCATTCCCGATCGATGCTGCGCCGACATCGAGAGTGCGTAATGCACTCGTGATTGGCATCGCGCGTTATCCGGACAGCGACTTTCCTCTTCCCACTACGATCGGTGATGCGCGACTGGTCGCGGACCGACTGAAGGCGTCCGGATTCAAGGTCGAGTTGGGTGAAGACCTGCCCAAGGACCGGATGCGGGCCACGATCGAGCAGTTCCTTCGCAAAGTCGAGCCCGGATCGACCGCGCTGGTTTACTTCGGCGGCTACGGCATTCAGGCCGGACGCCGGAATTACTTGATTCCGCTGGATGCCAAGATTTGGAACGAAGCCGACGTGATCCGCGACGGCATCAGTCTGGACGGTCTCCTGGGCGATCTCGACAAACGGGGAGCCGCCATGCGGATCGTGGTGCTCGATGCCTCGCGTCGGAATCCGTTCGAGCGCCGGTTTCGCAGCTTTTCTGCCGGTCTCGCCGAATTGAAGCCGTCCCAGGGGGAACTGACTCTGTCATCCGCCGCAGCCGGCAGCGTGCTCGGCGACCCGAGGGCCGATACGAGTCCCTTCGCCACCGAGATCGCCCGCCAGATCACCGTTCCGGATCAGTCGATCGACCAGGCGCTGGCAGCGGCGCGCGATGACATCGCGCGTGACAGGAGTACCGGTCAGGGGCCGGTTCTGGTGTCGGGGCTGCCGGGGGCTGCCGCCCTCGACTCCAATCGGCCATCGGGCGCGGCGATGCGTCCGCCGGTGGATGGAAAGCCCCCCCGGGTGATCAAGACGGAGCCCGAGAGACCCGCCGTGATCCCTGCAAGCAAGGAAGCCGATCCTGCATCGAAGGACCGCGACATCGATGCGATAGTGGCCGCCGAGGAAACGGTGGCTCGTGATTTCAACGCGGCCTCGGCGAAGAACACGAAAGCAGCGTTCGAGGATTTCGTCAGGCGCCACCCGGTCGGTCCGCTGACGAAGGTGGCGCTGGGCGAGATCGCCCGCTTCGACCGGGCGGTCGCACGTGAGCCCCTGCCGACTCCGGCCGCACCTCCGTCGCCGCCCGTCGCTATGCAGGCTCCGCCCACTCCGTCCTCGTCCCCGTGGCGGACGCCGCCGGGCAGCTACTCGATGGCCGAACTGCAGAGGAAGGCCACCCTCGACGCGAGGATCTCGCGCCAGCCTCGGGACGCCCTCGCTTATTACGAGCGGGGCCAGTTCCATGCGCAGCGCTATGACTATCCCGCCGCCCTCGCCGATTTTGATCAGGCGATCCGGCTCGAGCCGAAAAGTCCCGAGGCTCTGAACAATCGGTGCTGGGTGCGGGCGATCTCGAACGATTTGCAGAAGGCGATGGACGATTGCAACGACGCTTTGGCGTTGCGGCCACGCTTCCTCGATGCCCTGGACAGCAGGGGGTTCGTGAACCTCCGTTCCGGCTCCCTGCGCGCGGCCATCGCAGATTACGACAAGGCGATCGACATCAACGCCAATCACAGTTCGGCGCTCTATGGTCGTGGAATTGCCTGGTCGCGCCTCGGCGACTCGTCCCGGGCCAATGCCGACCTGACACGGGCATTGTCACTGAACCCCGTGATCGACAGGGATTTCGCACAATACGGATTGCGTTGATCCGCCCTCGACCGCCCGCGGCATGAAGTTCGTCTAGCCGATCCATGAATCCCCGTCCGGCTTCGGAACGGGCGACCTTCCGGTATCTGAAGAATCGAACATTCACCGCACCGTCCGCGGCGAGGCGATCACGGGGTCAGGTCGGCATTCGATGAACTGATCTGTTCTATCTAGAAGTGCCTTCCCGACATCAGTCCGCAATACCGTAGAAAAATTCCTTGGCCACGCGAAATTCCCGATTGCATCGCGATGCGATCTCAGCAATTTCATGGGGACATTGATATGAATTTTGGAGGCCCCTGTGCCGCGACATATTCGCATGCTGCCGCGTCTTCTGTGTGTGCTGGCTATGGTCTGGCCGGTTTGTATTGTTTCAGTTCAAGCTCAGGTCGCCAGCGAGGATCAGATCGCCAAGGCGCTTACGCCGATGAAGACGCGGTCCCTCTCGATCGGTGCGCCGACCACAGCGGTCGTGGGCACGCCGGGAGATGCGGCTTTCGTCGATAGTCTTCGCAACAAGAACAGCCATTCGTTGAGCACCAGCGCTCGTGAGAAGCTGAAGATCGTTGCTGCAGACAAGCCGGCGATCGACTTGGTGATGGAATTCGATTTCGGCTCGGAGACGCTGCGCGGCGAGGCGAAGAAGACGGCGGAGGAGCTGGGTAAGGTGCTCGCCAGGCCCGAATTCATCGATCAGACCTTCGTCATTGCCGGGCACACCGACGCGAAAGGGTCCGACACCGCGAATCAGAGGTTGTCCGAGCAGCGGGCCGAGGCGGTGAAGCGTTTCCTCGTTCAGGCCTATAAGATCCCCGCCGCCAACCTGATTGCCGTGGGCTATGGCAAGACCCGCCTGAAGAACGAGAGCGCGCCGTTCTCAGAGGAGAATCGCCGGGTTCAGGCGGTGAACCTGCTGCAGGTGAGAACGGCGTCGCGCTGATTCGACTCCGCGAAGGATGGCGCTCGACGGTCAGGCCGGATTGGGCGAAGCCGGAAAGCCTGGATGTGCCGTGATGCGATGGTTCCCATCGGGATGGGAGCCGGGCGGCGTCGGCGCATCTCCCCCCAGCCTCCTCGGTCGTAACGGTCCAGCGCGCCGTTCGATGGGTGTCACTGGGTTTAAGGCTTAGATCGGTGGCCATGCCCGGGCCGGCGTCGACGTGTAGTGGGAAAAGCCCGGAGCGGCGGAGCACGGTGGCATATTCGGACTTCGCGAAACGCTGCGGCGTGATCGCACTTCTCGTCCTTTCGGCGGCCTCGATCTTTTCGAAGTCGGAGGCCATGGCACAGGGTACGCAGGACTCCGCCTCTGTTCCCAGCGCACGCTCCGTCCAGGCCTGCGTTTCCGAACAGGTCCGGATCACCGGTTTTGCGCTGGCCCGCGAAGAGGGCGGTGCCGGCATTGTCATGGAAGGCTACCGGATTTCGCAGATCCTGGTGTCGGAGGGCGATGCGGTGACGAGCGGACAGGAAGTGTTGCGCGCCGTCCCGCTCAACGGGGAGGACGCCTCGTCCGGACGGCCCGCCACGATCAATGCCCGCGCTTCCATCGCGGGCATTGTGACCCGCATCAACGCCAGGGTCGGCATGGTCACCGGTACCGCCTCGACTCCCGGTCCCGGCGGACAGCCCGAGCCCCAGATCCGGATCGCGGCGAATTCGGGCATCGACCTCCTTGTGGATGTGCCGAGCCCATACGCCACGAAGATCCGTGCCGGCACCGCGGCGCGTATCCTCATCGCCGATGCGAACGAGGTGAAGGGGGTGGTGCGCGTCGCCGTGAGCGAAGTCGATCCGGTGACGCAGCTCGGGAGGGCGCGCCTCACCATCGATCCGGCTTCGGCACTTCGCCCTGGCCAATTCGCGAGCGCTGTGATCGAGACGTCGCGCGTGTGCGGCGTGTCTGTGCCGCGCTCTGCAGTCCTCCGCCAGAGCGGAGTGACGAGCGTCCAGGTCGTGAACGGATCGAAGGTCGAGACGCGGCGGGTGAAGATTGATCTGGCGGACGACAACACTGTCGTCGTCCGCGAAGGGCTGGCCGAGGGGGAGGCCGTCATCGTCGATGCCGGTGCCGCTTTCCGGACGGGCGACCGCGTGACGCCCGTTCTGATCGGTGTCGACGGAACCAGGAACCGCTGATGTCCCTCAACGTCTCGTCCCTGGCGATCAAGCGGCCGCTTCCGTCGATCGTCTTCTCGATCATCCTGCTCGCGCTCGGCTGGTCGAGCTTCGTACGGTTGCCGATCACCCGGCTACCGAGCGCGGATATCCCGCTGATCTCCGTCGTCGTCAGCCAGTTCGGGGCGGCTCCGGCCGAGATCGAGACGCAGGTGACCAAGGTCGTCGAGGACGGCGTGTCCGGCGTCGAGGGCGTACGCCACATCGCCTCTTCGATCACCGACGGCCTTTCGGTGACGACGATCGCATTCCGCCTCGAGACTAATACCGACAGGGCCCTCAACGATATCAAGGATGCCGTGACCCGGGTGCGGTCCGGCCTGCCGCAAAGCGCACAGGAACCGCTGATCCAGCGCGTCGACGTCGTCGGCCTGCCCATCGTCACCTACGCCGCCACCGCCAAGGACAAGAGCCCGGAGCAGATTTCCTGGTTCATGGAGAATACGGTCAAGAGTTCGCTGCAGGACGTGAAGGGCGTCGCTCAGGTCGAGACCATCGGCGGCGTTTCCCGCGAGGTGCTGGTCTCCCTCGATCCCGACCGGCTCCAGGCCTTCGGACTCACCGCAGTCGACGTAAGCCGGCGTCTGCGCGGAACCAACGTGACGGTCACCGGCGGCCGGGCGGAGATCGGGGGCCGCGAACAGGCGATCCGGACGCTCGCCGCCGCCAAGACCATCGACGACCTGGCCGGCGTCATGATCGCCCTGCCTGCCGGTGGGGAGGTGCGGCTCAAGGATCTCGGGCTCGTCACCGACACGATCGCCGACCGGCGCACCTTCGCCCGCCTCAACGGGGAGCCCGTTGTCGCCGTCGGCATCAAGCGCGCCAAGGGGGCGAGCGACGTGGTCGTCGCGGCCGCGGTGGAGAAGCGGGTCGATCAGCTTCGCGCCGAGAACCCGGATTTCGATCTGAAGCTGATCGACAGTTCGGTGGAGTTCACCCTCGGCAATTACGATGCGGCGATCCACACCCTGTTCGAGGGCGCGATCCTCGCCGTCATCATTGTGTTCCTATTTCTCCGTGATCTGCGGGCGACGGTGATTGTCGCGGTCTCCCTGCCGCTCTCGATCTTCCCGGCCTTCTGGGCGATGGACGCGCTGGGGTTCTCGCTGAACCTCGTCAGCTTTCTCGCGATCACGCTCTCCACCGGGATCCTCGTGGATGATTCGATCGTGGAGATCGAGAACATCGTGCGCCACATGCGCATGGGCAAATCCGCCCGCGAGGCGGCGTCAGAGGCCGCGGATGAGATCGGTCTCGCCGTCATCGCGATCAGCCTGACCATCATCGCGATCTTCGCGCCGGCGAGCTTCATGTCGGGCATCGCTGGGCAGTTCTTCAAGCAATTCGGCATCACGGTGGCGGTGCAGGTGCTGTTCTCGCTTCTGGCTGCCCGCTTCGTCACGCCGATGCTCGCGGCTTATCTGATGAAGCCGCATCGTGAGGAGGAGAAGCCGCCCGGCCCGATCCTTCGCGCCTATACGCGGCTCGTAACCCTGTCGGTGCGCTGGTACTTCATCACCGTTCTGATCGGTTTCGGCTTTTTTGCCGCCTCCATCGCCAGCATAGGCCTGCTGCCGCAGGGGTTCCTGCCCGCTCAAGACACGTCACGTTCGGTCATGGCGGTGGAACTGCCTCCGGGATCCCAGCTCGCCGACACCGAAGCCACCACTGAGGAGATCGTCAAGGTCGTCCGCACGCTGCCCGAGGTCCGCAGCGTCTTCGTGGATGGCGGCCGCGTCCCGAAGGAACCGATCGAGTTCCGGCGCGCCTCGCTTATCATCAACTATACGCCGAAGGCCGACCGGACGATCACCCAGCGCCAACTCGAACAACAGATCAGCACGCGCCTGCGCCAGGTGCCCGATATCCGCTATTACTTCGTGGACGAGAACGGTTTGCGGGCGATCGGCCTCGTGGTGCGTGGGTTCGACCCGCGCACGGTGGCCAACGTCGCCAATGAACTGGCAGGCCAGATGCGGCGCTTGCCGGGAGTCGCCAACGTCATTTCGGGCACCACCCTGGACCGGCCCGAACTGCAGATCAGGCCGCACCTCGATCTCGCCGCGCGCCTCGGCGTGACGCCGGAACTCCTCGCCGAGACGATCCGCGTCGCCACCATCGGTGATGTCGGGCCGGCTCTGGCTAAGTTCGACGCGGGCGACCGGCTGGTGCCGATCCGGGTGCAGCTCGATGACCGTGCCCGGATCAACCGCAACGTGCTCGAGCAGCTTCGCGTGCCGATGGGCCGCGGCGGTAATATTCCGCTCTCGGCGGTCGCCGACCTCGACTTCCAGCAAGGCCCCACGAACATCAGTCGCTACGACCGCCAGAGGCAGGCCACCGTGGAGGCGGACCTCCTCGCCGGCGCCGCGCTGGGCGACACACTCAAGAACATCGACACCCTGCCGGTAATGCTGTCGCTGCCCAAGGGCGTCACAGTCAGCCAATCCGGCGACGCCGAGAGTCTCAACGAACTGTCCGAGGGTTTCGCCCAGGCCATCAGTGCCGGTCTGATGATGGTCTACGCCGTGCTTGTGCTCCTTTTCGGAAGCTTCCTGCAGCCTCTCACCATCCTGTTCTCCCTGCCCCTTTCCCTCGGCGGGGCGGTGATCGCCCTGATGATCAGCGGCAAGCAACTGACGACACCCGTATGGATCGGCATCCTGATGCTCATGGGCATCGTCACCAAGAACGCGATCATGCTCATCGACTTCGCGGTCGAATCGATTCGCCACGGCACCCCGCGGGATGCGGCGATCATCGATGCGGGGCAGAAGCGCGCCCGCCCGATCGTAATGACGACCATCGCCATGGTGGCCGGCATGCTCCCCAGCGCGCTCGCCTTCGGCATCGGCGGCGAGTTTCGTTCGCCCATGGCGATCGCCATTATCGGCGGGCTCATCTTCTCGACGTTGCTATCCCTGATCTTCGTACCGGCCATGTTCGTGACCGTCTCGCGGCTCAGCGATCTGTTGCTGAAGCTCGGCCTACTGGCGGCATCGAAGCTCAACGGACCCCTTGCGGACACGCCGAAATCCAAGACGGTCGAACCGGAGGAGCACGGTCCGGCCGCCGGTCACCCCTCTCCGTCCGATGCGCGTTGAGAAAGCCTGACCAGGCTCGCATCGGCAAAGCCAACATTTCACCGCGCTTGGGCTTCTGACGTATCGCCGGTTTCAAAGCGCCTCGTGACATTCCCGGTCACGGTCGGTTCTCGCTCCAAGCGCGAGGGCGCAGAGGGAGATTCGTGATAGACGCTTGGAACGCAGAAGCTGTCACCGGTTCCGCGATAAAAACCTGCGCGACAGCAAAGAGCGAAGCAGGGTGATACGTTGGCCCGCCAACGCGAGCCTGCCTAGCGTCCGCCTGCCGCCTCTCGCGTGATCGGGTAGACCTGATCTCCGTCGCGCAGGAACGCCCCTGCACGGACGACCACCTTGTCCGCCTCCGTGAGCCCCACCAGAATCTCGACATCGGTACCCGACAGAAGGCCGATGGAGACCTGCCGCGTCACGATCCGGTCGCCTTCGATCGTCTGCACGATGGTGCCGTCCGCCTCATACATCACCGACGAGTAGGGGACGCCGATTCCGCATCGCTCGCGCAGGGAGATCATGCCACGGGCGAAGGTGCCCACCCGCGCACTGCCCCCGGGGGAAGCCGAGAGACCGATCCGTACACGGCCGAGCTGGCTCGCCGGGTCGAGACTCGCATCGATGCGGCGCACCGTCCCGGACACGGACTGAACCCCCAGCGGCTGCACGGTCACGGGTTGTCCGACCGCGAGCTTGGCAAGGCCCGCCAGGGGGACTTCGGCCTGGAGGTCGATCTCCCCCTGGGCTGCGATCTGGAAGAGCGCACCCTGGCGCGGGGATGCCGGGGCGCCGGGCTGAGCGTTGCTCCGCAAAATGGTTCCGGACACGGCCGCGCGGATGGTCGAGGGCGATCCGGAACCGGGCATGCCTTCCATCGGCGACAGGCTTGCCAGCGCCTGGCCGGCGGTCACCGTCTCCAGCGGAGCGACGAAGACCTGGGCGACCTTGTACCCGTCGCGCTCGGGCAGGATGTCGACCTCCCGACGGGCGAAGAGCGAGCCGGTGACCTCGACCGTATCGGTGAAACAGATCCGTCGTGCCGCGGTGACGCTGACGGAGAGGCCGGAGGACGCCGCCTCGTCCGCCAGCGTCGGCATGGCTGTCAGGCAACAGAGCAGGATACCCAACGCGGATGCAACGCCGGCCGGTGACCCTCCGGCCGGTCGGATACCGGTCACGGCTGGTCTCGAAGCCACCGGCCTCCTCGCTTTACCCTGAAGGACGCGCGGCGGTGACATCATGGGACCGGTCTTTCTGAATGCGAAGGATGAGATCAAGGACAAGAAGGTCCGACAAGACCGGTGTCGCGAGAGGGTGTCGTGTGAAGAGATCGGGACATCGGTCTGAGGCACTTATGCGTATGATGAATTTGAGTGCCTTGCATAACTCCCGACCACGGTTTGCTCCCGCTCGAAGTACGACAGCGCAGCGAGAGTTTTATGAGAGATGCTTAGCGCCGGTTCAGAGACGGGGGCCTCGATTTGGGAAAGATCCCGTCCAGGAGCCCACTGAGGCCGCCGCCATCCGGACCCATGAGGCCGGTGCCGAGATCTTGTATCGCCTCCACCGCACCGGCCGGATCTCGCAGAAGACCGGCCATGTCGGCGGTCACGGACGGATTCTCCCACGGGCCGACGACCCGGACCGGAACCGAAAGCCTGACGCTCGGCGACGCCCTGCGTCCCCCTTGCGGAACGACGCTCGGCTGGAAGGTGAGATCGAGGCTGCGCCCGGACAAATCGACCGATCCGGTTCCCGTCGCCTGGATCAAGGGGGACTTGAGTTGGAGATCGTTGGTGACGGCGCGACCCTGAGCGATAGCGAAGCTCCCGCCGAGCAGAGTGAAGCGCGTCGTGCCACTCTCCCAGTTCCCAGCGTTGTTCTCTGTGCGGCCCGCAGTGCCGGCGACCCATTGTGCGAGGGCTGGGCCGTCGAACCGTCCATCGATGACGCTGAAATCGGCTGTACCCATCGCTGCCCGCGCCAGATCGGCTTCACGAGAGCCTGTGGCCTGGATGTCGAAGTGGCCTGTGACGCGGCCGTCGATCCCGCGAGCCTCGATGAGATCGCCCAGCAGGGGAAGGATACGGTTGCCCGACAGTGAGGCCATCAAGCGGTGCTGTGAACCCGCCGTCGTCGGCGCGAGCGCGTAACGGAGCTTGAGGCTCCCATCGTAGACCGACGCGGCATTCATGGTCGCGTCGAAAACGCCTTGTCGCGCCGTGGCGTTCACCGCGACTCCGTCAAGCCGGGCGGATCCGAGGCTCAGGCGCGAGACGGCGAGCCGGGCCTGGAGATCCATATGCGCGAACCAGGCGGGGGTCGGCAGGATGTCGTCGGGAACGGACACGGTGAGGCCGGCTCCGCGCCGTCCCCTCGACGAACCGGCGGTGGATCCGCTCGCCGCGGCGATGACGAGTTCCTCGACGCGAAGGTCAGCGTCGAGCTTGGGCCGCCCCTGCAAGGTGAGTCGGCCGCTTCCCGACAGTCGGGTCCCATCGAGCGTGCCGCCCAGACCTTCGATCCGGTAGGCGGGTCCGTCCCGGTGAAGCATGCCGTCGAGACGCACAGTCCGGCCGGAGCCGGAGTGGGAGGCGGGGTCGACGGCGACGCGGAACGGCTTGGCCCCTTGCGAGGCGATCGTGTCGATCTCGACGAGAACATCATGGTCGGCGATGCCAAGGGTGATCGCAAGCGGCCCTCCTCGCCCGTCCGCTCCCGGTTCGAAGGTGGCATCCGCCGCGGAGGCGGAGATCGAGACCGTTCGACCATCGTCGGGCATGGCCCAGCCGACGTTCTTCAAGACGACGCGGGTTGCACCGATCCTGGGCGCGCCCGCGCGGTCCGACGGGACGGCGCTTCCGGCGGGCGCGCGTGAACCCAACGGCACCGTCATGGCTAGCCCTTCGCCTGCGACCCGCACGGAACCCGTGCCGCCCGCCAGCAGCGAGAGGGGCCCCGACACAGTCGCAACGCGCAGATCGATCCGTACCGTGTCGTCGCTCACCACGTCGCGCAAGACCAAAGCAGGCGTGAAATCGAAGCCGATTGCTCCGATTCGCCATGGCCTGCCTGTTTCCTCGGCCAAGCGTGTCTCGATGAAGCGAGCGAGGCGAGCCGACAGAACCGGCCAGCAGAGACTGAGGCCGGTGCCTGACACGATGAGAATCGCCGCACCGGCGACGAGGCGTCGGTGCCTCATCGATCGTCACCCGGACAGGAAGGCGGGAGGGGAGCCGGTAGCCTGTCCCGTGGTTTCGTCGTCACGCCCCAACTCATCCGTGGCCTCGATCAGGAACTTTTCACGAATTGTCAGTCAATTCCATCGAAATCTGGCATGGAGACTAGGCCAAACACAAAAAGCCGCCGCGCCATGACGGCGAAGTCCAGGTGCTGCGAGAGAACACGAGGAATCCCGGCGGCCCTCCCACCGCCTCGGAGGGATGTAGACAGTCCTGATGAATGATCCGCGCCCGAGTGGCTTGCGAACCTCAATGGAGTGTGCTCGGTCACTTGCTCCGAATGTAGCGGCCCGTATAAACTCCGACATTATGAAACAGGTGCTGCCAGCGCTGATCTCCGTCCTGCTCACTCTGTGGGCAACGGTTGCCGTTGCCGAGTCTCAGGCCGGCAAGCGGGTGGCGCTCATCATCGGCAATGCCTCCTATGCCAGCTTCGGCAAGCTCGATAACCCGAGCAACGATGCGGAGGATATCGCATCGGTTCTGCGGCAGGTCGGCTTCACGGTCATCGAGGGGCGGGACCTGACGAAGCGGGACATGGACCGGCGGCTGGCGCAGTTCTCCCGCGCGGCGAGCGATGCCGATACCGCGGTGGTCTATTACGCCGGGCACGGGCTTCAGTATCAGAGGCAGAACTTCCTGGTTCCCACCGATGCGCAGCTGAAGGACGGATTCGACATCCCCTTCGAGACGATCTCTGTCGACAGCGTGATCGGAGCCCTCGACAGTGCGCGCGGTGCGCGAATCATGATCCTCGACGCCTGTCGCAATCTGCCGTTGTCGGAGGGCGTGAAGCGGTCGAGCGGCACGGGTCTCGCCAGGGTGGCCGGCCGCCAGGGGCTGATCATCGCCTATGCCACCCAGTCCAATGAAGTCGCTTATGACGGAGCGGGGCGCAACAGCCCCTATGCCGAGGCGCTGGCCAAAGCCTTGTCGGAGACCGGGCTCGAGGTCGGGCAGGTTTTCCAGCGGGTGGCGCTCTCGGTCAAGAAGGCGACGCAGGGCAAGCAGCTGCCGGAGTTTTCCCGCTCCTACCCGGATGAGGTCTTCCTCAACCTTGGCGAAACCGACGCTCAGGCATGGACGCGCCTGCGGAACAGCAATGTCGTCGCCGACCTCGGTGCCTTCGTTGAGAAATATCCTACGAGCTTCCTGTCCGACGCGGCCAGGAGCCGCATCCAGTTGCTGGAAAATCAGGCCCGGTTCGCAGAGCAGGAGGCCGAGAACAGGAAGCAGGAGGAGCGCCGCGTACAGGAGCGCTTGCTCTGGGCGCGGCGCGAGGAGGAGCAGCACAAGCGTGAGCAGGCCCGTCTCGACGATGAGAAAGCGCGCCGTGAGGATGAGCAGCGGCAAGTCGAGCAGATTCGGATCGCCGCTCAACGCGACGAGGAGGAAGCGCGGCGTCGGGAGGCACGTGAGCGGCAGCAGCAGGCCCGCGCCGAAGCGGACGAAGCCGCCCGGCTTGCCGTCCTCGATATCTTGCGTCGCGAGGAGGCCGCCCGTCAGGCGCAAGCGCGGGTAGAGGCCGACAGAATCGCGGCCCTCGCCGCTGCCGATCAGGTGCGCAGGAACAAGGAAGAGGCAGAGGCCGCGCGGAAGGAGCAGGCCCACCTCGACGCCGTAGAGGCTGCCCGCATCGCTGCCGCGGAGAAGCTGCGCAAGCAGGAAGCGGCCCGGATCGAGCAGGTTCGTCGTGACGGGGAGAAGGCCGCTCTCCTCGCTGCCGCGGAGGCGCAGCGCAAGGAGGAGGCCGCGCGCAAGGAGCAGGCCCGCCTCGAGGCCGCAGAGGCCGTCCGCATTGCTGCCGCGGAGAAGCTGCGCAAGCAGGAAGCGGCCCGGATCGAGCAGGCTCGGCAGGACGCGGAGAAGGCCGCGCTCATCGCCGCCGCGGAGGCGCAGCGCAAGGAAGAGGCCGCGCGCAAGGAGCAGGCCCGCCTCGACGCCGTAGAGGCTGCCCGCGTCGCTGCCGCGGATAAACTGCGCAAGCAGGAAGCGGCCCGGATGGAGCAGGCTCGGCAGGACGCGGAGAAGGTCGCGCTCATCGCCGCCGCGGAGGCGCAGCGCAAGGAACAGGCTCGCCTCGAGGCCGCAGAGGCCGTCCGCATCGCTGCCGCGGAGAAGCTGCGCAAGCAGGAAGCGGCCCGGATCGAGCAGGCTCGGCAAGACGCGGAGAAGGCCGCGCTCATCGCCGCCGCAGAGACGCAGCGCAAGGAAGAGGCCGCGCGCAAGGAGCAGGCCCGCCTCGAGGCCGCAGAGGCCGTCCGCATCGCTGCCGCGGATAAACTGCGCATTTACGAGGCTGCCGAGGTGGAGAAGGCTCGCGCCGCTGCGGCACAGATCGCGCAGGACAAGGAGGCGCGGGAGGTCGCGTCCCGCCGGGGGACAGAAGGCAGCACCTCCGGCTTCGCCCTCACCGCGGATGCGCCGCAGAACAATCGTCCGTTGCCTGAAAAGCTCGCCTCGGCCTCGTCGCCGACGGCGCACGTGGCCTATGCGAGCCTCGACCTCAAGGCTCCCGTCGATTCGAGCTCACCGACCGATGTCCCGCGCGCGGTTCAGCGCAGGCTGAGCGAGCTCGGCTGCTTCACCGAGCCGATGGAAACGGTCTGGGGGCGTCGCTCGGAGGCGGCCCTCGAGGTGTTCTACAAGTCCGCTCAGCAGGTCGAGGCGGCCAAGGTCGAGACGTCGGGGCGTGGGATGGACCGCTCGATCCGCGTTGCCTCCACCCTGCCGGACCAGGCGGTGCTCGATACCCTCAACAGTTACAGCGGCCGAATCTGCCCGGTCGTCTGTCCCGCGGGGACCCAGCAGACCGGCGAAATCTGCGTGACGGTGACCTGCCCGTCGGGGGCCGTGCTGAGCAACGGCGTTTGCCTTCCGCAGCCGGTGCCGGTGCAATCCGAAGCGCCGGGGCGCATCCGGAAAGCCGCCCGGCCGGTGGAGCCGGCCGCATCTCCGAAGCCCCGAACCGCGCGGCTTCCCGAAGCGCGTCCCGAGCCAGCGGCACGGCGCCCTGAAAGCGTCCGGCCCGCGACAGCGGCGAAAGCGCCTGTGCTGAAGCCCAGCGTCAAGATCGTGCAGCCCTTGCGCGCGAGCCCCCGCGTCCCGGCCCTGTCGAACCGCATCCCGGCCGCCCCGGCGCGGGCCACCGCCGCCTCGGCTCCGAGCGTCAGCCCGATAGAGGTCGGAGCGGCGAGGGCCATGAGCCGGATGCCGTGATGCGTTGGCGTGCATCGCCAATGATGAGATGAAATCCTTACGTCCCCGTCTGGACTGGACGGCATCAGCATCATCGAAGCAGCCCCACTCTATAGAACGCAGACCGGGCTTGCCCGTGTTGTTCACGTGCGACGGCGGATTGTGCCCGGCCGGCCACATTGCGGCGAAATCCAGTCGGATGCGCCAACGGTAACGCGTTTTACAAACAACCTTAGGCTACGACCCTGTATGGTCACTGCATATTTCACGGGGTTCATAGCAATGCACTCAGCCGCCAAGTCGGATCAGATTGATTTTTCATCTCGCGGGATCGCCGCCGCCCGGGTGCGGTACGGCCTGCTGCTCGGCGTTTCCTTCACGACCGCCGCCCTCGTTTCCATGGCCGCCGCGCCAGGCGCGTCGGCGCAGTCGGCAGGCAGCTTCTGCACGCAGACGGGAACAACGGCCAATTGCGGCCCCGGCACCACGACGGCGGGCATCACGTATTCCCCGAATCAGCCCACCTTCCATCTGACGTTTGCGCCCAACACGGTGGTGAACACCGCCAATGGCAACGCGGTCTCTATTTCGACCCGCACGGCGGCCGTTTCATTCGATGCGCCTGACACGACGGTCCTCCGGGTTGGTTCGTCCGGCATCGATGGCATCTATGTGCCGTCATCGATAAGCGCGAACGTGAACTTTGGCGGCCTTTTGATCTCGGAGGCATTTCACGGCATCGACGTCAGCGCAGCAAGTGACGTGACTATCGCTTCTGCATCGAGTGCTCGGATTCATAGTGCGTCGACGGGTATTCTTGCTCAGTCCGCCAATGGGGGCATTATGATCGCGAATGCCGGAACGATTATTCAGGGGGCAAGTACTGTCTCATCTCCCGTGTTCGGCACCGTCACGATCCTACCTAATGCCGCCGCAGATGGAATCTCTGCAGCCGCCGGCGGAACAGGAGCGATCACGATCGCGAACACTGGCGCGATCACATCCCAGCGCGCTGGAATCGTCGCCGGCGCGCAAGGTGGTTCGGTGCAGGTTTCCAATGGTGGGACAGTGACAGCGCCCTTCGGCTTGGTCGGCGTGTCTTTGAACGGTCCGCTGACCGCGACCAATTCAGGGGCACTCAATGGCGCGACGGTCGGCATCGTGGGTGGATCCCAGACCGGATCGGTCGAGATCATGAACGCAATATCTGGGCGGATCACCTTTGGAGCATTTGGATTAGCCGGGGGCACTAATTCGGGCGACGTCACCATCACCAATGCAGGCACGCTACTGCAGGATTCGACGCTTCCGAAGCGGGTGACCCAGGAGGAGTTCGACTCGACCTTCAGGACTTTCGGCGATGTGCGCCCCAAGGTGCAGGCCGGCGTTTTCGGACGAAGCGAAAGCGGTAATCTGACGATCGCCAATTCGGGTTCGATCGTAGGCACTTATGGCATGTACTCCGAGTCTGGCCGAGCGGGCCGGATCTCTGTTGCGAATACTGGCTCGGTGACAGCTGGGTTTGGTGGTGTTTATGCGGAAACCAACTCCGGCAGTGTAGATATTTCCAATAGGGGAACCATCACGGCCCGCTTCGCGGGCGTTATCGCAGATTCCGGCTCGTTCACGCTCACCAACGAGTCCACCGGCAGCATCGCGGCTCCATTCGGGATACTTGCCAAAGCCGAAGGAATGGCGTCGGTCACCAACGCCGGTACAATTCGTGCAGGCGGTGGCGTCGCACTTTTGGCGCCTGCTGCCACAGTCAACAACAGTGGTAGCCTAACCTTCGGTCAAATCGGAATCGCCGCTGCGGGAGGCACGGTTGCAATCACGAATGCCGGCGCCCTCACTTACGATTCATCCATCGCCAATGCACTGACGCCGGGTGCTGAAAAGGCGATAGTCGACGCTGTCGGGCCAGAATTAGCTAAAAAGTTCGATCAGCTACCCGCTGTCGGCATTGCTGCTGTCGCCCAGAGGGATCTGACGATCGCCAACTCCGGCACGATCCGCACGTCTGCGGCCGGTTATGGTATTGCAGCCGAAGCCGGTTCAGTCACCATCAGAAATCTCGGAACCATTGGTGGCTCCGGCACGGCGATCATCGCCAAAACTTTCGGCGGACCGCTGTCCATCACCAACGAGGTCGGTGGCCGCATTCTCGGCTCCATCGTTAACTTGGACGGTGCTGCGACTTCGCAGGTCGACAATCGCCCCGGCGTAGGTAACGCGGTCCCGTCCGTCGGAACGACCTTCACCAATCGCGGCACGTTCGCCGCCACCGGTACCAGCACCTTCGGTAGCGGCACCATCGGCAACGCCGGCACGATCGCGCTGGCGCGCGATGCCACGCTCGGCAGCCTGTCGAGCTTCACCAACGAAGGCATCGTCCAGGGCCCGGCCGGCGGCTCCGCCAGGATCGCCACCACCACCTTCGTCAATGCCGGCGCGATCAGCCTGCAGAACGGCGCCGCGGGCGACACCCTGACGATCGCGGGCAATTACGTCGGTCGCAACGGACGCGTCGATCTCGACGTCTCCTCGCAGTCCGGCACTGCCGATCGGCTCGTCATTACCGGAAATGCCGGCGGCACCACCGGGCTCAACCTGCTCAACGTCACGCCGGGAGCCGCCTTCACCGTCTCGCCGGTCCTGGTCCAGGTCCGGGGAGAGCAGGAGGCCAACGCCTTCACCCTGGCGAGCGCCCGGAACTTCGGCGCCATCGACGTCAGCCTCGCCAGCGGGCGGGCGACGGAAGGCGGGAGCACCCTGTCGCTGGTCTCGGTTCCGAACGCCCTCGGGCAATCCGGTCCCACCACGGTGATCGCCGCCCGCACCATCGCGTTCCAGGGGGGCACCGCCGTCCTCGATCGCATGACGCAGTTGCGCAGCGACGTGCAGCGTGCGGCCGGCTCTGCACCGACGGCCATTCCGCAGGCGCTGCAATATGCCGGGCTGACCCAGTATTCGGCCCTGGTGAGCAAGGACCCGATCGCGCCGAACCTGGTGCAGCCGGCGCCCGTGCCCGCAAGCAACGTCAAGCCTGCGGTGTGGGCTCGCGCCTTCGGTGATCTCGAGCGCCGCACCGGCTTCAGCAGCGGAAGCTTCAACGGCGTCAATGTCGGCCGCGACCTGGGCTACAGCCAATCCACGGGCGGCGTCCTGGCCGGCGCCGACCTCGTCATGAGCGGCATCACGGCACCGGATGATGGCCTGATCCTCGGCGTGTTGGGCGGCTACACCACGGCTGCCGTGCGCCTGAACCAGAATGCCGGCAACCAGGATTACGAGGGCGGCACCGTCGGCACCTACGCCACCTACATCAAGGGCGGCTTCTTCGCGGACGCCATGTTCAAGGTCGACCTTCTCGACCTCGACATCACCGGCTCCAACCTGCGCCAGAATACCGGCGTGACGAACTACGACGTCCTTGGGAACATCGGCTATCGGTTCGATCTGCCCAATGCTCTCTACATCGAGCCGACCGCCGGCCTCGAATACGTGTCGACCGTTTTCAGCCGGAAGACGGGGGGAACCGCGGGAACGATCGCGCTGCAGGACGGTGATGCCTTCCGCGGCCGCATCGGCGCGCGGCTCGGCACCGAGTTCGTCCAGGACGACATCCGAGTCGAGCCTAGCATCACCGGCCTCGTCTACGATGTCTTCAGCGAGAGTGGGACGACGACCGCCTTTGGCAGTGGAACGCGGCTCACCGGCCTGACGAATGTCGGGAAGGTCCGCGGTGAGATTCAGGCGTCGATGAACTTCTTCAACCTCAAGACCGGCGTTTCCGGCTTCCTGCGGGCGGATTACCGAATTGGCGACGATCTCGTCGGCGGTGGCGGCAAGGCCGGTATTCGTTACCAGTGGTAAAATGACCGAACCGTCGTCGGCGATGAGCCGACTGGACGGGTAGAGGGCTCACGATTGACGTCCGGACAGCCGCCCCGATCTTGTCGGGGCGGCTGTCCGCTTTTCTGATCCTCGCCGAGGGCGGGCGTCGCATCGGCGGGATGCCGAGCGCAGCGAGGCGCGCGCGCGTCATGAGCTTCGCCGGAACCACCGACTATCTCGGCGCATCCCCAGAGGTCGGCATTGAGCCACGAGCAACGATCCGCTCGCCGCCGACGCGGGCGGGACAGCGAATCGAAAGCGGATCGCCATGCGAGGCGGGTCGTCATCGTGAAGGAGGAGGTAGATTCTGGCCAGTAGTGGATAAAGGGTGTGAACCGGCACGCGATTACAGTCCCGCTCTGTGTATCGCGCCACCTGGATGGGGATTCGTTCAGTTCCGGGTAACATTCGGCACATTCACAAGTCATTCGCTCAGCTAATCAAGACGACATCGGCCAGCGCAAAGACCCGGTCGTCCACAGAGCAGCGGAGACTTTATCATGACAAGCATCAAGCGGATCGCGTTCGCCCTCCTCGCAACCACGGCCGGCGCCGTCGCAACGCCCGCCCTCGCCGGCCCGCTAGCGGTATCCCCTGTGGAGATTCGTCCGGACGTCCTAGTCGAGCAGGTCGCCTATGGCTGCGGCCCGGGCTGGACCCTCAACCGTTGGGGTGAATGCCGCCCGATGCGCCGCTATGGATACTATGCTCCTCGCCCCGGATACTATGCTCCCGCCGCACCCATCCGCCCCGTCTTCCATGTCGGTCCGTTCGGCGCTGGCATCTCCTTCTACTGAGCGCCAGTTCGAGCGCCTCCACCGGACATCCATAAAGGCAGCCATGGACCGACCGGCATGGGATGCATCATGAGGCGCCTCCGAAAAACGTGAATGCGGCCTGCCCTCGACGCCGTCTCTCTCGATCCTGCGAGATCCTCGGACCCGCCCCAGCCCGGCGGGTCTTTTTTTCGTACGCGCGCGCATCGGCTAGTTCCGCGGCGGGTCGATGCCCCTGATGACCTTTCTCGGAGCCTGATGAAGGATCATATGCCCCATCCTGGGGACGAGGATGGCGCCGCTCCGGGGCAGCGCGATGAAGCCTCTCTGGACTGACGGCTGACAGCTGGGCGCGGTTTTTTCCACGATCTCGCTGACGAGGAGGTCCCGGATCTTGGTGCCCTTGCCTTGGACCGGCACCAAGCGTTGCTCGCGAGGTAATCGGCCGCTGCCCTCACGGGGCGGCGGGGATGCGCCTCATACGGGCAGGCCTGGCCGACGAGCGGATTTCGTTAACGATAACGCGCCATGAAGAGGCCGTCGGGGGATCTCGGTCGTCCGGCCTTGTCGGCACGTCGGGAACGAGGGCAAAACCCATGCGGATAGGTGTTGCGGCGGGTGTGCTCGCTGCGTTGAGCGTCGGGATGGCGGCTCATGCACAAGGTTACGCCCGCGGCACCGAGGACGGTGCCGAGCGTGGCGGCAACATCGCCGGCCCCCTCGGCGCGGCCGTCGGCAGCGTGATCGGAGGCGCGGTCGGGACCGCCAACGAGATCCTCGGGATCGATCGCCGGGAACGGTTCAGGATCTACACGCGGGGCGAGCGTCGCCCGTCCTTCGCGTACCGTGGCAAGGTGCATGTCGGCGCCGTGCTACCCGAGGGCGGTGTCGTCTATTACGACGTGCCCCCCGAATTCGCCCTGAAAGGCTACAATTACACCGTCGTGAACGATATCCCGGTGCTGGTCGAGCCGGGCACCCGCCGGATCGTCGAGGTGATCGACTGAGGACGGAGCGCGTCCGCCACGGCCCTGCGCCTCCGTTCTCCTGACGACCCGCTTCACCATCGCCGCCGATGGCGAACGCCGTTCCGGCGCAGGGACTCCGGTGACCGGCTCCGAAGCCCCGTGCGACGGCGCTTGGGCGGCAGAACTTATCAATTGACAGTCCCCCCGCATTGAAGCGGGAATAGAAATCCAGTCATTCTGTTGCGACAGGCGTGAGACTGTCTCCGACGTCCGGTCGAGGTATGGTCATGGAGCGTTGGGGCACCAGTCACCGGGTGGGTCAGCGAAGCGTCCGAAAGGCGACGCAGCCGACATCGTGTTCGGTATCGAGTAGGGTGGACCCATGGCTGACGATGTGTCCAATCAAGAACTCACCATCGGTCACGCCATGACGGCGGCGGATGCGGTCGAAGCCCTGGTCGTCGACGACGAGCGGTACCGCCTGCTGGTGGAGAGCATCGTCGATTACGCCATCTACATGCTCGATCCGCAGGGTCGTGTGGCGAGTTGGAACCGCGGCGCCCAGCGCTTCAAGGGCTATACCGACGCGGAGATCATCGGCGAGCACTTCTCGCGCTTCTACACCGAGGACGACCGAGCCATCGGTCTGCCCGGCCGGGCCTTGAGGATCGCCGAGACCGAGGGGCGGTTCGAGCAGGAGGGATGGCGCGTCCGCAAGGACGGCAGCCTGATGTGGGCGCACGTGCTCATCGATCCGATTCGCCGCGAGGACGGCACCCTCGTCGGCTACGCCAAGGTCACCCGCGACCTCACCGAGCGACGGGCCGCCCTGGCCGCCCTCGAACGGAGCGAGCAGCAGTTCCGCCTGCTCGTCCAGGGCGTGCGGGACTACGCCATCTACATGCTCGACCCTCAGGGAAAGGTCACGAGCTGGAATCGCGGCGCCCAGCGCTTCAAGGGCTACACGGACGACGAGATCATCGGCGAGCATTTCTCGCGCTTCTATACCGACGCGGACCGCGCCTCGGGCCTGCCCGCCCAGGCGCTCCGGACCGCGGCCACGGAAGGACGTTTCGAAGCCGAAGGCTGGCGCGTCCGGAAGGACGGGACGTGTTTCTGGGCGCATGTCGTCATCGATCCGATCCGGGGCGAGCATGGCGAGCTGATCGGTTTCGCCAAGATCACGCGGGACGTGACGGAGCGGCGGAACACCGAGCAGGCTCTCGAGGACGCGCGCGCGCGCTTCGTCCAGTCGCAGAAGATGGAAGCGATCGGTCAGCTCACCGGCGGTGTCGCCCACGATTTCAACAACCTCCTCGCCGTCGTGCTCGGCAATCTGCATCTCGCCCGCAAGCGCCTCCCGCCGGATCGCAAGCTGCTGCAGCTGGTGGAGAACTCTATCCAGGCGGCCGAGCGGGGCGCCACGCTGACCAAGCGCATGCTCGCCTTCGCCCGCCAGCAGAAGCTGGAAACCGGCCCCGTGGACGTACCGGAGCTTGTGCGGGGCATGACCGAGCTGCTGCAGGGCTCCATCGGTGCGGGCATCCCGGTCGCCACGCATTTCCCCCCGGAGCTGCCGCTCGCCAACGTCGATGCCAACCAGCTCGAACTGGCCCTGCTCAATCTCGCCGTCAACGCCCGCGATGCCATGCCGGAGGGCGGTAGGATCACCATCGCCGCGCGCGACGCGGTGGTCGCCCCCGACGAAATTCCCGGCCTCGCTCCGGGGCGCTACGTCTGCCTGTCGGTCACCGATACGGGGGACGGCATGGACGCGCAGACGCTGGCCCGCGCGACCGAGCCGTTCTTCACGACCAAGGGTGTCGGCAAGGGCACCGGGCTGGGCCTCTCCATGATCCACGGTTTCGCCGAGCAGTCGGGCGGCCGGCTGCGTCTTACGAGCGTTCCGGGCCAGGGCACGACGGCCGAGCTGTGGCTGCCCGAGGCCGAGGCCGGTGACGCGGGAAAGGCGACCCCGGATACGGCCCTCTGCCCGTCCGCGACGAGGCCGTTGAGGGTGCTGGTGGTCGATGACGACCCGCTGGTCCTGATGAACACGGCGGCCATGCTGGAAGATCTCGGTCACGTGGTGAAGGAGGCGGCGTCGGGCGCGCAGGCCCTGCACGTCCTGCGCTGCGCCGAACCGTTCGATCTCGTGATCACGGACCAGTTGATGCCGGGCATGAACGGCACGCAGCTCATCGCGGCGATCGGCCGGGACTATCCCGGATTGCCGGCCATCCTCGCGACCGGCTACGCCGACCCGACGGAGGGCGAGCACGCCGATGACGTGCGCCTGACCAAGCCGTTCGGGCAGGAGGAGCTGGCCCGCGCCATCCAGACAAGATTTCAGGTCGAACGCCGGATCCTGGCGTTCCGGTCGGCGGCGGACGAGACCGGCGGCTCCCCCGGCGCGATGACGGCCGTGGCCGGCTCCTGTCTCGGCTGATCGGACGGGCGCACCGGTTCGCCATCGATCGATCCAGGACCTGCAAAGCCGCAAGCGCCGTGACGGCGCGCGAAAAGGCCCCGATGAGGCGAACTCATCGAGGCCTGGCAGGACGTCTCGGATCCAAGGGGTCTCAGAACCCCAGGGCGACCTTCAGCGAGCCGACGATCGTCGCGATGAGGCCGACGGCGAACACGCCGATCATCGCGTAGTTGAACGGTTTCAGCTTCATCGGCGAACCCTCGTCGACCGATCAGCAGCGGTTCCCGCCCGAGGTCTGGCCGTATTGCTGGACCGGGAAGTTCTGCTGGTTGGCGTTGCCTTCGGCGGCCGAACTCATCGGGCAGGTGGCCGGGTTGCGCGAGAAGACATCACCACGAGACTGGAGCGAACCCGTCGTCTCGACATCGTAAGACGAAAACCCCGTGTAGCGGGAGGGACGATCGTAAGCCATCGCCGACGAAATCGAAGAAGCGCCAAGAACAAGGGCAGTGGCAATGGCGGCAATACGGGTCTTCATGGGGATGACGTGGCTCCTATAAGCTGAATATCTGGAATGAGGTCTGCTTGTTGCTGTTGGAAATGAATATGGGGCGCCATCTCCATTCTTGGCGTGCTCGCGCGCACGCGCTGTCATGGATTATATCGCGCGCCCAGATCCCGCCCGATCCGCTCAGACCACGAGGCGCGCCTCCACCAGGTCGATTTCCCGGACGAGCCGCCGCAGCACCACGTCGTCGATGGCCTCCGAGCGGCGCAGGCGATAGAGGGCTTGGCGCTCGGCCTCGATGCCGGCGAGGCGCAGGCGCTTCTCGGTGAGGGCGAGCTGCTTGATGCGGCTGACATCCTTTCGCGGCTCAGCCGTCGCCGCTTCAAGGCCCTCGTAGCGGTCCATGGCGCGGGCGCTGGCTTCCACCGCGATGGAGGCGTCCTCCTGCTCCTCCACGAGCCGATGCTGCAGGGCCTCGATCGCCTTCACGGCGTCGTCGCGCGCGGCGGCGCGGGCGGCGTCCTCCTCGGAATCGTGGCTGGGCTCGGGCGGAAGGCGCAGGCCCCGCAGCAGCGGGGGCAAGACCGTGCTCGCCAGGAGGAGCGAGGTCAGGATCACGCCCATGGCCAGCAGGATCGAGAGGTCGCGCGCGGGGAAGGGCGTGCCGTCCGCAAGGGTGAGCGGCAGGGTCAGGATACCCGCGAGGGTGATGGCGCCCTTGACGCCCGCGAGGGTCGTCGCGGCCACGAGGCGCAGGGTCGGCGTCTCCCGGCGGTCGCCGCTCCGCCGCGCCTTCATCAGCACGAACTGGAGCGAGATCCAGACCCAGACGAAGCGGATCGCCATCAAGCCGGCGGTGATGGCCAGGATCCAGGCGACGAGCCAGCCCGCCCCCTGGACGTCGGCCTGCTTGACGGCCTGCCGCAGCACCTCCGGCAGCTGCTCGCCGAGCAGGACGAAGATCGCGCCGTTGGCGGCCAGAGCCACCGTGTCCCAGACGGCGGTGCGCCGGACGCGGGTGGCGCCCAGGCTGCGCCCCTGGATCTCCACATAGGTCATGGCGATGCCCGCCGCGACGGCGGCGAGGATGCCGGAGGCGTGGACATGCTCGGCGGCCAGATAAGCGCCGAAGGGCGTGAGCAGGCTGAACAGGATCTGCAGGCCGGGATCCTCCCCCGTGCGCCGGCGCAGGAGGTCCTGCGCGCCCATGAGGAGGAAGGTGGTCGCGGCGCCGATGCCGATCCCGCCGAGCGCGAGCCACACGAACGTGGTCGCGGCCTGGGGCAGCGAGAAGGTGCCCGTGAGGGCGGCGGCGATGGCAAAGCGCAGGCAGACGAGGCCGGTGGCGTCGTTGAGAAGGGCCTCGCCTTCGAGGATGTGCATGAGGCGCCGCGGCACCGGGGCCTGCGCCGCCACGGACGAGACGGCGATGGGGTCCGTCGGCGAGAGGACGGCCGCGAGGGCGAAGGCCACGGCGAGCGGCATCCCCGGGATCATGCCGTGGATCAACATGCCGATGCCGAGCACGGTCAGGACCACGAGGCCGAGCGCGAGGGCCAGAACGGTCTTGCCGTCCCGGAACAGGTCGCGCTTGGGAATACGCCAGCCGTCCAGGAACAGGAGCGGGGGCAGAAAGACCAGGAAGAAGATTTCGGGGTCGAGGGACGTGCTCGGCAACGGACCCAGGGCCAGGGCCACGCCGATGGTGATCTGGATCAGCGGCAGCGGCAGCGGAAGCAGGCGGCCGAGGGCGCCGCTGACGAGGACGGACAGCAGCAGGGCCAGGACGACGGTAACGCTTTCCATGCGCCTCTTTCACGGTGGAGCCGGTGGCGGTGTCGATGCCTCGGCGGTGTGGCGTCATAGGGGCGCGATGACGAGAGCCGCCATGGCCGTCCGACGGAGCCACGGGTCCGGAGGGGGCCGTGACGCAAGCCCCATCGGATTACCCGCATCGCCGATCACATGACAGGGATCGGCAGGCAGGGCCTCACACCAGCATGCCCGGCGGCAGCCGAAAGTGTGAGCGATGCGAAGGCGAAAGCTTCTCGCGACCGGATCGGACGCCCAGATTGCCTCACCAGCAGGCAGAATGCCTATCGAGATTGCAAATCTCGGCGCGGCCTGTAAAACTCCTTCTGGTATACCAGGGCCGTGAGCCTGCGAGGGCGGCGGTGATCGGCGGGGCGGGTGGTCGCACGGGGGGAGAACGACAGGATGTCCAACATTGCCGGTCCTGGACGTCGTCTCGGCGACCTGCTCGGATCTCGCCTGTTTCGGCCGATCCTAGCGGGGGCGACCCTGCGCGAGCGTCTCATCGCCTGCCTCGGTGCCCTCCTGGGTATCGCGCTGACCGGCCTCGTCAGCGGCTGGATCGTCGGAGAGGGGCCGCACATTCCCCTGATCGTCGCCCCGATGGGAGCGACCGCGGTGCTCCTCTTCGCCGTGCCGGCGAGCCCGCTCGCCCAGCCCTGGCCGATCATCGGCGGCAACACGATCTCGGCCCTGATCGGCGTCACGGCGGCCTATTTCATCTCCAACCCCGTGCTGGCCATCGGCGTCGGCGTCTCCCTCGCCATCGCGGCGATGTCGTTCACGCGCTGCCTGCATCCGCCGGGCGGTGCCGCCGCCCTGACGGCGCTCATCGGCGGGCCGGCCATCGCGTCGTCCGGCTTCCTGTTTCCCTTCGTCCCCGTCTGCCTCAACTCCCTCATCCTGGTCGGCCTCGGCATCGCCTTCCATCGGCTGTCGGGACGGCAATATCCGCACGTTCCGCCGGCGGCGCCCGTCAACGTCCATGGAACGGCCGATCTGCCCGCACCGCTCCGCGTCGGCTTCAATGCCCGCGACGTCGACGCGGCGCTCCAGTCCTTGAACGAAACCCTCGACATCGACCGGACCGACCTGGACCGGCTGCTCCGCGAGGTCGAGAGCCAGGCCATGGCCCGCGCCCATGGCGCGCTCGACTGCGGCACGGTCATGTCGCGGGACGTGGTCACGATCGGACTGAACGAGTCCGTCGCGAAGGCACGCGAGCTGCTGCTCAAGCACAACATCCGGACGCTGCCCGTGGTCGACGGCGCGGGCCGGCTCGCGGGCACGCTGGGCCTGCGCGAGCTGGCCTTGCGCGGCGATGGGGCCATCGCGCAGGTCATGTCCGAGGCCCGGACCGCTAGGGCGGACGAGCCGGTGCTCTCGCTGGTCGAGCCGCTGAGCAACGGGCGCACGCATGCGGTGGTGGTCACGGCCGAGGACCGCAGCATCCTCGGCATCGTCACCCAGACCGACCTCGTCGCGGTCCTCACGCGCCTGGTCTCGAACAAGGCCTTCGCAGTGCCCACGCCGCACGCGGCGTGATCCGTGGGTCGGCGAGCATGGCCCGGTTGTTGCGTGGGAGGTGCTTTCCTCCCACCGTACCAGCACGGGTTCGGGCCGATGCACGACACGCCGCTTCTTCTGAACCTGCTCTACGCGATCCTGATGGCGTCGAGCATGATGATCACGTGGCAGGTCCACCGGCTTCTCGGCCGCGCCTGAAGGAGACGCGGCCAGCGTTGCGATCAGAGGTTCTTTTCCAGAACCTTCACCACGGCATCGACCCTGTCCTTGAAGTCGGCGACGTTGGAGAAGGGCCGCCAGTTCACGTCGAGGGTGCCGCCCTCGAAGGTCAGCCCGTTGGGGTAGTTCGAGGCCGGCGCGGTCTTCTCGTCGAACCGGATGCGGATCGCCTTGAGCTTCTGGGCAAGGGCGTCCCGGCCCATCTTGTCCTTGCCGACCTCCTTCAACCCTGCGGCGATGGGCTCGAAGATCGTCTTCCCGAAATAGCCTTCGTCCGCATAGTACTTGGCATCGCCGGGGATCGTCAGCTGGTCCCAGGCGACCTCCACCGGCACGGGCATGCCCGCCGCGTCCTGGATCGCCTTCTCGTAGGCGGGGTAGCGGTCCTGGCGGTAGGCCGCGATCGCCCGGCGCTCGGCGAGGCCCACCGTCGGTTCGGCCCAGGCCGCCGATGCGGTGAGCAGGACGAGGGCGGTGGCTTCGAGAACGTGGCGGCGTGACATCATGCAGCGGTTCCTTCGTGGTGCTTTGGCCCCGGATCACGGGCCTAGGGTAACGGTTCGACGGCCGGAGCGAGGCGCCTTCAGGAGGCCGCGCGCCGGTTGCGGATCATCCCGGCGATGCCCAGCACGATGACGGCGGCCAGCGCCCCGGTGATCGCCAGGAAGGTGAGGGTGCGGTTCCACAGCCGGTCGAGGCCGAGATCGGTGGTGACGAGGTCGGGACGGCCCGCATCGGCCATCACCCGGATGCTGTAATCGCCCACATGCAGGCCGGTGAACACGTAGTTCACCCGGCGCGCCACGGTGCCGGTGGGCGTGCGCAGGTTCAGCGTCGCGTCGCAGATATGGAGCACGATCTTGGCGCTGCACTTACCGTCCGTCACCCGCGCGTCGGCGACGGGATGGGCCGTGTCGCGGACCTGCCAGTCCGAGAGCAGCGGCGGCGCCGTGTAGACGAGGCAGGCGCCCAGGAGGCCCGCGAGCGCCGCGAGGCCGAACAGCGTCCAGACCATGTTGCCCCAGCCCTGGCGGGGAGGGGGGAGGCGCAAGGTGTCCGGGCTTTTCGCGGGAGCGGTCATGGCTGTGGGCCTCACGTGGCTCTGGCGTCGGGGGTGGAGCGGGCCGGGGATGAGCCGGCCTCGGCGAGGACGCGACGCGCTTCCGCCGCGTGGCGGTAGCGGCCGATCAGGTCGGCGAAGTCCTGCAGCGTCATCTTGCGCGGCAGGCCGGCCCTGATCGTGACGATGCGGCGCTTGGGGTCGAGGCGGATCTTCCGGCCCCCCGGCACAAGCTGCGGGAACGGCGCTTCCGGCGGCAGCAACAGGCGCGTGACGATTCCGGTCTGCTGCAGCGTCATGTCGAGGTCGGCCATGTCGTCCCAGGGGATGGGCCGGTCGAGGCCGGGGATCACCAGGGCTTCGGGCCGCAGGATCATCGTGGTCCGCTCACCCCGCCACAGCCTGAACAGGCCGAAACCCGCAAGCGCGGCCCCGCAGGCAAGGGCCACCCATGCCACAAGGCGCGCTTCCCAGGCCGACAATCCCGGAAAGCCGAGGGTCACCAGGCCGAGGGCGAAAGAGGCGAAGAGCAGTCCGGTGACCGCGAGGACGATGGCGCCGGGCCGGCTGTTCTCGCGCAGTACCCGCTCCTCGGTGCCGATCGCCGCCGCCGTCGCTTCGAGATGCGCCCGTACGGCCGCGTCATGCTCCTCCACGGCCCCCCGGAAATCCGCCGTGGCCGTCCGGCACAATCCGGCGGGGTCCGCGAAATAGGCGGCGAGCTGACCCAGCGCGTGCGGTGGCGGCACGATGGCAGACGCGGCCAGGAGTTCGGCGTCGAGCGTCCTGCCGAGGGCGGCGATGCGCTCGCGGGTCGGCGGATGGGTATCGGTGGGGTGGGGCTGCTCGGCCTCCAGATGCGTGGCCGGGTCGTCGAGGCCGCGTGCGATCACGTGATCGAGGATGGCGGCGACGAGATCGGCGGGGGCCGATCCGGGCTTCTCGGCCGCGGCATCGAGCATTTCGGCGATGCGCGGCTGAACCGCGCCGGTGCGGAGCAGCGCCCGCGCGGCGGCATCCGGCGAGGTTGGCCCGGCGCCGGCGGCGTCGGCGGCGAATTCCCGCGCCCTACTCCAGTGCCGCACGGCGAGGTGGAACCGCTCCATCACGAAGGCGCCGAGGCGCAAGGACGGGGTCAGCAGACCGAAGGATCCGGCATGCCCCTCCGCCACCGCGTCGAGGGAGCGACCGACCCCGGCATAGATCGGCAGGAAGCGCTGGCTGTAGGCGGTGTCGCCCCCGGCGTAGTGGGCGAGTTCGTGGCCGATGATCGCCGCCACCTCGTCGCCGCGCATCAGGGCGAGGTAGGGCAGCGGCAGGTAGAGGATGCGGCCCGTCAGCCGCTCGCCCCCCGGCTCCACCACGGCCGGCCCGGCACTGACGAAGAAGCCTCCGGTGAGGCCCACCACCACGGAATCGGGCTTGAGCGCTCCGAGCCGTTCGGCGAGCCCCTCGGTGAGACGCCACAGGCCGGGCGCTTCCGCCGGCGAGACGGTCCGGCCGAGGATCGGCAGCGGATCGGGCTCGAACGCGGCCAGGGCGCGGCGCAGCCCGAGGACGGTCGCGCCCGCCGTGACGAGGACGGCCCCGACGGCCACGGCGGCGATCATGAGCAGCTTGATCTCTCCGCTGCCGAGACCGGGCCTGGCGAGGATGCCGGCCTCGAAGATCACGGCGGCGACGAACCCTCCGGCGGTGAGGAGGACCTGGATGGCGAGGATGGGTGGCAGCAGCCGTCGCACCAGGGAGAAGCCCCCCACCAGCACGTCCCGCGAGGCCCTCCCTATCCATCCCAGCACGGCGCCGGCCAGGAGGACGAGGACGGACAGGGACGCCGCGATGCCCCCGGCCGCGATGACGACGGGCGGCAGCGTCCGGCGCCAGTCCATCAGCAGGGTCAGGGTCGCGGCCTCGTCGCGCGCCGCGCGGGCCTGAACCAGGGCGAGGGGGCCGCCATAGGTTTGACCGTTGCGGCGGAACTGCATGCGGAAATCGATGCGGCCGTCCCGTGGCTCCCGCGCCTCGAGATCCTGGACGATCCGCGTCAGGTGCAGGCGCTCCGCATCGAGATCGGCCCAGTCGGCCGCGGCGCGCTCCTGCTCCCAGACCCCGAGCAGCATGACGGCCAGGGGCAGCAGGACGGTGGCGGCCACGAGGCCCGCCAGCGAGCGCAGACGCGACGGTGCGCGCGTAATCGTTGCGTCGGCGATGCCTGCCTCCCGAGATGCGTCTTCGCGCAAACGGGCATGGGCATAGGCCATCTGCTAGGAAAAATCACCCTTCGGGACACACGCCCGATCCAGAGGGCCTGTCGGGTTTCCTCCCCACGGAGAGGCGGAGGGTGGCGCCAGACCGCCCACTGGCCAGACCGCCCCCTGAAATGAGGTATGAAACTTTATTGTATGCCGCTCCGTATGTGGGCGGATGAATCTCAACGTTTTCCCGGGTTTCTCCACCCCCGTGCTCGCCTCCACGGAGGCCGACCTGATCGCTGCCGACGCGGCGTGGATCGCGGAACTGGCGAGCGTGTTCGGATCTGAGAGGATCGACGAGATGGCGGCCCAGCGCGCGGGCCGGGGCGAGGAGGGAAGTCGCCTCCGACGCCTCTACGACGCCCGCGAGGGCGCCTTGGCCGCGTGGCGCGCCGCGCGCGGCATGGATTAGCTGCGCCAGCCGGTCCTGTTAGGTTCAGAGACGATAGCTACCCGTCATCCCTGATCCCGCGAGGCTGACGCCCTTCTTCGACGCGCGGTGGCCGTCGCCGTAGGTGGGGGGCGTGTAGCCCTGCCGGGACTGCCGATGGATCGCGTCGCCGAGATCGCCGGCGACCTGTCGCAGGGTGGTCGCATGGCAGGAAGCGGCGACCTTGGTTCCGAGTTCGCGGGTATGGCTTCGGGCATAGAGGAAGGCGGCGAGGCGGGCGCGAGTCCGCTCGGGGAGGGTGGCCATCAGCGCGGGGATCGCGTCGGCTTGAGCGCGGTAGATCGTCCCGAGCTGTTCGCCGGAAACGGGGCAGTCGTCGTTGAAATCTTCGATGCCGATCGAACGGGCCTGGAACACTCGGGTACCTGCAAGTTGGGTTGCCCCATCAGTGCGGCGCCGTGGTTAACGAATGGTGTCCATCCCGGCCGATCGGTGGGGAGTCATTAACAGACGGTCGGTCGGCAGACCTTCACCGGTCGTGCGTCGATCGATCCCGTCGTGTCGGGGTCGCGGCTGAGCGAGGCGTGGGGACCGGGCTGAGGGGCGGTCTTGGGGATCTTCATCAGTTGGAAGGCGCACACGCAACAGAGGGCCAGCGAGGCCAGCCAGAGGGCGCATCGTGCGGTTTTGACGGTTCGTTTCGACATGCTTTGTTTCGACATGGCCGCCAGGGTGGGCCCGATTGGTTAGCCAATGCTGAACGCCAGTCGGCGGCTGACCGAGGCTTCATCCTCGCCGTAATTCGGCGGCCAGACGCTCCGCGTCGCTGCGCATCAGGGCTAGGAAATTCTGCGCCATCGGTCCCGAGCGCAGATGATAGAGGGCATGGACATCCGCCGACAGGATCGGCGAGACGACGGGCCTGTAAGTGACGTTCGCATGGGCGAGCTTCGCCACGAATTCCGGGATCAGGGCGACACCGAATCCCGCCGCCACAAGGCTGGTGAGCGAGGCGGCCTCCACCGCCTGCTGTGAGATGGTCGGGTAGAAACCGGCGCCGATGCAGCATTGCAGGATGTGCTTGGCAAACAGCGAATCACGCAGGCGCAGGAAGACGAACTTCTCGTCCTTGAGGCGGCTCAGGGTCACTGAATCGCTCACGATTTCGTGGCCCTTGGGCAGGACGACGGCGATCCCCTCGCTCCAGGCCAGTTCGCTCATGAGGTCCGGGTCCTGCGGCGGCGTGCGCAGGAAACTGATGTCCGTCTGCCCCGATTTCAGCGCGGCGATCTGCTTGTCCGGCGACATTTCGTGGATCTGGATGTCGACGCTGGCGAAGGTCTCCTGGAATTGATGGATCAGTCCGCCGAGCGGTCCGGCGAGCATCGAGCCCGTCAGGCCGACATTGAGCACGCCGACGCTCCCGCAGCCGATGGCATGCGCCCGCTCTGTGGCGTCCTGCGCGCTGTGGAGGATGGCCTTCGCCCGGACCAGGAAATCCTGGCCCGCCTGGGTGAGCGAGACGCGGCGGGTCGTCCGCTCCAGCAGGCAGGTTCCGATCTCTGCCTCCAGATCGCGGATCTGCTGGCTCAGCGGCGGCTGCGCCACGCCGAGGGCTTCCGCCGCCGCCGTGAAACTCAGCTTTTCTGCGACGGCGACGAAGTAGCGGAGGTGGCGCAGTTCCATAGCCGCCATTCATATGTGGAAGCTCTTAATGGCGACGAAGTAGCGGAGGTGGCGCAGTTCCATAGCCGCCATTCATATGTGGAAGCTCTTAATGGCGACGAAAGAGATATTTGACGGCCGCCTCGGCACAAACAATGCTGCGCGCGGCGATGGGTGACGACATGCCGCTCCTGCAGGATTTCGCAGGACGTTCCGCCTACCCTCGGCGAACCTTCCGATGCACCGGGGCCGGGCACGTGGAGCGAAGAACGGCCTGAAGCAACGGTTGGAGGTTCGCATGCGGCGCTTCTTTGCGTCCCTGTTCGGTCAGGTGGTCGCGGCCCTCGTCCTCGGGATCGTCGTCGGCGTCGTATGGCCTGATTTCGCCGTCGCCCTGAAGCCTCTCGGCGACGGGTTCATCAAGCTGATCAAGATGGCGATCGCGCCCCTGGTCTTCGGTGTCGTCGTGCACGGCATCGTCGGGGCGGGGGACCTGCGCAAGGTCGGCCGGGTCGGTCTCAAGGCGCTGATCTATTTCGAGGCGGTCACGACCCTGGCCCTCGTCCTCGGCATCGTCCTCGCCTACGTGTTCGCGCCGGGGGCCGGGATGAACATCGATCCCGCCACCCTCGATGCCAAGGCGATCGCCAGTTACACCGACCGGGTCGGGCAGGTGACGGGCACCGTCGACTTCCTGATGAAGATCATCCCGACCACGATCGTCGACGCCTTCGCCAAGGGCGACATCCTCCAGGTCCTCATCATCGCGATCCTGTTCGGTTCGGGATTGGCGCTGCTCGGCGAGCACGGGCAGCCCCTGGCGCAGAGCATCGAACGGATCACCGCCGTCCTGTTCAAGATCATCGGCTTCATCGTGCGGCTGGCCCCCCTCGGCGTCCTCGGCGCCGTCGCCTTCACGGTCGGCAAGTACGGCATCGGCTCCCTGCAGCAGCTCGGGATGCTGGTGGCCCTGTTCTATGTGGGCGTCGCCTTCTTCGTTTTCGTCGTGCTGGGCGCGATCCTGCGCGCGGCTGGCTTCAGCATCCTGAAGCTCCTGGCCTATCTGCGCGAGGAACTCATGGTGGTGGCGGGCACGGCCTCCTCCGACAGCGTGCTGCCGCAGATCATGCGCAAGCTCGAACGGCTCGGCATCCGCGATTCTACCGTCGGCCTCGTGATCCCCACGGGCTACTCGTTCAACCTCGACGCCTTCTCCCTCTACCTCACCCTCGCCACCGTCTTCATCGCTCAGGCCACCAACACGCCCCTGTCCTTCGGGCACCTGATGCTGATCCTCGGCATCGCCCTCCTGACCTCCAAGGGCGCACATGGCGTCCCCGGATCGGCCATCGTCGTCCTGGCGGCGACCCTGTCGGCGGTGCCGGAAATCCCGGTGATCGGGCTGGTGCTGGTTCTGTCCATCGATTGGTTCGTCGGCATCGCCCGGGCCCTCGGCAACCTCATCGGCAATTGCGTGGCGACGGTGGTCATCGCCGCCTGGGAGGGCGATATCGACCGGGCGCAGGCCCACCGCGTCCTGAACGGAGAGGTCGCCACCGACACGGCGGCGGTGCTCGATAGCCCCCTCGCCAAGGCGTAGGCTCCGGGGGCGCATCCGGCGCCGCGCCCGCGACGACGATGGTCCGGACGGGCCGCATGACCTGTTGGAGACGAGCCCATGACCGCCTCTTCCTACAACCCGCCCTGCGGGGGCCTGCCGCCCCAGACCGCGCTGATGACCGGCCGGGCCGTGTTCACGGAAGCCTATGCGGTCATCCCGAAGGGCGTGATGAGTGACATCGTCACCAGCGTGCTGCCGTTCTGGGACGACACCCGCGCCTGGATCCTGTCCCGGCCGCTCTCCGGCTTCTCCGAGACCTTCGCCCAGTACCTGATGGAGGTCGCCCCCGGCGGCGGCAGCGAACGCCCGGAACTCGATTCCCATGCCGAGGGCGTGCTGTTCGTGGTCGGCGGTCATGCCAGCCTCGTCCTCGACGGGACAACGCATGCCCTGCGGCCGGGCAGCTACGTCTATCTGCCGCCGGGCGCCGCCTGGACGTTGCGCAATGGCGGCGACGAGCCGACCCGCTTCCACTGGATCCGCAAGGCCTACGAGCCCGTGCCGGGCATCGACGTGCCCCCCGCCTTCATCCGCCACGATTCCGAGATCGAGCCCCGGGGCATGACCGGTACGAACGGCGTCTGGGCCACGACCCGCTTCGTCTCCCCCGACGACGTGCGCCACGACATGCACGTGAACATCGTGACGCTTCAGCCCGGCGCCTCGATCCCCTTCGAGGAGACTCACGTCATGGAGCACGGGCTCTTCGTGCTCGAAGGCAAGGCGGTCTATCGGCTCAACCGCGACTGGGTCGAAGTGGAGGCCGGCGATTTCATGTGGCTGCGCGCCTTCTGCCCCCAAGCCTGTTACGCGGGCGGCCCCGGCCCCTTCCGCTACCTGCTCTACAAGGACGTCAACCGCCATCCGGCCCTGACGCCGCGCAGGATCGGGTGATGAGCGCCCGCCACATCGTCGCCCGCCCGCTCACGCGCGAGGCCTTCGCCCCGTTCGGGACGGTCATCGACAAGGCGGCCGTCGATCCGCGCCCGATGAATGCGGGGATGGCGCGCCGCTTCCACGATCTGGCGGAGGTCTGCGCCATCGGAGAGGGCGCGCGGGTGGTGATCGGCCTCGTGGAAGCCGAGCCCTATCCCTTGCCGCTGAGCGTCGGTCTTATCGAACGCCATCCCCTCGGCGCGCAGGCCTTCGTGCCGCTGAATGCCGCGCCGTTCCTCGTCGTGGTCTGCCCCGACGAGGACGGGCGGCCCGGCCCGCCGCAGGCCTTCGTCACGGCGTCGGGCCAGGGGGTCTGCTACGACGTCGGCACCTGGCACGGCGTGCTGACCCCCTTCGGCGCCCCCCAGGAGTTCCTTGTGGTCGATCGCGGCGGGACGGGCATCAATCTCGAAGAGGTCCGGCTCGACGAGCCCTGGACCGTCGCTCTGCCGGGCGCATAGGCCGCCGCGGCGGGACCCGGCGCCCGGCTCCCGTCCTGGCCGAGCGAGGTGGGGCTCGGGTCGCGTCCCCGATCATGGAGATGTGATCGCCGACCGGCCTCAGGCCCGCGAATGACTGGGAGATGTGCTCGCAGCGCAACAGGGGGAAGGCTTTCGCGTCCTGCGGGGAGCGAGGTGGTTTGGCACGAGGACCGACTGCGAAAGATGTTTCCGATAGAAACACAAAGGCTTGTTCTGTTATCGGCCGCCTATTTTAGAGGTCATATAAACTATTGAAACGCTTGCATAATTTGCAACGTACCTCTTTGTTTCCAGCTCCGAAAGATTGTGCGATCCCGCGATGATCCCGAGGTGATGGGAGCTGGTGTCATGCAGCTGGTATCCATGGATGCGCTGCATCGTAGCCAAGGCGCGAAGCTTCAGCGTTTCCTGCTGCGTTTGCTCGGCAACTCCGCCGATGCGGCCGACGCCCACCAGGAGACCTACCTGCGCATGCTCGCGGCGCTCTCGCGCACCAGCGTCGAGAACCCCTCCGCCTTCCTGTTCCAGGTCGCCAACAACGTCGCCCTGCGGATGCGAAACCGGCAGCGGCTCGAAGGAACGCTGTTCCAGTCCGTCACCGACGCGGAGATGTCCGAGGTCGTCGATGGCCATGCCCTGCCGGAACGGCAGGTGATGGCGCGCCAGGAGCTCAGGCGACTCGCCGCCGCCATCGACGCGCTGCCGCCCCGGTGCCGGGAGGTGTTCCTACTCGCTCGCATCGACGGCCATTCCAACGGCGAGGTCGCCGTGCGTCTGGGCATCAGCCGCAACATGGTCGAGAAACACCTCATCAAGGCCCTCCTGCAGTGCCGCCGCCATTGCCGCGATCTCCTGTGAGAGGCGACGTCAGGTATCGGACCCTTCGTTGATCCTAGAGAATAGGGACACACGGCCCGGCCCTCTGGGCCGGAATGGGGTCCGGAGAGCAGAACCGTGACCAAGGGCGACACGACCGACGCACAGGCGGGCGATGACGAGGATCCCGTCTTCGAGGTTGCGGCCGGCTGGGTCGCGCGGCTCTCCTCCCCCGATGCGACCGACGAGGACCGCGACGCCTTCGCGGAGTGGCGCGATGCCGATCCGGCCCATGCCGAGGCCTATGCCGAGATGGATGCGCTCTGGCGCAGGCTCGGCCATGTGCCCGACCCGCGGCGGCGACGCACCTCGCCGACGGGACCCGCCGCCCTCGCCGTGGCGGTCATCCTGTGCGCCGCGTTGATCCATCAGCTCGGCCTCATCGACCGGTTCCGCTCCGATCTCTGGAGCGGCGTCGGCGAGATCGGGCATTCGGTCCTGGCCGACGGGAGCCGCATCGACCTCAACACCGACACGGCGGTGGCTCTGCGCTTCTCCGACACCGAACGCGGGATCGAACTCCTGCGCGGAGAGGCGTTCTTCGACGTCGTCCCGGACCCCCGGCGCACCTTCGTGGTGCGCGGCAATGGCTTGAGCGTGCGGGCGATCGGCACGCGCTTCTTCGTCCGCGCGGACGGTGCGGACAGCCCTGTCGGAGTCACCGAAGGCCGTGTCGATGTGGCGGACGAGCACCGGCACATGCTGGTTTCGGCGGGCGAGGCGGTTCGCCGCGAGGACGGGGCGCCCTTCGGCGTCGTCAAGGCGGATCTGAGCCGGAGCGTGGCCTGGCGAGAGGGGCGCCTCGTGTTTTCGGGCGAAAAGCTGTCGGCCGTCCTCGAGGAACTCGACCGCTACCGCCACGGCCGCGTCGTCCTCGTCGACGCCAAGGCCGGCGAGCGGCGGGTCACGGGAGCCTTCGACCCCCACAACACGGACGACGCCCTGGACGTGATCGCAGCGACGATGAACGTGCGCGTCACGCGTCTCACGCCCCTCCTCGTCCTGGTCGGGTCTCCGCTGTAGCGGCCCGGAAAAAAATTTGGTGCCTCGACGTCAGGAGATCGCGGCCTCGTTGATCTCAATCGGTAAGGGACGAGAGAGCGCGAAGCGCGCCGTCCTCTTCAATCGACGGATGGGGCGTGGCATGGCGGCGCGAGAGTTTGGGTTTGCGGGTGAGCGGCGCGCGAGGGTGTTCCTCGCGGGCGTGTCGATGCTGGTGATGGTCCCCGCCGCCGCGCAGAGCCAGGAGGCGAAGCGCCCGCCATCGGCCCAGGACCGAAATGCGAGCATCATCGCCCTCGCTCCCGAAGCCTCGGCCCCGCGAGACGGGGACAACGTGTCCCTGTCCATTCCGAGAGGGCCTCTCGAAACGGCCCTGGTCGCCTTCACCGAGCAGGCGAAGGTCAAACTGGTCTATGCCACCGAGCTCACCGCGAGACTGAGCACCAACGGCGTCGACGGCGCGTTCCCGCCTCTCGACGGCCTGGCCAAGATCCTCGAAGGCACCGGCCTGACCCACCGGGCGGTCGGCCCGTCCACCATTACCCTCGTCAATCCGAGCTACGTCCAACTCGGCCCGGAGCCGGCCGGCGCGGTGACCCTCGCCGAGTTGAGCGTCGAGGCGCAGCGCCTGAACCGGGCGTCGCTCGCGGGGCTGCCCCCGTCTAGCGGAACGGTGGGCCAGCCGCCCGTCCCCTATGCCGGCGGCCAGGTGGCGACGGGAAGCCGGCTCGGCCTTCTCGGCAACCGCTCCGTCCTGAAGACCCCCTTCAACGTGACGAGCTATACGGAAAAGCTGATCACCGACCAGCAGGCGCGCACGGTCGGCGATGTGGTGCTGAACGATCCCTCGGTGCGCAACGACGCGCCGCCTTTCAGCGAGCGCGATTCGTTCTTCATCCGCGGCTTCTCGGTCACCAACCTCGACACCGCCTTCGACGGGCTGTTCTACATTGCCAACGCGCGGCGGAGCTTCACCGAAGGGCTCGAGCGCGTCGAGGTGCTGAAGGGCCCCACCGCCTTCCTGAACGGCGGCATCGGCCGCGTCGGCGGCACCATCAACCTCATCCCGAAGCGTGCCTTCGACGAGCCGCTCACCCGGATCACGACGAGCTACTTCAGCGATGCCCAGGTCGGGACCCATCTGGATCTCGGGCGCCGCTTCGGCGCGTTCAAGGAATGGGGCGTCCGCTTCAACGGCGCCTATCGCAACGGGGGCACGCCCCTCGACAAGAACGCCATCGAGGTGGGCGTCGCGGCCCTCGGCCTCGATTATCGCGGCGACCGGTTCCGCGCCTCCCTCGACCTGAATCATTCCAACCAGAACATCACGGCGCCGACATCGCTATTCAACGCGGCGGCACCGAACATCGCGGTGCCCCGCGCCCCGAACAACCGGCGCAACACGGCGGGCTCGTCGGAATACATCGACAGCACCTACGGCATGGCCGCCGGCCGGATGGAATACGACATCCTCCCGGAGACGACGCTCTACGCCGCCGGCGGCATCAGCCGTTACCGCGAGGATTCGCTGAGTTCCTATTACCTGATCACCGGAGCCTCGGGGCAGGCCACCAACACGCTCGCCATCGCCCCCCTCGAATTGCAGGGTCTGACCGGCGAGATCGGGCTGCGCTCGCATTTCCACACCGGCTTCATCGGGCATCACGTCGCGATTTCGGCGACCGAGGCCGTGAACAAGAACTTCTCGCGCGGCTACTTCCCGCCAAGCCTGCCGAGCTTCCAGACCAACATCTACGATCCGACCTATCTGCCGTTCGGATCCGTCGCCACGGGCATCTATCCCCGTTCCAGCCGGCAGCCGCTCTTCAACGCGCTCACCGCGCGCAGCGTGGCCGTGGCCGACACCCTGTCGCTGGGCGAAGATCGCTTCATGCTGACGCTCGGCGGGCGTTTCCAGGACATCGCGCTGAACAGCTACTACACCCGTCCGGCGGCCAATCAAGGTGAGCTGGCATCGAGCTACGACAAGGGCCGGTTCAGCCCGGCCATCGCCCTGGTGATCCGCCCCTTCGAGAACCTGTCGTTCTACGGCAACTACATCGAATCCCTCGACGCAGGCCCGAGCGCGCCGGTCACTGCGGTCAATGCCAACGAGGTCTTCGCCCCCACCGTGAGCCGGCAGAAGGAGGTCGGCGCCAAATACGATTTCGGCGCCGTCTCGGTCACCGCCTCGCTGTTCGAGATCGAGCAGCCGAGCGCCTTCACCGATCCCGGCACGAGACGCTTCTCCGTGAGCGGCCTGCAACGCAACAGGGGCGCCGAACTCACCGTCTTCGGCGAGCCCTTCGCGGGCGTGCGCCTGCTGGGCGGCATCACCTTTATTGATGCGCAGCTGGTCAACACCGCCGGAGGGCAGTTCGACGGGAACACCGCTCCCGGCGTCCCCGACATGGCGATCAACCTCTACGGCGAGTACGACCTGCCGCCGTGGCTCGCCCCCGGCCTGACCCTGACCGGGCGGGCCATCCATACCAGCCGCCAGTTCTACAATCAGGCCAATACCCAGTCGGTCCCCGACTGGACCCGCTTCGATGCCGGCCTGCGCTACGCCTTCGAGGGCGTCACGGGCAAGCCCGTGGTGCTGCGGGCCACCGTCGAGAACCTGTTCGACGATTCGTACTGGGCCTCCGCCGCCCGCGGGTTCCTCGCCGTCGGCGCACCCCGGACCTTCATCGTGTCGGCGTCCGTGGACTTCTGACGCATCGCACCGGGGCGGGGGACGCGATCGGCCCCCGCCGGATGTCCTCGATGCCCGCGATCCGAACTCGGCCTACGAGCCGAACTTGTAGTTCAGCCCGACCCGGACGACGCTTCCCTCCGACCGGAAGCGGGAGGTCGCCTCCACGAGAGACTGACCGAGTCCGCTGGAGCTCGTCAGCGGGACGCTGCGCCTGCCGAGATCGTAATGCAGGTATTCCACCTTCAGCGTCACCGCGGAGGAGCGGAAGACGTTGAGGACACTCTCGGTGGGCAGGGCGTATTCGATGCCCCCGCCATAGGCGAAGCCCGACTCTAGACGGTCGATCCCGCCGGCGAAGAGGTCGAGGGTCGGAACCCCCGCCACCTGGAAGCTCGACGCGTTCTGGTAGTTCACGTTGCCGTAGGCGAGACCGCCGGTGCCGTAGACCAGGACGCGGTCGAGCGCGTAACCGAGCCGGCCACGCACGGTGCCGAGGAAATCGAGGCTCTGGCGCGTGGTGGTGACCACGGCCGAATCGCTGCCTGAACCGAAGATGCCGCGCGACCTGCGCTTGGTCTCATCGAGATCGGTATAGGCGATATCGGCCTCGATGCCGAGGACGAGGCCCGCGCCGGGGGTGAGCTGGTAATTGTACCCGGCCTGACCGCCGGCCACGAAGCCCTGCTGACGTGAGGACAGCGAGGCGATGCCGGAGCGCTCGATGAAGAAATCGGTGCCGCTGCCATTCACCGAGGTCGCCGCCGTGCGGACGGTCTGCCGGTCGGTGAAGCCGTATCCGGCCTGCACGCCCGCATAGAAGCCGGTCCAGCTGAAAGCCGGGACAGGCACGAAGACGGGCGGCGGTGCGGAACGACGGGGCAGGTCCGCCGCAGCCACGGTTCCGGTCATCAGCCCGATCATCGCGCCGACACCCAACACAATCTTCGCCATCGTCCCCTCACCGCCTCCACTGAGGCAGCGACGTGAATCAAAGGCGTGATCCTGGGATAGTGCCGGGAAGACACAATTTCGGAACGACCGTCCGAAATTCTTAACCAAGACACGACGTGGCTGACTCTCCCTCGTGGCGGTACAAAAATGCCACTGTCATGTGCCCGGCGACCGGTTTCCACAGCCCGTTAGAGCCGCTCCTCGACGAAGGCGCGCATGAGCAGATGCGCGATCGCCATGGGCGGCGGCACGGTCAAACCCTCGCCATGGGTGCCGGCGATCATCGCGGAGACTTCGTCGCGGGTGAACCAGCGGGCATCCGCGAGCTCGGCCGGATCGATGGTGATCGCATCGTCCAGGGAGTCGGCCGCGCAACCGATCATCAGCGACGACGGGAACGGCCAGGGCTGCGAGGCGTGGTAGGCCACCGCGCCGATCCTCAGCCCCGCCTCTTCGAGGGTCTCGCGGCGGACCGCGTCTTCGATGGTCTCGCCGGGCTCAAGGAAGCCGGCGAGGCAGGAATACATGCCCTCCTTGAAGCGCGGCGAGCGCCCGAGCAGGCAGGATTCTCCCCGCCGGATCAGCATGATCACCACGGGATCGACGCGGGGGAAGTGATGCGTCTCGCAGGTCGGGCATTCGCGGCGGAAACCGCCGGCGGCGAAACGGGTGGCGGTTCCGCAATTGGCGCAGAAGCCGTGGCGGGCATGCCAGGCCAGGATCGATTTCGCCGTGGCGAGAAGGCCGAGCTCGTGCGGCGCCACCGCGTTCTCGGCGGCGAGGCTGCGCAGGTCGGTGGTGCGGAAGCCGGGATCGGACTCGTACCCGTCGGCGGCCTCCGGCGAGACCGCGCAGGCGAAGACGGGGGCACCGTCGAGGCGGCCGAGGAACAGCGTGAGATCGGCGTGGCAGGCGCTCGCCGCCTGCCCGGAGGGGAGGAGCGCCGTATCGCCGGCAAGGACGATGCGGTCCCCCGCCACGAGCACGATCCGAGCCTCCGGCGCGTCCGGCTTCGGCACGAGGTCGCTGCTCTCGGCCGAATGGCGGACGAGCCGGCTCTCCGCATAGCCGAGTTGGTCGAGGCGCGCGCTCATCAGGCGGCCGCGAACAGGGCGCCGATGCGCTCGATCATCTGGGCGCGGGCGTGGTGCGGATAGGGCTGGCCCGTGCCGACGCCCCAGACCGGCGAGGGCCAGGCCGGATCGGACAGGAAGCGCCCGATCACGTGGACATGGAGCTGCGGAACGACGTTGCCCAAGGCGGCGACGTTGACCTTGTCGGGCTTGGCGAGGGTCAGCATCACGCCGGTGGCGATCCGGATCTCGTCCATGAGGTCGCGCGCATCCTCCGCCGACAGGTCGGTGAGTTCGCTGGCACCCGTCCGGCGCGGCACCAGGATCAGCCAGGGAAACCGGGCATCGTCCATCAGCAGGACGCTGCACAAGGCGAGGTCGCCCACCGGCACGGTGTCGGCGACGAGGCGCGGGTCGAGGGTGAATTCGTCTGTCATCGCCGCTCAAGCTGGGATGCGTCGGGAATGCGGAGTTCTCGCCGGTTCGGCCTCGTAAGTCACGCGGGCGCGGGCCGCTCGGTGTCGAGGAAGCGGAACAGGGCCGGCGCGTTGGCATGCGCCACGTTGAAGCGCAGCCACGGGGTCGGCTCCTGATCGGCGCGGAACAGGTGTCCGGGAGCGAGCATGATGCCTTTGGCGGCAGCCCTTTGCGCGAGGCCGGCCGTGTCCGGATCGCCGCCGAAGCCGGCCCAGAGGAAGAGCCCGTTGGCGGGGCGGTGGAACAGCGACAGGCCTACCGAGAGCAGGGCGTCGGCCACAATCTTCTGCTCGGCGGCGAGCTTTTCGCGGAGCCGCGCGATGTGGAGGCGGTACTGGCCTTCAGTCAGGATCGAGTGGACGATGCTCTCGGAAATCTCCGAGCTCGTCAGGCTCGCCGCCATCTTCATGCGCAGGAGCCGCTGCGCATTCTCGGGGTTGCAGGCGAGATAGCCGACCCGCAGGGCGGGCGAGATGGTCTTCGAGAAGCTGCTGATGTGGATGACGCGCGCGAGCTGGTCGAGGCTGGCGATGCTGGGCGCCGTCTCCTCGACGAAGCTCGCATAGATGTCGTCCTCGACGATCTGGAAGTCGTGTTTCTCGGCGATGCGGAGGATCTGGTAGGCGGTGGCCGGGGAGCAGGACGTGCCGGTGGGGTTGTGGAAGCTCGTATTGGTGAAGAACAGCTTCGGCTTGTGCCGCTCCGCCAGTGCCTGGAGCGCGGGGATCGACGGCCCCTGGAGGGTCCGCTCGACGCCGACGATGGTCACCCCCATGGCGTGGAGCGAGGGGTAGAGGTTGCAATAGCCGGGATCGTCCACGAAGGCGACGTCGCCCGGCTGCAGGAAGGTCCGCATGGTCAAATCGAGGGCCTGGCTCGCCCCATGCGTCAGCAGGATCTGGTCCGGCTCGCACTCGATGTTGCGCTGGGCGAGGAGCAGCTGGATCGCCCGGCGCAAGGGGGCGTGGCCGAGGGGATGCCCGTAGCGCGAGACCAGCCGGTCGGGGCGCCGCGCCAGGGCGGCGAGGGCCTGCTTGATCCCGTCGGCGAACAGGTGGCTGTCGGGCAGCCAGCCGCAGCCGGCTTTGACGGTGAAGGCGTCCTCCTCGTAGACCCGCTGGAGCAGCCAGCCGGAATCCACCGAGATCTGCACGGGTTTCCGCCGAGGGACGACGGATTTGCGATCAAGTAGCCGGGCCGAGACGAAGTATCCGCTGGCGCGCCGGGCTTCGAGCAGGCCGTCCGCCACCAGCCGATTATAGGCGTTCGAGACGGTGAGCGTGCTCACGCCGCACTGAACGGCGAGCTTGCGCACCGAGGGCAGTCGGGCGCCCGGCGCCACGCTTCCGCTGCGGATGCGCTCGGAGACGGCCTCCACCAGCTGAGCGACGAGGGGGGCGGTGCTGGCGGGGTCGAGGCTGATCATGGGCCGTCATCCACGGGCGAGGCCGGACTCGGCGATCCGACTGTATGGGCGGGTGAACAGATACAGCTGCGCGTGCCAACCCGCCAACTGTCGATAGTCGGTGAGCCTGGGCCGGGCGATAACGCAGCGCGGCGAGGGTCGGGTTCTTGCATCGCGGATCGGCGGAGAGACACATGGACCATGCGATCATCGACCAGGCGGCGGACCGGCAGCTCAATGTCGAGCCGTACTGGATGCCGTTCACGCCCAATCGTCACGTGAAGGCCGACCCGACGCCGCGCATCATCACCTCGGCCAAGGGCGCCTATTACCGCACCGCCGAGGGACGCGAGCTGTTCGACAGCCTGTCGGGCCTCTGGTGCTGCCCCCTCGGCCATGCCCAGCCGCGGATCGTCGAGGCCCTGCGCCGGCAGGCCGAGACCCTCGATTACTGTACCGCCTTCCAGATGAGCAACCCGGTGACGCTGCGGCTGGCCGAGCGCATCGCCGACATGGCGCCGGCCGGGCTCGACCGGGTGTTCTTCACCAATTCCGGCTCGGAGGCCGTCGATACCGCCCTCAAGATCGCCCTGGGCTATCACCGCCTGCGCGGCGAGGCCGGCCGCTTCCGCATGATCGGCCGCGAGAAGGGCTATCACGGCGTCGGCTTCGGCGGCATGTCGGTGGGCGGCATGGTGGCCAACCGCAAGATGTTCGCCACCGCCATGATCCAGGGCGTCGACCACCTGCGCCATACCCACGATTACGCCGAGATGGCCTTCTCGAAGGGCCAGCCCGCCCGGGGCGCGCATCTCGCCAACGACCTCGAACGGATGGTGGCGCTGCATGACGCCGGCACGATCGCCTGCGTCATCGTCGAGCCGCTGCAGGGGTCGGCCGGGGTCATCGTGCCTCCGCTCGGCTATCTCCAGCGCCTGCGCGAAATCTGCACGCGGCACGGCATCCTGCTGATCTTCGACGAGGTGATCACCGGCTTCGGGCGGCTCGGCGCTCCCTTCGGCGCGGACCGTCTCGGCGTGATCCCGGACATGATCACCTTCGCCAAGGGCATCACCAACGGCATCGTGCCGATGGGCGGCGTGATCGTCCGCAAGGAGATCTACGACACGTTCATGACCGGGCCGGCCGCGGCGGTGGAGCTGTTCCACGGCTACACCTATTCGGGCCATCCCCTGGCCGCAGCCGTCGCCCATGCCTCCCTCGACCTGATGGAGGAGGGCGACCTGTTCGCCCGCGTGCGCGAGTTGGAGCCGATCCTGGAGGGGGCCGTCCATACCCTCCGCGACGAGCCGGGCATCAAGGACATCCGCAATTTCGGCCTCACCGCGGCCGTCGATCTCGAGCCGACACCGGGCCAGCCCGGCGCACGCGCTCTGCGGATCTTCGAGCGCGGCCTGCGCGAGGGCATCCTCCTGCGCTTCACCGGCGACACCATCGCCATGGGTCCGCCCTTCATCTCGACCGCCGCCGAGATCACCGGCATGATCGAGATGCTGCGCGGCCTCATCCGCGCCGAAGCCTAACCGGCGGACGGCCCACGACCCTTCCCATCCCCCTTGAAGGTTGAACCGACATGCCCCTGATGCGCTTCGATATCCTGGAAGGCCGCACCGATTCCGAGCTGAAGACGCTCCTCGACGCCGCGCACGAGGCGATGCTGGAGGCGTTCAACGTCCCGCCGGGCGACCGCTACCAGATCGTCACCGAGCACAAGCCCTCGCGAATGATCGTCGAGGATACCGGGCTCGACATCCCGCGCACCAAGGACGTGGTGGTGGTCCAGATGATCACCCGGCCGCGCGGCAAGGAGAAGAAGCAGCTGTTCTACAAGCTGCTGACCGAGAAGCTCGAAGCCGCCTGCGGCATCGCCCCGGCCGACGTCATGGTTTCCACGGTGGAGAACACCGACGAGGATTGGTCTTTCGGCCACGGCCGGGCGCAGTTCCTCACCGGCGAACTCTGACAACCGGTTGATCGGATTTCTCAGCGGCTGCTCAAACCCAAGTCGATCATCCAATCCGACCACCTCATCCTGAGGTGCCCTTTGCGCGAGCAAAGGGCTTTGAGGGAGCCCTCCAGTCATCGCGCGATCTCTGGAGGGCTCCTTCGAGGCCGCTACGCGGCACCTCAGGATGAGGTTAAGCCTTGGAAAAACAACTCAAACAGGCCCTGGCCGGGTTTCGCAACGAGGGTCGCCGCTTCCGCGGCCTGAAACCTGCGACACGCCATGAGGACTGACCCAGGTGACGTGTTGGCCCGCCAATGCGAACCCGCTCCGAGCGCCAAGCTCATTCCGGACCCTGCCCCGACCCTCTACGGAACGCCGGCCATGCATGTCCTCATTCTCGGTGGCGGTGTCGTCGGCGTCACCTCGGCCTATTATCTGGCCAAAGCCGGCCACCGGGTGACCGTGCTGGAGCGTCAGCCGGCGGCGGGGCTCGAGACGAGCTTCGCCAATGCCGGCCAGGTCTCGCCGGGATATTCGGCGCCCTGGGCGGCGCCCGGCATTCCCCTCAAGGCGATGAAGTGGCTGATGATGCGCCACCGGCCCCTCGTGGTCTGGCCGAGCTTCGAGCCGCGTTTCTACGGCTGGCTCGCCCGCATGCTGGCGAATTGCACGGAGGAGGCCTACCAGCGCAACAAGGGCCGGATGGTGCGTCTGGCCGAATACAGCCGCGACGTGCTGCGCGACCTGCGCGCCGAGACCGGCATCGCCTACGATCACCGCGTGCAGGGCACGCTCCAGCTGTTCCGGACGCAGAAGCAGCTCGATCATGTCGGGGACGATACGCGCGTCCTCGACGCCTATGGCGTTCCCTACGCGGTGCTGGACCCTGCCGGCTGCATCATGGCCGAGCCCGCCTTGGCGCGGGTGGCCGGGACCTTCGTCGGCGGGCTGCGGCTGCCCGGGGACGAGACCGGCGACGCCCACCTCTTCACCCAGCGCCTCGCCGCGCTCTGCGAAGGCCTCGGCGTTGTCTTCCGCTACAGCACGGCCATCACCGGCCTGCGCAGCGAGGGTGACCGGATCGGCGGCGTGGCGACTGCAGGCGGCGATGTCCTGACCGCCGACGCCTATGTGGCGGCCATGGGCAGCTACACACCGGCTCTGCTCCGGCCCTTCGGCATCGATCTCCCGATCTATCCGGTGAAGGGCTATTCCCTCACCCTGCCGGTCACCGATGTGGAAGCGGCGCCGGTCTCGACGGTGATGGACGAGACCTACAAGGTCGCGATCACCCGGCTCGGCGACCGCATCCGGGTCGGCGGCACCGCCGAGCTCGCCGGTTTCAGCGCGGTCCTGCGCGGACCGCGCCGGGAGACCCTGGTCCGCTCCGTCGGCGACCTGTTCCCGGCGGGTGGAGACCTCTCGCAGGCAACGTTCTGGACCGGCCTACGGCCGATGACGCCGGACGGCACGCCCATCGTCGGCGGAACGCGCCTGTCGAACCTCTACACCAACACCGGCCACGGCACCCTGGGCTGGACCATGGCCTGCGGCTCGGGGCGGGTGCTGGCCGACCTCATCTCCGGCCGCACGCCGGACATCGCCACCCCGGACCTCGCCGTCAGCCGATACGCCGCCGGCGCATGACGATGGGGTGATGCCCCCTCGCGCCGGGGCGCGAGAGGGCGGAGCGAGGCGGCCTATTCGGCCGCCTCCACGTAGAGCTTGCCGCCCTCGGCCTGGAATTCGGCGGATTTCGCCGCCATTCCCGCCTCGCGCTCGGCTTGGCTCATGGGAGTGGCCTCGCCGAGCACCTGTCCGGCCGCCTCCATGGCGAGCACCTCGGCGCGCAGATCCTGCGTGATCTTCATCGAGCAGAATTTCGGCCCGCACATCGAGCAGAAATGGGCGACCTTGTGGGCGTCCTTCGGCAGGGTCTCGTCGTGGTAGGCCCGCGCCGTATCGGGATCGAGGGACAGGTTGAACTGGTCTTCCCAGCGGAAGTCGAACCGGGCCCGCGACAGGGCGTCGTCGCGCAGCTGCGCCGCCGGATGGCCTTTGGCGAGATCGGCGGCATGGGCCGCGATCTTGTAGGTGATCACGCCTTCCTTGACGTCGTCGCGGTTGGGCAGGCCGAGATGCTCCTTCGGGGTGACGTAGCAGAGCATGGCGCAGCCGAACCAGCCGATCATGGCGGCGCCGATGCCCGATGTGATGTGGTCGTAACCGGGGGCGATGTCGGTGGTCAGCGGGCCGAGGGTGTAGAACGGCGCCTCACCACATTCCTCAAGCTGCTTTTCCATGTTCACCTTGATCTTGTGCATCGGCACGTGGCCGGGGCCCTCGATCATGGTCTGGCAGCCCTTGTCCCAGGCGATCTTGGTCAGTTCGCCGAGGGTCTCGAGTTCCGCGAACTGCGCCGCGTCGTTGGCATCCGCGATGGAGCCGGGGCGCAGACCGTCGCCCAGCGAGAACGAGACGTCGTAGGCCCGCATGATGTCGCAGATCTCATCGAACCGCTCGTAGAGGAACGATTCGCGGTGCCCGGCGAGGCACCAGCGCGCCATGATCGAGCCGCCGCGCGAAACGATGCCGGTGACCCGGCGCGCGGTGAGCGGCACATGGGCGAGGCGGACGCCCGCATGGATGGTGAAGTAATCGATGCCCTGCTCGGCCTGCTCGATGAGCGTGTCTTTGAAGACCTCCCAGTCGAGTTTCAGCGGATCGCCTCCGACCTTCTCGAGCGCCTGATAGATCGGTACCGTGCCGATGGGGACCGGTGAGTTGCGCACGATCCACGAGCGGATGTTGTGGATGTTGCGGCCGGTGGACAGGTCCATCACCGTGTCGGCGCCCCAGCGGGTCGCCCAGACCAGCTTCTCGACTTCTTCCGCCGCCGACGAAGTGACGGCCGAGTTGCCGATATTGGCGTTGATCTTGACGAGGAAGTTGCGGCCGATGGCCATCGGCTCCACCTCGGGGTGGTTGATGTTGGCCGGGATGATGGCGCGGCCGCGCGCCACCTCGTCACGCACGAATTCCGGCGTGATGAAGGCGGGCAGCGACGCGCCGAAGCTGTTGCCGTCGGCCAGTGCGGTCTGCGCGCCTTCCAGCATCGTCTCGCGGGCGAGGTTTTCGCGGTGGGCGACGTAGATCATCTCCTCGGTGATGATCCCGGCTTTGGCGAATTCGTACTGCGTCACCATCTGGCCGGGGCCGGCCTTGCGGATCTGGCGTGTGGCCGGACAGGGGGCGACGAGCTTGTCCTCCGGTACGAAGCCGTTGTCCTCGGGCTTGACCGCGCGCGGCGTGATCGTGGCGTAGCCGCGCTTGGCGATCCACGGGTCGCGCAGCAGGGGCAGGCCGGCATTCAGGTCGATCCGGGCATCGGTCTCGGTATAGGGGCCAGACGGATCGTAGACCCGCACCGGGGCTTCCTTCGGATCACTCAACGTGACCTCGCGGAACGGCACCCGGATGTCGTCACGGCCGGCCACGCTCGCATAGACCTTGCGCGAACCCATGATCGGTCCGGTGGTCACGGCTTGCGGCTGGCCCTTGGCGGGTTCTTGTCCGGAAAGGTCTTTGGGGAGGACGGGTGCGTTCATATCGGATTCGCTCCTGGCGTGGGAGGCGATCCGGTTCGCAACGGTACGTTAGGACGACGGGCACCCGCTCGTTCGGAGCAGACAACCCAAGCGTAGTTCCCGTCCCTCCGCCGGTATGAGCCGGATCAGGTTCAAGGGTCAGGGCTGCGGCCCTATCTCAGCCCCCTGAACGGGGCCCCCCTCGGAACGATTCGAAAGTCTGCGTTCGCCGCGCCTTTGTCAATCGCCCTGAGAAACATCCCCGCCGGAGTGAATTGTCGCCTGTCTCGAGCGAGCCTCGTGCCGCCCGGATCGCGGCTCTTCCGATTCATGCGGTCATTCCGCCGTTGATCGAAGTCTCGTATTTAGTTCGTTAGGACTGATCTATTTTGGCGTGACTTTTGTCGGACGGTAAAACGGTCTCGAATAATGGAGCCATCCCGATCGGCGACGCGTTGTCGATCATAATCTCTTCCAGACGATCAGGTTGGTGTTCCATGAACAAGCTTATTCTCGCATCCGCCGCATTGCTCGGCGCCGTCACATTCTTTCCGGATACGGCCGATGCGCGTGGCGGCGGACATGGCGGCGGACATGGCGGCGGCGGTCACGGTGGCGGCATGAGTCGTGGCGGCGGTGGCGGTGGCGGTGGCTTCGGCGGCGGCGGCTTCGCACGCGGCGGTGGCGGCGGCGGTGCCTTCGGCGGTCATGGTATCGGCGGCGGCGGACGCGGGCACGGCGGTATCGCGCACGGGCCGAATGTCGGCGGCGGTGGCTTCGGTGGGGGCGGTGGCTTCGGCCGGGGCGGCCACCACCATCATCACGGCCATGGCTACAATCGCGGATATGGGCGGGGCTATGGTGGGCTTGGCCTCGGCCTGGGCCTCGGTCTGGCGGGCGCCGGGATCGGCTATGGCTACGGTAGCGGGTACTACGGCAACGGCTACGACAACGGTTATTACGGTGGCGGCTATGCGCCGGCCTATTACGGCGGCGCCGTGGACGTTCAGCAGGATGTCGGCGGGTCCGACCAGGATGTGGCCTACTGCATCCAGCGCTTCCGCTCCTACGATCAGCGGACGGGCACCTATCTCGGCAATGACGGCCTGCGTCATCGCTGCCCGCAATAAGCTCTTTCGCCCTGACACTCTGCGCTCGGGCGGGATCGCCTGAGCCTCCTCGCTTCGAGAAGCCCCGCAGCCCCCCGCTGCGGGGCTTCCTCGCATTTGGGGCCGGGCGTTCGCTTGGTCGATGAGGAATGGCCTTGAAACCGGAGGCCATGCCACTGCCCCCGGCATCTCGAACCCATGGCCACGCCCAAAACGGCGCATCTTCCGGTGCCGGGCAGCATGGCGTAACGCCCTGTCATGGTCGCCTCCGGTCCCTCCCTCGCTCCCGACGACATCGCCCATGTCATTCAGATCGCGCTCGCGCCCGCCTTCCTGCTGACGGCGCTGGCGACGCTGCTCAACGTCTTCTCCACGCGCCTGGGGCGGGTGGCCGACCGGGTCGATGACGCCGCCGACCGGCTGCAGAAGGCGGATGCGGACGAGGCCGCCCGCCTGTCGTACCAGTTGGCCTATCTGCGTCGGCGTTCCTTCGTGCTCGACGTTGCGGTGGTCCTCGCCTCCCTCGGCAGCATCATGACCGGCATCGCGGTGCTGACGCTGTTCGTGGGGGCCTTGCGCGATGCGGCCACGGCCTCCGTCCTGTTCGGCTGCTTCGGAATCGCCCTGGTCTGCACGGTTGCGGCCATCGTCGCCTTCCTCATCGAGATCCTGATGGCGGGCCGCCGCGTCCGGGACGAAGTCGACCGTCAGACGGTGGAGGCCTCGGACCGTGAAGCGGGCGGACCCGAGATCTCCCACCGCTCACCTCGACCGGGCCGGTTTTGACTAAGCAGGTTTAGCAAAAGTGGTCACCGGTTTTGCGTTCCAAAACCTGCGACACGTCAAAGACCTAAGCGAGGTGAAGCGTTGGCTTGCCAATGCGAACCTGCTTAGGGCCGGCGACCTCACGCCCCGGCGGGCGCGGCGGCGTGCGTGTCGAGCCATTGCACGGCGCCGCTGAGGTCGAAGCCCCGCTCCCGGCCATAGGCCATGAGGTCGTCGCGGCGCAGCCGCCCCGCCAGCACGTCGGACAAGGCCCACAGGGTGAGCGAGCGCGTGCCGCTGCGGCAATGGGCGAGGACCGGGCCGGGTGCGCCCTCCACGGCCTCGCGGAAACGCGCGATGTCCTCATGGGTGATGCCAGGGCCGGTAACGGGAAGGTGCAGATAGGCGAGACCCGCCGCCTCGGCCGCCGCCGCTTCGGCCTCGCTGCCCAACTGGTCCGGCTCCTCGCCTTCGGGACGGTTGTTGATGAGCAGGGCAAAGCCCTTGGTGGACAGGTCCGCGATCTCCGTCTCGTTCGGCTGGCCGGAGACCGACAGGCGCGGCTCGATGGGCGTGATCGTCATGTGGTCTCTCTCGTTGGCTGCCTTCGCGCCGTGCAGGTTCCCCTTGCCGGGGGAGGGCGCTCTGCCGGGGACGAACGGGGCATGTTCATTCCACCGCACCGCCCATCGTGAACCCGCGACGGGGCTCGTCCGTTTCCAATCCGATCCCTCAACCCGCCTTCAGGACGACTACCATGGCCGATGCAAGACAGATCGTCGATGCGCTCGTGCGCTCACGCAAGGGGGGAATCGCCGCCACGGCCGCCCTCGGCGGCCTCGCCCTCGTCGCGGGTCTGGCCCTGCGGGCACTCCGTCCCTCTGCGGCGTCCGAGACCCCCGATCTGAGCCAGGTCGACGAGGACGAGGCGCGCATCATGCTGCGCGCCATGGTGGCCGCGACCCTGGCCGACGGCATCGTCGACCAGCAGGAGCGCCGGCGCCTCGACGCAGCGGTGGAGGCGGCCGGTATCGACCGGGATGGGCGCGCCTGGCTCGAAAAGGAACTTACCGACCCGGCCGAGATCGACGAACTCGCCGAGCGCGTCGAGTCGCCGGAGCAGGGCGCGCGCCTCTATGCGGCTGCGCGTCTGGCCATCGATGCCGATACACTGCAGGAGCGGGAGTTCCTGAAGCGATTGGCCGAGGCCCTGGACGTCTCACAGGACGTGGCCGCGCGGGTCGATGCCGGGCTGGAGGAGGCCTGAGACCGGAGCGGGATTACTTCCCCACCCATTCGTGCCCGGCCACCAGCGCCTCCACCGAGCGCGTCCAGGTGCCGGGCTGGTCGGTGGAGCCGGTGCCGAGCGCCCGCTGGACCATGACGCTGTCGCTCCAGCGGCCGTACTTGTAGCCCACCGCCGGAAGCAGACCGACGCGGACGAAGCCGCAGGCTTCGTGGAGCCGCAGGGACGCCTCGTTCTGCGCGTCGATATAGCCGATCATCTGGCGGTAGCCGCCGGCGGCGCAGGCCTCGATCAGCGCGGGGAGCAGGCGCCGGCCGATGCCGGCGTTCAGGTGCTCGTGATGGACGTAGATCGAGTGCTTGAGCGTGTAGCGATAGGCCGGGCGCTTGCGAAACGGGACGGCATAGGCATAGCCCGCCACCACCCCGTCGCGATCGGCCACGAGATGCGGCAGGCGCCTCTTGCGCATGGCCTTTCGGCGGCGCTTGAGGTCGTCGGGATGGAGCGGATCCTCCTCGAAATCGCCGACATCCCCCACGCCCCGCCGGATATGGTGGGCGTAGATCGCCACCATGGCCGGCACGTCCGAATCCGAGGACGGCCGGATGATCACTTCGGGATCGGAGGCGGTGGGCGGCCCGTCCGGACTCACGGGCGGTTCTCGCGCATGACGTAGGTGTAGAACCGGATCGTCCCGTCGGGGTCGACGTTGCGGAACACGCCCTGGATCTCGGCTTCGAAGCCCGGGAACAGGTTCGCCGAGCGTTCGAACATCTTGAAGTAATCCAGCATGGGTTTCGCCCGCTCGTCCAGTCGCTCGCCCGGCAGCACCGTGCCGATGCCCGGCGGGTAGACCAGAAGCAAGGTCGTCGCCACACGGCCCTCGGCTTCCGCGATCGGCACGTAATCGACGTTGTTGCGGGTGAGTTGCTGTACCGCCTCCTTCGGGGTCATCACCATCTCGGGCAGGTGCCCCGGCTCGAACTGCTTGCGCTGGAGCGTGCTGGTGCCGTGCTCGCGGTGGAAGGCGTGGAAATCCGCGCAGAGGTCGCGCAGGCGCACGCCCTTGTAGCGGTTGGGCCGGCGCCGGACGAATTCCGGCATGGCATCCTCGAGCGGCACGTTCTCGTCATGCAGGCGCTTGAAGGCCACGAGGCCGGAGATGAGCGTGCCGGCCTTGGAGGATTCGACGCCCGGGGTCAGTAGGAAGAGGAGCGAGTTGAGGTCGTTCTTCTCCGGCACGATCCTGTTTTCACGCAGATACTGGGCGACGATCGGGGCCGGTACGCCGTGATCGGCATATTGCCCCGTGCGGCGGTCGAAGCCGGGGGTGAGCACGGTGAGCTTGTTCGGGTCGGTCATGGCGTAGTTCGGCGCCACATGGGTGAAGCCGTGCCAGGCGGCACCGGGGGTCAGCTCCCAGTATTTCGCGTCGCTGGCGAGCTCGTCCGTCGAGACGCTCTCCCACGGCACCTTACCCTCCGGGCCCTTCACCGTGTCCGGCACGAAGGGGTCGAAGAACCAGCGGCGCAGGGGATCGCCCTCCTTCTCCTCGAATTCGCGGCGGATGGCGCGGACCTTCTTGCGCCATTCGATGCCGAGCCGGATCGTGTCGTCCCACAGGACGACGCCCGAGCGGCCCTTCATCATCTGCGCGCCGACATCCAGCGACGCGAAGAGCGGGTAGAACGGCGAGGTCGAGGCGTGGACGAGGAAGGTCTCGTTGAAGCGCCGGTGCTCGATGCGCCGGGTCTGGCCGCGGATATGGCTGTCCTTGGTGTGGATCTGCGAGGCCTGGGAGAAGCTCGCCAACTGCTTGTGGGTCGATTGCGTGGCGATGATGCCCGGCGAGGTCTCGTCGAGGCCCTTCAGTCCCATGGCGAAGCGGCCGGCGAAGAGGGGGTGGAACTTCATGAAGCCCGCCCAGGCCTCGTCGAACAGGATGTAGTCGCAGAGATGCCCGATCTTCTCGAGGATCATCTGCGCGTTGTAGATCGTGCCGTCATAGGTGCATTGCTCCACCACCGCCACGCGGAACGGGCGTTCGCGCTTCCAGGCCTCCTTGTCGGTGATGAGGGGGTTGGTGCGGATCTTCTCACGGATGGCCGCCTCGTCGAGGGCCTCGTGATACATCGGGCCGATCAGGCCGAAGCAGTTGCGGTCGGTCTCCAGGAAGACCGGAACCGCGCCGCCGAGGAACAGGGCGCCGTGATGGGCCGCCTTGTGGTTGTTGCGGTCGAACAGGACGAGGTCGCCCTCCGCCACCAGGGCCGAGAGCACGATCTTGTTGGAGGCCGAGGTGCCGTTGAGGACGAAATAGGTCTTTTCCGCCCCGAAGATGACGGCGGCTTCCTTCTGCGCCTTCAAGGCCGGGCCTTCGTGGACCAAAAGGTCGCCGAGATCGAGCACGGAATTGTCGAGGTCGTCGCGGAACACGGCCTCGCCGAGATGCTCCACGAAGATGCGCCCGATGGGGGAGCGGTTGTAGAAGATGCCGCCGTTATGGCCGGGGCAGGTCCAGAGCTGGTTGCCCTGCTCGGCATAGTCCACCAGCGCGCCGAAGAAGGGCGTCTTCAGGGTCTCGGCATATTGCTTGACCCGGCTCACGAGGCCGCGGGCGATGTAGTCCGGGGTCTCTTCCGCGAGGAAGATGTAGCCGTCGATGAAGTCGAGCACTTCGACGGGGATGTCTTCCAGGCGCTTGCGCCGGACCATGATGACGATGGGCATTTCGAGCCCGCGCTTCCGCATCAGGTTGATGAGGGCGGCGGCCTTGCCGTCGAGGCCGCGCTTGCCCCAATCCACCACCATGCAGCCGATGGCGGCATCGGTCTGGACCGCGATGGCCGCGTCCTCCACGCGGCGGGCGCGGACGACCTCGAAGCCGAGCTTTTCCACCGAGCCTATGATCTGCTGGACGCGCACGCCCTCGAGATCGTCCGGGTCGAAGTTCGGCGCGCACATGAGCACGGTGAAGCGGCGAAAGAAGTCCATGCGGGGGAAGGCTCCGGTGGTCGGATGAATCGAGGGGGGTGTGGGCGCGTTCGCGTTCCGGATCAACCGGGCCGGGCGGCGAGACTGAGCCGGCGGATGACGAGGTAGACGGCGAGCGCCGCGAGCGCGCCGATTCCCAGCGCGAGCAGCGACCCATTGTCGGATTCCGAAAAGAACAGGCCCTTGGTGTTCATGCCGAACACGCCCGTCACCAGGGTGGGCGGCAGGAACAGGGCCGTGAGGATCGACAGGGTGAAGAGCTGCCGGTTGGTGAGCGCGGTGGTGCGGGCGGCGATCTCGTCCTGCAGCAAGCGGCTGCGTTCGGACAGGACATGCATGTCGCGGTGGAGGGAATCGAGACGTTGGACCACCCGCGCGGCCATGGCGCCCACCGCTTCGGGCAATTGATCTCCCTCCGTGCCGGCTTCGTCCTCGAGCCGGTGGAACACCGCCCGCAACCCGGCAAGCTGCCGGTGGGAGCGCACGGATTGGCGGCGGATCGGTCCCAGGGGCCTCGGGTCGTCCGCCTTGGCCTCGTCGAGCATGTCGTCCTCGATGGCGTCGAGGGAGGAGGACAGGCGCTCGGCCGTGGCGATCAGCGCTTCGACGGTGCTGCCGACGAAGCGCTCCAGCAGCTTGGCCGGGCCGGGGACGAGGGTGCCGGACAAGACCGCGTCGCGGGCGGCCACCGCGCAGGCCGTGGCGTGGCGACGGCCGCTGACGAGGAAGCGCGGGCCGAGGATGCAATGGAGACGGCCGTTCGGCTCCTCGCTCGACGAACCGTCGAAGGCGCGTTCCCGGTCGGCGATGACGAAACCGGCATGGGGCCCGTCCACGACGACGCGCTGATGCTCGTCGCGGGCGAAGGTCGCGGCGGCGAGCCGGGCCGGGCCGAGGCGCCCTTCGAGGATGAGCGCCTCGGTCCGCGCATCGACGAGGTCGACATGGAGCCAGACGAAGCCGTGATCCGGGTCGTCCAGCGAGGGAATCCCGTCCCCTGGTCCAACCTGGCGTCCCCGTCCCTCCGCGTCGAAGGTGAGGGCGAAGATCAGCCCCGGGAGGGGGGATTCCTCAATGAGAAGGTGCTGCATGGTGCGGTCGCGGCGATCATGGCCGGCAAAATGCCGGCTCACTATCGCGCTGGATCGCAACGCTGGGCGACACTGTGATGACGGAGGGGCACCTCCGCCGATCGATGCTCGACCTGCGGGTCAAGCGATCCGCAGGCGGGGGCGACGACGATTGGCTATCCTCAGCGGGTCACGACGCCCTTGTCGGCTTCCTTGACGCTGCCGTCGGCTTCCTTGCGGTTCAGACCCTTGTCCGCTTCCTTGCGGAGCTCTTGTGTGAAAGCGGTGGCCTGATGTCCGACGAAGACCTTCATATCGGCCGGAACGACGGCCCAGACGACGGCAACGATGAACACCGTCGCCGCCATGCCGTAGGCGAACATTTCCATGATGCCGAGCCAGCCAAGCAACAACGGGATGCTGCTCACGATCAATCCGATGAAGGAACTTCCGGTCAGAAAATAAACTGAGAAGAAGGTGATGACAGCGAGGGATACCGGCTTGACGAAACGGACTATGTAACGTTCCATGGTATTTTATCTCCTATTATGTAGCTGATGAAAGAGCCTTTTGCTCCTCTGGGCATGTATTTGTTACGCATCGACAATGAAGTGCGTCTTCTAAGACCGTTCAAATCATTGTCTTGCCGCTCAGGTGTCGGCGAAACTCGTATCGATTCAATAAACGCCGCATACCAGAAGCTGAGCAGGAGTCCAGCGATTCTTAATCCCCCGGCCTTCGATGCTGAATTAAACGATTCTAATAAAGAAATTTGTTTGCTGCTGCCGGCAGGGTCTCCTCACTGTCATACAGTTGTGATCCAAGCGCCCGGATGATTCCCATTCATCAGGAAGGCAATACTATGGATGGCACGCGCGCCGGGACTCGCCCTTTCGATATCGAGGCTATTCGTCGAGAGATGGCGGACGATTTCGATGAAGAGCTCGAGATGGAGCTCGAAGACGAGCGCCTCGAGCAGCTCGTTAGCGAAATCGATGCCAAACCTCGTCTGCCCACCATGGACCGGAAGATCTATTTCCGGGAGCTGTTCCGGCTGCAACACGAGCTGGTTCGTCTCCAGGATTGGGTCCAGGCCCAGAAACTACGCGTGGTCGTGATCTTCGAGGGACGGGATTCGGCCGGCAAGGGCGGCGCGATCAAGCGCATCACTCAGCGTCTTAATCCCCGCGTCTGCCGCGTGGCTGCGCTCCCGGCTCCGAACGAGCGCGAGCGCACGCAATGGTACTTCCAGCGCTACGTGGCGCATCTGCCGGCGGGCGGCGAGATCGTGCTGTTCGACCGCTCCTGGTACAATCGGGCCGGCGTCGAGCGCGTGATGGGCTTCTGCACCCCGGACCAGTACGAGGAATTCTTCCAGTCCGCGCCGGAATTCGAGCGCATGCTGGTGCGGTCCGGCATCATCGTGCTGAAATACTGGTTCTCGATTACCGACGAAGAGCAGGAGCTGCGCTTCAACATGCGCATCCACGATCCCCTGAAACAATGGAAGCTCTCGCCGATGGACGTCGAATCCCGTCGCCGCTGGGAGGATTACACCAAGGCGAAGGAAGTGATGCTCGCCCGCACGCATATTCCCGAAGCGCCCTGGTGGGTGGTCGAGGCCGTGGACAAGAAGAAGGCCCGCCTCAATTGCATCAGCCATCTCCTCACGCAAATCCCTTATGGCGACGTGGAGCACCCGCCGGTGCATCTGCCCGAGCGCATGCGCCACGAGGATTATGCCCGCCAGCCGGTGCCGCAGGAGATGTTCGTCCCCGCCCTCTTCTGACCAAACGGGGGTACTGCTCGGCCGGATGCGGTTGCCCAAAGCGGCCGGGATGGGCAAGACCCGTATCGGACGGGCCGATTCTCGGCCGGTCCGGCATGGGAATCCCGCATGAGCGCCACCGACGAGATCCTGTTCGCCACCGACGAGGCGGGCATCGCCCGCATCGTTCTCAACCGGCCGCAGGCGCGCAACGCGCTGACCTTCGCGATGTATCAGGGCCTCATCGACCTCTGCGACAGGATCGAGGCGGACGAGCGGATCAAGGTCCTCGTCATCACCGGCGCCGGCGAGAAAGCCTTCGCCGCCGGCACCGACATCAGTCAGTTCCGTGATTTCTCCCGTCCCGAGGATGCCCTCGGCTACGAGCGCTTCATGGACAGGGTCCTGGGCGCGCTCGAGCGTCTGCGCGTGCCCGTCATCGCCGCCGTCGCCGGCGCCTGTACTGGCGGCGGGACCGCCATCGCCGCCTCCTGCGACCTGCGCATCGCCACGCGTGACGCCCGGTTCGGCTTTCCCATCGCGCGGACTCTGGGCAATTGCCTGTCGATGTCCAACCTGCGGCGCCTGTCCGGCCTCATCGGTCCCGCCCGGGTGAAGGACATGATCTTCACGGCCCGCCTGTTCGGCGCGGAGGAGGCGCTCGCGGCCGGCCTCGTCGGCGAGGTGGTGGAGGATGCCGCCGCCCTCGCCGCCAGGGCGACGGAACTCGCGACGCAGCTCGCCGGCCATGCACCGCTGACCCTGCGGGCCACCAAGGAAGGCCTGCGCCGGCTAGACGCCGAGGCAGAGGCGGAGGGCGAGCGCCCCGGCGATGACCTCATCCTGATGTGCTACACCAGCGCCGATTTCCGCGAGGGCATGGAGGCCTTCCTGGCCAAGCGCCCGCCGAACTGGACCGGCCGGTAAAGCGCTGTTTCCAGCGCTGTCCCGATGCGGATGTGGGCAGCGTGACACACCGGACGGGGAAAGCCGCTGGTCGCCCAGCTGCCTCGGCTCGGTTGCAGCCCTGTCATGCTCGTCGTGATAGAGCACGAGCGGGGACGGTCGCCCCGGGACATGCTTTTTTCCGAGGGATGATGCTCCGCTCGTTTCCTCTCGCGGCGTCCGCAGCCCTGTTATCGGGCCTTGCTGTGTCGGGCGCCCACGCCCAGACCGCCGCCGAGATCGCGGCGCGGCAGGCGCGCCTGGCCCTGGAGGGGCTCGACATCGGCTCGCCGCGCGGCGCCGGCGGCGATCCGCAGACATCGGTGGCGCAGTCGGTGACCTCGGCCAAGCCTTCGGCCAACCTCAACACCTCGATCCAGGACCAGCTCGGCCCCTATGGCGATCCCTACGGCCTGCGCTCGTTCCTGAAGACCAAGGGCATCGAATACAGCCTCACTTATATCGGCGAGAGCTTCGGCAATGCGACGGGCGGCGCGCGGCGCGGTGGCATCGTTGAGGGACGGCTCGACGTCCAGTTTGATGCCGACCTCGAAACGCTGGCGGGCTGGTACGGGGCGGCTTTCCACACCAACCTCTACCTCATCCACGGCACCGGCCTGTCGCGCTACTACGTCAACAATTTCATCACCGTGAGCGCCATCGAGGCATTGCCCTCCTCGCGGCTCTACGAGCTCTGGCTGGAGCAGAAACTGTTCGACGGCCAGTTCAGCCTGAAGGTCGGTCAGATCGCGGCCGATACCGAATTCGCCGTGAGCCAGACCGGCACGTTGTTCATCAACTCCACCTTCGGCTGGCCCAACATCATGGCCGAGGTGCTGCCGAGCGGCGGGCCGATCTATCCCCTGGCGGTGCCGGCGATCCGCGCGAAATACGTGCCCAATCAGAACTTTTCCCTTCAGGTCGGCCTCTTCGACGGCGATCCGGCGGGGCCTTTTCCCAGCGATCTCGATCCGCAGCGCCGCAACCGCACCGGCACGAACTTCCGCACCAACGATCCCGCTCTGGTCATCGCGGAAGCCGCCTACGCCTACAACATCGCGCAGGGCGATGTCGGCGATCCCGGCACGGTGACCCTGGGGGGGTGGCACCATTTCGGCCGGTTCGACAGCCAGCGCTTCGACACGGCCGGGCGCTCGCTGGCAGATCCGTCCACCACCGGCATCGCCCGACGCTTCCGGGGCGACAGCGGCCTCTACGGCATCATCGACCAGACCATCTACCGCGAACCCGACGATCCCAACGACGGCGCCAGCGTGTTCCTGCGCGTGTCCGGGGCGCCCTCCGACCGCAACATCGTGGATTTCTACGCCGATGCCGGCATCGCCTATAAGGGCCTCTTCAAGGGCCGCTCCGATGACACGATCGGGGTCGCCGTCGCCATCGCGCGGATCTCGGACGCGGCGCGCGGTTTGGACACCGACACGATCCTACTGGCCGGGACGAACATGCCCCGGCGCAGCAGCGAGGCGGTCCTCGAGGCGACCTATCAGGCCGTGCTGGGACCGGGCGTGACCGTGCAGCCGGACGTTCAGTACGTGTTCCGTCCCAGCGGCGGTGTGCCCAATCCGCGCGATCCCAATGGCGCCCGGATCAAGAACGCGGCCGTGTTCGGCCTGCGGGCGACGGTGCGTTACTGAGAACCATCGACAGAGCCAGTGTGCTCAGGCCGTCCGAAGCCTCGCCTCGGCACGAGGCGAGGATGGGGTGACCGGCTTCGTCTCACGAAGCGCATGCGGTTCATCGGAATTGACGACGTCGATATCGGTTATCGATACCATCTGTTTGATGAATGGTGCGACGCAAAATATATCCCTCTCATGCAACGGGGCATTGGCCCCGGAACAGCTGAGGGATCCTCGTCATGACCGTTCGTAGCCTTGTCCTCGCCGCTCTCGCCTCCGCCACCCTGGTCGGTACCGCGACCGCCGACGAGCGCATCACCGTCACCCCCACGCTCTATCGGGAGCAGGCCCGCGTCACGGCTGCCGTGCGCCCGGCCTCCGAACTGACCACCACGCCGGCCCTGACCCCGCGTGCTCCCGCCACCCGGCGCATCGTCGCCGAAATCGTCGACCCCGCGACCCGCTAAGGCGGTTACCGTGAGCGGGGCCGGAGCAACGGCGTACATCATCGCTCCATGGGGTCTGCCCCATGGAGCGTTTTGCTTGTCGAGCCTACCGAATGCGGGTGTTCAGGCGCTTGCCTGGCTCACGAACTTCGTCGTCAGATAGGCCTCGATCGCCTCCGAGCCGCCCTCGCTGCCGTAGCCGGAATCCTTGATGCCGCCGAAGGGGGTTTCGGGGAAGGCGAGACCGTGATGGTTGATGCCGAGCATGCCGCTCTCGACCCGAGCGGCGATCTCGGTCGCGCGGGAGGCGGAGCGGGTGTAGGCGTAGGCGGCCAGACCATAGGGTAGCCGGTTGGCCTCGGCGAAGGCCGCGTCGTCGTCGGAAAAGCGCTGGACCAGGGCCACGGGGCCGAACGGCTCCTCGTTCATGATCCGCGCGGTGAGCGGGGTCTCGGCGAGCACAGTCGGTTCGAAGAAATGGCCGCGGTTGCCGATGCGCTTGCCGCCGGTGCGGAGTTCCGCGCCCTGCGCCACGGCGTCGGCCACGAGGGATTCCATCGCCTCGCGCCGGCGGGCATGGATCAGCGGCCCCATCTGGGTCTCGGGATCGAGCCCGTCGCCGACCCTGATGCCCTCTGCATGCGCCACGAATCCCTCGACGAAGCGGTCGTAGACGGAATCGTGGATGAGGAAGCGCGTCGGCGCGACGCAGACCTGCCCGGCATTGCGGAATTTGTTGGCGCCGAGCACCGAGACGGCCTTCTCCACATCCGCATCGGCGAAGACCAGGGCGGGGGCGTGGCCACCGAGCTCCATGGTGATGCGCTTCATGTGGCGCCCGGCCAAAGCCGCGAGCTCCTTGCCCACCGGAGTGGAGCCGGTGAACGAGATCTTGGCGATGACCGGATGCGGGATGAGGTAGGACGAGATCTCGGCCGGATCGCCGAAGACCAGGGACAGCACGTCACCCGGAACCCCGGCATCGAGGAAGGCGCGGACGAGCTCGGCGCAGCTGGCCGGTGTATCCTCCGGCCCTTTCAGGATCACCGAGCAGCCGGTGCAGAGCGCCGCCGACAGCTTGCGAACGGCCTGGTTGATCGGGAAGTTCCAGGGTGTGAAAGCCGCCACGGGGCCCACCGGCTCGCGCAGAACCATCTGGGTCACGCCCGGCACGCGGGCGGGGATGATGCGGCCGTAGGCGCGTTTCCCTTCCTCGGCGAACCAGTCGATGACGTCGGCGGCGGCAAGCGTCTCCACCCGCGCCTCCGCCAGCGGCTTGCCCTGTTCCAGGGTCATCGTCCGGGCGATGTCGTCGACGCGCGAACGGAGCAGATCGGCGGCCCGCCGCATCACCTTGGCGCGATCGAAGGCAGCGACCCTTCGCCATTCAGCGAATCCGCGACGGGCGGCCTCCAGGGCGCGGTCGAGATCGTTGCGCGTCGCCACCGCCACGGTGCCGATGGCGTCGCCGGTGGCTGGGTTGAGGACGGGAATGGTCCGCGCGTCGGAACCGGGCGTCCACGCCCCGGCGATGTGAAGGGTCACGTCCGTGTCGGTCATCGGCGGCTCACGCTCTCGAAGGAGCATGGGTTGTCCGCCCTTCGCGCCAGCGCCGCAACCCTTTGTGCCGCAACCCTCGGGAGCGGTCTCAGGCGGCGATGCGGACCCGCGCCTCGTCGGCGCCCTTCACCGTCACCGTGCCCCCGCGCGTGGCCTGCAGCGTGCCGCCGCGCGGGATCACGATCCAGCCCTCCTTGCAATCGTCGATGGGCTCGGAGACCACCACGAGGCCGGTCTCGGTCTGGCGGTAATAGAGACTCGGCGGGCGGCCGTCGCAGGCCCAGCGATAGGCCGTCAGGGTCTCGCCGTCGGTGACGACGGAGGTGAAGCGCAGGGCCTCGGTGATTCCGGCCGCCTGCATCAGGTCGCGGACCGTGGAGAGAGTTTCGGCCATGGCGCCGATCGGGTCTTCGGCGAGGCCGTTGGCCAGGGCCAGGAGGAAGATCGCCTCGGAATCGGTGGTGCCGCGCCGCGCTTCGTAGAGCGCGTCCGGGATCAGGGCCTCGATCCGCCGCTTGATGCGGTGATAACCGCCGATCTGGCCGTTATGCATGAACAGGTGCCGGCCATGGGCGAAGGGGTGGCAGTTCGCCCGCGTGGTGGCCGTGCCGGTGGAGGCGCGGACATGGGCGAAGAACATCCGCGCCCGGACCTGCTGGCAGAGGTTGACGAGGTTCTCGTCCGACCAGGCCGGGCAGACGTCGCGATACTGGCCGGGATCGGCCCGCTCACCGTACCAGCCGATGCCGAAACCGTCGCCGTTGGTCTCCGTCTTCGCCTCGGTGGCGTGCAGCGACTGATGCACCAGCGAGTGCGTCGGGGCGCAGACGAGATCGGTCAGGAAGACCGGATCACCGCTATAGGCGAGAAAGCGGCACATGACTGAGCAACAACCCCCTGTTTCGGCACCCCTCCCCGGATCGGGAAACAGAAACCGTTCCATGATCCAGCTTGACGGTCGTTGAACTGTAACATTCGATCTTTTGCGGTGAACAGATCGTTAATGCATCGCAGCATGCCTGAACCTTGTGCGTCTGCGCGGACGATGCGCAAGCGTGCCCGATTTCGTGCATGCCGGTATCATAGAGGGCCACCATGCCCGCTTTGAGGCGGTTCCCTGTCTTTCGTTGCGGGAGGCGCATGGCCGTGGCGGCGCATCATACCCTTGCCGATCCCGGCCCGGCGGCGCAGCCTCGGCATCATCGAATCATCGACCGGGCGCACGACGCCCCGCAGGGCCGGCATCGTGCCTGGCCTCATTCCTTGGAAAGTGACCTCATGGATCGCACAATCCGCTCGACCGATGGCGCCGCAGCGCGGGCTCAGATCGATGGCCCCGTTGCCCTGGTGGTGGAGGACGATGCGGCGGTCCGCGACCTCGCCACCGCCATTCTCGAAGAGACCGATCTCGACGTCATCGCCTGTGACAGCGCCGAGGCGGCCATCGGCGTCCTAGAGCGCAAGGGACTGAACGTCGCCCTCCTCTTCGCCGATGTGCGCCTCGGCGGGGCCATGGACGGCATCGCCCTGGCGCGGACGGTGGAGCGGCGCTGGCCCGACGTGCGCATGGTCCTGACCTCCGGCTACGACGAGCGCAGCACCGGCCGCCTGCCCGAACAGGCGGTCTATATGCAGAAGCCCTGGCGCGCCCTCGACGTGCTGGTGGAGGCGGAGCACGCGTCCGCTGCCGTGGGCATCGCCTGAAACGACACGACGCCCGGGCCGCTTCCGCGGCCGGGCGTCGTGTAGGATCGAAGAAGGGCCGGTGCGAGACCGGCCGCTCGGCCTTACGAGGCGACGTTGGTCGAGGGAGCGGCGCTCGGAGCGAAGGGCGAGCCGCCCGGACGACGCGGTGCACCGGCGCCGAAACGGGGCTTCGGCTTCGGAGCGGCGATCAGGCCCTCACGGATGGCGGTCTTGCGGGCCTGCTTGCGGGCGCGGCGCACGGCCTCAGCCTTCTCGCGAGCCTTGCGCACGGAGGGCTTCTCGTAGGCCTTGCGCTGCTTCATCTCGCGGAAGATGCCCTCGCGCTGCATCTTCTTCTTGAGAACGCGGAGTGCCTGGTCGACGTTGTTATCGCGAACGAGTACCTGCAACGGACTTGATCCTTTAGAGACGTATGATTGTCGAACGGCGCCCTCTCCGAATACCCCCGCCTGTCCGACGAGGGCAAACCGCCAATAGCCCCAGACCCTGGATCGCTCCAGGGAGGGACCTATGTGTGACGGTCTCGAATCGACGCTGAAAACTCACTTGGGGCAGGCTCATACACCAAGCGGACACGAGTTCCAACCACCCTCGGCTAAATCCTGAGCCGGACCCGCATCTTCATGCGTGCGACTGGATGAAGTTGCGCACGAGGGGGTAGGTCTGGCCTTCCCACTTGCGGCCGGTGAAGACGCCGTAATGGCCCACGCCCGCCTGTAGATGGTGGCTCTTCATGTGCGAGGGGAGGCTGCTGCACAGGTCGTGCGCCGCCATGGTCTGCCCGACGGCGCAGATGTCGTCGCGCTCACCCTCCACGGTCATCAGCGCGGTCTTGCGGATGGACCGCATATCGATGGGGTTCCCGCGATAAGTCAGCTCGTTCTTGGCGAGGGTGTAATCCTGGAATACCGTCTGGACTGTTTCGATGTAGAACTCGGCCGCGAGGTCGAGAACGGCGAAATACTCGTCGTAGAAAGTCTCGATCTGGTTGGCCTTGTCGGTCTCGCCATTGGCGAAGTGCCAGAACAGGTCGGCATGGCTCTGCTGGTGACGCTTGGCGTTCATCGAGACGAAGGCCGAGACCTGCATGAAGCCGGGATAGACCCGCCGGCCGGCCCCCGCATGACGCTGGGGCACCGTGGCGATGAGGTTCTTCTCGAACCACGCGATCGGCTTCGAGGTGGCGAGCTTGTTCACCGAGGTCGGGCTGATGCGGCAATCCACCGGCCCGGCCATGAGCGTCATGCTGCGCGGATGTGCGATGTCCTTCGACTGGGCCATGACGGCGGCGGCGGCGAGCGCCTGGACCGCCGGCTGACAGACCGCCACGACATGCGAGCCCTCGCCCATCACGCCGAGGAACTGCACCAGGTGATCGACGTAATCGTCGAACCCGAACGGGCCGTCGGCGAGCGGCACGTCGCGGGCATTGTGCCAATCGGTGATGTAGACGTCGTGATCGGCCAGCAGGGTGCGCACCGTGCCGCGTAGCAGCGTGGCGAAATGGCCCGAGAGCGGCGCGACGACGAGCACCTTGGGCTGCTCGGAATCGATGTCCTTCCTGAAGCGCAGCAAAGTCCCGAACGGGGTCGAGAACGTCGCCTCCTCGGTGACCGGAACCTCGCGGTTGCCGACCCGGATGCTGTCGATGCCGAAGGCGGGGCGGGCGAAGGTCAGTCCGGCGCGCATCATCATCCGGGCGCCGGCCGACCACCAGTTCATCGGAGCCGCGTTCCCGGATCCGACCCAGGGCGATACGGCATCGTGGACGAGCTTGCCCCAGGAGCGGGTGCGCTGGGCGAGGTCGGACTGCACTTCGAAGGCATCGTAGAGCATGAAGCTCGAACTCCTGCGCGAACGATCGGATAGCGAACCATTCGCTGTGTCGTGCACGGCTGCCGGATCGTCTCCGGACGGTCGTTCACGGCCTGCTAGGCTGAGCCACGGTTGCGCACAACGCAATCGGCTCAAAGTACGATCTGTAATAAATGTTGTGAGAATGCACCACTGTTCCATCCCCGTAACAGGAAAGGTTTATCTCTCGCGGCAGGGGGGTGGCTCGGCGCGGCACGAGACTTGGATGTCCCTTGCGCATCCCGGGCCGAGAACTCCATGGACATTCGGGGACAACGACAACAGGGGATGGACATGCCGGTCGCCACGCTCACGATCTCGAGCCGGAACTACTCCTCGTGGTCGCTGCGGGGATGGCTGGTCTGCCGCATGGCCGGGCTCGATTTCGAGACCGAAATCCTGCCCGGTGACGACGCCTCCACGCGGGCCGAGTTGCTGCATCTGTCGCCGTCCTTCCTCGTGCCCCGCCTCGTCCATGGCGAGATCGAGGTCTGGGACACCCTGGCCCTCGCCCAGTATCTCAACGAGACCTATCCCGATGCGGGCTTCCTGCCGAAGGATCCCGTGGCCCGGGCGCGCTGCCGCTCAATCTCGGGCGAGATGCATGGCGGGTTCATCAACCTGCGCTCGGCGCTGCCGATGAACCTCCGGGCCCGTCACACCGATTTCAAGATCTTCAACGGAGCCCGGGGCGATATCGAGCGGATCATCACGATCGTCGAGGATTGCCTGTCGCGCTACGACGGCCCGTTCCTCTTCGGCACGCGCCCGAGCCTGGCCGATGCCATGTTCGCGCCGGTCTGCACCCGGTTCCAGACCTACGACGTCCCGCTGCCGCGCAAGGTCGCCGCCTATCGCGACACCATCCTCGCCTGGCCGCTGATGGTGGAGTGGACCGAGGCCGCCGCTGCAGAGCCCGACGAGATCGAAGAACTCGACATGGAGTTCTGAGGGACCGGCCCCGCCGACAATCCGAAACATCCCGATGCGACAATCACGGGGCGGCCGGTGCATCGGCCCCGTGGTTCGGCATCGGGGCCGCGCACGGCGGCGTTCCTTGAGCGACGGCGAGGGGCAGGTCGATGCGGGCCACGAGGCCGCGGGGCGCCTTGTTCGACAGGCTGAGCCGTCCGCCATGCCCCTCCACGATGGCGAGCACGATCGACAGGCCGAGGCCGAAGCCGCTGGCCTCGTCGAGGTTGCGAGTCCGGTCCCCGCGCACGAAGGGCTGCACCATGGCGTCGCGCTCGGCCTCGGGGATGCCGGGGCCGTCGTCGGACACTTCCAGCGCCACGCCCTGTTCGGATGGATGCATCGTCAGGCGCGCCGAGCCGCCATACTTCACCGCATTGTCGACGAGGTTGACGATGGCCCGCTGCAGATCGTCCGCCCGGCCGCGCACGAGGACGTGGCGCGTCTGTTCCAGGCGCACGTCGGCGCCCACATCGGTGAAGCCGTCGCACACGGTCTGGACCAAAGAGGCGAGGTCGACGAGGCTGTGCGCGCCGCCCGACTGGCCGTCCCGGATGAAGGACAGGGCGGCTTCCACCAATCCGTTCATCTGGTCGAGGTCGCGCAGGGTCATGGTGCGGGCGTGGTCGTCCTCGATGAACTCGGCCCGCAGGCGCAGGCGGGTGATGGGGGTCCGCAGGTCGTGGCTGATCGCCGCCAGCATCTGGGTCCGGTCGTCGATCAGGCGGCGGACGCGCCCGCGCATGGTGTCGAGGGCGCGCGAGACCGCCGCCACCTCCTTCGGCCCGTTCCGGGGCAGGGCCACGAGGTTCATGCCCGTGCCGAAGGCGTCGGCGGCCTCGGCGAGCTTCGCCAGCGGCGCGGTCAGGGCCCGCGTCGCCCAGATCGACATGAGCGACAGGGTGATGCCGAGGAGGACGAAGGTGAACACGATCGGGCCGGGGCCGAAGGGCGGTCGGTCGTCGTCCGGCAGGGTGGCCCGCAGGCTCGCCCCCGAGGGCGTCAGAATGCCGATGCGGATGCCGCTCCCCGGCTCCCTCCGGCCCGGCGGAGACAGATCGGTGACGACGAGCGGGCGGCCGGCCCCCTCGCGCATGCGCTGGACCATGGGATGATCCGGCCGCCCGCCCCCGGAGGCGGCGGGCGTCGCGGCCGGGGGCTCGGAGGTCGCCGGTGCCGGTTCGATCCGGAGGGAGGGCAGGCCCAGCGCCGCGTCCCGCAGCAGGCTCGCCCGGTCCCCGGGCGGAGCGACGTCGAGGAGGCGCACGATGGTGGCCAGCCGGGTCGCGGCCACGCCCGGATGGTTCTCCGGACGCCAGGGCTCGCGCAGCAGGAAGAAGGCGAGGGTCGCCACCGCGTGGCTGACGACGATGGCGGCCACGCTGAGGACCGCGATCTGGCCGGCGATGCTGCGGGGCGGGGTGCCGACGAGGCGGCGCCAGCGGCCGTTCCCCTCGGTGCTCACGAGCGGGTCACCGCCGGGGTGAACAGGTAGCCGCCCGAGCGGATGGTTCGGATGATCTCGGGATTGCGGGGGTCGGCCTCGATCTTCTGGCGGATGCGGCTGATGAGGACGTCGATGCTGCGCTCGAACGGGCCGGCGGCACGCCCCTGCGTCAGGTCGAGGAGCTGATCGCGCGAGAGCACCCGGCCCGGCCTGAGACAGAGCGCGTGGAGGAGGTCGAACTCCGCACCCGTAATGGTGATGCGGGCCTCGTCCGGACTGAGCAGCTGGCGCAGGGAGACGTCGAGGGTCCAGTCGAGGAAGCGCAGCCGGCGGGCGCCGTCGTCGCCGGCGGCCTCCGTGGTCGCGCCCCGCCGCAGGATCGCGCGGATGCGGGCGAGGAGCTCGCGCGGGTTGAAGGGCTTGGCGAGGTAATCGTCCGCACCGATCTCGAGGCCGACGATCCGGTCGATCTCCTCGGCCTTGGCGGTGAGCATCAGGATCGGGATCGAGGACCCGGCCCGCAGGCGCCGGCACAGGCTCAGCCCGTCCTCGCCCGGCAGCATCAGGTCGAGGACGATGAGGTCGACGCGCGCATCCGCCAGTGCCTTGTCCATCTCGCGCCCGTCCCCGGCGAGACTCACCCGGCACTCGTTGGCGCGAAGATAGCGCGCCACCAGGGCGCTGATCTCGCGGTCGTCCTCGACCACGAGGATATGCGGCGTGGCGGAATTCGTCTGCGTCATGTCTCGTCCATCCGGGGGCCGTTTATGGCGCGTCGGCGGAGGGATTCGAAGGGGATCGCGAGACCAGAATTGTAAACGTCTGTTTCGGTCCCGTATCCGAGACACGTTCGGCAAATGTCGTCGGCCGCAAGAGTGCGTCCGCGCCGCCTCTACCGCCTGCGAAACCCGAAATACCCGCCATCGGCGTCGTAGAGCACGTCGAAGCCGTTGAGGAAGCGCAGGCCTGTGTTCACGAAGGGCTCCGGGCGACGGGTATTGAGGGTCACCTTGCCCGGCGAAAGCGGGGACTCGTCGCCGATGACGATGTCGTATTCCGCGGCCGGTTCGGAGCCTCGGCCGGGGAAGACGAAGCCGAGGCGGGTGCCGGGCAGGAACTGGCTTCGACCGTCGTCATCGGGAGTGACGGCACCGTTCACGGCCCCTGTCGGCAAGGTCAGGTACATCACCGAGACGCCGGTATCGACGAGCGCCCGGCCGCAGGCGCCGGGGGCTTGGCCGTCCACCGCGATGCAGACGGGTACGCCCTGCCATTCGCCGGAAATGTCAGGGTGCGGATCGAGCTTCACGAAGCGGATGTCGCCGCGCGTATTGGCTCCGGTGAGGCCCGCATGGATTCCCGCCCGCGTCACCACGTAGCCACGCCGGGCAGGCCCCCGGCCCTCGGGCGCGAGGTTGAGGAGAGGGTTGGTGTCGGGCGTGCTCTGGCTCTGCGCGTCGCCCTCCCGTCCGAAGCCGATGCCCAACATGGCGACATGCTCGGGCATCGTCTCCGGCGTGCAGGCGCGGGCATTGTCCGTGCACGCAATCTCGGTGACCGCCAGGACGGGGAGGGGCGCGGTAGTCACGCTGGCCCCGTTGCCGCCGACGAGCGTGACGGGCAGCGTCACCCAGCGCCCGATCATGATCCGCCCGGAACTGCTGTAGGTCAGCCGCCCCGGCCGGGACGGCATCGCGTCGAAGCCGGGGATGCGGCTCGCCGAGACCACGATTCCGGTGGAACCGGTATCCATCAGCACGGGGCGCACCTCTCCCCCGAAGGACAGGCCAAGTCGCGGCGAGCGCGTCATCTCGGCGCCATCCTCCAGTGCGTTGAGGTAGGAGAGATATGTGCCTTGGCGGAAGCCGTCGTAATCCGGCCTGTCGGCGGCATGGGCCGGGTGCGCGGCGAAGCTCAAGGCGACGATCCCGAATGCGACATGCGAGGCGATCCTCGATTCCCCGGCCCTCTTGTGCGCGATGCCGACGCGATATCCGCGGCCCCTGCTCATCATCCGCCCCTCCCGCGCAACGAGGATGCGGCAGCGAGGCCGACCGGATCATCGTCACTCCCTCCGTTCTTCGGTCGAGCTTGGCAGATCGGCGCTTAAGGGACGATTAGTGTCTCCCACGAAACTCTCGCTGCGCTGTCGTGCTTGGAGCGAGAACCGACCGTGATCGGGAGTTTTGTGAGGCACTCTTACGCGGAGGCGGCGACGGCCCGGGCCACCGACGCGATGGTGGCGCTGCGGGCCTCCGGCGACGTCCTCGCCCCGGTCAGGTAGACCGTCAGGACGAGGGGCGCCCGGCGCGGCGGCCAGATCACGGCGACGTCGTTGGCGGTGTCGTTCTCTCCCGATCCGGTCTTGTCGCCGATGCGCCAGTCCTTCGGCAGGCCGGCGCGCAGGCGCGCATCGCCGGTGCGGCAGCCGACGAGCCAGGCGGTGATGAGGGCGCGCGAGGCGGGCGAAAGCGCGTCCGCGAGGACGAGGCGCCGGAGCGTCTCCGCCATGGCCAACGGGGTGGTGGTGTCGCGCGGATCGCCGGAGGCGGCCTCGTTAAGGTCCGGCTCGGTACGGTCGAGCCGGGTCGTCGCATCGCCGAAACCACGGATATGACCGGTGAGCCCGGCCGGGCCACCCATCGTCCCGAGGAGCAGGTTGGCGGCGGTGTTGTCGCTGAGCGTGACGGCCGCTTCGCAGAGCTCGGCGATGGTCATGCCCTCGCCCCCCGCCCTCGGCCCGCTCACGGGCGAATACGGCACGACCTCGCGCGGTTCGTAGCGCAGGCGCCGGTCGAGGCGGTCCTCGCCCCGGTCCACCCTCGCCAGCACCGCGCCGGCGGCGAGGACCTTGAACGTGCTGCACAGGGGGAAGTGCTCGTCCCCGCGATGCGCCGCATGGGCGCCGCTGCCGGTATCGAGAAGACCGATCCCGAGCCGCCCGCCGCTCGCCTCCTCGATCGATGCGAACCGGCCGGCGAGATCCCGGCGGAACGCCCCCTCCGCCAGGGCTGGGCCTCCCGCGCCGAACCACTTCCCCGCGGCCCAGGCGGCCGCGCCGAGGGTGAATTCGCGTCGCCTGACCATGCATGTCCTCGATGGGGATCGGTATGCGATTGAAGCGGATCGTCGCCGAGCAAGGCGGCGGCTTTGCGGTGTCATCCTGGCCACCGGAATGGGGCTTCGGCTCGTCCGTCCGTCGATTCCTCAGCCCCGAGGCGGGGGATCGGATTGCCTCGCGGGCCGTCGATTCTTATTTCACCCTCTCAGGTGCCGGCGCGATGTCCGACGCGGGCCTCGATCTCGGGAGACGACGATGCAAGGCTCTAAGGACGGCACGGGCCGCGGTTCGAACCGGTTGTTCGACGATTTCGCCCGGCTGATGACCGACGCCGCCGGCGCGGCGCAGGGGGTGAAGCGCGAGGCGGAGACGGTTTTCAAGGCGCAGGTGGAGCGCCTGATCCGCGACATGGACATCGCGTCGCGCGAAGAGGTGGACGTCCTGCGCGATCTCGTCTCGGCGCTGCGCAGCCAGAACGATGCCCTCGCCGCCCGCGTCTCGGCGCTCGAGGGCCGGCTCGGTACGCAGGATACGCCGCCTGCGCCCGCTACGCCGGTCTGATTCGGACGCGCCGCTCGGGTTCAAGCTTGTGCACAGGAAGGAATGGTGGAAATCCGCTTTCCTGTTCACCGCTTCTCCCGAGCGCTTTGAAACGCGAGTCCGCCACGGTCTATAGTGAGTGAAGCACTGATTCGCTTCGCCCCCGGACCCGACCTTCGACCCTTAAACTTCTCGCCGACCAAGCTCTGCCTTGCCTATGTGGGGATTCAGCTTGGGAACGGTGACTCGTAAGCGGGATCGATTGTCGTTCACCATTATCGGCGCCCCTCCCGGGACGCCAACCTGGACCGCTATGACCCAACTCCACATCGAAGGCCTCGACCGGAACGAGCACCCCCTCGACATCGTCGAGCGGCTCGCCTCCCTTCGCGACTGGATCTTCGACCGGGCCGAGACCGACGAGATGTCGGTGGCCGTGGCCGGCCGCTGGTCCGACTACCATGTCGCCTTCACCTGGATCGAGGACGTGGAGGCCCTGCACGTGGCCAGCGCCTTCGACCTGAAGGTGCCGGCGCATCGCCGCACCGAGATCCTCACCCTCATTTCCCTCGTCAACGAGCAGCTCTGGGTCGGCCATTTCGACCTGTGGTCCACCGACAGCGTGGTGATGTTCCGGCACTCGCTGCTGCTCACGGACGGCGCCGCGCCGACCCAGAGCCAGTGCGCGATGATGCTGAAATCCGCTGTCGATGCCTGTGAGCGCTACTATCAGGCGTTCCAGTTCGTGCTCTGGGCGGGCAAGTCCGCTCGCGAATCCCTGGATGCGGTCCTGTTCGAGACCGAAGGCGAGGCGTGAGCATCCCGTCTTCCTCCACTCTCCCCGCGTCCCTCACCCTGGTGGGGGCGGGCAAGATGGGCGGTGCGATGCTGGCGGGCTGGCTCGCGGGCGGTCTCGATGCAGCCAGGACCTGCGTCGTCGATCCGCAGGCCTCGCCCGAGATGGTGCGGCTCTGCGAGAGCCACGGCATCGCCCTGAACCCCGGCGACGTACCGGCGAACGATGCGCTGATCCTCGCGATCAAGCCGCAGGGGCTGGAGGGCGCGGCAGGCCTCCTCGACGGGTTGATCGCACCCCACACGCTGGTGGTCTCGATCCTGGCGGGCAAGACCATCGCCGACCTGCGCCGCCGCCTGCCCTCCGCCCGCGCCATCGTCCGCGCGATGCCGAACCTGCCCGCGAGCATCGGGCGCGGCGTCACCGGAGCGGTGGCGAGCGCCGACGTATCCCCCGATCAGCGTGCCCAGGCCGATGCGCTGCTGAAGGGCGTCGGCGCGGTGGAATGGCTCGACGACGAGGCGCTCATCGACGCTCTGACGGCTTTGTCCGGCTCCGGCCCGGCCTACGTCTTCCTCCTGGCCGAGGCCATGGCGGAGGCGGGCGTGGCCGCCGGCTTGCCCGCCGACATGGCCGCCCGGCTCGCCCGTGCCACGGTGGCGGGGGCAGGGGCGCTTCTGTCCGCCAGTCCCTACGAGGCGGGGCAGTTGCGGCGCGACGTGACCTCGCCCGGCGGCACCACGGCGGCGGCGCTGGCCGTGCTCATGCGCGATGGCGGCGTGCCGGACCTGATGCGTGAGGCGGTCGCCGCGGCGGCGGTGCGGGCCGGCGAGCTCTCCGGCTGAGCCGCCCCTAACCGATCCGCCTGCGCAACCTACATGGTAGGGAACAGACACGAGGATCGAACGACCATGGCAAACACCACAGGTGCGAAGCCCAAGGGCGGTGACGAGACCGCTGGGACCGACATCGCCGTCGCTGCCCCGCGGCAATCCCCGCGCGAGGCCGCCGTCGAGGCCCTGATGCGGCTCGCCGCCGTGCAGCCCTGGAACGACATCGAGATCGGCGACATCGCCCGTGAGGCCGGCCTGTCGCTGGCCGAGTTCCGAGAGCTATTCCCCTCCAAGGGGGCCGTGCTCGGCGGCCTGTCGCGGATCATCGACCGCAAGGTGTTGGAGGGCGATTCCTCCGACCTCGCCGAGGAGCCCACCCGCGAGCGTCTGTTCGACGTGCTCATGCGCCGGCTCGACGCGATGACGCCCTACAAGGACGCCCTGCGCCGGATTTCCTATGCGTTGCGTGGCGATCCGCTTTCCCTTGTCGCCCTGAACGGTGTGGCGCTGAACTCCCACCGTTTCATGCTGGCGGCCGCCGGCATCGACACCGAGGGGCCGCTCGGCCGGATCAAGCTTCAGGGCGTGGTCATCGCCTTCGCCCGCACGGTGGAAGTCTGGCTCGACGACGACGATCCGGCCCTCGCCCGCACCATGGCCCGGCTCGACAAGGAGATCCGCAACGGCGAGCGCTTCATGGAGCGCGCCGAAGACGCCCGCCGCCTCACCGCGCCGTTCCGCGCCCTGGGCCGCTCGCTCCTCGATCGCGGCGCCCGCCGGCGCCGGGGCACGCGTCCCGAAGACGAGGTCGAGCAGCAGACGGTGTGACGGAACGGTTTCCCTTCCCCCTATGCGGGGGAGGGTGGACCGCGAAGCGGGGCGGGAGAGGGGAGCGCCATCTCCGGAGAGGTCGCCCAATCCACCTTCTCCCCTCTGTGGAAGAGGGTGGATTGGGCGCAAACGAAAAGGGCCGCCCCATTGGGGCGGCCCTTTCCTGTTTCACGAGTGAACGATTCAGCCGCCGATACGGTCGGCGAGGACGGCCGAGTGGCCGTGCTGGTTGGCGATGTAGGGGAGCGCCTGGTTGGCGAATTCGCGGCCCTGGGCGTTGTCGCCGTTGCGCGAGTAGGACTCGTAGAGGCCGAGGGTGCGGGCATCCGAGCGGGCCTGCTGCTGCACGAAGGTGCGGTCGAACTCACGGCCGGTGCGGGCATTCTTCAGGCGGTCGATCCGGGCCTGACCGTCCGGGCCGATGGCGACGCGGCGGCCGGGCTCACCGGGGGTGTTGTCGATGATGCCGACGCCGCCGAGGACGCCGCCGACGATCTTCGAGGCGATGCCGGCCGAGATGGTCACCGGTGCCAGCACGACGCCGACGGGATTGTCGAAGCGGGTCTCGAAGGGCTGGGAATCGGACACGACCGTGCCGCCGGCCGTCAGCGAGGTACCCTCTGGCAGCAGCGCCTTGGTGGTGGCCTCACGCTCGACCAGCACGTTCTTGGCGTAGTTGCGGACGTTCGGGTTGCGCGAGCGCTCCAGGGCGATGCGGCTCGACTCGATGCTCACGGCATCCGAGCGCAGGGCGGCGGCGCGGAACGAGGAGGTGTCGCGGGCCTCGGGGGCGTTGGCGTCGAACTGGGGAGCGACACGGATACCGAGGGGCTCCTGCGCGAGGGCCGGGGTCGTGATCGCCGCGACGGTGAAGCCGAGGGCGGCGAGAAGCTTGGTGTTGATCATGGCGGAGGTTGTCCTCACACGCCTTTACGGCGCTTGGTTGAACGAACGTTTCGTCCGGCATGAACGTTTCGTTAACGTGGCGGTTCCTGCTTGGAGGGCATGGCTGTGGTGCGGTGCGCCATGCTTCACCTATTTGTGACATGGCTATCGTGAGCCCTCCCACCCGATCACCTCGTCGTGAGGCACCGCGAAGCGGCCTAGAAGGAGCGGGCCAGGGATCGCAGTGGTTTCTGGAAGCCTCCTTCGAGGCCTCCGCTACGCTCCGGCACCTCAGGATGAGGCGGGTGGGTTGGGCAAATGTTGAGCGGCGGGACGTTTCGAAAGGTACTTTAACGCGACCCAATCACTGGCGATGAGCGCTTCCTTCTTCGCCCGGCTCTAGCCTTTTACCTGACGCTCGAAGGCAATCGCCTCGGTGATCCGTTCGAACTCCTCGGCGTAGACAAGAACCACGGGACGGCGCTTGCTCGTGTAACCCTGGAACGTCCCGGCGTGATGCTCGCCGAGCCGCTTGCCCAGGGTCTCACCGCGAGCCGATCCGACGTAGTAACTGCCGTCGGCACAGCGCAGGATGTAGACGAAGGCGGCCATCCCGAACTCCTACCCAATCACCTCATCCTGAGGTGCCCGCGGTAGCGGGCCTCGAAGGAGGGCTCCAGAACACGCTGAGCGAACTGGAGGCCGCCGCCTTGGGATAAAAGGTGAGAGAGCAGCACAACGCTCAATGCGCCTCCTCCCAGTTCCCCGCCGCCTGCGCCTCCACCACCAGCGGCACGCGTAGGGTCAGCGCCGGGGAGGGCGCCTCGACCATCACCCGGCGGATGACGGGGAGGGCCTTCTCCACCTCGTCCTCGGGGGCCTCGAACACCAGTTCGTCGTGCACCTGCAGCAGCATGGTCACGTTGAGTTTTTCCGCCCGCAGCGCCGCTTCCATCCGGGTCATGGCCCGGCGGATGATGTCGGCGGCCGAGCCCTGGATCGGGGCGTTGATGGCCTGGCGCTCCACCGAGGCGCGCTCGTTCGGGTTGTTGGAGCGGATCTGCGGATAGTGGCAGACGCGGCCGAACAGGGTGGTGACGTAGCCCAGATCGCGGCAGAGCTTCTTGGTGTCGTCGATATAGGCGCGGATGCCAGGGAAGCGCTCGAAATACTGCTTGATGAAGGCCGAGGCCTCCTCGCGGCCGATGCCGAGGCGGTCGGCGAGACCGAAGGCCGAGATGCCATAGATGATGCCGAAATTGATCGTCTTGGCGCGCCGGCGCAGGTCCGAGGTCATCTCTTTCAAGGGCACGCCGAACATGGCGCTGGCGGTGGCGGCATGGATGTCCACGCCGTCCTCGAAGGCCTGGCGCAGCTGCGGGATGTCGGCGATGTGAGCCAGGATGCGCAGCTCGATCTGGCTGTAATCGGCGGAGATCAGCTTCCTGCCCTCCGGCGCCACGAAGGCGCGGCGGATGCGCCGGCCCTCCTCGGTGCGGATCGGGATGTTCTGCAGGTTCGGCTCCGAAGAGGAGAGCCGGCCGGTGGTGGTGGCGGCCAGAGAAAACGAGGTGTGGACCCGGTCGGTCTCCCGGTCGGCGTGCTGCTGCAGCGAATCCGTGTAGGTGGATTTCAGCTTGGCGAGCTGGCGCCATTCCAGAATCTTCTTCGGCAGTTCGTGGCCCGCCTGGGCGAGTTCCTCCAGCAGGGTCGCGGGCGTGGCCCATTGGCCGGACGGCGTCTTCTTGGCGCCGGGCAGGCCCATCTTGCCGAACAGGATGTCGCCGATCTGCTTCGGCGAGGAAACCTGGAAGCGCTCGCCGGAATCTTCCTGGATCTCCTCCTCCAGCCGCACCAGGATCTGCGAGAAATCGCCCGAGAGCCGGCTCAGCATGTTGCGGTCGACACGGATGCCCGCCGCTTCCATCCGGGCGATGACCGGGATGAGGGGGCGCTCCAGGGTCTCGTAGACCGTCACCCGGCGCTCGGCGACGAGGCGGGGCTTCATCATCCGCCACAGGCGCAAGGTCACGTCCGCGTCCTCGGCGGCGTAGGCGGTGGCCTTGTCGAGGGGCACTTTGTCGAAGGTGATCTTGCCCTTGCCGGTGCCGGCCACGTCTGAGAAGCTGATCGGCTGGTGGCCGAGATGGCGGCGGGCGAGTTCGTCCATACCGTGCCCGCCCTTGCCGGCATCGAGCACGTAGGAGATCAGCATCGTGTCGTCGAACGGCGCGATCTCGATGGCGACGCTCTGGCGCCGGAACACCAGCCAGTCGTACTTGATGTTCTGTCCGACCTTGAGGACGCCCGGGTCTTCGAGGAGCGGCTTCAAGGCCGTCAGGGCGGCATCGATCGGGATCTGGCCGCCGACGGGGCTGAACTGCCCCGTGGCCGCCTTGGCATCGCCGAACAGGTCGCTCGCCTCGGACGCCGCCACCGGCTCCAGATGGGCGAGGGGGATGTAGGCCGCCCGCCCCGGTGCCACCGCCAGGGAGACTCCGACGAGGGCGGCGTTGTTGGCGTCGAGGGAGTCGGTCTCGGTATCCACCGCCACCACCCCGGCGTCGCGCGCCTCGGCGATCCAGGCCTCCAACTGAGCGAGGCTGGTGATCGTCTCGTAACCCGTGGTGTCGATGGGGTTCGTCCCCTCCGCCGCACGGGTCGCGACGAGGCCGGAGGGCGTCGGTTCGGAGGGGCCGCGCGGCTTCGCTTCGCCCTCCGGCAGGTTCAGATCGGCGAAGGGGTCGACCTCGCCGCTCCCAGCCCCTCCCTCGAACGGCGGCGCCTCGGCCCCGTCCGAGCCCGGCAGCAGGGCAGGGTCGGGCTTCACCGCCTCGGGGTCCACATGCAGCATTGAGGCGATGCGGCGGGTGAGGGTGTTGAACTCCATCGCCTTCAGGAAGCCCACGAGCTTCTGCGGGTCGGGGGCCGGCAGGCGCAGGTCGTCGAGGGCCACGGGGAGCGGCACGTCCTCGACGAGCGCCACCAGCCGGCGCGAGAGCTTCGCTTGGTCGATACTGGCCAGAAGCGTCTCGCGGCGCTTGGGCTGCTTGATCTCGCCCGCCCGTTCCAGCAGCGCGTCGAGGCTGCCGTATTCCTTGATGAGCGCGGCGGCCGTCTTGAGTCCGATGCCGGGCACGCCGGGCACGTTGTCGGACGTGTCGCCGATGAGTGCCAGGGCGTCGCCGATCTGGTTCGGCTGCAGGCCTTCCCATTTGGCGATGATGGCGTCGAGGTCGAGGTTGCGCTCGGGCCGGTGGCCGGGCTTGCCCTTCACGCCGGATTCGAAATCGTAGAACCGCACCAGCGGCCCGACGAGCTGCATCAGGTCCTTGTCGGAGGACACGATGATGACGCCGGCGCCCCGCGCTTCGGCCTGGCGCGAATAGGTGGCGATGAGGTCGTCGGCCTCGTAGCGCTCCAACTCGATGGGTTGGAGGCCGAAGGCGCGCACCGCCTCGCGCATCAGCGGCATCTGGCGCTTGAGGTCGTCGGGCGCGTCGGGGCGGTGGCCCTTGTAGTCGGGGAAGAGCTCCTTGCGGAACGAGCCCTCGGACTTGTCGAACACGATGGCCAGATGCGTCGGCTTGATCCCCGCCGCCCCGTCCTGAACGAACTGGGCGATCTTGGTGCAGAACAACCGGACCGCCCCCGTGGGCAGGCCGTCCGAGGGGCGGGTGTTGTACTTCTGGTCCTGGTTGATCGACTGGAAATAGGCCCGAAAAATGAAGGATGACCCGTCCACCAGGATGATCTGATCGCCGGGGCCGACGGGGGCGGAGGGAGAAGTCGGCGTGCTGGTCATTGCGCAATCGTGTCGAAGAAAGGGAAGGTGGTCGCCGGACACGTCATGACCCGCCGGGCGATCGCGTCAGCTCGGCCCTGCAGACGATCAGGAGGTCCGGGAGATCCTCCTGGACGGTCCGCCAGATCATGCCGGGCGATACGATATCGTATTCGTGGCGATAAACATTGCCTGCGTTGGCGATCTGCCGCCAAGCGATGTGCGGATGCCGTTCTCGCGTCCCCGCATCGACGCGGCGGCTCGCCTCGGAGACGATCTCCAGACAGCGCGTGACGGCATAAAGATTACGCCGGTCGGTCGAAAACTCATCGAGGCGCAATCCGACGACGAAATCCTGTGCCGCCTCGATGCTCTCCACGATCCCGAGAAGCGCGCGTCGGCCGCGCTCAGAAAGCATGGATGGCGTCGCGTTCCGCCGCAGGGCGAACATGCGGCTTGAGCATGTCCTTGTTGGACACGTCGACGGAGATCGGGAAAAGCTCGCCGATGAAGTCGATCACGCCGACATAATCGTAAACGCTGCGGATCGTCGTCTCGTCGATTTCGATCATCACATCGATATCGCTTCCGGCATGGCTCTCTCCGCGCGCGACAGAGCCGAATAGAGCGGCGTGACGAACGCCGCGCCGCTGCAACTCGCCTTCATGCGCACGAAGGATATCGATGGCCGTCCTAGAATCCATGCGACGACGATAGCGCAAGACCGGGCTTTGCTGAAGAGGCTGCGAGCGGTCGCGCGAGAGAACGAGTGCAAGTGTCGCGTGCCGGAACAGCCGATTCCGGGGCCGCGTTCCCGATGCATTCCTCATAGCCCCGGATAGTGTCCCACATGATTCAGATCCGCCGCCCGGCGCATCTCGCCCTGACCCTCGCCCTCTCCGCCGCCCCGCTGCCGGTCCTCGCTCAGGCGCTCCAGAATCCCGGCACCGCGACGATCGAAGCCCATGTGGTCAAGGCCGCGCCACTCGAGGCGACACCGGAGCGGATCGCCGCCCTGAAACTCCCCGCAGGGTTCAGAATTGAGGCCTTCGCACGCGATCTCGGCGCGCCGCGCGTCATCGTCGTGTCCCCCGACGGGGCGCTCTATGTCAGCGACCGCGATGCCGGCACGGTCACCCGGATCGACGCGGCCGACGCGTCAAAGCGGCAGGTCGTCCTGAAGAAGCCGGACGTGCACGGCCTCGCCGTCCATGACGGCACCCTGTTCTACGTGACGGTGAAGGAGATCTTCTCCGCGCCGATGAAGGCGGACTCCAGCCTCGGACCGGAGACGAGGCTCGTCTCCGACTTGCCCGATGCCGGCCAGCACCCGAACCGCACCATCGGCTTCGGGCCGGACGGCTGGCTCTATGCCAGCCTCGGTTCCACCTGCAACGAATGCGAGGAGCGCAACCCCGAGAACGCCACGATGGTACGGATGAAGCCGGACGGGTCGGGCCGGGAAATCGTCGCCTCTGGACTTCGCAACACCATCGGTTTTGCCTGGGAGCCGGGGACGAAGGCCCTCTACGGCTGGGACGACGGCGTCGACTGGCTCGGAGACAACGAGACGCCGGAGGAGCTGAACCGGATCGAGCCGGGCAAGAAATACGGCTGGCCCTACATCTTCGGCGCCGGCATGAAGAACCTCTATCGCGAGGTCCCCAAAAGCTCCCTGGAGCAGTGGGACAAGGACAGCGAACGGCCGGTGCTCACTTGGACGGCGCACGCCTCCTCGATGCAGTTCACCTTCTACGACGGCGCGCAGTTCCCGGCCGAATACAAGGGCGACGCCTTCGTCACCATGCACGGCTCTTGGAACCGCAAGCCGCCGAGCGGCTACGAGGTTCTGCGCGTGCATTTCGAGAAGGGGCGTCCGACGTCGATCACCCCGTTCGTGTCGGGCTTCCTCACCGAGGGCGGCCCGAGCGGCTGGTCGCGCTTCGCCCGGCCGTTCGGTCTGGCGGTGGCCAAGGATGGAAGCCTTTTCCTTGGCGACGACCAGCACGGCATCGTCTACCGGATCAGCTACAAGGGCTGATCCGGGCGAGGAGACACGGTGGGCGCCGCTCAGCGCGCGGCGCCCACCGTGTCGGCCATGCGGGCGTCGCGGGTGCCGAGCGGCTGTTCCCGTCCCACCGTGGTGTCGATCTCGGTCTGGTGCTCCATCTCGGCGTTGATCTCGGCGCCGAGCAGCACGATCGTGGTCGAGATCCAGATCCAGGTCATGAAGCCGACGACGGCACCGAGGGAGCCATAGGTCTCGTTGTACTTGCCGAAATTGGAGACGTACCAGGAGAAGCCCAGCGAGCCCGCGAGCCAGAGCACGCCGGCGATGGCGCTGCCCCAGGTGACCCAGCGCCAGCGCGGCGCATCCCGGCTCGGACCGTAGCGGTAGAGCAGGGCGAGACCGGCGAGCACCGCCAGCAGCAGCACCGGCCAGCGCAGGAGCGAGATGTACCAGGCCTCCGCGCTGAGACCGACGACGTTGATCACCGCCGGCACCACGACGATGGCCACCAGCGCCAGGACGATGAAGAGCAGGGCGCCCGCGGTGAAGGCGAGGGAGCGCAGGTTGAGCCAGAAGAAGTTCCGGGTCTCACGCTCCTCGTAGACGATGTTGAGGGCCTGGAAGACCGCCTTCATCCCGCCATTGGCGCTCCAGATCGAGAGGCCGAGGCCGGTGAAGAAGGTCAGGCCCAGGGTGGTGTCACCCTTCTCCGCGATGCGCTTCACCTGCTCGCCGACGATGTCGAGGGCGCCGGACGGGATCACGCCCTGGAGATTCTGGAGGTGATCGTTGATGGTCGCGACTTCCGCCACCAGCCCGTAGCAGGCGACCAAGGCAGCAATGGCCGGGAAGATCGCCAGGAGGACGTAGAAAGTCACGCCGGCGGCTACCGAGACGAGGTTGTTCTCGCCGACATCGTGGAAGACCCGCAGGCCGATGTCCTTCCAGCCCTTGGCCGGGATTTCCGAGGGCTTGGATGCCTGCCGCCCGCGTTCGGTCTCCATCCTGGCGACGTGCTTGGCGTCCCTTCCCTCATGGGAGGGGGAGGGCTCGCTCGTACGCGGGGCGGATGGAGACGGGTCCGACAACGACCCGGCCGAGGATGGCCGCGCGCCCTTCCTCGGCAGGACGACGAGACCGACGAGCGCGGTCACGAGCCCCAGCGTCCATAGGGTGGAGCCCGCTCGTTCAGGGTCCGCCGCTCCCGCCGGTTCGTGATGTGGTTCGGCCATCGGCGGTTCGTCCTGTGGGGCGGAAAGTGAATACAATTCCCTTCGACAACCGTCCGGCACGCGGAGGGTTTCATGCCGCGCTCCTGACGGTCCGTCAGGGCATAGAACGGTCTTACAGCGTACAGAGAAGACCGCGGGGGAACCGCCGGAGCGCCGTTCGGCACGGTGCGTGCTCCCAGGCACGGACTGCCAACCCGTCTGCGGTTACGAGCCGCCATTCGGCGCTTGCCCTCGGCCGCCGTTGCCCTCACCGTTTTCGCGAAATTTTCCAAACGAGGACACGACCGCCCCGTGCCGCACGCGACAGAGCTGATCGCCATCATCGCCCTCGGTCTCGTGCTGGCCTTCGCCTGCGGGATGTTGGCCCAACGCCTGCGGCTGCCTCCCCTGGTCGGTTATCTCCTCGCCGGCGTGCTCGTGGGGCCGTACACCCCCGGCTTCGTCGGCAACAGCCAGCTCGCGAGCCAGCTCGCCGAGATCGGCGTGATCCTGCTGATGTTCGGCGTTGGCTTGCACTTCTCGATCAAGGACCTGATGGCGGTGCGCACCATCGCCCTGCCGGGGGCCATCGTGCAGATCGTGGCCGCCACCGCCATGGGCGGCCTGCTGGCGCATCTCTGGGGCTGGGGGATCGGTGCCGGCCTCGTCTTCGGCCTCGCCTTGTCGGTGGCGAGCACGGTGGTGCTGCTGCGGGCGCTGGAGGAGCGTCGGCTCCTCGACAGCGACAAGGGCCGCATCGCGGTGGGGTGGCTCATCGTCGAGGATCTCGCCATGGTCCTCGCCTTGGTCCTGCTCCCCGCCCTCGCGCCGTCCCTCGGGGGAACCAGCGACGGCGCGGCCCACCATGTCGCCGACGGCAACATCTGGCTCACCCTGGCGCTGACGCTGGCCAAGGTCGCGGTGTTCGCCCTGGTGATGCTGGTGGGCGGGCGCCGCGTGGTACCCTGGCTCCTCGATCAGGCGGCCCGCACCGGCTCGCGTGAGCTCTTCACCCTGGCGGTCCTCGCCTTGGCGCTGGGCATCGCCTTTGGATCGGCTGAGCTCTTCGGGGTCTCCTTCGCGCTGGGCGCCTTCTTCGCCGGTATGGTGCTGGCCGAATCCGACCTCAGCCATCAGGCGGCCGCCGATTCCCTGCCGCTGCAGGATGCCTTCGCGGTTCTGTTCTTCGTCTCCGTGGGCATGCTGTTCGACCCCGGCATCCTCCTGCGCGAACCGCTCTCGGTCCTCGCCGTCCTCGGCATCATCCTCCTCGGCAAATCGCTTGCCGCCGTGGCCATCGTGCTGGCCTTCAAGCATCCCATCGGCACGGCCCTCACCATCGCGGCAAGTCTGGCGCAGATCGGCGAGTTCTCGTTCATCCTCGTCAGCCTCGGGCTCTCGCTGAAGCTGCTCCCCACCGAGGGGCGCGATCTCATCCTCGGCGGCGCCATCCTCTCCATCACCCTCAACCCGCTGTTCTTCGTGCTGGCCGACCGGGCGACGCGCTTCTTCGCCGAGCGGCCGGACCTCGCCGCACGGTTCGAGCGGCGAGGTGCTGCGGCGATGGCCGTCACCGAGGAGGCCAAACCCCATCGCGGCCACGCCATCGTCATCGGCTACGGCCGTGTCGGCAGCACCATCGCCAACGCCTTCGCCACCTGGGACATGCCCTACCTCGTGATCGACCGCGACCGCCGCCGCGTCCTCGACCTGCGCAAGGACGGCGTCGAGGCGGTGTTCGGGGACGCCACCGCGCCCGGCATCCTCGAAGCCGCCGATATCGGACAGGCGAAGCTCATCGTGATCGCGTCGCCCGAACCGCATACGGCGCGGCGCCTCGTCGAACTCGCCCGCGAGGCCAATCCCGGCATCGACACGCTGGTGCGCACCCACAACGATGGCGAGCGCCACTATTTCGAGGAGCAGCGCGTCGGCCTCGTCCTCATGGCCGAGCGCGAACTCGCCTACGGGATGACGCTCTACGCCCTGCGCAGCCTCGGGCTGAAGGAGGGCGAAGCGCGCATCTTCGTCGACAGCACCCGCGTGGAAAGCCGCTCGGCCCCCGTGGAGGCCGAAATCGACCAGGGCGCTCCGGAACTGCGCCCGCACAAATCGGACGTGGTGGAGGGGAAGGGGTAGGCGCGCGGCTCCTCCCGTCGGCCATACGACGGGAGCGCGCCGGCGGCGACATCCCGACCGGTGAACCGACCTCGAGGGGCGCGCTCATCTGCGGCTCAGCCCGGCACGGACAAGGCGCTTTTCGGCAACAGCATGTGGACGCCCTTGTTGCCGTCGACCGTCTGCGTGATGCGCAGATTGCCGGCCAACGAGCACAGCATGTAGGCCTGATTGCGGGTCAGTCCGCTGCGTGCGCAGACGTGACGGACCATCTCGCGCACCGCCTGGCGCATGGCCTCGTCGAGGCTCTCATGCAACCCGATCGTCATGAGGTCGGTGGGCGTCTCGGCGAAGGGCCACCCATAGCCGAGATCCTTCCGCACGGTGAGCCGGAAGGTGCCCGAAAGCCCCGTCTCGAGGGCGGTGATGCAGACCTCGCCGTCGCCCTGCACGCCGTGGCCGTCACCGGCATAGAATCCGGCGCCGGGGTTGAAGACGGGCAGATAGAGCGACGTGCCGACCTTGAGCTCCTTGTTGTCCATGTTTCCGCCGAATGCGCGGGGGACGGGCGAACCGACCCGGCCCCAGGCGGCGGGAGGCGCCGTGCCCATGATCCCGAAGAACGGATCGAGGGGCAACTCGGCGCCCCAGGGCAGGATCGCGACGCCGCGGGCGACATCGATGTCGGGATGGATCGTCTCGTAATCGGTGAATTCGTCCGGCAGGGTGCCGAGCAGGGGCAGGATCGCCACGAAGCCCCAATCCATGCGGAATTTCAGATCGAGGATATCGACCTGGAGCACGTCGCCGGGTTCGGCCCCGCGGACATGGACCGGACCGGTAACGAAATGTGGCCCGGGGCCGGTGGCGAGGGTATCGAGGGCAGCGAGATAATCGGCCGGCACCCGGGCCGGGTCGGGATGGAGCGATTCCCTTCCGCCGGCCGGAAACGAATGGAGCGTGACGGTATCGCCGGACTCGATCTCCAGGACCGGCGGCAGAGCGGCGTCGAAATAGCCGAGCACCATCGTGTCGGGAGTCGCGGGAATCTCGTGATGCGTCGGCATGAGGGATCCTTTCGGAGATCTGATGGGAAGCGTGCCGGACGGTGACGTACCGGTCGAGGGTGGCGTGGCCTGAGCGCACCCGTGAGCCCCGATCGACCACCCCGCCGCGCGTGAGCACGGCGAAGCAATCGGCGAGCCGGAGCGCAAACTCGCGATCCCGCTCCACGAAGACCACGGTGATCCGGCTCTCAATCGTCGAGACGACGGAGGTCCGGATGCCCTCGTTTGAAGAGGACGACGCGGGAACGGCTGCCTGAGCGAACGGGCGATGGCGATCTGCCGCGTCGTCATGGCAGGCGCGCATGGCCGGACGATGCGCCCGGCCATGCGTGACTGCGATGACCGCGCCGACGGGATGGCCAGACAGGAGGCGGAACCTGCTCATGCCGGTATTGATTGCCGCCGAGCCCCATATCGTTCCCGAACATCGGCAACCTGGCGACATCCCCTGGCCGCCCGGGCACTCTTCGAACGTCCCATGGCCAACGACATTGTTGCGCGCGGCCACGGCTTGGGTTAGGTATCGTCCACGGTCAGCACCCGTAGCTCAGCTGGATAGAGCGTTGCCCTCCGAAGGCAAAGGTCACACGTTCGAATCGTGTCGGGTGCGCCAATCATTTCAATAACCTAGCCGATCTTAATGAGTCGGCGATTCCACCAGACTGTCACCGGATCAGCCCAGCGGCAGTTCTGCCAGCGCGACCTCGATCGTGTGTGATGCGAATCGTCGCTCGCCCCGCGCTCTCCGTAACAGCAGAAATCTTGGTGACGTATGACGGGAACCGTCATCGAGAATTTAGACAGTCCGGGGCGAATAAATCCGACATGAAATTGCTTTAGACGGAATGCGGCCGAGCTTCCTGCGAACAAGTTAAGCCCGGCGAGAGGGCCTCAAGCCGGGATTTTTGAAGATTGCAGGATAAAGTCACGTGCATGCGGATCTCTTGACAAAGTAAATTTTATTGAAATTTAGCGATCTTATCGCCGTTCACGTTGCTGTTGAATATTGTGCTGCCGCCAGATTTCTGAAAACGAAGTCACCCACTGATACCGTTGAAGTCGTCGCTGCCGATAAAGATGAATATCTGGCGGACCCGTGCGGCGGCAAGCTCCTTCAACCGCATCCGCAGCGCGTTCTGCGGGCCGGAGCGCTTCCTGTAGCGCCGGGACGAACGGCCGAAGCCGATGGCCTGACAAACCCGATGCTCGCTGATGTCGTAGGCCACCTGCAGGTGACCGGCGACCTCGCGGCGAACGGCGGGCCTCACCACTTTTGCTTCAGGACATCCTGCAGCATGGTGCGGTCCGGCGTCAGGTCTGCGACCAAACGCTTGAGCTCGCTGTTCTCGTCCTCCAGCTGCTTCAGCCGACGGATCTCCGGTACGCCCATGCCGACGAACTGTTTCTTCCAACGGTAAAACGTCGGCTCGAACACGCCCATCTCGCCGCATAGACCTCGTTCACCGTCGCACCATTCTCCACTTGCCGTAGCGCAGAGGCGATCCGTTCGTTCGTGAAGCGTTTGCTAGGCATGGCATCCACTCTCATTCAGGGTTCAGGATGCCCGAAAAACTTGCGCTCAGCGCGGACCAGTTTTCTGGGTCAGGGTCAGCGCGCTTGGATCGCTCCTGTGTTCGGCAAGCGTCACTTTCGATGCGAGGCGGCCTCCAGGCACGCATGTCGCCGCTCGGAAGACGGAGTGGAGATCGTTCGGTAACCCCCACGAGTGAGAGTTCGTGACGCGTCAAGCCGGCAAGCCGAGTGCAACGCCGACGACTGGGAGCCCCTTGGCGACCGGGTTTTCGAGAATCTCGCCGTATCCGCTCAGCCGTTCGCCTGCTGCCTCTTCCATGCGAGGGGGGCCATCGTCTTGTAGCGTTTGAAGGCGGCCGAGAACTGGCTCGGATCGTCGTAGCCCACGAGTGCCGCGATCGCAGCGACGGGAAGGGGAGAGTGGGTGAGGAGCTCGGCCGCCCGATCGAGGCGGCGGCGGGTGATGAAGGCGTAGGGCGGCACGCCGACCGAGGCCTGGAAGCACCGGCTGAAATAGTGCTCGCTCAATCCCGCGATGCGGGCGAGGTCGGCCACGCGCAGGTCGTCGCCGAGACTGGCGTCGATGAACGCCGCGACATCGGACATCTGCCGCGTCGTGAGCCCATGCGCCGAGACGGGTCCGGGCCGGGAGGCGGCATGGGCCAGCCTGTGCACCACGATGGCCAGGGCGTGATCGAAGAACGCCGTGGCGAACCCGTGAAGCCCGGCCTCCTCCCACATGGCGGTCAACGTCGCCGTCAGCAGGGCATCGTCGTGATAGGTCGATGCCAGCGCCGCGATGTCCAGCCGGCCCCCCGGCAGTTCGGCGGCCAGCCGTTTCAGGCGTCGCTCGGAGATCCCGAGGGCGAGCAGGCTCATGCGCGGCCCGAACCCTTCGCCGCCGTCATAGGGCGCCCCAAGGCCGACGCGCCCCGGCACGAACAGGCCGTCGAGTTTCTGGGTCCGGCTGTTTCGAAGCAGGCGACCGCCGCCGCTCGTGCAGAGATGAATCCAGAGGATGTCCGTATTCTCGTAGGCGCCCTCGAAATCCTCGTACTCCGCACGGGTCATGATCGTATCGAGATTGAGATCGGCCCGGACGATCTCATGGTTGGCTTCAATGATCCGTGGGGGAGGGTCTGTGGTCATGCATTCGCTGCGGTTGGACGATTGGCCCGTCGAAGCACAACCGGGAGTGGAGCGTTGAACCGCGATGGACAATCACTATCCGACGGACGAGTTTGTAATTATTCAAATGATATTGTGTAATCCCGCAACAGAGGCTGCGTATCTTCGTTTTATCTTCTCGAATGGCAGACTAGGCGTATTTTTCGCAGGAATTCAATACCGCGTCCCGGCCTTCGATGAGTAATCAGGTCGCCGCGCCGGTAGAGCACGATCGCCGGCGATGGTGCGAGAGGCGACGATGCGGGACGATTTCGAGACACTCATCCGTTCGGTCCTGAGGGGGGCCGCGCTCGGGACACTCATCACGGTCGGCATTGGGCGTTCGGCCGCCGCCCAGGATGCCCCGCGGAGCGTGACCCTCGATCAGTTAAGCGTCGATGCCGTCGCGGCCCGCGTCCCCAACGGGATCATCGGCGCGTCGCCGCCCCCCTATGCCGGCGGCCAGGTCGCCAGCGGTACGCGGGTCGGAGTGCTCGGCACCAGCAGCGTCTTCGATACGCCCTTCAACATCACCGGCTATACCGACACCCTCGCCCGGGACCAGCAGGCCCAGAGCCTGATCGACATCGCCACGAACGATCCGTCCGTCCGCGCCGTCACGTCCAGCACGAGTGCCGCCGGCAACCAGTTCTACATCCGCGGTTTCCCGGTCTATGCCAGCGATATCGCGTTCGACGGGCTCTACGGCGTGGTCGATAGCCGCCGGCCAACGATCTACAACGTGGAGCGGGTCGAAATCCTCAAGGGTCCGAGCGCCCTCGTCAACGGCATCGCCCCCATCGGCGGCATCGGCGGCAGCATCAACCTCATCCCCAAGCGGGCCTATGACGAGCCGCTGACCCGGATCACCCCGTTCTTCATCTCCCAGGGCCAATTCGGCACGGCGGTGGATATCGGCCGGCGCTTCGGAGATGCGAAGGAATGGGGCGTGCGGGTCAACGGCGTCTATCGCAACGGCGAATCCGCCATCGACCGCGAACGGCTCGAAGTGGGCTTCGGCTCGATCGGCCTCGATTATCGGGGCGACCGCGTCCGCCTCTCCGCCGATTTCGGCTATCAGGTCGACGATTACCACCGGAACCGGTCGTTCCTCACGGTGGCGCCCGGCATCCAGATCCCGAGGGCGCCCAATCTCACCCTCAACCAGAACCAGCCCTACGAATTCCAGCGGACCGAGACCCGGTTCGGCACCTTTCGGGCCGAGTACGACCTCACCCCCGACACCACGCTCTATGCCGGTTTCGGCGGACACTCGACCCAGGAAAGCGCCCTCGCCAGCTTCCAGACCCTGGTGACGCCGATGGGCGGTGTCGCCGGCCCGTTCGCCCGGCAGCAATACGTCACCGAATCCTACTCGGCCGAGGCTGGCCTGCGCACCCGGCTCCAGACAGGACCGATCGCGCACCGGGCCACCGTGTCCGCCGTCGGTTTCTGGAGCACGACGAGCTATCCGAAGGCGGTGCAGTTCCTGCCCGGCGGCGTCTCGAACATCTACAGCCCGCTCTCCATCGCGGCTCCGGCCTATACCGAAATCGGCATCGGGAATGCCCGCGGCTCCATGCAGATCAACCGCAGCGTCGCCTTCGCCGACACCCTGTCGTCCCTGGACGAGCGGGTGCTCCTCACCGTGGGCGGCCGCTTCCAGCAGATCGGGGTCAAGGGCTACGACTTCTCCCCCGGCAGCCCCAGCTTCGGCGATGCCACGTCGAGCTACGACAAGGTCGCTTGGACGCCGGCGGTCGGCCTCGTCGTCAAGCCCCTGGAGCACCTCTCGCTCTACGGCAACTATATCGAGGGCCTGCTCTCGAGCGGTGCCTCGCCGGTCACGGCCAGCAACCCGAACCAGGCGCTCCCACCGACCATTGCCGACCAGAAGGAGATCGGCGTGAAGTACGATTTCGGTGTCGTCGGCGTCAGCGCCGCCCTGTTCGAGATCAACCAGCCCAACGCCTTCCAGGACCCGGCGACGCGGAACTACGCGCTCAACGGCCTGCAGCGGAACCGGGGGATCGAGTTCAGTCTGTTCGGCGAGATCGCGCCGGGCGCGCGCCTCATCGGGGGCATCGCCTTCACCGACGGTCGCCTGGTCCGTACCGAGGGCGGGGCTTTCGACGGCAAGGTCGCGCCCGGTGTCCCCGGCACCACGCTCAGCCTCTACGGCGAATACGACCTGCCGCCCTGGTTGCCGCGCGGCCTGACCCTGACAGGCCGGGTCATCCACACGGCGTCCCAATATTACGATCAGACCAATCTGCAGCCCATCCCGGATTGGACGCGGTTCGATGCGGGCCTCCGCTACACGTTCCTCGGCACCTGGGGCAAACCCGTGACGTTGCGGGCCACCGTGGAGAACGTGTCGGGCGAGAATTATTGGGCGTCCACCGGAAACGGGTTCCTGACCCTCGGAGCGCCCCGGACCTACCTCGTCTCGGCCCAGCTGGACTTCTGACGATGGCGACGGGCCCCGACGCGCCGCGCCTGCGAGCCTTCCGGCTCTGGTCGTTCGTCCATACCTGGACGAGCCTCATCAGCATGGTCTTCATGCTGATGCTGTGCCTGACGGGCCTGCCGCTGATCTTCCATCACGAGCTCAACGGCGTCCTCGGCTACGAGCCCGAAGTGCCGGCGATGCCGGCGGGGACGGCGCACGTGTCGTTGGACACGGTCGTCGCCTCGGCCCAGGCCATGAAACCCGGCCTCGTGGTCCAGTACCTCGTCTTCGACCACGACGAGCCGGATGTCGCCTTCGTCAATCTCGCCCGGGACGTCCGCTCCCCTCCGTCGGACATGACGATCCAGTCCCTGGACCTGCGCAACGGCGCGCTGCTCCGGGAGCCCAAGCCGAACGAAGGCCCGGTCGGCTTCCTGCTGCAGCTGCATGTGGACATGTTCCTGGGCCTCGGCGGCAAGCTCTTCCTCGGGGCGATGGGCTTCCTCTTCGTGCTGGCCATCGTCTCCGGCATCGTCCTCTACGGTCCGTTCATGCGAAAGCTCGATTTTGGCACCGTCCGGCGCACCCGGACGCGGCGGATCCGATGGCTCGACTGGCACAACCTCGTGGGCGTCGCGACCTTGTGCTGGGCGCTGATCGTCGGGGGAACGGGCGTGGTGAACACCTGGGCCGACCTCATGCTGAAGCTCTGGCAATTCGGCCAGCTCGCCGAGATGACCGCGCCCTATCGCGACGCTTCGCGCCCCGTCCGCCTCGCCTCCATCGCCGAGGCGGTGGCGACGGCCAAGGCCGCGGCACCGAACATGAGCCCGCGCTTCGTCGCCTATCCCGGCACCGTCGTGAGCAGCAACAACCACTACGCCGTGTTCATGGCCGGCGACACGCCGCTGACCTCGCGGCTGCTCAAGCCCGCCCTCATCGATGCCGAGACCGGCGCGCTCACCGACATGCGCGCGATGCCCTGGTACATCCAGGCCCTGCTGGTCTCGCAACCGCTGCATTTCGGCGATTACGGAGGCCTTCCCCTGAAGATCGTCTGGGCGCTTCTCGATTTCGCGACCATCGTCGTGCTCGGCAGCGGGCTCTATCTCTGGATCGCCCGCAGACGTTGGAAGACGGCCGGCGAGCGGGTGCAGCCCGGTGCGAGGCCATCTGGCGCAGGAGCCGCGGAATGAAGACGCGCCCGCTCATCCGATCCCGTGTCTGGGCAATCCCATCGATCCTCGCCGCCCTGACCCTGCTCAGCCTAGTGATCGCCCTGATCGTCGACGGAATCTGGGACAGTCTGGCCAGCGCCGTGTTGGCCGGAATCCTGGTCTACATGTCCTACGAAGGGGGCCGTTCGCGAACGAAGTAGCAGAACGACAAGTGTCGTGAGATCCGCTCCCCCCCCTCATCGCGTTCATCCTGCAGCTCCGCGCGGATCCCTCGTCACGGCGTCGTCACGCGGCAGGCCTTCGACACCCTCTCCAGCAAAGCGCCGGTGCCGGGCCGCGGGCCGACGGCCGAGAACCTCCCGCCCGTCGAGGCGCGGGGCCGAGAGCAGGGCGATGCGGGCTGCAGGCCGTGTTCGAGAGGCCGGGATCGCTCGCCGGCGATCACGGCAGGTTCAGACACCGTAACGGCATCGAAGCGTGACGGACCGATCGAGCCCTCACCTGGGCCCACACACGCATCACGTCCCTCGTGAATCTGCCATCCGCATCCGCGCGGGGAACGCACGGCGTCGATGCATCGCGCGGATTTTTTTAATGCCGCCTCCCTCAAATGAGTGATGTGCCGAGACTTTGAAGCTCCTACCAAACCGCCTAAGCCGTCGGAGCCGCGTGTCGAGGGCGATAAGTTTATGCAAGGCATGTGGATTGATCCGTGTGCATTGGGTCTTGTTTCGTGAGTATTCGATTTATTGACTCTCTTTAAGCCAAAGCAGGGATAGTCCTGCGGTCGTGGCTTACGTTGGTCTGTGACTTCCAAGTATGATGTGTACTGATCTGTTGCTTCGTCTCGTGCTTCGCTTCGCATAAAACATCACGCCTCTTCAAAGCGTCCGCCGCTTCGAGAGATTGAGCCGCAAAGCGGCCGCTCTCCCACAGGGTTCAAGGGAACATCGTCATGGCCATCAGCATCAGCGGCTTCTCGACAGGGCGCAATTTCTTCGAGAACGCCCTCAATGCGAACAGCGCATTGCTCGACGCTGACGGTGGCGTGACGGTGATCGGCGCTAATTTCAGCGGGGGCGGCATTCTTTCGATCGGAAGCGCGACGAGTGCCTCGCAGGACAATATTTCTTTGTCCGGTGCGCCCATCACGGTCGGAGGCGTAGAAGGGAAATTTGAGATCGTCGGTTCCAGCGTTCGCTTTGCCCCAACCGTTGGCGATTCCGTGACCATCGGTACGCTCAGCAATAACGGTCAGGCCGGCAAGGCCTTCGCGCTGTCGATCGCCAGTGGTCTGGATCCGGTATATATCGAAGCTCTTCTGGATCGCGTCACCTACCAGAACACAAGCGACACTCCGACCGACACCCGCTCCTACGCGGTCACCCTGACCGATTCCAATGGCGGCGAGACCTCGGTGAGCACGAGCGTTTTCGTTCTCGAGCAGAACGATGCTCCGGTGAACACGAAGCCGGGCGCGCAGACCGTGGCTGAGGACACGTCCCGTGCGATCTCGGGCGTGTCGGTGGCCGATGTGGACGGTGACAGGCTGACGACGACGCTGAGCGTCACCAGCGGTGTGCTGACCGTGACGGGCACTGCTAGCGCGATCAGCGGCAACGGGACGAACACCGTCACGCTGACCGGCACGGCGGACGAGATCAACACGATCTTGTCGAGCTTGAACTACCAGGGCACGGCGAACTTCAACGGCACCGATCAGCTGACGGTCGTGACGACAGACATCAGGCAGACCGGTTCTCTGAGCGACACCGACACGGTGGCGATCACGGTGACGCCGGTGAACGACGCGCCGGTTCTGGCTGTCGTAAGCCCGGCCACCTATGCCGACACCGTTGCCGGCGACACATTTGATCCGATTGTCGGTACGCTCTCCGCGACGGATGTCGACGCTGCCGATACGAAGTCGTTCGGTATCGATGGCGGCACTGTCGCGGTCGCCTCCGTCAACAACGTCATCTACAACGTCATGAAGGTGGGAACGTACGGCACGCTCTACGTCGCCAGCAGCAGCGGCGCCTATACCTTCGTGCCCAACAACACGGCCATCAATGCGCTGACGCCTGGGCAGACCCCCAGTGACACGTTCACAGTGCAAGTGACCGATTCCGGCGAGCTGATCAGCTCTCAGACGTTCGTCGTCAATGCCACGGGCGCCAACGACGCGCCGGTCGGGATGGACAAGACGATCACGATCGCCGAGGGCCCCGATGGTGATGGAGTTGCCAGCCACGCGTTCGTTGCCACCGATTTCGGCTTCACAGATGTGGATGCCGGTCGCGTCTTCATGGCGGTTCGCATCGATACGCTTCCCGTCGGCGGCGTTCTGACCCTGGACGGCGTTGCCGTGGCGGCGCGGCAGACGATCTCCCTTTCCGACCTGACCAAGCTGCTGTTCACCGCCACGGACAATGCGGGCGACACCACCGCCAGCTTCACCTTCTCGGTCCGGGACGACAGGATGGAGACGGGAACGGACAAAACCGTCGCGATCACGGAGCCGGGCGCCGGCGCCGCGACGCACGCCTTCGCTGCGTCCGACTTCGGCTACGCCGATGCCGACCGCGATCAGACTGCGTTGAGCGCTGTCCGGATCGACACGCTACCCACGGGTGGCAGCCTGAAGCTGGACGGTGTCGCCGTGACGACCGGTCAGGTGATCCTGGCCGCCGACCTGACGAAGCTGGTGTTCGCGGCTACCGACGACGACGCCAACGGTTCGACGAGCTTCACCTTCACGGTGCGGGACGCCAGCGGCGATTTTGCCTTCACGCCCAACACCTTCACGATCAACACGACCGCCGTGAACGACGCTCCCGTCGGGACCGATAAGACGATCCCGATCTCCGAGGGCGCCAACGGCGAGGGCGTCGCCGGCAAGGGGTTCTCGCCGTTCGATTTCGGCTTCACCGATGCGGATGCCAGCAGCGAGTTCACAGCGGTTCAGATCAACACGCTACCCGTCGGCGGTCTGCTGACCCTGGGCGGCTCCCCCGTAACGGTCGGGCAGGTGATCTCGGTCAACCTTCTTGACGGCCTGATTTTCGAAGCCGCGGACACTGCCGGCGTCGCCAGCGTCAGCTTCACCTTCTCGGTCCGGGACGAGAACGGCCTGTCCTCTGCTGCTCCGTCCACCCTGACCTTCACCGTCACCGGCACCAACGANCGTCGCCAGCGTCAGCTTCACCTTCTCGGTCCGGGACGAGAACGGCCTGTCCTCTGCTGCTCCGTCCACCCTGACCTTCACCGTCACCGGCACCAACGACGCGCCCACGGGAGCGGACAAAACCGTCGCGATCACGGAGCCGACCCCCGGCGCCGCGACGCATACCTTCTCGGCATCCGACTTCGGCTACGCGGATACCGACCTCGATCAGACCGTGTTGGCCGGTGTC
>NZ_LMMS01000031.1:480-739 GCF_001422345.1 Methylobacterium sp. Leaf93 | reverse complement strand
CCGGATCGACACGCTGCCCACGGGCGGCAGCCTGATGCTGGACGGTGTCGCCGTGACGACCGGGCAGCTGATCACGGCCGCCAACCTGACGAAGCTGGTGTTCACGGCTACGGACGACGACGCCAACGCCTCGGCGAACTTCACCTTCTCGGTGCAGGATGCCGGCGGCGCCTTCGACGCCACGCCCAACACCTTCACGATCAACACGACCGCCGTGAACGACGCGCCCGTCGGGACGGACAAGACGATCCCGATCTCC
>NZ_LMMS01000031.1:0-424 GCF_001422345.1 Methylobacterium sp. Leaf93 | reverse complement strand
GTTGCCAGCCACACGTTCGTTGCCGCCGATTTCGGCTTCACGGATGCGGATGCCAGCAACAGCTTCACGGCGGTTCGGATCGACACGGTGCCGACAGGCGGCGTGCTGAAGCTGGACGGTGTCACCGTAACGGCGGCGCAGGTGATCGCAGTCGGTGATCTGACCAAGCTGGTGTTCACCGCCGCGGACAMTGCCGGCGTCGCCAGCGTCGGCTTCACCTTCTCGGTTCAGGACGAGAACGGCCTGTCCTCGACWGCTCCGTCCACCCTCACCTTCACCGTCACCGGCACCAACGACGCGCCCACGGGRRCGGATAAAGCCGTCACGATCACGGAGCCGACCCCCGGCGCCGCGACGCATACCTTCTCGGCATCCGACTTCGGCTACGCGGATACCGACCTCGATCAGACCGTGTTGGCCGGTG
>NZ_LMMS01000030.1:0-202969 GCF_001422345.1 Methylobacterium sp. Leaf93 | reverse complement strand
CGATCTCATCCCAGAGATCATCGGGGAGAAGCGGTCTGGCCATGCCAAACCAACGCTCAACATCCGACTCGGTGCCGTTCTGTTAGGCGCTCTAAGTCCGCTCGGTATCGACCACGACGCGAGCCAGAAGATGATAGCAACACCGTGGTAGCTATGTGGTTGCTAGCCGTTCTTCGACAGCGAGCAACCAGCAGCTAAGTGTTTAAAAATGTTGGTGAGCGCGCTGGGACTCGAACCCAGGACCTACAGATTAAAAGTCCGTTGCTCTACCAGCTGAGCTACGCGCTCGCTTGCTCAGAAGGGCCGGGCTCGATGGGCGATCGGGCCGGCTGTCGTGAGAAGCGTGGCTCGCAATAGGGGGTTGGGTCGAAGGGGTCAACCGGCCAGATTCGTGCTGGCGCGCTCGGCCTCTGCGCGAGCCCAGGCCTCGCGAGTCTCGCCGGCGAAATCCGCAAGGCGGCCCGCCGCGATCGCCCCCCGCATTCCGGCCATCAGATCCTGGTAATAGGACAGATTGTTCCAAGTCAGCAGCATCATGCCCAGGATCTCGTCGGTGCGCACGAGATGGTGGAGGTAGGCGCGGGAATAGTCGCGCGCCGCCGGACAGGCGGAGGTCTCGTCGAGGGGGCGGGTATCCTCGGCGAACCGGGCATTGCGCAGGTTGATCCGTCCAAAGCGGGTATAGGCGAGGCCGTGGCGGCCGGCCCGGGTCGGCATCACGCAGTCGAACATGTCGATGCCGCGTGCCACCGATCGCATGAGATCGTCGGGCGTGCCGACGCCCATGAGGTAGCGCGGCTTGTCCCTGGGCAGATGCGGCTCCACCGTCTCGATCATCGCCAGCATCACCGCCTGTGGCTCGCCCACGGCGAGGCCACCGATGGCGTAGCCCTTGAGGTCGAGATCGACGAGGCCCCTGGCGCTCTCGACGCGCAGGTCCGCCAAATCGCCGCCCTGGACGATGCCGAACATCGCCTTGCCCGGCTGCTCGCCGAACTGAAGCCGGCAGCGCTCGGCCCAGCGCAGGGACAACCGCATCGCGCTCTCGATGGCCGGCCGCTCGGCGGGGAGCCGCACGCATTCATCGAGCTGCATCTGGATGTCGGAGCCGAGGAGCCCCTGGATCTCGATGCTGCGCTCCGGGCTCATGTGGTGGGCCGAGCCGTCCACATGCGAGCGGAAAGTGACGCCCTGCTCGTCGAGTTTCCTCAAGGCGGAAAGAGACATCACCTGGAAACCGCCGGAATCGGTGAGGATCGGGTGCGGCCAGTTCATGAAATGGTGGAGGCCGCCGAGTCGCTCCATGCGCTCGGGGCCGGGACGCAGCATCAGGTGGTAGGTGTTGCCGAGCACCACGTCGGCGCCGAGGTCGCGAACCTGGCCCGGATACATCGCCTTGACGGTGGCGGCCGTCCCCACCGGCATGAAGGCCGGTGTACGGATCGTCCCGCGCGGCATCGAGATCGCCCCGGTGCGGGCCTGCCCGTCGGTGGCGTCGACGCGGAATGTGAAATGCTCGGAAGCGTTGCTGCGAAGGGAGGGAGTCTCGGACATGGGCATGGTGTTTAGAGCATCGGCCGGAAAAGTGGATGCCGGTTCTCGGCAAAAGCCGATGCGGGAGGACGTGCGCTCGTGACCGGAAGTATCGGCGCCAGACGCGGCGACCCGTGCCGGGGCGGTGGTCGTCGATCCGGGCACTGGCCCACAGCGCATTCAAGGAGTATCGGAGATCCGCCAACCACCCGGACATTCCGACTAGGTTTCCTCAAAACGAGGACTCCTCCACACGAGGACTCTTCCAGAAGAGGGCTCTTCCGCGCGGCCGGCTCACCATATGATCGCGAGGTCTATCGATGCTCCTAGGACTCTGGCTCGATCAGCCGATCTGGCTGATGATCGTCATTCTCGCCTCACTATTTGCGACAGTCTCGATCGTCCTGGTCGTCCTGACGAACGTCCCCTACACCCGAACCCATCTGCTCAACAACGTCGGCGGCATCGTCGCGTCGTTCTTCAGCTCGATCGGAATTCTCCTCGCCCTGCTGACCGGTTTCGTGGCGAACGATGCCTGGGAGCGGCAGGGCAAGGCGTCGCGCATCGTTCAGACGGAGCGGGCCAACCTGATCGCCGCCTACGATCTCAGCGAGGCCACGGTCTCGGACATGTCCGACATTCAGAAGGCGCTGCTCGCCTATGCGGATGCGGTCATCGCCGACGAGTTCCCCAAGATGGGAACGAAGACGCCCTATTCCAGCGAGGCGGGGGCGGCGCTCAGCAGGCTCATGAAGATGGTGGCCGACCCGGTTCAGACCAGCGCATCCGGTGTCGTCGCTCATACCGCCCTGATGACCACGGTCATGAACCTGCGGGAGGCGCGCGGCGAGCGGCTGGCCCTGAGCGCGAGCGAGAGCGACGATTCGAAATGGATGACGTTGCTGTTTCTCTGCACCCTGACGCTGATCTCGATCGGTATCGTCCACGTCGACAAGCCGCGCGCTCAGGTCATCACGCTCGTCATCTTCTCCACGGCGATGGTCGGGACGCTGTCGGTCATCGCGCTCCACGAGCGCCCCTTCGACGGTCCCTTCGCCCTCGGTCCCGCGGCCTTCGAGCGCGCCAAGAGCATGATGACGACCCATCTGGAATGACCCTCCGATTGGAGAGGGCGGGTCGCGGTGGCGCCACCGGCGTTCAATTGGACGGCGCGGGAAACAGCAGGCTCGAATCCCCATATGAGTAGAACCGATAGCCGCCCTCGACGGCATACGCATAGGCCGCCCGCATCGTCTCCAAGCCCGAGAACGCCGAGACCAGCATGAACAGGGTCGAGCGCGGCAGGTGGAAGTTGGTCATCAGCGCGTCCACGGCGCGGATTCGGGTGCCCGGCGTGATGAAGATGTCGGTTGGGCCGGCGAAGGCGTGGAGCCGGCCGTCTCCATCCGCAGCACTCTCGAGCAGGCGCAGGGCCGTGGTCCCGACCGCGACGATGCGACCGCCCGCGGCTCGCACGGCATTGAGCGCTTCGGCCGTCGCCTGATCGAGGTAGCCGATCTCGGCATGCATGCGGTGGTCGTCGGTGTCGTCGGCCTTGACGGGGAGGAAGGTGCCCGCGCCCACATGCAGGGTCACGCTGTGACGCGCGATCCCGGCGGCGTCGATGCGGGCGAGGAGGTCGTCGGTAAAGTGCAGGCCCGCGGTGGGGGCGGCCACGGCCCCGGCCTCGCGGGCGTAGACCGTCTGGTAATCCACCGTGTCCCGCGCGTCGGTGCTACGCTTGCCCGCGATGTAGGGTGGCAGCGGCAGCTCGCCGGCGAGCGCGATCGCCTCGTCGAGGGCGGGACCGGAGAGGTCGAAGCGCAGCACGATCTCGCCCCCCGCCCCCTTCTCCACGATGGTGGCGTCGAGGAGCCCGAGGGCGCAGGCGTCGCCTTCGCCATTCCGTCCGAATCGAACCCTGTCGCCGACGGCGAGGCGCTTGCCCGGCCGGGCGAAGGCGCGCCAGCATTCGGGTGCTTCGCGCAGGTGGAGCATCGCCTCCATGCGCAGGCCCGGCGAGCCGGGGCGATGGCGGATACCGCGAAGCCGGGCCGGGATCACGCGGGTGTCGTTGAAGACGAGGGCATCGCCCGGTCTCAACAGATCGGCGAGGTCGCGCACGGCGCGGTCCTCCAGCGCCTCGCCGGGACGCACCACGAGCAGTCGCCCGGCATCGCGAGGCTGCGGCGGCCTGAGGGCGATGCTCGCTTCGGGCAGATCGAAATCGAAGAGGTCGACGCGCATCGCGCGCCAACAGCACGGTTCCTGCCCCGGGATCAATGGCCGATGACAGGCTTCCAGCCCGATGACGGTTCGAGGGAATGTTATTGCGCGGGCGGAAGCCGCACGACGGAGAGAGGCCGACAATGCGTGGCCTGCATGGCTCGCGCCTCTTCGCGTGCCGATAACCTTCACACGCGTCGCATTGTTACAGATCTACGTTGAAAACAACCTTGACCGCCCCGAAGCAAATCGGCGTGGTCTCCAAGCAATCTTGCTCCAAAGCGATTCGTCTGATGATTGAAAACTTCAAGAATGGCGCGACCAACATCAAGGTTCCGCATCGTCGGATCACGTTGGACTCGCAGTTGATGTCCTATTGGGAGCGCGAAGCCCGGCGTCTCGACGTGATGGCGGCCAATGCCCGCTGGGGGTGGATGGCCCGGACTTATGCGCGCAAGGCCGACCGGGCACGAGCCCAGGGGGCACGCAGCGCCGCGCGCGAAGCGGAGCGTCGGGCGGGCGCAGTGCCCGGTCCGCAGGAGGGTGAGCCCCAGACATAGCCGCGACTAAACCCTTCACCGGTGGGTTCAACCTTTGCCGTGGCCTTCCCGGCAGGGATGATCGTATGGGCGGGGCCGCCTAGCGCCACGCCCTGCTCCTTTACCCGGCGGGCCCGTCACGGATCGGCACCGGAAATGGACCGCACCCAGAAAGCCGCCCTCGCAAGCGCCGGAATCGGCGCTTTCGTGATGGCGCTCAAATTCGCCGCCTATTGGCTCACCGGCAGTCTCGCGCTCTATTCCGACGCGCTGGAGAGCATCATCAACGTGGCGGCAGCGGCCTTCGCCTTCGTCGCCCTCCGTGTGGCCGCCGCACCGGCCGACGACGACCACCCCTACGGCCATCACAAGGCCGAGTACTTTTCGGCCGTGATCGAGGGCGCCCTCATCATCGTGGCGGCGATTCTCATCCTGCGTGAATCCTATTACGGCCTCCTCGACCCGAAGCCCCTCGATGCGCCGATTCTGGGGCTCGCCGTGAACGGTCTCGCCACGGCCATCAACGGGGCCTGGGCCGTCGCGCTCCTAAGCCGCGGCAGGGCGTGGCGGTCGCCGGCCCTGGTGGCCGATGCGCGTCATGTGATGTCGGACGTGGTCACCTCGGGCGGGGTGCTGATCGGCGTCGCCCTGGTGACCGTCACCGGAACCCTGATCCTCGACCCGCTCATCGCCGGCCTCGTCGCCCTGAACATCCTGTGGTCGGGCTGGACCATGGTGCGCGATTCCGTGAGCGGCCTCCTCGACAAAGCGGCGCCCGCCGAGATGGTGACCCAGATCCGCACGTTGATCTCGGATCACGGGGAGGGCGCCCTGGAGGCACATGACGTGCGCACGCGCCATGCCGGGCAGGCGACCTTCATCGACTTCCACCTCGTGGTGCCAGGCGAGATGACCGTGAAGGACTCGCACGACATCTGCGACCGTCTGGAAAGCGCCATCGAGAGCGCCATCGAGGGGGCCGTCGTCGTCATCCACGTGGAGCCGGCCGAGCATGCCAAGGGACGCGGCGTGCCGGTGGTGTAGGGGCGAGCGCCCCCGAAATCCGGCAAAATCCACCGCCACGCGCACCGTCGTTCGAGCGTCATCCGACCCCCCTAATGTCCGCCACGCCCGGTGATTTGACGTCCGCCCGTCCGCGGACGCGTCCGGTCGAGGATGAGACCGCATGACCGCCTATTCTGTCGCGAACGGCACCACGCAGACCGCTCGCTTCACCCTGGCCGGCGCGGACACCCTGCAGGTGGACGGAACCCTTTCTGTCTCCGCAAACGCTCAGTCCGTGCGCTTCACCTCCGCCCCCGACGGCGCCGAGATCCACAATGACGGCCTGATCGAGAACACCACCGACGGCGGCCGGGCGATCCGCTTCGAGAGCGGAATCGGCGCGACCCTGACCGCGACGATCGACAATGGCGGCACCATCCGCTCCATCGACGACGCCGTGCAGATCCAAGCAGGCTCCGTCGCCGCCGGCACGCTCACCATCACCACGGAGATCGGCTCGACCATCGTCTCCGACGAAGGCCAGGCCCTCGACCTCGCCTCGACCTCGGGCGCGTTCCTCGCCGAGATCGACAATGCGGGATCGCTGCTGGCGCTGGCAGCCGACGGCGTAAAGATCGGCGCGACCCTCGATCTCGTCAACGGCGGCACCATCCAGGGCGGCTCCGCCACCGGCTACGTTCAGGGCGCCGACGGCATCCAGTTCGAGGACGGGGCGAGCGGGACGATCCGCAACGCGGCCGGCGGCGCCATCCTCGGCGACCGCCACGGCATCAATATGGGCGAGGACAGCCTCGTCACGGTGACCAACGAGGCCGGTGCCCGCATCCTCGGCGGCAACGGCTCCGGAATCGGATCCGACGGCACGGCCACCGTGATCAATCACGGGATCATCACGGGTTCCTTCGCCGATGCGACCGGCTCCGACGTCAACGGCGCGACGCCCGGTGCGGAGGACGGCGGCGGCCCGGACGGCATCAACGATGGCGACGGCGACGGGATCGACATTGATTTCCGTGCGACGATCGAGAACCACGGAACCATTCGCGGCCTCGGCGCCGGCGGCACGGGCTCCGACGGCCTGCCCAACACGGCGGAAGGCATCGCGGCGGGCGGCGGCGACATCGTCAACCTGGCCGGCGCGCGGATCTACGGCGCCGGCCTCGGCATCCTGATCGACGACTCGTCGCAGGGGGACGCGCCCTTCGTGACGAGCATCGACAATGCGGGGCTCATCCAGGGCGGCTCGGGCATCGCGATCAGAATCGTCAGCGCGCTCGACGACGTGGTCGTCAATGCGGGCCGCATCCTCGGCGGGGGCGGCACCGCGATCCAGTTCGGCTCCGGCGACAACACCCTGGCCATCGAGACGGGCTCGGCCATCCGCGGCCTGAGCCTGGGCGGCGACGGCACCGACACCCTCGACTATTCGGAGTTCGGCGCGTCGGCGCGCGCGCTGTTCGAGAGCGGCCGGGCCACGGGCACCGGCGGCGTCTCCGGCTTCGAGATCGTGAAAGGCTCGGCCTTCGCCGATTCCATGAGGGGCGATGCCGGGGCCAACCAATTCCTCGGCGGCGCGGGCGACGACCGCCTGTTCGGCGGCGACGGGGCCGACATCCTCACCGGCGGCGCGGGGACGGATGTCCTGCGCGGCGATGCCGGGGCCGACGCCTTCGTGTTCGATGTCGTGCCGCCGGCCGGCGAAAAGGACCGGATCGTCGATTTCAGCCATGGCGAGGACAGGCTCGTCCTCGATGCGGACGTCTTCACAGCCCTCACCGCCGGCCAGCTGCCGGACGAGGCCTTCGCCCTCGGCGCCGCGACCACGGAAGACCACCGCATCGTCTACGACGCGGCCAAGGGCCATCTCTACTATGACGCCGACGGCTCCGGCGGCGCCCAGGATGCCATCCTGCTGGCGACCCTCCTCGACAAGCCGGCGCTCACCGCCTCGGACGTGCTGGTGGTTTGACAGGGGCAGCGGGCGCGGGCTTTCAAGGGGCCTCCCCCCGGAGGGGACCGTGGTCACGGGCCCGTCGGCCTCTCCGCCCGGCGCGAGCCTGCCGCTCCACCGGGCGGGGGGATCGGCGATCGCGCCGAACGGCCTTCCCGAACGCGCAGCCGGGACGCGGCACCAGGTGAATGAGTGCAGCAATCGTTGCCATGAGATACGGAACGCCGCAGCTTTGACGGTGGCGATCCTCGCGCCGAGCCATTTCGCCAGAGCAGCCATCAAGGGACGTGCCGCTGATGCGAGGATTCACGCCGACAATTCCGGCGACAAAGCCATGGAACTCAGCCCCTCGATCGACACCAACCTCGTCAAGACCTCGGTGTCCTACTCCCTGGCAGGCACCTACGTGGAGAACCTGACGCTCACCGGCACCGGCAACCTCAATGCCACCGGGAACTCGCTCGCCAACGTCCTCAAAAGCAATACGAACGCCAACTTTCTCGACGGCGGTCTCGCCGCCGACACGCTGACGGGGCTCGCCGGCAAGGATACGTTCGTGTTCAGCACGAAGCTCGGCTTCTCCAACATCGACCACGTCACCGATTTCTCGGCCCTGGACGACACGATCCAGCTTTCCAAGAGTGTCTTCGCGGCCCTCTCGGCCGGTCCGCTCGCCGTTTCTGCATTCAAGGACCTGGGCGTGACTGGTGCAAAGCTCGATCCCAACGACCGCACTCGGTACGATGACGAGACAGGCACTCTGTCTTACGATGCCGATGGCAGCGGCACCGCCGCAAAGGCCGTCACGTTCGCCGTGATCGACAACCACGACAAGGTGACGCTGACGCACACCGATTTGCTGGTGGCGTAAGCGTCCCGACACGCCCTGGCCGAGTGAGGATCATTCGACCAGGGCTGCTCAGACGGTCATGGAGCCGCGTCTGCGCCACAGGCCGCAAAATTTTCCTTGGAGCATTCCCGGACAGCGTTGTTGCAGGTCACACCTTGGGGTGGGTCGGCTGCACCGCCTATGTCGGGGAAAGCGGAGGGTGTCTCATCGCCAGGACAGTCAAGACGACGAGCACGATGAACGGCAGCGCGATGCAGCCGAAAGCGAGATGGGCGATCCCGAAGGCGCCGCACAGGGCGCCCACGGCGAAGGCCACGATGGCCGGCAGCACGCGCAGCAGGCGCGCGCGCGTCTGAGCGGGGTTCCCGGCCGTTCCGAGAACGAGATCGGTCGCGTCGATGACGGCCTGGCTCACACTCACGGTCATCACCGTGGTCGGGGCGAGATGACCGAGCGAGAGACGGCCGATCGCGTTCTGCACGCCCATGGCCGCGACGGCGAGCATGCCGACCACCAAGGCCGGGGCACCGTCCGGCGCATCGAGGGGCGACGACACGGTCCCGCACAGGCCGAAGCCCGCGAGGAGGGCCGCCTCGACGGCGAGGAGCCAGGGCAATGGATCGGCATCCCGTCGCTCCAGGAGCAGCCCGAGGATGCGGGCGCCCGCCACCGCCCCCATGAAGACGGGCAGCGCCAGGAGTTTCGCCAGGACGCCGAACGAACTCGCGACCAGTTCGGCGCCGATCAGGACGAAGTTTCCGGTGACGTGAGCCGTGAACAGGCCGGTCAGCGCGATGAAGGCGGCCGCGTCGACGAAGCCGGCGACGAAGGCGAGGGCGGTTCCGGCGGACGTGCCGCCACCGGTGATCTGCGGCTTCACGAGACTGTCCCTGATTTAGAGGCAATGACGGCGCTGCGGCGCACTCATCGCCGAACGGCGCAGCGGGAGGTCCGTGAGAGACATTTAGAGCGCCGAACTCCAGGGCGGTCGGAATATCGGCTATCATGAACCGTGATGAGCAACCTCAACGTCGACCACATTCGCTCCTTCCTGGCCGTGATCGAGAACGGCAGCTTCACGGCGGCGGCGCAGGCGCTCGGCGTGCGGCAATCCACGGTCAGCGGGCATATCGCGCGGCTGGAAAAGGCGCTGGATCACTCTCTTCTCATCCGCGACACGCATCGGGTCGCCCCGACGCCGGACGGCCAGGCCCTGATCGGCTTCGCGCGCGAAGTGCTGGAGGCCCACGACCGGCTTCGCGCCTTCTTCTCACCGGGCGGCCTGCGCGGCCGTATCCGCCTCGGCGTCTCCGAAGACTACACCTTGTCGGCCCTGGCCCAGGTTCTGGCGCGCTTCGCCGACCGCCACCCCTCCGTCGATCTGCAGCTGACGGTCGGGCTGAGTCGAGCCCTCTATCAGGGCTACGATGCGGGCGAGCTGGATGTGATCTTCTGCAAGCGCCGACGCGGTGACCCGCGCGGCGAACTGGCCTGGGCAGAGGAACTGATCTGGGCGGGCAGACCGGGCTTCGTTCCCAATCCCGCGCTGCCGTTGCCCCTGGTCCTCTATCCGCCGCCTTCGATGACACGCACCCTGGCGCTCAATGCCCTCGACGCGGCGGGCCGTTCCTGGCGGATCGCCTGTACCAGCGGCAGCCTGATGGGGGTGCGCGCCGCCGTCGAAGCGGGCCTGGGCATCGCGCCGCACTCGGCCAGGGTCATGCCGCCGGGGCTTGCCCCGATCCCGACACTGGCCGGTTTGCCACCGATCGGCGACGTCGAGTTCGTGGTCCTCGGCCCGGGCCGCCAGCATGCCGTCGCGACGGCGTTGCAGGAGACGATCCTGGCAAGTTCGGCGGAGCTACAGGCCGTCCCTGAGGTCTGATGCCGGACCTCGGAGACCTCGACCCATGGGTCCGGGTCACCGAGACGCCGTCAGAGGGGACGCACTTATCCGAGCGCTTCCTCCACCGCCTTGCCGCAGGTTTCGGTATCGGCGTTGCCGCCGAGGTCGCGGGTGCGCAGGGTGCGCTCGGAGAGGACGCGCTCGATGCCGGTGACGATCTCCCGCGCCGCCTCGTGCTCGCCGAGGTGTTCCAGCATCATCGAGCCGGACCAGATCTGGCCGATGGGGTTGGCGATGCCCTGGCCGGCGATGTCGGGGGCCGACCCGTGCACCGGTTCGAACACCGAGGGGAAGAGCCGCTCCGGGTTGATGTTGCCGGAGGGCGCGATGCCGATCGTGCCGGTGCAGGCGGGGCCGAGATCGGAGAGGATGTCGCCGAACAGGTTCGAGGCCACGACGACGTCGAACCGGTCCGGGTTCAGCACGAAATGCGCCGTCAGGATGTCGATATGGTACTGGTCCCAGGCCACGTCCGGGTAGGCCTTGGCCATCTCCTTCACCCGCTCGTCCCAATAGGGCATCGTGATCGAGATGCCGTTGGACTTGGTGGCCGAGGTCAGGTGCTTCTTCGGGCGGCTCTGCGCCAGTTCGAAGGCGAATTTCAGGATACGGTCGACGCCGTGGCGCGTCATGATCGTCTCCTGCAGGGCGAATTCGCGGTCGGTGCCGGCGAACATGCGCCCGCCCGCATTCGAGTATTCCCCTTCCGTGTTCTCGCGGACCACCCAGAAGTCGATGTCGCCGGGCTTGCGGTCGGCGAGCGGGCTCTTCACCCCCGGCATCAGGCGCACGGGGCGCAGGTTGGCGTATTGGTCGAATTCCCGCCGGAACAGGATCAGCGAGCCCCAGAGCGAGACGTGATCGGGCACCCTGTCCGGCATGCCGACGGCGCCGAAGAAGATCGCGTCATGGCCCCCGATCTGCGCCTTCCAGTCTTCCGGCATCATCCGGTCGTGCCGCTCGTAATAGTCGCAGCTGGCGAAGTCGAACCAATCGAAGTCGAGGCTGAAGCCGTGGCGCTTGGCGGCCTTTTCGAGGACGCGCACCCCCTCCGGCACGACCTCCTTGCCGATCCCGTCGCCCGGAATGACGGCGATGCGATAGCTGCGTGATGTCATGGGATCGGCTCTCCGCGGATGGGACGGCTGGGTTCGGGAGTTCAGGCGGCGCTCGGCGGCCAGGGCGTCTCGGCGACGGGGGTCACCGGCCCCCGACCCTCGAACCAGGAAACGAGGTTGTCCACGAGGAGGTTGCCCATGGCGCGGCGGGTGTGATGGGTGGCCGAGCCCACATGCGGCAGCAGGACGACGTTGTCCAAGGCAATGAGGGCCTCGGGAACCCGAGGTTCGTCGGCGAACACGTCGAGGCCGGCCGAGTGGATCGCGCCCTGCTGCAGGGCCGCGATCAGGGCGTCCTCGTCGACGAGGCTGCCGCGGGCCACGTTGATGAGGATGCCCTCCGGGCCGAGGGCGCCCAGCACCTCCGCGGTGACGAGGGGCCCGGCTCCGCCGCCGGGCGCCACGACCACGAGGACGTCGCAGGCTTGGGCCAGCTCGACCGCGCTCGCGTGGTAGTCATAGGCCACCTCGGGTTGCCGGCGGCGGCCGTGATAGGCGATGGCGCAGCCGAATCCAACGAGCCGCGTGGCGATGGCGTGCCCGATCCGCCCGAGGCCGAGGATGCCGATGCGGCGTCCCCGCAGGGAGGGCGAGAGGGGAAACGGGGCTTTCGGCCAGGCGCCCGCGCGGAGATAGCGGTCGGCCTGGGGAATGCGGCGGACGGTGGCGAGGAGCAGGCCGAGGGCGAGGTCGGCGACCTCCTCGGTGAGCACGTCCGGGGTGTTGGTGACGACGGCGCCCCGCCCCTTGGCGGCCGCGACGTCGATCGTGTCGTAGCCGACGCCGAAATTGGCGACGATTTCCAGGGCGGGGAGGCGCGCGAAGAGATCGGCTCCCGCCGGCGCCTGTCCTCCCACCACCACGCCGCGGATGGCCGGGCCGACCTGCGCCAGGAACGCGTCCCGGTCCGTGGCCCGATCCAGGCGGTGGAGGACGAAGTGCTCGTCCAGGGCTTGGATCGTATCCGGAAGGATCGCCTTCAGCAGCAGGATCTCCGCCTTCGCATGCGCTGTCATGGGGCCTCTTCGCAATTGCGTGTTCCGTGGAGGTGGCGCTCCCGCTCCGGGGCGAAGCCACCTTGTGCTTTCCGCCAACGGAGGGTGGACCGCAACCCGGAGCCGGCCCGCTCGGCAAGACCCCGTTGCGCCAATCCCATACAGGCCGCGAGGACTGTCTCGTTCCTCTGGCCGCGCGGAAGGCCGGACCTGACCTTGACCACCGTGGCGCTGACGAAATCTTCGGTCAAAGCGGACAGAACGGCTCGCTCCTCATCACTGAGCGGTCGCATCGTACGGATTTCCTCGGCACGCCGGTTCCCGGAAGACGGCCGCCGCCCGGAGCCGGGCGCCGGCGGTGGAGGCCGTGCGGGGCCGGATTGCGCCCCGCACGGATCGGACGCGGCTTACTCGGCGAGTTCGCGCATGACCTTGATCAGGTCCGACTTGCCCTCGAAGCCGATGCCCGGCAGTTCGGGCATGACGATGTGGCCGTCCTCGACCTTCACCCCGTCCGGGAAGCCGCCATAGGGCTGGAACAGGTCCGGGTAGCTCTCGTTGCCGCCCAGCCCGAGGCCGGCCGCGATGTTGAGCGACATCTGGTGACCGCCATGCGGGATGCAGCGCTTGGGCGACCAGCCGAATTGCTCCAGCACGTCGAGGGTGCGGAGATACTCGACGAGGCCATAGGACAGGGCACAGTCGAACTGCAGGTAGTCGCGGTCGGGCCGCATGCCGCCGTAGCGCAGGAGGTTGCGGGCATCCTGGTGCGAGAACAGGTTCTCGCCGGTCGCCATCGGGCCGGGATAGAACTCGGAGATCGCGGCCTGCAGGGCGTAGTCGAGGGGATCGCCGATCTCCTCGTACCAGAACAGCGGGTACTGGCGCAGCATCTTGGCGTAGGCGATGCCCTGTTCGAGGTTGAAGCGGCCGTTCACGTCGACGGCGAGCTGCGCCTGGGAGCCGATCTCCTTCAGCACGGCCTCGATGCGGCGCTGGTCCTCCTCGATCGGCACGCCGCCGATCTTCATCTTCACGACGTTGTAGCCGCGGTCGAGGTAGCCGCGCATCTCGGCGCGCAGCTGGGTGTCGTCCTTGCCGGGATAGTAATAGCCGCCGGCCGCGTAGACGAAGACGCGCGGATTGGCCTCGACGCCCTTCTGCTCGGCCAGCATCCGGAACAGCGGCTTGCCGGCGATCTTGGCGGTGGCATCCCAGATCGCCATGTCGAGGGTGCCCACCGCCACCGAGCGTTCGCCGTGGCCGCCGGGCTTCTCGTTGGTCATCATCGCTGCCCACAGCTTGTGCGGGTCGAGGTTGTCGCCGGCCTCGTTGAGCACGCTCTTGGGGTCGGCTTCGAGGATGCGATTCTTGAAGCGCTCGCGGATCAGGCCGCCCTGGCCGTAGCGACCGTTGGAGTTGAAGCCGTAGCCCACCACCCGGCGGCCGTCGCGCTCCACGTCGGTGACGACGGCCACGAGGCTGGCGGTCATCTTCGAGAAGTCGATATAGGCGTTGCGGATGGGCGAGGAGATCGGCTTGGTGACCTCGCAGACGTCGACGATACGCATGTTGGCTCTCCTTGAGATGCGAAGGGATTTACGCAGGGGGGAAGGGATGGAAGCGGACGAAAGCGGTCGAGAGGTCTAGTGGGCGATCGCCACGGGGCGGGGCAGGGCGTGCCCGGCTTCCGTGTCGGGAACGACGGCCTCGGAGGCCACGGCGGCCCGGTTGCGGTAGGCCTCCTCCGCCTTGGCGAGGTCGAAGGCGCCTTCCCACTTGGCGACCGCGATGGTGGCGACCGCGTTGCCGATGAGGTTCGTGACCGCCCGCGCCTCGTTCATGAAGCGATCGACACCCAGCAGAAGGACGAGACCGGCGACCGGGACGGTGTGGATGCTCGACAGGGTGGCGGCGAGGGTGACGAACCCGGCCCCGGCGACACCCGCCGACCCTTTCGAGGTCAGGAGCAGCACGCCCAGGACGACGAGTTGGTCGCCGATGCCCAGCGGCGTGTTGGTGGCCTGGGCGACGAAGATCGCCGCCATGGTAAGGTAAATGCAGGTGCCGTCGGCGTTGAAGGTGTAGCCCGTGGGCAGCACGAGCCCGACCACCGACTTCTCGCAGCCCACCCGCTCCAGCTTGGCCATCATCCGGGGCATCACGGCCTCGGTGGAGCAGGTGCCGAAGGTGATGAGGATCTCGTCCTTGAAGAAGCCGAGAACCTTGACGAGCGAGAACCCGGTCCAGGCGCAGACGGAGCCGAGCACCAGCACGACGAACAGGATCGACGTGACGTAGACACCCAGCATGAGGTAGGCGAGGGACCAGACGGTGCCGAAGCCGTACTTGCCGATGGTGAAGGCGACACCGGCACCCGCACCGATGGGGGCCAGGCGCATCACCATGGCGACGATGCGGAACAGCGCGTCGAGGAGGCTGTCGATGACGACGACCACCGGCTTGCCGCGTTCGCCCGCCTGGACCAGGGCGAGGCCGAAGAGCAGCGAGATCAGGATGATCTGCAGCATGGCGCCCTTGGCGAAGGCATCCACCATCGTCGAGGGGATGATGTCCATCAGGAAGCCGACGATGCCGGGCTGCGCTTCCGCCCGCTTGGCGTAGGAGGCGATGGCGCTGCCATCGATATGCGTGGCGTCGATGTTCATGCCGACGCCCGGCTGCATCACGTTGACCACCACGAGGCCGATGACGAGGGCCAGCGTCGAGACGACCTCGAAGTAGATCAGCGCGCGTACACCGATGCGGCCGACCTCCTTCATGTTACCCATCTTGGCGATGCCGACCACGATGGTACCGAAGATGACCGGCGCAAGCAGCATCTTGATCAGCTTGATGAAGCCGTCCGCCAGGGGCTGCAGCGTGACGGCGACGTCGGGCAGGAAATACCCGACGAACCCGCCGATGACGATTGCTATGAAGACTTGAACATAGAGTCGGCTTAGCCATGACCTCATGATCTGTTTCCTCCTGATCTGCCACTTAGCGGGCAGCTTGATTAGTGATCCCTCTTGCGGGGCTTGATGTCGTCCTTACGCCTGGACACCGTCGCTCGGCCAATGCCATGTTCGGTGCGCGCTATGCGCGGTCGGCATCGGGCTGGACGGGCTGACGGACACTGGCTGATCGATGGATCTGGACTGGCTGAAGGACTTCCTCGCGCTGGCGGAGCAGAAGACGTTCTCACGCGCGGCCGAGGCGCGGAGCGTGACGCAGCCGGCCTTCAGCCGGCGCATCCGTGCCCTCGAGGATTGGGTCGGCACGCCCCTGTTCGCCCGTGGTCCGCAGGGGGCGGTGCTCACGCCGGCCGGGCTCGCTTTCCAGCCGGCGGCCCAGGACATGATGCGCAGCCTGGAGCGGGCACGACGCGACGCGCGGGAGGTGGGTGCCCGGGATACGGCGACGCTCTCCATCGCGGCGACCCACGCCCTGTCGTTCACGTTCTTTCCGAACTGGATCCGCGGCCTGATGCACCATCAGACGCTGGGCACCCTCAACCTGATCTCCGACAGCATGGAGGCCTGCGAAGCCATCATGCTCGCCGGCGAGGTCCACTTCCTGCTGTGCCACCATCACCCGGATGCGCGGACGCGCTTCGAATCGGAACGGTTTCCGAGCCTGTCCCTGGGCGACGACCTGCTGGTTCCCCTCTGCGCCCCCACCTCGGACGGAGGGCCGACATGGTCGCTGCCGGGAACGCCGGAGGCGCCTCTGCCCTATCTGAGATACAGCCAGGCCTCGGGGCTCGGGCGCATCATCGCGGCCTTCCCGGATCGCGAGCCGGCCCATTCGGCCACAGCGCTCACCTCACACCTCGCGGCGACGCTCATGACGATGGCGCGGAACGGACACGGCATCGCCTGGCTGCCGCAGACGCTGGCGGCCGAAGATCAGGCGCGCGGCAGGCTGGTGCGCGCCGGTCCGGACCGGTTCGACATCCCCATCGACATCAGGCTGTTCCGCTCCCTCGACTGCCGCAACGATGCGGCCGACCGGCTCTGGGACGACCTCACCGAAGCCCGTGCGTGACCGGCGCCGGGGCCGGTCTCCGTTCGCGGTAGGGTCTGCGCGACCGCGCGCCTTTGGAAGCGGGACCGCCAGTCGGACCCAGACGATCCGAGACCGTCGGGTCCGTCCGGTGTCGACCCTGGGAACGTCCGCTCTCGGGCTTTTGATGATACAGTGCCAGACGAAGGGCTTCGGTAGATTTTCGCCAAGCCGCATGACGACGGAGGCTTATCGAAAGCAGACGCGGCACAACCGGAGACGGGGAGGATGGCAGGACGTTTCCGCGTTTAATTATGTCTCCGCCCATGCTGCCCGGACTGGACCTGTTGCAGTGTCCGGCTTCGCATCCCCAATGAAAATGACGACGGGGCCGTGATCGGACCGGCGCGGATCGTAGAAATCGAGAAGATTCGGGTAACGGCACTGGAGGAAGTCGAGATGCAGGCCCTCCCGACGCACGAGGTGGTCGATGACGACCTGATCGCCATGCACGGCGTTCGGGACTGAACCGCAGGAGCCCGGCGTCATCCACCGCGCGGGCTCGGCCGCGAAGGTCGTGTAGAGAAAACCCAGCTCATCGCCGTCCCAGCGTAGCAGGGCACTGGAGAGCCGTCCCTTGTGGAAGTAATCCTCCATCGCGGCGAGGCCCGGCTCGGCCAAAGCCTCCGCCGGACCGGTGAAGACGGTATCGAGGTCGCAGAGCAGCGACGGCCCTCGGGTCAGGCCTGGGCGGAACGCTTCCATCTTCGCCCACCAGGCTGGCCAGTCGTGCCGCAGCGGCACCCGCTCTACACCGGCCACCTCAATGGGAAGGTCGGTGAGGCAGAGGATGCGGTCGAAAGACGGAGCGTGGCGGCGAACGCCTCGTGCCAAGCGCTCGACCCAAGCCGCGTCGTAGCGACCGCCACTTTTCAGCACAGTGAGGAGTGTCGTCATCGAACGCGCGTCATCCTGATCGGGCTGTTCAAAGGGGGCAGCGTCGGAGGCGGAACATCCGCTTCGGGCCGGAAGGCTAAGGTCCGCTTTCGACCCTACTCGGACCTCGAAAAGGATGAGCCCTGACATCCGCAGCTGCCGGAAAGCGGACCTACGAGGTGTGGCGTAGAATTTCGGCTCGCAGATCTTCGGGCTTTGGCATGCCTGAGAACAGCCGGTTACCGACCGCGACCGAGGGGACGGCGCGGATGCCGGCCTCCTGTGCCTGCCGCAGCGCCGCGTCGTGGCGCTCCCCGCAGAGCGGCGACGCGATCACCCAACCGAGGGCTTCAGGATCGAGGCCAAACCCGTGGAAGATCGCCTTGAGAACGTCGGTGTCGCCGATGTCGCGGTCATCCTGGAAGAAGGCGCGCAGGACTGCGTCGACGTAGGCATCGCCCTGTCCATGCTCGACGGCATACTGGAGGCCCAGGAACGCCTTGCGGGTGTACGGCTGCGGCGAGATGGTCGGAAGGCGCATCGGGACCCCCAACCGTTCAGCGGCGGGGTAGACGCCCTGTTTCCAAGCCGCGGGCAGGTAGTCGTCCTCGGGGCGCAGCGTCGGTGTCGGGTAGGGGCGCAACTCGAACGGCATCCAGACGACGTCAACATCTAGCCCATCGATGGCGGCCTGGATGAGTTGCTCCCCGAGGAGGCAGTACGGACAGACGAAGTCGATCCACACGCGGATCTTCGTGCGGGCCGGCTTCACGGTCGCCGTGCCAACGTCATCCCTCATGGTTCATGCTCCACGTTCATCTCGGTCGGCTCGGGGTGTTTTTCGACACGATGGCGCCCGGCGCCGAGTGCTTCTCAGGCGGCCAGCTCGCTCGGCTTGATGTTGGCGATCGGCCCAAGGATGGCGGGGTCGAACGCGGCGACCTCTTCCTCGGCCCGGACGCGGTTCGGGAAGTCCGGGTTGGCGAGCGCGGCCTTGCCGAGCGCCACGATATCTGCACCCGCAGCCATGACCTCCTGCGCCCGTGCCGCATCGGTGACGCCGCCGTTGGCGATCAACCGGACATGGGGGGCGTAGCGGCGGGCCAGGGCGACAAGGCTGTCGCGTCCGCCCTCGAAAGCGGGCTCCCACACCCGATGCTCGGTGACGTGGATGTAGCTGGCCCCGATCTCGGCGAGGGTGCCGAAGATGGCCTCGGCGTCCTGATTGCGGCCTGCCCACTTGTGTGTGAAGTCGTTGACCTTGCCCTGTGAGATCCGCACGCCGATCGGCACGTCGGCCCCGACCCGGGCCCGGACGGCCTCGAATACGGCGCGCACGAGCGTGGTGCGCCGACGCGTGTCGCCGCCCCACCGGTCGCTGCGCTGGTTGGCGTAGTCGGTCAGGAACTGGTCGATGAGGTAGCCGTTCGCGCCGTGGATCTCGACGCCGTCGAACCCGGCCGCGACCGCCCGTGCCGCGGAGGCGGCGAAGCCCTCGATGGCATCGGCGATCTGCTCTTCGGTGATGGCCGCAGGCATCGGATACGGGCCCACGCCGCGGTAGAACTCCATCTGATGGCCCTTGGGCTGCACGGCCGAGGGGCCGACGGCCGCCTCGCGAAAGCGGTTACCCTGGCTGATCGCACCCGCATGCATCAGCTGCGCGACGAAGCGTGCGCCGTGCCGGTGCACGGCGTCCACCACCGGTCGCCAAGCCTCGGCCTGGGCCGCATCGGTGAGCCCGGGCTGGTGGAGGTAGCCCTGGGCGAAAGCCCGATCCGTGTAGAGGCCCTCGGTGATCACGAGGCCGAAGCCGCCGCGGGCGAAGCGCTCGTAGTAGCGGGCCATCGTGTCGTTGGCGGTGCCGTCCTCGGACGCGCTCACGCGGGTCATCGGGGCGACCGCCCAGCGGTTTCTCAGCGAGACCCCGTTTATATCGGTAGCCGTGAAAAGACTGTTGGCATTCGCGCTCATGGTTCGCCTCCGGTTCAGCACCTTCTCTTGCGATCGAAGGTATCTGGCCGATGGAGGGGTCAGTAGCCGGGATGGACGATAAGCATCTTATCGTGCAGTGATATGCCGGTGGACCTCTCCGATGTGGCCCTGTTCCGCGCCATCGTCGCGACCGGCAGCCTTTCGGCCGCCGGGCGTCAGGAGGGCCTGTCGCCAATGGCAGTCAGTCGGCGCTTGGCGGCGCTGGAGCAGGAACTCGGTGTCCGCCTGATCCATCGCACCACGCGCTCCGTCGCTCTTACGGCGGACGGCGAGACGTTCCTGCCGCTCGCTCAGACGATGTTGGAGGCGCGCGAGGCTGCGACGGCCGCCTTCTCCGAACAGCACGAGGGCTTGAGCGGGGTCCTGCGCGTGACTGCGCCCCATCGCATCGGCCGGGCCCTCGTCGTGCCCCTGGTCGTGCGGCTAATGGCCGAGAACCCGCGCCTCCACGTGGACCTGACCTTCTCGGACGGGATCGTCGACATCGTGGCCGCCGGGCTCGACGTGGCGATCAGGGTGGCGACCATGCAATCCTCCGAGTTGGTCGCCGTGCACGTGGCGGACAACCCACGCATCCTGTGTGCCGCGCCGGCCTACATCGCGGCGCACGGGTGCCCCAAGCGTCTTGCGGACCTCGACGCGCACGCCTGCCTGACGCTGCATGCGATGGACGCCTGGACGTTCCGCCAGGATCGGCATCCAGTTGCTAGGCGGATCAAGGGCAGACTGGCCGCCAGCAGCGTCGATACGGTACACGCTGCCTGCGTCGCCGGCGCGGGGCTCGCGTTGCTGACCTACTGGGACGTGGCGCAGGACTTAGCTGACGGCATCCTCAGGACCGTCGCCCTGACGGACGCCGAGCCCGAACAGTTGGCGATATGGGCCGTGCTTCCAACGCGGCAGCACATGCCGGCGCGGGTGCGTCGGTTCATCGACGGGCTCAAGTCTGCCCTGACCGTGTCTCTCCCGGCTCAGGCGCGATAGATCATGGCGATCAAGTACGGTAACCCGGATAGTCCGCTTTCGCCCGCAATCCGGACGTTCGTCTCACGACAAGCGAACTACCGCTTCCCACCCTTCTCGGACGAAAGGGATGGGTACCAAGCGTCCGATTTTCAACATGAGCTCCGCTCGACGAGTTGCCCGACGATCGGGTGGATGCGCACCGGCTTGTCCTCCACCACCGGCTCGAAACGCCGCTTCATCGACCGCCGTGTTCGACGCCGATGGCGGCGAGGTCACCGGTGAGGGCTTCTCCGCCATCTGCATCGGCGTCCCCCGCGTCGCTGTTGCGCGATTTGCGATGGAGGATGTCGTCCCTCGGCATCCGGCTGGCGAGCGCGTCGATGGCGAGGCGCGACCGCAGCGGCAGATACCGTGCCGCGGGCCAGACGGCGTAGCAATCCATGGTGGCGTAGGGACGGTCCGCCCAGAGTTGGACGAGTTCGCCCGCCTGCAGGCTGTCGCGGATCAGCCAATGCGCGAGCCAGCAGAGGCCGAGCCCGGCCTTGGCGGCGGCCAGGATGACTTCGACGTCGTCGAACCGAAGCCTGGCATGGGGGGAAACGGGGACGAGAACGCCGCCGGCATCCGGCAGGCGCCAGACATAGCCGCGGTCGCCGCGCGCATAGGCGAGCGCGTCGTGCCCGGCCAGATCCGCGAGCTCCTCCGGGCGTCCGCGTGCGTCGAGGTAGGACGGGGCAGCGCACAGCACCATGCGTTCCGTCACCAGCCGCCGGGCACGCAGGGAGCTGTTGTTGCCGAGCGCGCCGAAGCGCAAGCCGAGATCGAAGCCGTCGGCGATCAGGTCGATGACCCGGTCGCTGAAGTTCAACTCGAGTTCCAGCTTCGGATGCGCCTTGGCGTAGTCGATCAGGATCGGCGCCGCACAGCGCCGGCCGAGGAGAACCGGCATCGAGATCCGCAATCGCCCCGCCACCTCCTGGCGGCCGGATTCGAGGAGCGCCTCGCCGGTCCGCAATTCCGCGACGGCGCGCAGGCAATGTTCGTAGAATTGCTGCCCGGCTTCCGTCAGGCTCTGCGTTCGCGTGGTCCGCTGGAACAGCCGCACGCCGAGCCGCTCTTCGAGGCGCGCCACGGCCTTGCCGACGGCGGAGCGTGACAGGGACAGTCGGTCGGCCGCCCGCGCGAACCCTCCGGCCTCCACCGCCTCCACGAAGATCTGCACGCCATCGAACTTGTCACGCATCGGTCGCCCGGTCCTACACGGCCTGCCACGGGATTGTAGCGCTACAGGCAACAAAGAAGCGAATAGCTGGGTCTAAAGCCGAATGGCAATCTACGCTAGAGGAGTGGCGGGCGTACAGCGCGGCCCGGACAGGAACGGCTCCGCCCCATGGGCAGCCGACGCGGTTCCTGACCGAAGGTACGGCTGGGACGACAATCGGAAGGGTTGAGTGATGAGCGGTAAAGTCGTTGTCGTGACCGGCGCGAGCAGTGGTTTTGGGAAGCTAACGGTCCTGGAACTCGCAAGGCGAGGTCATACCGTCATCGCGACCATGCGGGACGTCGAGGGCCGGAACAGCGCGGTCCGGAGCGAATTGATCGACGCCGCGAAGGCGGACGGGACTCCGCTGCAGGTTCTCGAAATGGATGTGGCCAGCGACGAGTCGGTCGAGGCCGCCATCGCTCACGTCATTGCCGAGCACGGCAGAATCGACGTTCTGGTCAACAACGCCGGCCTGATGCCGATCGGTGTGACGGAAGCCTATACGATCGCCGATGTCGAACGGCTGTTCGCGGTCAATGTCTTCGGGGCCTTTCGCACCAATCGGGCCGTCCTGCCGCACATGCGCGCCGCCGGCAGCGGACTTCTCGTGCAGATCACGTCGTTGATGGGGCGCTTCGTCATTCCCTTCTTCGGTGTCTATGCCGCGAGCAAGTTCGCGCTCGAGGCACTGGCGGAGACCTATCGCTACGAGCTCGGCGGCTTCGGGATCGATTCGGTCATCGTCGAGCCGGGCCAGTTCCCGAGCAACCTCATCTCGTCGAGCCCCGAACCGTCCGATGCGGGGGTCCTGACCTCTTATGGCGAGGTCGCGGCGATCCCGGGTCAGATCAAGGCCCATGCCGAGCAGCCCTACGATCCCGCCCATCCGCCGCGCCCGCAACGGGTCGCCGATGCGATCGCAGGGCTGGTCGAGGCAACGGAGCGGCGTCCCCTGCGCACGGTCGTGATGCCCGAGGGCATGGATTTCGGCGTCGCGCGCATCAACGAGGCGGTCGCTCCCATTCAGAACGACGTGCTCAGGGCCATGGGCATGGCGCACATGATCTAAAATCCTGTTTAAGGCGTCTTTCCAAGGACTTACCTCATCCTGAGGTGCCGCTTAGCGGCCTCGAAGGAGCCCCCTAGAGCGTTCTCCGCCGAAGTGGATGCCGATTCGGCGAAAAAGAGCGCGGCAGTCAAAGGCCTAGAGCTGTGTCCCGACCCAACGTGGTCGGGCACAGCTCTAGGGATCGCGCGATCACTGGAGGGCTCCTTCGAGACCCTTTGCTCGAGCAAAGGTACCTCAGGATGAGGGAGGTCTTATTCGAGGCGGGCCTGGTCCGGCTGGATGCCGAGGGACAGGGGCGCCCCGTCGTCCAGGGCGGCCAGGCGCGACACCGCCATGCCGTGGAACCGGGTCAGGCCCTTGTACTCGACGAGTTCGGGCGGGAGGCTCGCCAGGACGCGGTGGAGGCGCTTGCGCCACTTCTCCACCCGCTCGATGTCCTGCAGGCTGATCAGGTAGCAGCGGATCCCAAACAGGATCGCGTTGGAGCGCGGCAGGCGGAACAGGGTCTGCAACTCCACGCGCAGGTGGAGCTTGCCCGCGATGTTCTCCGGGGTCACGGTGGTGCGGTCCGGCCCCCAATCGGGATAGTTCTCGGGCGACGTGTCGAGGCGCGGGTTGATCGTCATCGTCCAGTTCAGCCGGCGGACGGGATGCCCGTACTGCAGGCGCAGGAGATATTGCAGCGCCCGGTCGAACACCCCGATCTCGTGCGCCAGCGGCACCGGCCCGTGCCACTCGTGGAAGCTCATCCCGATATCGAATTCCAGCGACCAATCCGCCTGCGTGGTGACCATGCCGCCATCGACGTAGAGGTTGTCGTCCCGATGGTCCTGCAGGGTGAAGTCCCCCTGGGCCTGCCGGGTGATGTACTCGAACGGCTCCCAGGGGAGGGTGGACGCGTCGCCGAAAACGAAGCGCTGGTCGAGGCCCAGGGGGCGGTTGATCCAGTGCCAGGCGGTGCCGTCCCGCGTCAGGCTGAAATGCTCGGGATAATCCGCCGACAGGCTCTCCATCAGGAGTTCGAGCGTGTCCCATTGCGCCGGCATCATGTGCGGCAGCACCTGGCATCGCTTCGGGTCGTGATCGAGGACGATCGCGCGCTCCCTACATTCGGCGACGTAATGTTCGTCCACGTCGAAGGCGTGTTCGAAGACCGGCGAGGTGCCCGCTTTCACATGCGGCTCGATGTTGACCGAATACATGTATCGGTCTTCGCCGAACGGAAACGGAAAGCGGAGCACCGCCGCGTCGCTGTTCCGGTAGGAGAAGTCGTCCCGGAACGTCTCGTCGGTCTTGAACTGAATACCCATCTCAGCTTCCCTTTACCAAGCGGCGCCGATCCCGGCACATGGCCGGCATCGGTGCGTTCGGCGGATGCCCGCCGCCGCGCGGTCGTCCGGTCCTAAAAATCGAGCACCAGGGTCTCGGATCTGGCCCGGGAGACGCAGGTCGCGATGAGTCGACCCTCCGCCTTCTCCGCATCGGACAGGACGTGATCCCGGTGATCGGGGATGCCGTCCACGAGGGGCAGGAGGCAGACGCCGCAGGCGCCCCCCCGGCAGAGGCAGGGAGCCTCGATGCCTTCGCCCTCCAGCGCTTCGAGCAGGGTCTGCGACGCCCCGACCGCGATCGACCGGCCGGACCGCGCCAGGGTGACGGTGAACGGCTCGCCGCCCTTGTCCCCGCCGAAACTCTCGCGGTGGATCGCGTGCGGCGTCCAGCCGAGGCCGCGCGCCGTCTCCTCCACCGCGTCCATCAGGCCCTGAGGCCCGCAGGTATAGACATGGGTTCCCAGCGGCTGATCGGCGAGGAGGGCGGCGAGATCCGGCCGCTCCCCCCGTCCGACGCCATGGACGTGGACGCCCGCCGCATCGTCACCGAGCAGGGTCCGGAAGGTCTCGACCTCGTCGGGCGCGCAGAACTGATGCAGTTCGTAGGCGGCGCCGCGCGACGCCAGGACCGGCCGGTAGGACAGGAACGGCGTCAGGCCGATGCCGCCGGCGATCAGGATGTGCTTGCGGGCGAGCGACGCGATCGGGAACAGGCTGGCCGGCGCGCTCAGCTCGACGGCGTCACCGATCTCGAGCCTGTCGTGCAGGAAGTGGGAGCCGCCGCGCGAGTCCGGAACCCGGCGGACGACGATCGCGTAGTGATCGCGCTGGTCGGGCGGCGTCACCAGCGAATAGGCGTTCTGCCAGACCCGGTCCGGCCCCCGCAGGGTGACGAGGACATGCGCCCCCGGCGGCGATGTGGGAAACACCCCGCCAGTCTCGGGAACGAAGCGGAACCGCTTCAGCGTCGGGTTCAGGAGTTCGATCTCGGCGACGCGCGCCGACAGCTTGCCGTCGAGGATCATGAATAGGCCTGCTCTGCCGGAGGGACTTCGCCGGCGACTTCGGCATCGATCTTGACCCCCATGAAGGCCGACAGGCGCCGCGAGAAATGATCCCGCACGAACAGGTTGGCGCCGCAGCCGTCGCATCGGACGATGGTGGTCGTCACGCCGTGATTGAAGGTCCGGCAATGGACGCAGGCCACGCGCCGCGCCCGCGTGCCGGAATGGCACTGGAAGATCTCCTGCTTGGTCATCCCCGCGCGCTGCGCCGTGTTGAAGACATCCCACAAGAAGTCCTCGGTCCCGCTCACGTAGAGCCGCAGACCCATGCGCTCCTGCGAGAGGCGATGGTCGAGGCGATCGATGAGGTGCCTCGGCGAACGGAACCCTCGTTCGTGAACGGTCCCGACGGGTGGGATCCGGCCCTCCTGGTCGGGGCCTGCGACGAACCAGACCTCCACCTCCCTGTCGGGCGGGGCCTCGAAGAGGTAGGCGGGCGAATCCGACACCAATAAGTGGCGCAACCCGGACAGATCCATCGCCAGCGATTGATAGACCGGTCGGCTCTTGATGGACTGATCTGACATCGACCTCGACTCGACAATGGGCGGGGCGGCGGCCGGAGCGGACTGCGCCGAACCAGGGGACGAATTCGGTCCCGTCGACAAAACCGGCCCCGTCTTGCTTGCACGGCGATCCGGTTCCTTAAGAGAATTTCATTTTCTCCAAGAGAACAACAATGTCAATCGCCGTTTTCGACCGAAGTCCCGGCCAAGGAGTCTCGGCCAATGGGTCGGATGCCGGTTCGATGGGCGGCGGACGATCGTTTCGGCACCCGCCGCCGTCATGGTCCGCACATCCCGTGCGAGATGCGCAGGGTCGCAGGGCGCGCGCACGAAAGCGAGAGGCCATGTCGATGATCCGCTCGAATCGAGAAGGCTCGTCGCGGACCGATCTCTCGTCATGCCCGCGATCGGCAAACATCCCTGCCTATTTGCTGGTCACATCTGCCCGAAAATCAAATCTCCTGAAAAATTTCGATGCAATTCCACTGTTCGCTCGAGGGGGAGCCGCAATAGCGCTTGACAGCGGCTCAACCGAAGAGAAATGATTATTCCTGTAGAGAATTTCAGGAGTTTGACCGGCAGTCTTCCACTGACGTGATGTGTCGGACTCCCGTGACAGGTGCGCACCGGCGGTCGCGGCGCCCCGGCTATCCCGAAAGACTTCGTGTGACCGTCTCCGCAAGGACGGGAGATATCCATGTCGTTGACGATACCTCGGCAAGCACATCCCTAGATTAGAGTTCCTTGAGAAACGTCCGGTCTCCACCGTTCCTCGCTCTGGGCACGCCGGTGCGGCGGGAGTTTCGTGAGGGACACTCGAAACATCCTTCGGAAAACCTTCTGCGGCGCCGGTCCACCTTGGGGGAGCGGCGCCTCGACACAGACGATGCTCCGGGTGCTCCTCGACCCCGTCGGGACCGCGCGGGACCGCATCGCCCCGGGATCACACCTTCGGCGAGGGCACGGGTCGATCCGGGCCGAACCCTCGATACCACCAATGGAGATCTGAATCATGAGCACCGGACTGGCATCCTCGGCAAAGCCCGTGGCGGGCTTCACGTCCCCCGCCACCGGGGCGGTCGAAGACGGCAAGCTGCATCGCAGCATCAACTGGACGGGCGCGTTCTGGGTCGCGAGCGGCGTTCCCGCCCTCGTCCTGTTCTCTGTGGGCGGCATTGCCGGCAATACGGGCAAGCTCGCCTTCCTGATCTGGACGCTCTCCATGATCATGGGCTTCATCCAGTCCTTCACCTATGCGGAGATCGCCGGCCTGTTCCCGAACAAGTCGGGGGGCGCGTCGGTCTACGGGGCCGCGGCCTGGGTCCGCTACACCAAGCTGGTGGCGCCCCTCTCGGTCTGGTGCAACTGGTTCGCCTGGTCGCCGGTCCTGTCCCTCGGCTGTTCCATCGCGGCCTCCTACATCATCAACGCGGTGGCGCCGCAGCCGACAGCCACGTCACCGGCGGTGGTGCAATGGCTCGCCACCAACGGTGCCGCCCTGCAGATGGCTGATGCCGACAAGGTGACGGCGGCCATCGCGGCCGTGGCGCCCGGCATCCGCACCTGGACCCTGTTCACCACCACCCTCGGCCCGGTCTCGCTCTCCCTCAACCTGGCCTTCTTCATCGGCGCCGCGCTGATGCTCGCGGTCTTCGCCGTGCAGCACCGTGGTATTCTCGGAACGGCGAACGTCCAGAAGTATATCGGTCTCCTCGTCATCATCCCGATGTTCATCGTCGGCGTGGTTCCGCTGCTGATCCACGGCGTGAACTGGGAGAACTTCTCCCCCCTCGTCCCCCTCGCGGCACCGGCCGCTCCCGCGCCGGGTGCCTGGAACATCACGGGCTGGACGCTGGTCCTCGGCAGCATGTTCATCGCGGCCTGGTCGACCTACGGGTTCGAGACGGCGATCTGCTACACCAGCGAGTTCCGTGATCCCTCCAAGGATACGTTCAAGGCGATCTTCTATTCGGGCCTGCTCTGCCTCCTGCTGTTCACCCTCGTGCCCTTCACCTTCCAGAGCATGCTGGGCGTCGAGGGGATGCTGGAGGCCTCCATTGTCGATGGGTCCGGCGTGGCGGCAGCACTGGCGCACATGGTCGGCGGCGGTCCCATCGTCGAGAACTTCCTCGTCATGCTGATGATCCTGGCCCTCGTGCTCTGCATCATGACGGCGATGGCGGGGTCCTCGCGCACCCTCTACCAGGGCTCGGCCGACGGCTGGCTGCCGCGCTACCTCAGCCATGTGAACGAGCATGGCGCCCCGACGCGGGCGATGTGGACCGATCTCGTCTTCAACCTCGCGATCCTGGCGATCGCCTGTGCCGATGCGACGAGTTTCTTCTTCATCCTGGCTGTGTCGAATTGCGGCTACATCATCTTCAACTTCCTCAACCTCAACTCGGCCTGGATCCACCGCATCGACTCGGCGCATATCCCGCGCCCCTACCGCGCACCGACCTTCGTCTTGGTGCTCGGCGGCGTCTTCGCCTTCGTGAACGTGATCTTCATGGGCGCGGGCGCGAAGGTCTGGAACCCGATCGCCCTCTGGGCCGGCCTGATCACCGCCGCCCTGATCATCCCGGTCTTCTGCTACCGCCACTATGTCCAGGACGGCGGCAAGTTCCCGGCCGAGATGTACGAGGACCTGCATGTCGGCCCCGACGGTGCGGTGAGCCGCCGCCGGGCGGGAATCCTGCCCTACCTGACGCTGGCCGCCGGCGTCGTCGTGCTCCTCCTCTCGAACTGGTTCTTCCAGCTCTGATCGAACCAGGCTGCCGGGCGGTTCGCCCCGGCAGCCCGCCCGCGGGACGAGACAGGATCCCGCCCAATCAAAAAACGGAACGCTAGAGCTGCGCCCGACCACGTTGGGTCGGGGCACATCTCTAGGCCTTTGTTTTGCCGCGCTCTTTTTCGCCGAACCGGCATCCACTTCGGCGGGGAGCGCTCTAAGGGACAGCCGCCATGACCTACAAAGACCTTCCCCGCCAGTCGGCCCTCAACGAACGCCACCTGGCCCTGGGCTCGACACTCGACGCCGAGTGGAACGGGATGCCCATCCCCCAATCCTACAGCACCGACCGCTACGAGGAGACCACCATCGTCCGCTCGCGGGCGGGCCTGTTCGACGTCTCCGGCCTTCGCATCGTCAACGTCTCCGGTCCGGACGCGGAAGCGATGCTGAACGCGATGCTCACCAGCGACGTCGGCAAGATCGCGCAGGGCAAGTCCGCCATCAGCAACATCGTCGACGAGAACGGCTCACTGATCGACGACGTGCTGGTCTACCGCGACGGGCCGCAGGCCTTCCGCGTCTCGCATGGCGGCGGCAGCCTCGAAGACGTTCTTCCCGAATTCACCGAAGGCCGCGCCGTGGAAGCGGCCCGCGACGACGACGTCCACATCCTGTCGCTGCAGGGACCGCTGGCGCTCGCCATCCTCGCGCCGCACACGCCCTTCGACCTGCCGACGCTGAAGTATTTCGAGCATGTCCGCACGACGCTGTTCGGCCGCGACGTGTCCCTGGCGCGGGGCGGCTACTCGGCCGAGCGCGGCTACGAGGTGTTCTGCGCCGCCAAGGACGCCGTCGCCCTCTGGGACGCGATCATGCAGGCGGGCGAACCCTTCGGCATCGTGGCGGCCTCCTGGGACTGCCTCGACATCGTGCGCGTGGAGGGCGGCCTGCTGTTCTTCCCCTTCGACATGCCGAAGCCCGACACCACCCCGTGGGAAATGGGCTTGGCCTGGACCGTCGACCTCGACAAGCCGGATTTTCGCGGCAAGGCCGCCCTGCTGGCGCGGAGGGGCACCGAGCGTTTCAGCCAAGTCGGCCTCGAGATCCTGCACCATGAGGCGGTGACGCCGGGTACCAAGATCTTCAAGGACGGAATCGAGGTCGGCACCGTTAACAGCACCACCTACAGCCGACACCTGATGAAGTCCCTCGGCCTCGCCCACCTGCCTCCGGAACTCTCCGCCCTCGGCACGGAGGTCGAGGTCCAAACCGAGACCGGCCCGCTGGTCGCCAACGTGGTGCGGACGCCCTTCTACGACCCGATGCGCCTGCGCACCCATCCGGCCGACGAACGGACAGCCTGATACCGGGCGGCGTCCGCGTGAAACGGGCGGCCCGGGCGAGGATCCCCACCCGAGCCGTTCCCGCATGATGCCGGCTTCGCCCAAGAGCTTTTTCGATCGGGTTTGTCAGCGGATGTTCATGCAAAGATACATCACCTGCAAAGCTCGATCATCCAATCCGACCACCTCATCCTGAGGTGCCCTTTGCATAAGCAAAGGGCCTCGAAGGAGCCCTCCAGTCATCGCGCAATTCCTGGAAGACTCCTTCGAGGCCGCTGCGCGGCACCTCAGGATGAGGTGAAGCCTTGGAGAACAAACTCGAACAGGCTCCGAGCAGGTTCGCAATTCTTCCTCAGGCCGAGGGGAAGAACGGGCTGAACTTCTTGATGAGATCGCGCTCGGAGGTGACCTCCGCCTTCCGGTAGATGCGGATCTTGCAGTTCTTGACGGTGCCCTTGCCGATCCCCAGACTCTGCGCGATCTGGCCCGTGGCCTGACCTTTCATCGTCAGGGTCAGGATGTCCCGCTCCCGCGGGGTCAACGCCACCAGCACCTCCGCCGCCGCCCGGTAGCCCACCGATTCGTCCTGCGGCGCGGGCTTCGGCCCGAGCATGAAGATCCGGCCACCCGGCGCCAGGGCGAAGTCCCGGTCGAAGACCTCCGATGTGATCACGTGATCGCGCGCATGGACCGTCCGGATGGCGTCCGACGGCGCCAGGGTCTCGAGCATCGGCAGGATCGAGGCATCCGACTGGACGGCCCGCTTCCAGGATTCGTTGGCGAACACCTCCACGTCGTGCCGGTCGCGGATCAGGGTCGGCCGGTTGAGCAGCCCTTCCGCCTGCGTCCCGTCGGTGTAGCGCAGGTTGCTGAACAGATGGCCGAGATGGCTCCTGTGGCATCCCTCCAGGGCGGGAAAGACCAGCTTGGCCCGCCGGATGTCCTCCTGCGAGAAGACTCCGCGCTCGCGTTCGAGGAATAACCCGAAGCAGCAATGCCCCACCGTCGAGAAGAACATGCCGAGTTCGTCGGAAATGTTCGCGGCCGGCCTGAATATCTTGCTGTAGAGAATCGATTCCGGGCTGCTGTTCCCGATCTCCGACAGGGTCAGGATGCCCGGCTCGCCGCCGTTCTTCCAGTAGAGGGAGAAGGGATCGATGCGAAGGCACTTCTTGTTGTAGAAATCCACGATCTCGCTCGGAACCCCCGTCGTGTAGAGCACGTCGGGCGGGGCCACGCGCGAGTACCGGATGATCCACCCCGAATCGCTTTCCACGCAGAGGGCGAACAGGGACAGCAGATTTCGGTGAAAGCGCTCGGTTCCGATGGATGCGGCGACGTCGCCCAACCGGCTGTACCATTCGGCGGTGGCCAGCGGATCGGGTCCGCTCCGGATCGGTTCGTCAGTCATCCTGAAACGGTGCCATTCCCCATGAAACAGGCGCGTCGTCGAGGCGCCCGGTTTCGGGCACGTTAAGCCGACCCGCGTCCCGTCCCAAGCTCACTCACGTTAGACAAGGACGATCCCTCGCTCCGCAAGCGACTGGGTCCACACATCTGCTCAACGGTTTTTCGCTCTATCGAAGCAGGTTCGAAATGAGGCGCACCGAAACTCCCTCTCCTGAAAGGAGAGGCGACCCAAGCGGCCCGCGAGATGTGTGAGCATCGTCGTCCCACCGGGAAAGAGATAGGCCCGCGCCGGACGTCTGGGACGTGCCGCCCGGTTCGACTGGAAGGCTACCTGGCACGGTTCTCGCTTAACAGTAACCCCCTTTTTGTTTGCAATGCACAACTGAGCGACGACAGTAGTGCCAACAGTCACTATTGCACTGCTATTTCTCGGAGGCGTATAAATTTTCTCAGCAGGAATGTTCCGACAAGGTTTCGCCCTCGCCGGATCTATCCTCGGGGGAGAATGGTCTTTGGCGGGCGTCCGGCACCGATCGGGAACCCGCCATCGGGAGACCCGGACCGCCCGGCTCACGAGACATAGAACGGGGATCTGATCATGAAGAAGCGGGTTGCGATTATCGGCGCGGGTCCGAGCGGCCTCGCCCAGCTACGCGCTTTCGAGGCGGCGCGGCGCGCGGGCGAGGAAATCCCCGAGCTCGTCTGTTTCGAGAAGCAATCCGATTGGGGCGGCCAGTGGAACTACTCGTGGCGCACCGGCCTCGACGAGAACGGCGAGCCGGTCCACAGCAGCATGTATCGCTACCTCTGGTCGAACGGCCCGAAGGAGTGCCTCGAATTCGCGGATTACTCCTTCGAGGAGCATTTCGGCCGGCCGATCCCGTCCTATCCGCCGCGCGCCGTGCTGCATGATTACATCGCCGGCCGCGTCGCGCGCAGCGACGTGCGCAAGTACATCCGTTTCTGCACCCCCGTCCGCTGGGTGAGCTATTCGGAGGAGACCGGCCGGTTCACCGTGACGGCGAAGGACCTGATCAAGGACCAGCACCAGGTCGAGGACTTCGACTACGTCGTGGTGGCCAACGGTCACTTCTCGGTGCCCAACGTTCCGAGCTTCGAGGGGCTCGAATTCTTCCCCGGCCGCGTGATGCACGCGCACGATTTCCGCGTCGCCGACGAGTTCGCCGGCAAGCGCCTGCTGATGATCGGTGCGAGCTACTCGGCGGAGGATATCGGCACGCAATGCATCAAGTACGGCGCCACGTCGATCACCTTCAGCTACCGCACCAAGCCGATGGGCTTCGACTGGCCGGCGGGGTTCGAGGAGAGGCCGCTTCTGGAGAAGCTCGTCGGCAACACGGCCTATTTCAAGGACGGCAGCGATACCGAGGTCGACGCGATCATCTTCTGTACGGGCTACAAGCACACCTATCCGTTCCTGCCGGACGACCTGCGGCTGAAATCCCATAACTGCCTCTACCCGGCGGGGATCTACAAGGGCATCTTCTGGCAGTCCAACCCGAACCTGATCTATCTCGGGATGCAGGACCAGTATTATACCTTCAACATGTTCGACGCCCAGGCCTGGTATGCCCGCGACTACATGATGGGCAAGCTCGCGCTGCCGGGTCCGGAGGAGCAGGAAGCCGACATCGCCAAATGGCTGGCCTATCAGGACACGCTCACCAACCCGTTCGAAGCGATCGACTTCCAGACGGAATACGTCCGCGAACTCCTGGCGGCGACCGACTATCCGCATCTCGACGTGGACAAGGTCGCCGAGCTGTTCAAGGAGTGGGAGCACCACAAGATGGAGGGCATCCTCACCTATCGCGACCGTTCCTACCGCTCGACCATCACCGGAACATTGTCGCCGGCCCATCACACCACATGGATGAAGGCGATGGACGATTCGCTCCAGGCCTTCATGGGTCTGCCCCAAGCCGCGGAATGAGCGCGGAGCTGTATTGGAGCCTGTTTGAGGTGTTTATCCAAGACTTGACCTCATCCTGAGGTGCCGCGTAGCGGCCTGGAAGGAGGGTTCCAGGGATCGCGCGACAACTGGAGGCCTCCTTCGAGGCCCGCTGACGCGGGCACCTCAGGATGAGGAGGTCGGCCTGGATGATCGACTTTGGCAGCCGATTTACTTTGGCATGAGCATCCGCTGTGAAATCCGATCAAGCAGGCTCTTCGCGCGTAACCGTGTTGGAATCACGCCGTTCCCCGGCCTCACCGGGCAGCGGCCTCCGATGGCGATGACGGCCTCGAGCGGGGCGCGTCGGCCCGGATCCGTTGCGACCCCTTCACCCTGGGTAGACACATGAACCAGATCTGGATGCAGCCCGAGGGCACGTGGGGGGCAACGTCGCCGCGCACGCTCTCGTTCTCGGCACGGGGAGGGGCTTCTGCCTTCTTCGAGGTCGAGGCCGGGGATCGCCTGCGCATCGTCGATCCGGAGGGGCGCCAGCCCGCCCGGCTCTATGCCAGCCCCGGCGCGTTCGGAGAGGCGACACCGGGCGCCCCGCCCCTCTTGGATACCCTGCGGACACGAGGAGACGGGGCAGGCGGTCGATCGGTGGAGGCCGCCCTCGCGGCGCGCGGCATCGCGCCGTCCGATCTCGAAGCCCATGCGCTCTTCCATGCGGAATCCCTGCCGGGATCGAGCTTCCACACCACGGCGGCGGCGAATTCCGTCTGCGTTCTCGTCATTCCCGGCGGCCCGATGGCACCGGACGCGCAGGATCCGCCGACCGATCTGCGGGTGGAGATCGAGCCCGCCACATCCCTCGAAGGGAGGGCACCGCCGCCGCTGGCTCCGCCCCTCCTCGACCTGCGCGTCAAGGCCGCCACCGCCGAGGCTTTCTCCGTCAAGGCCGGTCAGTACATCCAGATCATCGACGTGGACGGGCGCCAATGCGCGGATTTCCTCGCCTTCGATGCCGTCGCCCTCGAAGCGGGTGACGAATACGGCCTCGACGCCACCACCACGCATACCCTGATGGGATCGACGGCGCCGAAGCCCGGCCTGCTGTCGAAGTATTTCGACGCGCGCATGGTCCCCCTGGTGGAGATCGTCCAGGACACGGTCGGGCGCCACGACACGTTCATGCTCGCCTGCTCGGCCAAGTATTACGAGGATATGGGATATCCCGGCCACTCGAACTGCACCGACAACTTCAACGCGGTGCTGCGCCCGCATGGAGTCCGGCCCAAGAAAGGCTGGCCGGCGATCAACTTCTTCTACAACACCGCCGCCGGGCCGGACGATACGATCACCATGGACGAGCCCTGGTCACGCCCGGGCGATTACGTCCTCCTGCGGGCGCTGACCGACCTCGTCTGCGCCACCTCGTCCTGCGCCGACGACATCGATCCCGCCAATGGCTGGTTCCCCACCGACATTCACGTTCGGGTGTATGATTCCGAAAGCGCTTTCTCCAAGGGTATGAGCCACCGCATGACCCCCGATGCCGAACCGCGCCTCACCCGCGAATCCGGGTTTCACCCGCGCACCGCCGCCCTGACACGCAAGATGGAGGATTATCGCGGGTTCTGGGTGCCGACCTGCTTCAACGCAGCCGGCCCGCTGGAGGAATACTGGGCCTGCCGCGAGCGGGCCACGATCATGGACCTCTCGGTGCTGCGCAAGTTCGAGGTGATCGGGCCCGATGCCGAGGACCTGATGCAGCTGGCGGTGACGCGCAACGTGCGCAAGCTCGCCGTCAATCAGATCGTCTATACCGCCATGTGCAACCCACATGGCGGGATGATCGACGATGGCACGCTGTTCCGTCTCGGCCAGAACAACTTCCGCTGGATCTGCGGAGACGAGTATTCCGGTGTCTGGCTGCGCAAGCTCGCCGTAGACCACAAGCTCAAGGTCTGGGTGAAGAGCTCCACCGACCAGCTCCACAACGTCTCCGTCCAGGGGCCGAGATCGCGGGCGATCCTGTCCGGCCTCGTGGTCAGCCCGCCCCAGGAACCCACCGTCGACGAGTTGAAATGGTTCCGGTTCACCGTCGGGCGCATCGACGGCGTGCCGGTCCTAGTGTCGCGGACCGGCTATACCGGCGAACTCGGCTACGAGGTCTGGTGCCACCCGAGTCAGGCGACCGCGATCTGGGACTCGATCATGACGGCCGGCGAGCCGGAGGGTCTCACGCCGATGGGGCTCGCCGCCCTCGACATGTTGCGGATCGAGGCCGGCCTCGTCTTCGCCGGATACGATTTCTGCGACCAGACCGACCCGTTCGAGGCGGGCATCGGCTTCACGGTGCCAAAGGACAAGCCGGACGCGTATATCGGATCGGAGGCCGTGGCGCGGCGGCGGGACAACCCGCACAAGCGGATGGTCGGCCTCGACGTCGCGGGCAACGAACCCGTCGGGCACGGCGATCCGGTCTATGACGGCCGCACCCAGGTGGGCATCGTCACCAGCGCCACGAAATCACCGATCCTCGGCAAGACCATCGCCCTGGCGCGCCTCGACGTCTCCGCGGCGGAACTCGGCCGGCCGGTGGAGATCGGCAAGCTCGACGGCCATCAGAAGCGGCTTTCCGCGACGATCGTGGCGTTTCCCCATTTCGATCCCAAGAAGACCCGCGTCCGGGCGGAATCGCCCGCACGCGGCGATCAGGGACAGGCCGGCCTCGCCGAGTCCTCGCCGGAGAGCGTGGCAACGGCCTGCATCCCCGCTTGAGCGAAGAGCGCGGCGGGGCCTTCCGGAGATGCCGCCGAGCAGGCGGATCTCGGAAGGCCCCCAACGCGCCGCAGGGATTTCGGCCTTGGGGTGACGTGTCCTATTGATACCCTTTGGGGAAAGGGTCCGGCTTGATCAGCTCCGGGCTCGTATAGACGATCTCGAACTGGCCATCGGCCTTGGCCTTGCCGACGCGGGTCTTGGACCAGAGGTGGTGGTTCGGATCGACGCGCACGTAACCTTCCGGCGCGGCCTTGAATTCCAGGCCCGGCGAGGCCGCGACCACCTTGTCGACATCGAACGAGCCGGCCTTCTCGCAGGCCATCTTCCACAGGAACGGGCCGAGATAAGCGGCCTGGGTCACGTCGCCGATGACGGTCTTCTCGCCCCACATCTTGTGGAAGGCGGCGACGAAGGCCTTGTTGTTCTCGTTGTCGATGGACTGGAAGTACTTCATGCAGGAATAGGCGCCCGCGATGTTGTCGCCGCCGATGCCCTCGACCTCGTCCTCCGTGACGGAGAGGGTGAGCAGGGTCTGTTTCGAGAGATCGATGCCGGAGGCCTTGAGCTGCTTGTAGAACGCCACGTTCGAGCCGCCGACCACGGTGACGAAAATCACCTTCGGCTTGGTGAGCTTGATCTTGTTGATCACCGAGTTGAACTGGGTGTGGCCGAAGGGGAAATACTCCTCGCCGACGACCTTGCCCTTGAGCACGCTCTCGATATGCTTGCGGGCGATCTTGTTCGAGGTGCGCGGCCAGATGTAATCAGAGCCGATGAAGAAGAACGTGTCGCCGCCTTTCTCCTTGTTGACCCAGTCGAGGCTGGCCAGGATCTGCTGCGTCGCCTCCTGCCCGGTATAGATGACGTTCTTGGACTGCTCCAATCCCTCGTAGAAGGTCGGATAGTACAGGAGGCCGTTATACTGCTCGATTACCGGCAAAGCCGCCTTGCGCGAGGCGGAGGTGAAGCAGCCGAAGATCGCCGCGCAATGGTCGTTGACGAGGAGCTTCTTGGCCTTCTCGGCGAAGGTCGGCCAGTCGGAGGCGCCGTCCTCCTGGATCACCTTGATCTTGCGGCCGAGGATGCCGCCGGCGGCGTTGATCTCTTCGAAGGCGAGTTTCTCGGCCTGCGTGGCGCCGGTCTCGGAGATCGCCATGGTGCCGGTGACGGAATGGAGGATGCCGACGGTCACCTCGCTGTCGGTGACGGCGAGGCCGGTGGTGTTCACTGCCTCGGCCGCGAAGGCGGACGAGCTTTTCGTGGCGGCGATGAAGGGGGCGGCGGCCAGGCCGAGCAGCAACCGGCGACGGAGTTGACGATAAGCGGTGTCTTCGTCTTTCGACGCCATCTTTTCATTCCCCATTGATGATTGTGGAGGACATGCTTTCGTCCATCCACGGTTGCTCCCCGGAGCCGGATCACTCCAACTCGTCCGCGGAGCACTGTCGGGAAGAAAATTCGTTTCTTAAAGGGCAAATTGGCTGCACGCCGCATCATTGCTGAGCAAACAAGTCCCCCATTTCCCACAAGCCGTAGAAGTGGCCCGTACCCGCCGATCCGCGCCCGATCTCATTTGCGGCGGCGCGCAGGGGCGACACCGAACAGCGCCGCGAAGGCGACCGCGAAGACCGCATCCATCCCCATCGACAGGGCGCCCCCGTTGGGCGCGAGGACCCGCACGGCCAGTCCGGCGGCGTTGGGCAGGGGGCTCGCCCCGCACAGGCACCCCGCCGCATCGGCGGCTCCCTGCAGCGCGGCGATGTCGGGATGGCCCTCGACGCCCCCGAGGATCGCCATCGACCCATAGGCCGCGTAGGCGCCCATGGGGGAGGCAGGGCCCGCCAGGGTCGCGCCGTCGACCGAGGAGCGCTCGCTGACGAGGATGCGTCCATCCTCGGTCTCGATCCGCAGCGATAGCGTGATCCGGGAGAACGGCCGGCCCATGCCGGTCGGATCGTGGCTGGCGAAGCCTTCGCTGACGATGGCGCGAGCATCACGGCCGACGACGATGCGGGTGTCGAGATCCAGCGCCGCACCGGGAAACAGGATCATCGGATCGGGATGCAGCGCCAGGCTCGCGTCGCTGGCGATGGAAAGACGCGTGTCCTGGCGTGCGGCGTAAGCGCCGGTGTCATGGACGACGGTGGCCGATTGCGTGGTGACATGGGCACGGCTTCCGGGCCTCGCCGTGATGTCGAGGCTGAGGCGGTCGGCCCGGTAGAGGCCGCCGGAGGCGGATTGGAGATACAGCGTCGCGATGTCGGGATGGTCCGGATACATCCGGAACGGCCGGGTGATGTGAAACGGATAGGGCACAACCTGCCGCGATAGCACCGTGGTGCCACCGCCGCGCACGAAGACCAAGTGCGCCTGAGAATGGCGTGAGCGGCCCGCTCCCTCCGGCGAGACGCCCCGGACCTCCTCCTCCATGGTTCTCAAGGCGCGAAGAGCACGGCGCGGCAGATCGCATCCGCCACGGTGTCGATCCCGTCGCCCGAGCGGGCATTGGTGGCGATCATCGCCTTGCCGCCGCGGACGGCGGTGGCCTCGGCGAGCATGGCGGGGAGATCGATCCCCACATGGGGAGCGAGATCGGTCTTGTTCACCACGAGAAGATCGCAGCGCAGCACGCCGGGGCCGCGCTTCCTCGGGATGTCGTCGCCCCCCGCCACGTCGATGACGAAGATCCACCAATCCACCAGATCGAGGGAGAAGGTGGAGGCGAGGTTGTCGCCCCCGGATTCGAAGATGAGGAGGTCGAGGCCCGGAAAGGCCGCCTCCAGGGCGTCGCCGGCTGCGATGTTGAGGGTCGGGTCCTCGCGGATCACCGTGTGCGGGCAGGCGCCGGCCTCCACCGCCGAGACCCGGGCCGGGTCGATCAGCCCGGACCGGCGCAGGCGCTCCGCGTCCTCCTTGGTCACGAGGTCGTTGGTGACGATGGCGAGATCGACGCCGCGCCCCGCCAAGACCGGGATCAGACGCTCGATCAGCGCCGTCTTGCCCGACCCGACGGGTCCGCCGATGCCGATCCGCGCGGCACTGGCGCGGGTCGGGGAGGGGGTGGGGATCATCGCGGTGTCGGGCATTAGCGCAGCATGTAGCGTTGGGCGAGGGGAAGGACCTTGGCCGGTTCGCAGGTCGCGATGGCCCCGTCGACGAAGACGTCGAAGGTCTGGGGATCGACGCGGATATCGGGGCAGGCATCGTTCCAGAGCATGTCGGCCTTGCTGAGCGTCCGGGTGCCGTGGGCGGGCAGCAGCGCCTTGCGCAGGCCGAGTTCGTCGCGCAGGCCGCGCTCGATCGCCAGCGGATGGACGAAACAGGCCGAGAGCCCCTGCTTGGCCAAGCCGAACGCGCCCCATTGCGGGCGCAGCAGCATCGGTTCGCAGGTCATCAGCGAGGCGGCGGAATCGCCCATGGCGCCCCAGGCGATGAAGCCGCCCTTGATGACGAGTTCGGGCTTGATGCCGAAGAAGGCGGGGCGCCACAGCACGATATCGGCCATCTTGCCCTCTTCGAGGGAGCCGATGTGCTCGGCGATGCCGAAGGTGCGCGCCGCGTTGATGGTGTATTTGGCGATGTAGCGCTTGATCCGGGCATTGTCGCCGAAGCCGGCCCGGTCCTGGGGCAGGCTGCCGCGCTGGTCCTTCATCTTGGAGGCGAGCTGCCAGGTCCGGCAGATCACCTCGTGGATGCGGCCCATCCCCTGGCTGTCGGAGCCGAGCATCGAGATCGCGCCGATATCGTGCAGCACGTCCTCGGCGGCGATGGTCTGGGCGCGGATGCGGCTCTCGGCGAAGGCCACGTCCTCCGGCAAAGCCGGGTTGAGGTGGTGGCACACCATCGTCATGTCGAGGTGCTCGTCGAACGTGTTGACCGTGTAGGGGTTGGTCGGGTTCGTCGACGAGGGCAGACAATGGGGCAGGCCGGCGACGCGGATGATGTCCGGCGCATGCCCGCCGCCGGCCCCTTCCGTGTGATACATGTGGATCACCCGGCCGCCGATGGCGGCGAGCGTATCCTCCACGAAGCCGGATTCGTTGAGCGTGTCGGTGTGGAGCTGGACCTGGAAATCGTGCTCGTCGGCGAATCCCAGGCAGGCATCGATGGCCGAGGGCATCGCCCCCCAATCCTCGTGGATCTTCAGGCCCAGCACACCGGTCTCCAACTGCTCCTTGAGGGCTGCCGGCTTGTGGGTGTTGCCACGGCCGAGGAACCCGAAATTCACCGGCCAGTGCTCGGCCGCCTGGAGCATCTTGCCCGTGTTGAACGGGCCTCCGGAATCGATGCCCACGGTGATCGGCCCGAGCGAGCCGCCGAGCAGCGTGGTGATGCCCGACGCGATGGCGTGATCGGGCAGGGCGGCGGAATCGAAATGCACGTGGACGTCGAGGGCGCCAGGGGTCGCGATCAGCCCCTCGCAATCGCGCACCGTGGTGCCGGCGGAGACGATGAGGCGCGGATCGACCCCGTCCATGATCGCCGGGTTGCCGGCCTTGCCGATGCCGACGATCTTGCCGTGGCGGATGCCGAGATCGCCCTTCACGATGCCGAGCACGGGATCGATGACGAGGACGTTGCAGAGCAGGAAATCGAGGGCACCCTCGGCCGAGGTGATGCCGGGCGCCATGCCGATCCCGTCGCGCAGGGTCTTGCCGCCGCCATGCAGGCATTCGTCGCCGTAGACGGCGTAATCCTTCTCCACGACGGCGACGAGGGAAGTATCGGCGAGGCGCACGCCGTCCCCCGTGGTGGGGCCGTAGAGGGCGGCGTAGTCGCGGCGGGGGATCGTCACCATGATCGTCTCCTCATGCGCCCTTGAAGCCGCCGGCCTTGGCCCGTGCCAGGGCAGCGGCGCGCTCCGCTGGCGTGTCGATCGTCCCCTGGGTCAGGTCGTTCAGGCCGGTGAGCCGGCGCTCGCCGCCGAACCCCACCAGAGTGACGGTCTTGCGCTGGCCCGGCTCGAACCGCACCGCCGTGCCGGCCGGGATGTCGAGGCGCAGGCCCAAAGCCGCCTCGCGGTCGAAATCGAGGGCGCGGTTGACCTCGAAGAAGTGGTAATGCGACCCGATCTGCACCGGCCGGTCGCCGGTATTGACCACCTCGATGGTGGTGCGCGGACGCCCTGCCGCGAGCTCGATCTCCCCCTCGGCGGGCAGGATCGCGCCGGGCTCCAGCGTATCTTCCGGCGCCCCCTCGGCGGGCCGGATCGGCTCGTGCACAGTGACGAGCTTGGTCCCGTCGGGAAAAACGCCCTCGACCTGCAGGATCGGCAGCATCGCGGCGATGCCGGGCATGACGTCCCCGGTGGTGAGGATGGTCGAGCCCCACCCGATCAGGTCGGCGACGCTGCGCCCGTCGCGCGCGCCCTCCAGGATCTCGTCGGAGATGATGGCGACGGCCTCGGGATAATTCAGCTTGAGGCCGCGCGCGCGGCGCTTTCGCGCCAGTTCCGCCGCCGTGAAGATGGTCAGCCGTTCGAGTTCGGTCGGTGTCAGCAGCATTGGCGGTCCCTACGGCCTCGTCCGTTCCCGGAGCCGGGTTTCACCGCCCGGCGGCGGTTTCAATTCGCGAACAGGCGCAGATCGGCGCGGGCGTGACGCATGGTGGCGATCTCGATGAGCGGTGTGAAGGCGACGAGCATGATGTCGGCGTTGTCGGTTTCGTCCCCGCCCTCCTCGTCGGCTCCCTCCTCGGCCCCTTGCACAGGCCGGGCCGCGATCTCCGCCAGCACCGGCATCAGGGCGGAGAGGATGCGCTGCGCCTCGATGGCGCCGACGCGCCCGAGCCTCACGGCGGCGGTGACGAGGGCGGCGGCAGATTGGTAGCCGGCGATCTCGGTGACCGTGGTCTCGTCGAGGCCGAGGGAGCGCCACAGGGCGCCCTGCATCACCGCGAGGTGGCCGAGAAGGGGGCCGTCGCGCACCGCCATGCGCAAGCCTTCGGCCCCCGGCGTCCCGATGCGGCTATGGGCGGCGAGCAGCGCCCCGCCGTTGCGTCGGCTGCCCGTGCGCATGGGCTCAGGCAGGCAGGCCGCTTCCACGGCGGCGTCGATCCGGGCGAGGCGGGCGAGATCCCCTTGCGCGCGATGGGCCAGAACCAGGGCGACCCGGTCGCTGCCGGCCCAGCGGTGACGCAGGATGACCTCCACCGCATGGCCGAGTTCCGCCCCGCCGAGGCCGTCCGGGAGCGCCGCCAGCCCCTCGATCCCGTTCGAGAAGGCAAAGCTCCCGCTGGGGAAGGCCGAATCCGCCTGCTGGAGGGCGACGAGCCGCTGCAGCATCAGGCGGCTTCCGTCCGCCCGTCGACGCCATGGACCACGCGGCCGGACGCCGTCAGATCGCCGAGGCGCGCCAGATAATCCTCCGGCGGGCCTTCGAGGGCCACGAGCAGGTCTTCGCCGTCGAAGCGCACGCGCCAATGCAGGTTGCCGGCGTGGTAGCCGAGCTCGAGGGCGGCGGCCTTGTCCCTCGGCGTCAGCCGAAGCCAGCGTTCTGCACCGACCCGCACCACCAAGGCGCGGTCCGTGTCGAGGATCAGGACGGCACCGTCGAACAGGGTTTCCTCGCGGGGCAGGGCGATGGCGATGTCCTCGCCGCCCTGTGTGGTCGCCCGCAACCGCCGCCGGGCCGTGTCGGCGCTGTCGATGGCCAGGATGTCGACGGCATGGTGGTGATCGAGATGATGCAGGCGGTGTGCGATCTCGGGATCGAGCCTGCTGCCCACGATACGGTCGATGACGCGCATTCGGTCTCCACTCTCCCGGTGGGCTACTAAATTCACACATCTGCTCTTCCAGGCAGAGCGCGTTCCTCTCCCCTTGTGGGGAGAGGTCAGGAGTGGAGGTGGCGCCGCTTGCCTTCGCCAGCTGAGGGTCACCCAACCACCCCCACCTCCAACTCCTCCCAAGGGGGAGGAGAGCCGCCCGGCCCGCGAGATATGTGCCAATCGTAGCGGGGAGGTCCAGGAGAGGAAACTAACCGGGTTCGCATCTGAACGCCAATGCTTGCCGATGCTCGGGCGTTCGGAGCCCTGTGTCGACCAACACATGGGAGCGGGAGACGCTCGGGGCGCGCTACCCCGTCGCCGTCCTGGCGGTCAGCGGAGGGCGATAGAAGGCCCCGATCTCGCGGATCAGGTCGCGCCTCTGCTCCTCCACCAGATCGGAGAGAATGTCATCGCGATTCCGGTTGATGACCGACAGAAGGCGAATAGTGGGGTATCGGCCTTCGAAAACCACGAACACCTCCGATCCTTCATGGGGATCCAAAGGATCCAGGCAGTAATGGTTCGCCATGCCAGCCCTCCGAATCATCACGACGAGGGAAAACCTCTCATCGACATCCTTCCGATCACACGAATCATGGACCGTTTTCTCGATGCATCACGCATCTCCGACGGCGCGTCAGGCCGACACTACAGGATGATATCCGCCGTCTGGATAGGACATGACGGTGTATTTCCGCGTATCCTGCGCGTATTCGGCATTGCCATCGTAGGTGATAGGACCGCCGGCCCCGGCATCGTACTTGCCGGGATGCGAGAGGCCGAGGGTGTGGCCGATCTCGTGGACGTAGGTCTGCCCCCCGAAGGCGCCATAGAACGGGTCGGCATCGGTATCGTGGGTCGTCCAGCTCGAATTTATCCAGATCCGCTGCTTGGTGATCGTATCGATGCCATTATTCCCCTGGGTCACGGTGGGTGAGGCATAGGTGCCGCCTCCCTGGGTGACCGAACTGTAGGCGAAGCTGATGTCGTGATTGGTCGCGGACGTGGTCTCCACGAGCTCGATGGCGATCAGGTCGTCCCAGAGCTCGAAGGCTTCGCGGACCCGGTCGACCATCAGCGTGGTCATCGTCCTGTATCCAGTGGATTCCGTGAAGACGCTGCTCGGCGGCGAGGTCGAGGGGATCGCGTAGGTCAGCTGCGTCCCCGCCCAGGTTCGGGCGTCATCCTCAGGCGGTTGGCCGGGGCGGACGGTCCACGAGGTGATGAGCTGGTCGATGACCCGGGCGAGATCGCCGGGGGGAGGGGCGGAGGCCGCCACTGCCGCGAGCGAGGCGCTCTCCGCCGACGGTCCGGACATCCATTGCCGGGACACGAAGCCCGGCTCATCGCTGCACAGGATGCACATCGCCCGATTTCTCCCGTGAGTCTCCTGGCTCGCGCGCCGATCCAGCGGCTCGCGGGGGAAAGATCTTTGCGTGGAGGCCGTCGAGACATCGGCCTCGAATCGGTTCGTCCAACCGACTCAAGCGCTATCACGCAGCAGTAACGGAAGCTACCAAAACAGAACCAAAATAGTTGTGGCGACAGTATTCGGTGTTAACAATCAGAAATTGGTATCCTTCAATGGTACCAAAAAGGGGAAATGCCGGCGCGGCTCCCGCGATGCCGGGCCGTCGTCGAAACGCCGCCGCCACGACATCATCGTGGACGGCGCAGTCGCGGAGACGCGCCGAGATGTCGGCATCGGATCGTCTTCTCCGCGAGCGCGAACCGATCGCCCGGGATCAGGCCCTATGCCCGCAGGCGCAGACGGTAGGCGTAGGCGTCACCGCGAAAGAGCCCTTCGACATACTCGATCATGCGGCCATCGGCGCCGTAGGAACGGCGCTTGATGAGCAGGCAGGGAAGCGGTTCGGAAAAGCCGAAGATCGCGCATTCCTGCGGCTCGGGAGAGGCCGCCTCGATGGTTTGCTCGCAATCGACGAGAGGCGCGCCGCATTCCACGAGGCGGGCGTAGATGGAGCCCGACAGGTCCGCCTCGGCGAGGCCGGGCGCAATGCCGACATCGTACCACGCCTTCTCCACCGACAGGGGAATGCCGTCGCCGAGACGGACGCGTACGAGCCGGAGGAACCGGGCCGTGGAGGAGAGGCCGAAGATCGAGGCGATGGAGCGGTCCTCGCCCACCGCCCGTTCGAGGATGCGGGTGGAGGGGACGCGCCCCAGTTCCCGCATCTCCTCGGTGAAGCCCTTGAGGCGCTCCATGCCGGGCTTGATGCGGCGGAAGCCGTCCTCGACGATGTAGCCGTTGCGGCCATGCGCGCTCACCAGCCGCTGCTGACGCAGGGCATCGTAGCATTGCTGGACGGTCTTCCGGCTGATGCCGAGGTCGAGGGCCAGCTTTCGCTCGGCGGGCAGGGTGGCTCCGGCGGCAAGAAGACCATCCGTGATCATGGCCCGGAACTGATGCTCCAGTTGCCGATACATCGGGAGAGCCGTGTCGTTCTGGATACGGAGGCTCGCGAAAACGCTTTGTGTTCTGGTCAATGCGGCGGCATCGTAAGAAGGGCGGGCAGGGCGCGCGTCACACTCCCTCCCTTATATGACCTTGCGACGGACTGGCCACATGGGAAGCGCCTTCGTGCTCGGCAGTTTCGTCGCGGCGGGCACGTTCCGGGTCGACCGGCTTCCCCGTCCCGGCGAATCGCTGCTGGCCTCCGCCGTCGCCTGGGAAGCGGGCGGCAAGGGGTTCAACGTGGCCGCCGGCCTCCGCCGCCTCGGCGTGGAGGTGGACGGCCTGATCCCGGTCGGCACCGACCATCTCGCGGCGCTGGCCGAGCCGGCACTCGTGCGGATGGGCCTGCCGGCGTCGATGATCCGGGTCCATCCTGGCCCTACCGGCATCGGCGTCGGCTTCGTCGGAGCCGATGGCGAGAACTGCCTCGCGGTCCATCCCGGTGCCAACCTGCTCCTGTCGCGGGAGACCGTGCGCGCGTCGGCGGCAAGCATCGCCTCCGCCGCGATGGTGCTCGCGCAGTTCGAGATCGGCGACGACCCCATCGCCGAAGCCTTCGCGATCGCCCGCGGCGCCGGCGTGCCGACCCTGCTCAACCCGTCGCCGTTCCGGATGCCGGCGCGGGACCTTCTGGCCTCCACCACGATCCTCGTGGTGAACGAGACCGAGGCGGAGGCCCTTTTCGGGTCCCTGTGCCCCGGACGGGCCGGCACCGGTCCTCTGCGCGCGGCGGCGGAAGGGCTCGCGCGGGCGCTGCACGCGCGCGGCGTCGAGGCGCTGGCGATCACCTTCGGCGCGGCCGGGGCACGGATCGTTCTCGGCGGTTCGACGATCCTCGATCAGCCGGCCTACCCGGTGGCCGCCATCGACACGATGGGTGCCGGCGACGCCTTCACCGCGGGCCTCGCGGCCGGGCTCGCGGCGGGCCGGCCCTGGGATGCGAGCTGCCGGATGGCGGCGGCCTGCGGCGCCCTCATGGTGACCCGCGCCGGCATCCTCGACGGCTTGCCCGATCCGGGGGAGGTGACAGCCTTCCTCAGCGCACACGCGCCCGGGACGACGGCCCCATGACATGCGCAAAACCATGACCCGCGCCGCGTTCGCGCGCGCAAGACGAGGAGCCCGCTCATGGCCGTGACGATCCGTGCCCTGGACCCATCCTATGCGACGCTGGGGATCGCCCTTCACTTCCTCGCCCGCCGCGCGCCCTTCTCCGGTTTCCGCTTCGGCGACCTGACCCAGACCGCGGACGACCAGATCCGCCGCGGCCACGCGCTCTTCGCCTTCGACGACAGGCGGGTCGTCGGCTATCTCGGATGGCATCTCTACAGCCACGCGGAGGCCCGCGACTTCGCTCGGACGGGCAAGCCGCCGCCCCTCGACCGGCCCGACGGCGCCGATGTGGCCTGGGTGATGACGGCGGCCGCTTCCGTACCCCAGACGCTGATGGCGCTCGTGGAGGCCGGCAAGGCCCGGAACATCGGCCGCCGGGCGATGGGCGTGCGCTACAGGACAACGGGCAAGCGCGTGATCTCCGATCAGCTGATCGCGCCGCGCCGCCCGACGACGGGCGCCGTCCGGGATGAGGATGGCGGCGGGCCTCAGCGATAGGCGTCTCTTTCCGCGGAGGATTCTTTTAAGCAGGTTTCGCAGAAGTGGCCCGGGGTTCTGCGATCAAAACCCGCGATTCATCAGAGAACTGAGCAGCGTGAAGCGTTGGCTTGTTCGGTACACGACAGTGTGGCGACGGGCGGTGTGACGTGGTGGATTGACGGATTTCTGGCCAGAGGGATCCCGCCATGTCCTTGGTGTTTCCGCAACGCACTCATCGAAGACCTATCGGCGCATCTGGGTCTGAGCAAATCGCGTCTCGAAACGCTGAGCACATTGGTGATCGGGCTGATCCACGGCCGGGCAGTGAACCGACAGCATGGGAATGAAGACCCTCGCCCGAAAGAAGCATGGCCGACGCCAGAAATCCGGGTTCCGCATAGGCTTCGATGCCCTGCGAGACGGCCTCGTCAACACCCCGACACCGCCGCAGCCCTACGGGCTGAAAGCTGCCCAGACCGAATACGCCATCGGTGAATCGTGTACCGTGGTTGGCGTGCCATTGCGAACCTGATTAGCTCATAAGTAGTGTTCAGAAGAAAAACCGATCCCTCCGATCAGAACTATGCGCTTATCCGATCGCTCGCCCCACAGCATGCTGCCGGGGCTCGGGCGATCAAGGCGCGCTCCACGGACGCTCCGCTTCGGACCACGGGCAACTTCTCCGCGCGTGACACCGACGAGACCAGCCATGTCCGCCTCAACGATCGCCGCCACCCATGTTGTCCCCCGCATCCCGCCGGGCCTCGCTCCCGCGCGCCGCCACGCCGGTCTTGTCCAGTCGCGGCAGGGCGCGACTGCATGGCGCTCCTCCAACCTCCTTCTCGGCGGCGCGATCCTGCTCTGGGGCGCGAACTGGCCGGTGATGAAACTCGGCCTGGGCCACGTCTCCCCGCTCTGGTTCTCGGCCCTGCGGTTTGCCACCGGCGCGATCTGCCTGTTCGCCTGGCAGGCCGCCCGTGGCGAACTCCGCCTGCCCCGGCGCGGGGATCTGCCCGTCGTCGCCTCCATCGGCCTCCTGCAGATGATGCTGTTCACGGCGCTGGGTGTCCTGGCGATGACGCAGCTTCCCGCCGGCCGCTCGGCGATCCTGAGCTACACGACCCCGATCTGGGTCGTCCCGGCGGCGCTCCTCGTCTTCGGGGAGCGCATCGAGCGACGGCGCTGGATCGGACTCGGCCTCGCGAGTATCGGCGTCCTGGTCCTGGTCAATCCCTGCACCATCGACTGGCACGACCGGGACGTGGTCGGTGCCAACGCGATACTGCTCGCGGCGTCCGCCGCCTGGGCCGCGTGCCTCCTGCACCTACGCTACGGGCGCGGACCGTCCTCGGCCATCCAGCTCGCCCCCTGGCAGATGCTGCTCGCCGCCTCCGTTCTGGCTCCGATGGCGCTCGCGGTCGAGGGGCCCTTCAGCGGGGACGGAACGGGGGCGTTCTGGGCCTGCCTCGTCTTCGTCGGGCCGGTGGCCACCGCCTTCTGCTTCTGCGCCGTCAACGCCGCGAGCGCGAAGCTTTCGGCGAGCACGATGTCGACCACCATGCTGGCGGTGCCGGTGACCGGCCTCCTGACCTCCGTCGCAATCCTGCACGAGGCGCCCGGCCCCGACCTGATCCTCGGTTCCCTCGCGATCGTCCTCGGCGTCGCGGCGAGCGCCGTCCCGTCACGCAACTCCGGCTCCTGACCATACACACACGAGGACCACCCTGATGAAAGCCGTCGGTTTCTACACCTCTCTGCCCATCGAGGACGACAAGGCCCTCCTCGACCTCGATCTCCCCGCCCCGATACCGGGTCCGCGCGATCTCCTCGTCCGGGTGAGGGCGGTCTCGGTCAACCCGGTCGATACCAAGGTCCGCGCCCGGGCGGTGCCCGCCGACGGACAACCGCACGTTCTCGGCTACGACGCCGCCGGGATCGTCGAGGCAGTGGGCGCGGAGGCCAGCCTGTTCCAGCCGGGCGACGCCGTATTCTATGCCGGAGCCCTCGGGCGGCAGGGAACGAACGCCGAGTTCCATTGCGTCGACGAACGGATCGTCGGCGCCAAGCCGGCCACGCTCTCCTTCGCCGAAGCCGCAGCCCTGCCGCTCACCGCGATCACCGCCTGGGAAGCCCTGTTCGACCGGCTCGACGTGAGGACGCCCGTTCCGGGCGCCGGCAACGCCGTGCTGATCGTCGGCGGGGCGGGGGGCGTCGGATCCATCGCGACGCAATTCGCCCGGCGGCTCACCGACCTCACCGTGGTCACCACCGCCTCTCGTCCCGAGACCGCCGCCTGGAGCCGCGACCTCGGCGCTCACCACGTGATCGACCATACCAGGCCGCTCGGCGCCGAGTTCGCCGCGCTCGGGCTCGGTGCGCCGGCCTTCGTGTTCTCGACGACCAACACCGACCGGCACGTGGCGGAGATCGCCGAATTGATCGCCCCACAGGGCCGCTTCGCCCTCATCGACGACCCGGCGGTTCTCGACGTGGTGCCGTTCAAGCGCAAGAGCGTGTCGACGCATTGGGAGTTCATGTTCACGCGCTCGATGTTCGAGACCGCCGACATGGCCGCGCAGGGCCGTCTCCTCGGGGAGGTGGCGCGCCTCGTGGATGCGGGAACGCTGAAGACCACCGTCGCCGAAAGCTTCGGCCCGATCTCGGCCGCCAACCTGAAGCGCGCCCATGCCCTAATCGAGAGCGGTCGCGCCAAGGGCAAGCTCGTCCTGGAGGGCTGGGCATGAGAAGCCGCGAAGGCCGGGTCAGGCCGCGAGGGTGAGCGCGTCGTGGCTGGCCAGGCTCTGGGTCAGGAAGGTGATGAGCGGGGCGACGAGGTCCGGCGCGCGGTCCTCCCCCAGCACGGTAACGTCGGTCATCGGCAGGGCCGGCCACAGGTCCGGCGCGCGCAGGATCTGCATGCCCTCCTGCATGAAGGACCGCCCCAGCAGCGTCACCCCGAGGCCGCCCGCCACTGCGGCCTGCACCCCCATGAGACTGCTCGCCGTGCAGGCGGCGATCCAGTCCCGGCGCACGGAATCCAGGGCCGCGATCATCGACTCGCGGTAGGTGCAGGGCGGCGACAGCATCACTAGGCGAGCGGGCTTGTCGAAGTCGAGCCGGTAGTCGACGGAAGCCAGCCAGACCAGCGGCTCGCGCCAGATCACGCGCCCCCTGGCCTGCGCGCCGCTGCGCTTGGCGATGACCGCATCGAGCTGGTCCGCGCTGTAGGCTGCCAGCAGGTTGCAGCTGAGCCCCGTCATCAGGTCGATATGCACGTCCGGATAGAGGCGCCCGAACCGGGCGAGGAGCTTGGGCAACTGGCCGGGAATGAAATCCTCGGCGACCCCGAGGCGCAGCGTGCCGCTGGCGGGCGGATCGCGCCAGGTACGCATGAGCCGATCGTTGAGTTCGAGCATCTGGCGCGCCGCCACGAGCAACCGCTCGCCGTCGAGGGTGAGGCCGAGCGTGCGGCTCGTCCTGTCGAAGACGCGTCGTCCCAGAATCTCCTCCAGCCGAAAGACCTTCTGGCTCACGGCCGATTGCGAGCGGTGCACCACGTCGGCGGCGGCCGTGAAACTGCCGGTCTCGGCCACGGCGACGAAGGCCCTCAGCAGGTCGAGTTCGAGATCGGGAGAGCGCATCGGTCCGTCGACGTCCTGTCTGGTTCGCGCCGGGCCCCTCGCCATCCCGCGGACCTGCGCCCGAGGCGGCGGCAAGCGGCCTCGCGACGACAATGACCGCATTCCGGAGAAACGAACATCGTAGAGTTCCGATCGCATCCAGAAGTCGATCGAATGGAAGCGGCCTATCCCGCAAAGCCGCCCCCCGCCGGGACCGATCAGGGCGGCGTCGTTCCGATATCCGGCCTGCCCCGGGCCGGGACGTCCGACCGGCGACATCGGCAATGGCGCATTCGTCCAAGCGGTGACGCGAATCGTCAAGCCGACTCGGCGCCTTGCTTCCATAGCTCGGACCAGCCCCCTCCCGAATCGGACATCCTCCCATGCCCTTCGTCACCACCAAGGACGGCGTCGAGATCTTCTTCAAGGATTGGGGTTCCAAGAGCGCCCAGCCCATCGTGTTCCACCACGGCTGGCCGCTCTCGTCGGACGATTGGGACGCGCAGATGCTGTTCTTCCTGCATCACGGCTACCGGGTCGTGGCGCATGACCGGCGCGGCCATGGCCGCTCGGCCCAGGTCGATACCGGCCACGACATGGACCACTACGCCGCCGACGCCTTCGCGGTGAGCGAGGCGCTGGACCTGCGCGACGCCGTGCATATCGGTCATTCCACCGGCGGCGGCGAGGTCGCCCGCTACGTGGCGAAGCACGGAGAGCCGGCCGGCCGCGTGGCGAAAGCGGTGCTGGTCTCGGCGGTGCCGCCGCTGATGGTCAAAACGGAGGCCAATCCCGAGGGTCTGCCGATCGCGGTGTTCGACGGGTTCCGCGCGGCCACCGCCGCGAACCGCGCGCAGTTCTTCCTCGACGTGGCGAGCGGCCCCTTCTACGGCTTCAACCGCGACGGTGCGACCGTGCAGCAGGGCGTGATCCGGAATTGGTGGCGCCAGGGCATGATGGGCAGCGCGAAGGCCCATTACGACGGCATCGCGGCGTTCTCCGAGACCGATCAGACCGACGATCTCAAAGCCATCACGGTGCCGACGCTGGTCCTGCATGGCGAGGACGATCAGATCGTCCCGATCGCGGATGCCGCGCTGAAATCGGTCAAGCTTTTGGCCAGTGGCACGCTCAAGACCTATCCGGGCTTTCCGCACGGAATGCTCACCACCCATCACGACGTCATCAACCCCGACCTCCTCGCCTTCGTGAAGGGCTGATACCAAGTCTCACTGACCCTGACCCATAGGTCAGGGTCAGTGAGGTCCGGCGGACGACCGCCGCCGCGCCGTCGCGCGGGCAGACCTCAATGAGTCGGACTCATTGAGGTCTGGTATGAGCCGGGTTTTCGCGACGGCCGCCGCCCTCTGACTGCTTGCCGGCGGTCACGCCATCGCGTCCCTCGTCGACCCGCCCGTCAGGGCGTGCTCCAGGGAGCGGATGATCGTCGCGCCGTCGCAGGGCTTGCCCAGGAAGTCGCTGGCGCCCGCTGCCAGGACGGTGTCGCGCAGGGCCTCGGTGGGGAACGCCGTCACGAAGATCACCGGCACCCGCGATCCCAGGGCGAGCAGGCCCCGGTGCATCTCCACGCCGGTCATGCCAGGCATCTGCACGTCGGTGATGACGCAGTCGGGCGCGTCCACCGGACAGCTCTCGAGGAAGTCTCGCGCCGAGGCGTAGATGCGGGCGGTGTAGCCGAGGGAGCGCACGAGGCTTCCGGTCGCCACGCGCACGTCCTCGTCGTCGTCGACGATCGCGATCACAGGCAGAGCTGGCATTCCGTTGACCTACGGGGTTCGCCTTGCGGTCCGAGTGACCGAGGAGCGTTGGCCCAAGCCGAGATATGGTCCCTCGCACCGTGGGTTGGAATCATACGGAGGTTTGCCGGCCTCCACCTTTCGCTAAAGGCCGGCGGATCGGTCACCGCGTCGGCGCGCCGCCGGCATGCGAGACGCCGAGGGCCTCGGCGCTGCGAACCAGATCGGCCAGGGATCGCGCCTTCATCTTGCGCATGACGTGGCCCCGGTGGATCTTCACCGTGATCTCGCTGAGCCCGAGATTGCCGGCGACCTGCTTGTTCATCAGGCCGGCGGTGACCTGAGCCATCACCTCGCGCTCCCGCGCGGTGAGGGTCTCGTAATCGGCCCTGAGATCGTCGAGGGCCGCATGCGCGCTGCGCTGGACCGCGTCGCGCGCCAGGGCGGTGCCGATGGCGTCGAGGAGGTCCTGCTCGCGGAACGGCTTGGCGAGGAAGTCCACCGCCCCGGCCTTCATCGCCTTCACGGTCATCGGAATATCGCCGTGCCCCGTCATCAGGATCATCGGCAGGTCGATCCCCAGGGCGCTGAGCTGGCCCTGGAACTCGAGGCCGCTCACGCCCGGCAGGCGGACATCGACCACGAGGCAGCCGGCGCCCAGGGGGCGCGGCGCGGCCAGGAACTCCGCCACCGACGCGAAGGCGGCGCAGGCGAGATCGATGGAGCGGAGCAGGCTGGACAGAGCCTCCCGGATATCGGGGTCGTCATCCACGACGAAGACGGTCTGCCTCGCGGCCGACGCGCGTGCAGGCCCCGCCGCGTTGCCTCGGATCATGGTTCCCTCGCAGCCGTGGTCGGTATGGTGAAGTGGAAGGCGGCGCCCGGATCGTCATGACCGGTGATCCAGAGGCGCCCGCCATGCGCCTCGACGATGGAGCGGCAGATCGCCAGCCCCATGCCCATTCCATCCGCCTTGGTGGTGAAGAACGGCTGGAAGACCCGCTCGACGGCCTCCGCCGCGATCCCCCCGCCGCTATCGGCGACGGTGACGCGGACATGCTCCGACCCGTCCGGCGCGACGCGGATTGTGAGAAGGCGGGGCCGCTCGGTGACCGTCGCCATGGCCTGGATCGCATTCACCATCAGGTTGATGAGCACCTGCTGCAGTTGCACCCGGTCCCCGTGGACCAGGGTCACGTCGGAGGCGACGTCACGGATCAGGCGCACGCCGCCGCGGGCCATCTCGCGCTCCACCAGGAGCACCGATTCGCCGATCATCTCCCGCAGATCGAGCCAGTCGCGCGGAGGCGGCGTCTTGGCGAGGAAGGTCCGGATCCGGGACACGATCTCGCCGGCCCGGGTGCCGCTCGCCACCACCCGGGTCACCGCCGCCGAGACCTCGCCGAGGTCCGGCGGGGTCCGCCTCAGCCAGCGCAGGGCCGCCTCGCCATTGGTGACGATGGCCGCCAGGGGCTGGTTCACCTCATGGGCGATGGAGGCGGTGAGTTCGCCGAGCGTCGTCACCCGCGCGGTGTGGGCCAGCTCGGCCTGGACCGCCAGCAGCGCCTCCTGCGCCTGCTTGCGCTCGGTGATGTCGACGGCGAAGACCAGCACGCCCTCGAACCCGTCCGCATGGGACGGGAACGTGATGCCGAAGAGGATCGGGACCGCCGCGCCGGACAGCGAGCGGATCGTGGTCTCGCCCTCGAAGAAGGTCTCGCCCCGCGCCAGCGCCAGCAGCGACTCGATGAAGGTCGGCTCGTCCTCGAATAGGAACGCGTCGAGGGATCGCGGCGCCGCAGCGCCCGCATCGGCGCCGATCAACCGCCGCAATTCGGCATTGGCGTCGACGATGGTGACGCTGCGGCGGAGATCGCGGACGACCTCCGGATGGGCGTGGAGATGGGCGCGAAGGATCGTGGCCGCATCGGGCGGGACCGCGTCGAGGACAGCCTTCACCCCGCGCCAATCCTGCTGCAGGATCGCGACGCGGGCCGTGTCGAAGATGGTGCGGTAGCGCCGCTCGCTCTCCGCCAGGGCCGCATGGGCGCGCTTGCGCTCGGTGATGTCGGTGTTCGTCTCGAGGACCGCGAGGGGCTGGCCGCCAGCGTCGCGCTGGAGCGACCAACGGCTCTCGACGACGACCCTGGCGCCGGACCGCACCGTCTGGACGAGTTCGCCCTCCCACCGCCCGTTCCGCATCAGCGCGGCCCGGATCGCCGCCTCGCCATCGGGGAAGACCGTGCGCAGGAGGACGTGCACGTTGCGCCCCCGGACCTCGTCCCGGCGCCAGCCGTAGAGATCCTCCGCGGCACGGTTCCAGAACGTCACCGTGTCGGTGGGCGTGCGCACGAAGATCGGATCGTGGGTGAGTTCGAGCAATTCGGCCTGCTCCGTGAGGATGCGGGCCGCCGCCTGATTGCGGAGCACCAGGAGCGCGCTGATCGCGATGGCCGCGAGGCTGACCAGGGCGCGCAGCAGCGCCGAGTCGCTGTCGAAGAAGCGGTGCGACAGGACATAGGCCACGGCCGTGAGGAACAGGCAGCCGGACGCCGTCAGGATCACCCCGTTCCGCCGGAACGCCCGTGCGGCGACGAGCACGACGACCACGTAGAGCACGGCCACCGCGCCTTCGAGGGGCGTGAACGCATCGACGAGGAAGATCGCCAGGGCGAGGCCGAGGGCGAGGACTCCCAGGAGCCGGCCCGTCCGGCGGGTGTCCGGGACGATCCCGGAACGGGGAGGCGAGGGGGCCGCTACGACAGGCGCGTCCATCGCCCCTCCCTGGCCTCGACGCGGCACCGAGGCGCCCCGTCGTCCGGCCGGTCGGCACACGGCACCGTGACGGAGAATAACGAGCTGACGCCCTCCACCGACCGGGCCGTGATCCAGTGATCCAGGGCCCGTGCGGTCTGGCACACGGTCGCCGGACCCTGTGCATGAACGGCCTGACGCATCGCCATCTCCCCATGTCCGGCGGCCTGGGCGGCGGAGGAATGCCTCGGCCGTTCGCGCGGACCATGAAGCGTGGCCGCATGCCTTGTGAACTATACTGTCGTTTATCGGCGTGGGGGCGCGGCGTTCGCGTGGATGATGACGGGACCGGGCTGCACCGCCGATCCGGCCGTCATCGAGTCATCATGGGCCGGACCGCTCGTCTTGCACGGACGATCCATGATTTGAAGGATCCGCGTTAAGCAGGTTCTTATCGCAGAACCGGGGGCCACTTCTGCGAAACCCGCTTCGCCGGAGGGGCATCGCTCTTGAGCGCGTCACCCCGGTCGATCCAGCGGCAGCCGGGAATTGGCGCCGGACCGTGCAAAACATCGCGTGATCGGACAAGCCAGGGAGCGTGCCGTCCCTGCAGCTAGGGTGGTGCCGGCGGGACGGGACGCCATCCGGGGCAGGGGTGGCACCGTCGCGTTCGACCACAGGGAGTGATCCGAGATGACCGACACCCTCCTCCCGGCGGAAACCGACGGCGACGACCGCGCGGCGCAGACTTTCCCCCGCCTCGGTGCGGAAATGGAGAGCCGGGTGGCCGGCTACGGCAGGGAGGAGACCCTGCAGGCGGGTACCCTCATCTTGGCCAGAGGCCAGCGGCGGGTGGATTTCTTCCTCGTCCTCGCCGGGCGGATCGAGATGTTCGAGACCGACCACGAGGGGGCCGCCCGGGTCATCGTCGTGCACACGGAGGGGCAGTTCACGGGCGAGCTCGACCTGTTCAACGACCGGGAGATCCTGGTCTCCGGCCGCACCGTGGTGGAGACGCGGGTGGTGCGGATCGACCGCGTCGCCTTTCGCCGCCTGGTCACCGCCGAACCGGATATCGGCGAGATCATCATGCGGGCCTTCATCCTGCGCCGGGTCGGCCTGATCCGCCACGGGCGGGGCGGCGTCGTCCTGATCGGCCCCGGCCATCAGCGGGAGACCCTCCGCCTGGAGCGCTTCCTCGTCCGGAACGCCTACCCGCACCGCATCCTCGACACCGCGAGCGACCCGGCGTCCCGCAACGCCCTCGACGGGTTCGGCCTGGCCGAGGCCGACCTGCCGGTGGTGATCGCGCCGGGCGCGGCGGTGATGCGCAATCCCACCAACGCGGCGCTGGCGGACGCGCTGGGGCTGACGGAGGCGATCGACCCCGGCCGCGTCTACGACGTGGCGGTGATCGGTGCCGGACCGGCGGGCCTGGCGGCCGCAGTCTATGCCGCCTCGGAGGGGCTCGACACCATCGTCATCGAAGGGCTCGCGCCCGGCGGTCAGGCCGGCACCTCCTCGAAGATCGAGAACTATCTCGGCTTTCCGACAGGGATCTCCGGTCAGGCCCTCGCCGGCCGCGCGCAGGTCCAGGCCCAGAAGTTCGGGGCGCGGCTCGCGATCTCCCGCATGGCGACGGGGCTCGATTGCGGCGGGTCGCCCTTCCGGGTGATCCTCGAGGACGGCACCGCCGTCCCGGCACGCGCCGTCATCGCCGCCACCGGCGCCCGCTATCGCCGCCTGGATCTGCCGCGCTACGCGCATTTCGAGGGGCAGGGCATCCATTACGCCGCCACCGCCATGGAAGCGCAGCTCTGTGCCGGCGAGGCGGTGATCGTGGTCGGCGGCGGCAACTCGGCCGGCCAGGCCGCGATGTTCCTGTCCCGCACGGTGGCGCACGTGCACCTCCTCGTGCGGGCCGACGGCCTCGCCGCGACGATGTCCGACTACCTCGTGCAGCGGATCGCGTCGTCGCCGCGCGTCACCCTGCATACGCAGACCGAGATCACCGCGCTCGTCGGCGACGACACCCTGACATCGGTGACCTGGACCGATCGGGCGAGCGGGGTCAGCGAGACGACGGTCATCGGCAACGTTTTCGTCATGATCGGCGCCGTGCCGAATACCGGATGGCTCGCGGACTGCCTCACCCTCGATCCGAAGGGGTTCGTCCCGACCGGCCTGCTGAGAGACGGCACGCCCGCCCTGTCGCCCTACGCCACGGTGGTCCCCGGTCTCTACGCCGTGGGTGACGTGCGCGCGGGCTCGGTGAAGCGGGTCGCCTCCGGGGTGGGGGAGGGGTCGGTGGTGGTCCAGGCCGTCCACGGCTTCCTGCATCCGGAACCGTGAGCCCCGCGCCGCTGGCCGGAACGCGAGACGCTTACTGAGGACGCCGATCCATGCGTCGATGGGCGTGGCGCCGATCGGGCCTGGCGACAATGGGAGCCGACGCCATCCAAGAGGACACGATCGGCCCCGCCGGAGGCGTGGAGGATCGCGCGAAGGGCATCGTCGACACCAGCGCCAGAATGGCCGCGAGAGACGGTCTGATGAGAAGGTTCATGGCCGCTCTCCCGGGTTCGAGGACCGCGCTGGCGCGATGGGTCGGAGGATCAGTCGGCGGGTCCGCCCGAGGTGGTGCCGAAGTTCGGAACCGCGTGGTTGGTCTCGTCGGCATTGCCGCCCTTGGCCGAACTGTCGATGGTCCGGGACGCCTGCGGCTCTCCGAAGGATCGCGGGGCGCTCTCCAGGTCGACCCGCTCGACGATGGTGTGGGACGGACGATGCTCCGGCATCGCCAGGGCAGGGGCCATCAGGCCAAGCTGAAGAAGGGTGATGGCAGCGAGATGCTTGATCATGGTGCGTCTCCTGATGTCGGACTGGTTTCGAGGACAGAACGGAGCCGCTCGAAATCTCTGCTGCAGCCCTGAGTTCATGTCCGGATCTTAGCCCGTCGGAGGATCCTGAATATTATACGGCGGATCACCGGATCGATGCTTAGGTTATGCCTCCTCATACGAAGGTTTCGGCTGCCCCTCTTTCTCAGCGCTGGCGGGTGGCGGCGACGCCGAGTTGATCCGCCATGCGGACGAGGTCGGCGAGGGATCGCGCCTGCATCTTCTCCATGACGCGCCGCTTATGGACCTTGGCGGTGATCTCCGTGATGCCGAGTTCGGCGGCGATCTGCTTGTTCATCAACCCGCCGATGGCGCAGCGCATCACGTCGCGCTCGCGGGGCGTCAGGGTGGAGAGCCTGGCCGAGAGGTCGTCCCAGGCGCGACGGTCGGCGAGCGCGACGGCATCGGCCGCCAGCGCCTTGCGGATGGCGGCGAGCAGAACCTCGGCGATGAAAGGCTTGGTCAGGAACTCGACGGCCCCGCCCCGCATGGCGCGGACGGACATGGGAATCGTGCCGTAGCCGGTCAGGAAGATGATCGGGACCGTATTGCCGTCCGCGCGCAACGAGTCCTGGACGGCCAGCCCGCTCTGTTCGGCGAGGCGCACGTCGAGAAGGACGCATTCGGGGGATCGGCGCCGGAGAGACTGCGCCAGTCCGCCGGGATCTCCGTGCCCGACCGCCGCCAATCCGTCGGACAGGCAGAGGCTCACCAGCGCTTCGCGTAGCACCGGATCATCGTCGACGATATGAACGGTCGCTTCGGGCATGGTTCTCGATGCGCACCTCGCCGATGCGAATACGTTCACCTGATACACGATTTGGGTCGCATGGCGATTGCAAGCTTGACGATTGCCTTCGCCTCGACATGAGCTTCGGCGTATTCCGATGGCCCATACCCGGCGATCCGCATCGGGTGGGGACTCGGCCAGGCCACCGCGAAAGGACCGACGGCTTCCTCTCGCCCGCCCGGCTCGGCCGCGATGGCGGACAGAGCTCGTCTGGTATCCGATACATCTGTATAATAGCCGTCTTCGCGCACGGCTTGCACGGTGCCGGCATGGATCTTCACCGGCACGGCGCGCACAAGTTCCCGAAAGCCGGTCTCTTCGCCTCGTCGGCGGGGCGGCGTTGGGAGGGCGTCGCCGCGGAAGTCCGGTCCCACCCGGCGGGCGACCTGCCCGCCATCGTCCCGGCCCAGATGGAGATCACCCTGGCGATCCGGCGCAGCCCGGATGCGCATGTCAGCCGCAAGGGGGCCGGGATCCGGCAGCGGACGCCGGTGGAGGCGGGGACGATCTGGCTCTGTCCCGTGGGGGTCGGCGAGGACGACATCCATATCTCCGCGCCCCTCGACGAGATCCTCCACATCTATCTGCCGGCGGAGCGCTTCGAGACTCTCGCGGGGCTGTACGGCGATGCGCGCATCCGTGCCGATACGGTACGCTATCTCGCCGGCGTCGAGGATCCGTTGCTCGCCCAGATCGGGCTCTCGATCCACCAGGAGCTGATCCGGGAAAGCTCGGCGGGCCGCATGATGGTCGAGGCCGCCGCCCTCGCCCTGACGGCGCGGGTCGCGCAGGCCTACGGTCACGACCGGCCGGACACGCGCGTGCGCCCCGCCACGGAGACCGCTGGCCCGGATCGGATCGACCGCGCCGTGGCGTTCATCCGCGACAATCTCGAACGGGACCTCTCCGTGGCCGAGATCGCCGCCGTGGCGTGCCTCAGCCCCTTCCACTTCAGCCGCATGTTCAAACGCGTCACGGGTCGGACGCCCTATGCTTTCGTCAGCGAGGAAAGACTCGCTCGCGCACGGCGGTTGCTGAACGACACCAAGATCCCGCTGGTCGACATCGCCTTGTCGTCCGGTTTTTCGAGCCAGGGCGCGTTCAACACGGCCTTCAAGCGCGTCATCGGCAAGACGCCGGGCGAGTACAGGCAGCATGCCTCATGAATGCCGGTCCCGCGAACCGCAGGATTTGGACACGCCACCGCAGCCTCGCGAAAGACGGGTCCTAGCTTGGCCGTTTAGCATCTCGCCATCGTACGATGGGAGACAGACATGCTTCGAACGCTTGTCCACGAAGGGAATGCGCCGAGTGCCGTGCCGCCGGCGCCGGCCTCTCTCCGCCCCACCCCGACGCGCGACGTCCGGTTCGGCGGCATGTCCCATGACCCCGTCCGCCAGGCGCGAATCCGGCCCGACGATTGGTCGGACGGCGCCATCGTCCTCGGCTGGCGGGACGGCATGGCCGGCGGCCTCCGGGTCGACCGGCACGATGCGCTCATCCTCCAGGTCCGGCTCGGCGAGACGGAAGGGCGATCCCCGCACCGGGAGGTCGTCGAGGGGGGCCAGCCCCCGATGGTCCTGCGCGCGGGGGAGGCGATCCTCCATGATCTGCGCCAGACCTGCATCGTGCGAACACCGAAGCGAACCCTCCTGATCGGGCTCGACAGTCGACGTCTGAAGCGGGTGGCCGAGGATCTGGGCATCCTCGACGCCGATCCCCTCGATGAACTCGTGCCGGCCTACGGCGCGGTCCTGGCGGATTCCGCCCTGCACAACCTCGCCGTCAGTGTCGGGGAAACGCTGGCGCGGCAGGATCGCTGGGCCGACGTCATCCGCCGCCAGTTGACCCGCGCCGTCGCGGCTCATCTTCTCGGGACCTATACGTCGCTCCAGCCCGCGCCCGAGACGGTTCGCGGCGGCCTGGCTCCCTGGCAACTCCGTCGCGCCCAGGACCATATCCGCTCCGATCTCGCCCGGCCGATCCACCTCCAGACGGTCTCGGAATCCTGCGGGCTCTCCGTCAGCCACTTCGCGCGCGCCTTTCGCCAATCCACCGGCATCGCCCCCCATTCTTGGCTGACGCGGGAGCGCATCGCCCAGGCCAAGACCATGATGCGGAAGGGAGATCGGACGCTCGCCGACATCGCGCTCGCCTGCGGCTTCGCCGATCAAAGCCACTTCACCCGCGCCTTCGCCAAGGATCAGGGCACGACCCCGGGACGCTGGCGTCGCCGGGTGGAACCGGACTCGCGGCACGCGTCGCGCGATCTTGGCCCGGTGGAGTCGGTGGTCGGCGGCGGTGGCTGACGACCTGCGCCCGCCTGTCCTCGATCACCACATGGTGTGCTTGGCCTTTTCAGCCCACGTCGAATCGTAGACCTCGCCCCCGACTCGACCATGGCTCAGTTCGGCCAGAATCTGCCCGGGCGACGGCAGTGTCTTTGGGTCTACGTGGTTGGCCTGCTGCCACAGGCCGGATCGGATGAGGGCGCGAGCACACTGGAAGTAGACCTCCCCAACGGTGATGACCATCACGGTGCGGGGCGCTTTGCCATCGACGGCGAAGGACGCGCACAGGGTTCGATCGTCGTCGATGACCGCTCGGCCATTCACCCGCAGGGCGTTGCCGATGCCGGGGATCAGAAACATCAGCCCCACCCTCGGATCGCGCACGACGTTGCGGAGGCTGTCGATCCGGTTGTTCCCCCGGCGATCGGGCAAGAGAAGCGTGCGGGGATCAGCGACGCGGACGAACCCTGGACGATCACCACGGGGAGAGCAGTCCAGGCCTTCGGGACCAGCGGTGGCGAGGGTCGCGAAGGGCGCGACCTCGATGAAGCGCCGGTAATGCGGGGTGATGTGGTCCGCGACCTTGGCGGTGGACGCGTCAGCGACGGCGCCCCACTCCCCATAGATGCGCTCGAGTCCCTCCACCGTTTCGATCACTGCCATCGCTCGTACACCTCTTGGCCAATGGATGGGCTCTACCCCTCTCGCATGAAGCGGGGCGGCCGAAGCAGAGCGACGGCATTCCGTCGCCGGCTCGGCCCCGGGACCTACGGCCTCGATGGAGTGCGAGCCGGGAGCCGGAGTCGAACCTTCAGGCCGCCCGCTCACGCAGATGCGCGATGAGCTCGGCCGCCGCGCTGTCCGGGTCGGCATCGTTCCGGATCGTGCACTCGGCCTCGATCGGAACGACGCGGTCGAGGCGGGCGCGCAAATCCCCATCCTCCGGCCGGCCCCGCGCGGCGAGACGGCGGGCGAGGATGTCGGGCGAGGCCGTGACGGACACGACGCTGACGCTCGGCTGGGCGAGGCGGGCCGCCTGGACGATACGGCGTGAGACGTTGCAGACCACCACGCGTCCGGCTCGCGCGTGATCCAAAGTCTCGCCGGGGATGGCGTAGCCGAGGCCGTGCGCACGCCAATGCAGGGCGAAGGCGCCGGAGGCCGCTCCGTCCGTGAACGCCTCCTCCGAGATCGCGACATTGTCCTCGTGCGCCGAGGGCGCGCGGGTCACGAGGCGACGCGGGAACACGAAGCGGGACTCGTGGGCGAGGGCCTCGCGTGCCAGGCGCAGCAGGGTGTCCTTGCCGGCCCCGCTCGGGCCGACGACGAGAACGAAGCCGCCGGGCATCACACCACCCGCGTGCCGGCGCGCCAGACCTGGCGCACCACCGGCACGCCCCGGGCGAGACGGACGCGGACGAGGTCCGCGCGGAGAGCCGGCTCCAGACGGCCGCGATCGGTCAGCCCGGTGGCGCGCGCGGGGTTGGCCGTCACCGTGGCGATGGCGTCCGGCAGGGCAATGCCGGGCACGCGCTCGGGCAATCCGAACGCCGCCATCAGCAGGCTCGCCGGCACGTAGTCCGAGGACAGAATGCTGAGATAGCCGGCCTCCGCCAGGGTCTGGGCCGCGACGTTGCCCGAATGCGAGCCGCCCCGGATCAGGTTGGGCGCCCCCATCATCACGGTGATGCCGGCCGCATGCGAGGCTTCCGCCGCCTCGAGGGTAGTGGGAAACTCGGCGATCGCCACCGATTCATCGCGGGAGAGGGCGACGTCGGCCAGAGTGGTGTCGTCGTGGCTGGCGAGCGGAATGCCGAGCTCCCGCGCCAGGGCGACGAGGGCCGGGCGGTTGACGGCATTGAGGGCGTGGCCATCGCGCATCTTGCGCTCGGTGCTGAGCTTGATCTCCTCCAGGGAGCGGCCACCGCGCCCGGCATAGACGTAGTACTTGGCCACATCCCGGAACTGGCGCTGGCCCGGCGTATGGTCCATCAGCGACAGGAGGCCGATGGCATAGCGCCCGGCGAAGGCGCGCACGGTCTCGACCACGTCGGTCGAGGGGATCTCGCAGCGCAGGTGCGTGCGGTGCTCGGCCCGGAACAGGTCCGCCCCTCGCGCCTCCGCCAGGGCGGCGGCCAGGAGCTCGAGCTCGGTGCCGAGGCCGCTGCCATCCGGGTCGGTGCCGGCGCGCAGCGAATCGAACACCGTGGTGATGCCGGATGCAGCGATCTGCGCGTCGTAGGCGAGCACCGCCCCGAGGGGGTGCCAGCGCACGCCGGGGCGCGGGGCGTAGTGGCTCTCCAAATGGTCTGTGTGGAGCTCGATCAGGCCCGGGATGATCGTGTCGCCGGCGCAGTCGAGGCCGCGCTCGGGGGCACGTCCCGTGCCGATCTCGGCGATGCGCCCGTCGACAACCGCGAGCCAGCCCGTCTCGACCCGGTCGGGCAGAACGAGGCGCGCGTTCTCGAGGATCTCGACCCGGTCCGTCATGCCTGTCTGCTCCCGATCCTGTATCCGGTTCATGCGGCCATCGCCCCGCGGAAGGCGGCGACGTCGACGATGCGCGTCGCCACCGCCTCGCGGACATCCGCGTCGTGGAAGATGCCGAGGATGCCGGCGCCCGCCGCCCGCTTCTCGGCGATGAGCTCCACCACGACGGCCCGGTTCTCGGCATCGAGGGAGGCGGTGGGCTCGTCGAGGAGCAGGATGGACCGGTCGGCGATGAGACCGCGCGCGATGTTGACCCGCTGCTGCTCGCCTCCAGAGAAGGTCGCGGGCGGCAGCTCCCACAGGCGCTCGGGCAGGTTGAGGCGGGCGAGCAGGTCGGCTGCGCGGGACTGGGCCGATTCGGGGGCCAATCCCCCTTCGATTCCGGCGGCCTCCACTACGGCGCGGGCGCCGACGCGGGGGATCACCCGCAGGAACTGCGAGACGTAGGCCAGCGTCGTGCGGCGCAGGCACAGGATCTCGCGCGGCGCGGCAGTGGCGAGGTCGATGACGCGGGTTCCGTCGCGGACCCGGATCGCGCCCGCGTCGCAGCGGTAATTGCCGTAGGCCATCTTGAGGAGGGAGGACTTGCCCGCGCCCGAGGCGCCGCCGAGCACGACGCATTCGCCGGGATGGACCGCGAGGGTCGCGCCGGCGATCACCGGCAGCACGGCGCCACCGCGCAGGTGCAGGGTGAAGCTCTTGGCCACGTCGTCGAAGGCGAGGACGGGCGGAAGGGACGTCATGAAGGGGGACGTCATGCGGCGAGCACCGAGGAGACGAGGAGCTGGGTGTAGGCCGCCTGGGGGTCGTCGAGGACCTGGTCGGTCAGCCCGGTCTCGATCACCCGGCCAGCCCGCATGACGAGGACGCGGTGCGAGAGCAGGCGTGCCACGGCGAGGTCGTGGGTGACGATGATCACCGCGAGGCCGAGCTCGGCCACCAGCCCCCGGATCATGTCGAGGAGGCGGGCCTGGACCGAGACGTCGAGGCCCGAGGTCGGCTCGTCCATGAGGACGAGGCGGGGCGCGGTGACGAGGTTGCGGGCGATCTGCAGGCGCTGGCGCATGCCGCCGGAGAAGCGCGTCGGCGGGTCGTCGACTCGGTCGGGGGCGATCTCCACGCGGGCGAGCCAGTCGAGGGCGGTGGCGCGGATGCGTCCGTAATGGCGGTCCCCCACGCCCATCAGGCGCTCGCCGACATTGCCGCCGGCCGAGACCGCCATGCGCAGCCCCTGCGTGGCGTCCTGGCGCACGAATCCCCAGTCGGTGCGCATCAGAGCGCGGCGGTCGACGACGCTCAGCGCGGCGAGGTCGCGCGTCACGCCGTCCCGCATCCGGTAGGAGACCGTTCCGGCATCGGCCGCGACCTCGCCGGCGATGAGTGACAGCAGCGTCGACTTGCCGGAGCCCGATTCACCGACCACCGCCAGCACTTCGCCGGGATCGAGGGTGAAGCCGATGCCGTCGCAGGCGAGGCGCCGGCCGTAGCGCTTGGTCAGGCCGTCGACGTTAAGCAAAGGTTCGGGGAGCAGGGGTTCGATCACGCGGCCTCTCCCGTGTGGCCGTCGGCGCGGCGGGTCTCGCAATGGTCGGTGTCCGAGCAGACGAACATCCGCCCGCCGGCATCGTCGAGGACGACCTCGTCGAGGTAGACGTCCCCCGCCCCGCAGAGCGCGCACGGGCGGTCGAAGCTCTGGACCCGGAACGGATGGTCCTCGAAATCGAGGCTGCGCACCCGCGTGTAGGGCGGGATCGCGTAGATGCGCTTCTCGCGGCCCGCGCCGAAGAGCTGGAGCGCGGGGCAATCGTCCATCTTGGGGTTGTCGAATTTCGGAGTCGGGGAGGGGTCCATCACGTAGCGGCCGGCCACCTCCACCGGGTAGGCGTAGGTGGTGGCGATGTGGCCGTGGCGGGCGATGTCCTCGTAGAGTTTCACATGCATGAGGCCGTATTCGGCCAGCGCGTGGAGCTGGCGCGTCTCGGTCTCGCGCGGTTCTAGGAAGCGCAGCGGCTCGGGGATCGGCACTTGGTAGACGAGCACCTGCCCCTCGGCCAGCGGCGCTTCCGGGATGCGGTGGCGGGTCTGGATCACCGTGGCCTCGGCCGTGCGCGTCGTGGTGGCGACCCCGGCGGTGGCGGTGAAGAAGCGGCGGATCGAGACCGCGTTGGTGGTGTCGTCGGCGCCCTGGTCGATCACCTTGAGCACATCGGACGCGCCCAGGATCGCGGCCGTCACCTGCACTCCGCCCGTGCCCCAGCCATAGGGCATCGGCATCTCGCGGGCGGCGAAGGGCACCTGGTAGCCGGGGATCGCGATGGCCTTGAGGATGGCCCGGCGGATCATCCGCTTCGTGCCCTCGTCGAGATAGGCGAAGTTGTAGCCGGTGCCCGGCGACGGCGTGACCTGGATTTGGACCTGCGAATTCATTCGGCGGCCTCCCGCAGGGTGGGTTCGTCCGGCTCGGCCGTCCGGGCGGCGTGCTCGGCGCGCAGGCGCCGGACGAGTTCCAGTTCGGCCTGAAAGTCGACGTAGTGCGGCAGCTTCATGTGCTCGACGAAGCCCGTCGCCTGCAGGCTGTCACAATGGGCCAGCACGAACTCCTGGTCCTGGGCCGGCACCACCACGGCCTCGCCGAGTTCGGCTGCCCGCAGGGAGCGGTCCACCAGCGCCATGGCCATGGCCTTGCGCTCGCCCTGGCCGAAGACGAGGCCGTAGCCGCGGGTGAATTGCGGCGGCACCGCCCCGTGGCCGTGGAACTGGTTGATCATCTGGCACTCGGTCATGTCGACCGTGCCGAGGCTGACGGGGAAGCCGAGTTCCTCCGGCGTGAATTCGAGCTCCACGGTCCCGACCCGGATCTCGCCGACGAAGGGGTGGGTGCGGCCGTAGCCGCGCTGCGTCGAGTAGCCCAGCGCCAGGATGAAGCCCTCGTCGCCCCGCGCCAGTCCCTGCAGCCGCACTGCGCGGTCGGTGGGGTAGTCCACGGGCTCGCGGGTGAGGTCGCCCACGGGCGCGCCGTCGTCCGGAGGCGAGGGTTCGAGCAGGCCGGCCTGCCCGAGGAGATCGGTGACGCGCGGGCAAGCGGCGGCATCGGCCTCCGGCTCGGCCTCGGCGGCGGGTTCGGGGACGGCGCCGTCGGCCAGGGCGAAATCGACGAGGCGGTGGGTGTAGTCGAAGGTCGGGCCGAGCACCTGGCCGCCGGGCAAGTCCTTGAAGGTGGCGGAGATGCGCCGTGCCAGGGTCATCGCGCCGGTGTCGAGGGCCTCCGTGGCGCCGAAGCGCGGCAGCGTGGTGCGGTAGGCCCGCACCAGGAACACCGCCTCGACCACGTCGCCGCGGGCCTGTTTCAGGGCGAGGGCGGCAAGGTCGGGATCGTAGAGCGACCCCTCGGTCATCACCCGGTCGACGAGGAGGCGCATCTGCTCGCGGATCTGCGCCACGGTGAGGTCGGGCACCGCCGGGTCGCCGCGCCGGATTTCGGCCAGCAGCCGGTGGGCATTGTCGATGGCGGCCTCGCCGCCCTTCACCGCTACGTACATGGGATTGCCTCCGGGGTAACGGGGCGGGCCGAGCGCGGGAGACCGGCGAGGCGCCCGGGCGCGACGAGGAGACAGTCGACGCCCAGTGGGAAGCCGGCATGGTTCGCGGCCCAGCGCGACGCCCAGTCAGCGGGCAGGGGGCCGGCATCAAGGCGCACGGTGCCGCGGATGCCCGGCCCCGCAAACGCGAGCCCCATCGCGTCGGACAGGGTCTCGACGGCGAGGATCAGGGTGACGGAGGCATCCGGGTAGGCGGGGGTCCCCTGCGCGAAATCCGTAAAGGCCGGGCAACGGGCGGGATCGGCGATCAGCGCGAAGGCGGCCTGCCCAGGGGAGGCGACGATCGGCGCTCCGGTGTGGAAGCGCAGGAAGCCGGCCACCGCCGGTTCAGCCCGGAGCGGAGCGTCGAGCCAGACCGGCGCGTCGGCGTCGATGAGCGCCAGCGCCACGGCCGCGAGTTCCGGCGTGAGCGGGGCAGGTGGCGTAAGGGCGATGTCCAGGGGGCGGATGCGGCCGGGCCGGCTCAGAGCCTCCATCGCGGCGCGGAACACCGCCTGCCCCTCATGGACGGGATCGGCGAAGCCATGGGCAAGCTGTGGAGCGAGGGTATGCGCCATCAATCCTCTCCCCGCGCCAGGGTGAAGAAGTTCACCCGGGTCGCCGCCACCTTGCGGGCGGCCTGCCGCGCCGCCTCCGCCCGGCGCGCGGCGATGGCGGTCAATGCCGCATCGAGGGCGGGGCGCGCCTCCGGGCGCTGCCAATGCGCGTCGAGGATGGCCGCGAGGCGGGCGCGATCCCGGTCGCGTCCGAGATGATAGGCGAAGCCGGTCTCGCCGCCGGGCAGGCGCACCGCCGCTCTCGTCACCGTGGCCTCGCCGGCGTTGAAGGGCCGGCCGTCGCCGCCGATCCGCCCCCGGACCATCACGAGGCCGGTCTCCGCCGGGCGCAGATCCTCCGCCTCGGGCGTGATTCCGGCCTGCACCAGGGCGGCCAGCAACTCGGCCGGGCTGGCCTGGCCGGCCCGCTCCATCGCATGCCGGCGGGCTGCGGGGTCTGGCATCCCGGGCTCACGTGGTGTTTGGCTGGCACTCGGCATCGATCGGTCTCCAAACATGTCTATATGTATAGACAAGAGGATGATCTGGCGCAAGGAGTCTCGGGCAGGTTATGCGAGCGATCCATGAATGAGGTGGGCGACAGGCCCGTGACAGCGCTCCGGCGCGGGGGCGGTCTCGCCGCGTGGCGGCAGATCGCGGACGCGCTGGCGGGCGAGATCCGCAGCGGGGCACTCGCCGCCGGGGCGCAACTGCCGGCCGAATCGGCGCTCGCCGCGCGCTTCGGCGTGAACCGGCACACGGTGCGCCGGGCGCTCGGCGTACTCGCCGAGGACGGTCTGGTGCGCACCACGCAGGGTAAGGGCAGCTTCGTGGAGCAGGGCCCGATCCCGTATCCGATCGGTCCCCGGACCCGATTCTCCGAAATCGTCACGCGCACGGGCCGCGAGGCCTGGGGCGACCTGATCGCGGCCGCGACGGTGCCCGCCGATGCGGGCTGGGCCGAGGCCCTGGGGATCGCCCCCGGCGCACCGATCCTCGAACTCCACACCGTGCACCGGGCCGACGGCGCCCCGATCTCGACGGCCCGGACCTGCCTGCCCCTGCCGCGCTTCTCCGGCTTCGACGCGGCCTACGCCGCCAGCGGCTCGATCACCCGCGCCTATGCTGGCTACGGGGTCGCCGACTACACCCGGCTCTCGACCCGGATCGGCGCCCGCCCCGCCGAGGCCGAGGAGGCGGCCCGCCTCGACATCGCCCCCGGCCGCAGCCTGATCGTCCTGTCGAGCGTGAACGTGGACGGCGACGGCCAGCGCATCCAGGCCACCCGCAGCCTCTTCGCGGCCGACCGGGTGGAGTTGGTGGTGGAGTGATCGGCGTCTGCGCGACAACGATATCGTCGACCCAGGCGACCGGGCGCGTGGCCCCCGCAAATACGTCGCTGGCGGAACGGCTCGACTGCGGTTCAGGCGGACGGCTCGGCTGCGGCCTTGCCCCAGTTCGGCAGGGGAAAAGCTTGGTCGTAGGTCAGGTTGAAGACGAAGGCGTAGGCCACGTAGAAGGCCGCGATCGCCAGATCCATGAAGAAGGCTTGCGCGAGGCCGATGCCGAGATACCAGGCGATCGGCGGCAGCAGGATCATGAGCAGGCCCGCCTCGAACAGCACGGCGTGCCCCACCCGCAGGAGGAGGCCCTTGCGCGTGTGCCCAACGAGCCGCTGCATCGCCCGATCGAAGCCGAGATTGTAGACGTAGTTCCAGGCCGTCGCGATCAGGGCGCTGCCGATGCCGATCACCCCCATGTCGGAGGCGTGCAGCCCAAACAGCACGGTGCCGAACGGGACGATGAGGGCCAGCCCGAACATCTCGAACAGGAGGGCGTGGCGGATACGGTCACGGGTGCTGCGCATGGTCTCGTCTCGAAAAGCCTCGTTGGTTCGTGGCTTTCTATCTGCCATACCGCGTCCGGCAAGTTAGGACGCATCTGAGGATCAGATAGATGGCCGTCTCGCTCGACCAGCTCCAGGCTTTCGTGGCGGCCGCCGAAGCCGGCTCCTTCTCCGGCGCCGCCCGCGTGCTGCGCAAGGCGCAGTCGGCCGTCAGCACCCAGGTGGCGAACCTGGAGACGGATCTCGGGGTGGCCTTGTTCAGCAGGGCGGGCCGGAACCCGGTGCTCACCCCGGCGGGGGAGCGGCTGCTGCTGGAGGCGCGCGTGGTGCTGGACCGGCGCGAGCACTTGATCGGCCTGGCGAGCAGCCTGGAGCAACGGGTGGAGAACCGGCTGGTCGTCGCCATCGACGAGCTCTATCCCGAGCATGCGCTGGGCGCCCTCTTCGCCGACTTCGCCCGGCACTTCCCCTTCGTCGAGCTGGAACTGCTCTTCCCGCTGATGGAGGATGTCAGCCGCATGGTGCAGTCCGGCGCCGCCGATCTCGGCGTGATGTGGCGCCAGGAGGTGCTGCCCACGGAGCTCGGCTTCCAGACCATCGGCTGGGTGCCGCTCAAGCTCGTCTGCGGGCGCGACCACCCGCTCGCCAAAGCGCGGGTGGAGTGGGAGGAGCTGAAGCGCCACCGCCAGATCCTGGTCGCCGCGCGCAGCGACGGGCCGGAGAAGCGCCGCCTGCGGGTGGCCGCCGAGGTATGGTGGGTGGAGAGCCACTGGGTGATCCTCGAGATGGTCAAGCACGGGATCGGCTGGGCCTTCGTCACCGACCACGTCATTGCCGCATCCCTCACCGCGCCGCACCTGGTCACGCCGGACCTGCAGTTCGACGCGGGCGACTGGCCCATCGCCCTGGAACTGGTCTGGCACAAGCAACGACCCTGCGGCCCCGCCGCGACCTGGCTGCGCGAACGCTTCGCGGCGGAACGGATCGGCCCCGTCTCGCGGGACGGGCTGACGGGGAGGGCCGGGCAGACCTCCCGCTCAGGTCGTCGCGCCGCCGATCAGGGCCCGGCGCAGGCGGCCGGAGACGGCGTCGATGATCGCCACGGTGATGAGGATCATCATGATCAGGAAGGCGACCTGACGCAGTTCGAGGACACGGATCAGCTCGGTCAGGTACTGGCCGATGCCGCCCGCGCCGACGATACCGATGATGGTGGCCGAGCGGGTGTTCGACTCGAAGAAGTACAGCACCTGACTGCCGAGCACCGGCAGCACCGCCGGGATGAGGCCGAAGCGGATGCGGTGCAATTCGGCGCCGCCGGAAGCGGAGACACCCTCGCCGGCCTTGCCGTCGACGGTCTCGACCGCTTCGGAGAACAACTTACCTAGCGCCCCAAAATCCGCACAGGCGATGGCGAGCGCCCCGGCGAAGGGACCGAGCCCGACCACGTTGATCCAGATCAGCGCCCAGATCAGCACGTCGACGGAGCGCACCACGTCGAGGCCGCGCCGGACGGTGAAATGCACGAAGGGATTGGGCACGACGTTGCGGGCGGCCAGGAACGCCACGGGAAACGCCAGGATCGCCGCCGTCAGCGTCCCGATGAAGGCGATACCGAGGGTCTCGGCGAGCGCCTGCAGGAAGGCCCAGGCTCGCCCGCCGGTCTCCGGCGGCAGCATCATGAGGCTGAACTCGCCGAGGCGGCCGAGGCCATTGAGAAGGCGGGCGGCGGAGAAATCGAGGCGCACCAGCGCGTAGCCGGCCACAGCGACGAGGGCGGCGAGGGCGAGACCCGCGAGGAGGCGGGTACGCCAGGCCGGGCGGAAGCTGTCGGGAAAGCGTCGGCGCAGGGCGGCGATCTCGGCCGGATCGATCTCGGGTCCAATCATCGCAGGCTCCCGAGGAGGTGGTGGCGCAGGCGCTCGGTGCCGAGGTCGATCGCCATCACGGTGAGGATGATCAGGACCAGGATCGCGCTGACGTCGGCGTAGTAGAAGTTGCGGATCGCCACGAGGAGCTCCTGCCCGATACCGCCGGCGCCGACGAAGCCCATGACGCCCGCGCCCCGCACGTTGATCTCGAATCGCAGCAGCCCGTAGGAGACGAAGTTCGACAGCACCTGCGGCAGCACCGCGAACCGCAGGATCTCGATCCGGCCCGCCCCGGCGGCGGTGAGGCTCTCCACCGGCTTCATGTCGATGTTCTCGACGACCTCGGAGAACAGTTTTCCCAGCGCCCCCGTAGTGTGGATCGCCAGCGCCAGAACGCCCACCATCGGCCCGAGGCCGAAGGCGATGACGAAGAGCAGCGCGAACACGATCTCGGGCACCGTGCGGCAGAATTCGAGCCCGCGCCGCACCAGGAAGCAGGCCGTCCGGCTCCCGGTCACGTTGGCGGCGGCGGAGAAGCACAGGAGGACGCCGCCGATGGCCCCCAGCAGAGTGCCGAGATAGGCCATCAGCAGGGTCTCGCCCAGGAGAGCCAGCCATTTCGGCCAGCCCCAGTACCATTCGGCGAGGTCCCCCGGCAGGTTCGCCAGGGTCAGATGGGGCAGGATCTGGGCGATGTAGTCGGTGAACCGGCCGATATTGGCCGCGAGCACCAGGGGACGCACCTCGGCGGCGTAAGCGGCGAGCCCGGCGAGGACGACGATCACGGCGAGGCCGGCCCAGGTCCGGCGCCGAGTGGCGGCGACGGCAGCCTCGTAGGCCCCCGCCAGGGCGGAGGCCCGATGCGGGGGCAGGGGCGTGATCCGCTCAGGCATCGGTCGTTACCGGCGGTGCCGCGTGGATCGGGACAGGTCCGGTCAAGATTTACGGCGCTGGTCGTCGTTGAACTTCAGCATCTCGATGATCGGCTGGTAGTCCTTCAGGGTCACGGCGGTGAAACCCTGGTCCTTGCCGTCCGAGAGCCGGTCGAACGCCGCCTTGTCGGCCGTCGGCATCGCCACGAGGGCGTCGCGGATCTTCGCCTTCAGGTCGTCGGGCAGGCTCGCCAGCATGGCGAAGGGCCCCTCGGGCAGGAAGTCGGACTTGAACACGACACGGAAATCGGCCTGCGTCAGGGGTGTCCCGTCGGGCTTCTTGAGCATGCCCTTGGCGGCCATGCGGGTCACCATGGTGTCCGTGTCGGTGTTGTAGAGGTTGGCGGCCGCCTCCACCGTGCCCTGGACGAGGGCGAGGACGGCGTTCTCGTGGCTGCCGGCATAGACGGTCTTGCCGAAATGCGCGTCGACCGGGTGGCCGGCCTTGTGCAGGAAGAAGCGTGGCGCCTGGTTGCCGGAGGTGGAGTTGGGGTCGACCAGGGCGAGGTTCTTGCGCTTCAGGTCCTCGATCGTCTTGTAGGGGCTGTCGGCCCGCACGTAGATCACCGAGTAGTAGCCCGAGGCGCCGGTGTCGTGCTTCTGGTTGACGATGGGCTCGATCTTGACGCCGGTCATCACCGCACGGGCGAAGGAGGCGGGGCCGTAGAAGGCGAGCTGGGCGTTGCCGGCGCGCTGGCTTTCGATCACGGCGGCGTAGTCGTTGGCGATGCGAAGCTTCACCGGCACGCCGAGGGCCTTCGACAGGTAGGCGGTCATCGGCGCGTAGCGATCGGTGGTGCCCGACGCGTTCTCGGCCGGGATCACCGCCAGGGTCAGCTCGGGATAGGCCGCCTTCCAATCCTGCGCGGCGGCCGGGACGGCGAGGAGGGCGAGCGCGAGGGCTCCGGCGAGGGATCGACGGGTCAGCATGGGAATCTTCCGGATGGGGTGGTGAGGAATCAGGCGACGAGGGCGGCGGGCCAGGTCCGGGGCCGCGCCGGCGCGGCGGGCGCGTCGAGGACCTCGCCGGCCTCGAGCCCGTAGAGCTGGCGGGCGACATCCTCGGTGAGGTCGGCGGGCGCGCCATCGAACACGAGGCGTCCGTCGGCGAGGCCGACGAGGCGGTCGCAATAGCCGCGGGCGAGATCGAGGGAATGCAGGTTGCACAGCACGGTGATGCGGTGGCGTCTGTTAGCCTCGGCGAGCGCGTCCATGACGATGCGGGTGTTGCGCGGGTCGAGGGAGGCCACGGGCTCGTCGGCCAGGATGAGGTCCGGGGCCTGCATCATCGCCCGCGCAATGGCGACGCGCTGCTGCTGGCCGCCCGAGAGCTGGTCGGCCCGGTGGCAGGCGAAGTCGCCCATCCCGAACTCGTCGAGGGCGGCCAGCGCGAGGGCGCGCTCGCGTTCGGACCAGAGCTTGAACAGGGAGCGATGCCGGGGAACCTCCGAGAGCCGGCCCATCAGCACGTTGCTCAACACGTCGAGGCGACCGACGAGGTGGAACTGCTGGAAGATCATCGCACAGCGCGCCCGCCAGCGCCGCAGGTCGCGGCCATGCAGGGCCGTGACGTCGAGACCGTCGAACAGGATGCGGCCGCCCGTCGGCTCGGCGAGGCGGTTGATCATCCGCAGCAGGCTCGACTTGCCGGCGCCCGAGCGCCCGATGACGCCGACGAACTGGCCGCGGGGAATGGCGAGAGAAACGCCGTCCACCGCGCGACGGTCGCCGTAATGGCGGGCAAGACCTTCGAGGATCAGCATGCGGGGGCCCAGTGTTTCATGTCGAACGCTGGTAGACATGCTCTGCACGACAGTAGAATGACTATTCTCCGGCTAAGCAATTGCCGGGATTATTGCACCTCGCTCTCGTGACGCTCCAGGAATGCTTCGATCGACGGAGCGCGGAAGTCCGGCAGGGCCCGGCGGAGGCGCGCATGGTCCCAATCCCACCAGGCCAGCGCCTGCAGGCGCTCGGCGACCGCCTCGGTGAACCGGCGACGCACGACGCGGCCGGGGTTACCGACCACGATGGTGTAGGGCGCGACATCCCGGGTCAGGATCGTGCCCGCGCCGACCACCGACCCGGTGCCGATGCTGCGCCCTGGCAGGATGACGGCCCCGTGCCCGATCCAGACATCGTGGCCGATGGTGACGGGCAGGGCCCGGCGCCGGGCGAAGAAGGCGGGCTCGTCCTCCTCGCCCGGCCAGTAGGCGCTGGCCCGGTAGGTGAAATGGGATTGGGAGGCCCGCTCCATCGGGTGGTTGCCGGGGTTGATCCGCACATGCGACGCGATGGAGCAGAATTTGCCGATGGTCGCGTAGTTCGCCTGTCCGTCCTCGACGATGTAGGAATAGTCGTCGAGGCTCGTTTCGCTGAGGCGCGTGCGGGCGCCGACCTCGGTGTAGCGGCCGAGGCGGCACCGGGAGAGTTCGGCGGTCGGGTGGACGGCCGGTTCGAGGCCGAGGCGATCGGAGACCATCGGCGTGTCCTTCAGGGCGAGAAGGGCAGGCGGCGCAGGAGGCGGAACGGCGCCGCGCCGTCCTGGACGACGACGCTCACCGCATCGATCACCAGGTCGGGTAGGTCCGCGGCGGCCTCGGCCAGCAAGGGCAGAGCGGTCGCGCGCTCCTCCGGGCCAAGGCGGCCGGTCAGGGTCATGTGGAAACGGAACTCTTCGAAGATGTGCGGGTAGCCCCAGCGCTCCAGCAGCGCCCGGCCACGGGGATCGAGGCGCTCGGGTCGGCGGCGGGCGCGCTCAGGGGGGGTGAGGGGCGCGCGCAACGGATCGAGGGCGCAAACGCACTCGGCGGCGAAGAGACCGAGAGAGGGCGGGGGGGCCTCCGGCACCAGGGCCATGAAATCCCCGAGGGCGGTGACCCGCAGGGGGCCGACGGGCTGGGGGCTCCGGTGGGCCGCCAGAGCCTCGGCCGCATGGAGGAGATCGGCTTCGGTCGCGTCCGGGGCGAGGCGCATCGGCGCCTTGAGGGTGGCGTGGAACCCGTAGACGCGCGGCTCGGCGGTGTTGGCCGCGAGGATGGCCCGGAGCGCGTCCGGACCGGGCGCCGGGCCGGCTCCCAGGATCGCGTCGCCGAACGCGGCGAGCGCCGAGCCCGGGGCGGGAGTGAAATACAGGGCGTATCGGGCAAGTTCGTCCAAAGGAACGTTTCCTCGGCTGTGCGCGACGGGCCGAAGCGCTCATAGTCCGTCGCCCGGACGCTGATATGACAGGCCGGGTGCCGAAGAAGAGAGGTCCGCCGTGGCCTGCCAGGCCTGATACTTCGTCACATGGGCGGTCGGGTAGCCAAGAAGGACAACCTGTGCTGGTCTGCCTCCCTGATCGACCACAGGAGATCGAGGACGCCCCGACGCGCGATGCACAGTCTCAGCGTAAGTCTTTCATCGTGAAACCGGCTGCCGCTTTCGGCGACACGGCGAGGCCGCGCCTGGAGTGGACCGAACTCGCCGAACGAGTCTTCCGGCTGGCGCCGGGCCGTCGGCTCGTCGTCGTCGACATCGGTTGCGACGGCATCGCCCAAGCCATCACCACCGATGACGATCACGCCCGCGGCGCGTTCCTGCTCGTCACCGACGGTCTGCGAACCGGTGCGGCGGTGCTCGACCGCCTCCTCGATGATCTCGCCCATCTCGCGCTCAGCCGCTGGCCGCATTGGCATGGGCGGGATGACGGCGGCCTCGCGGACACGGATCACTCTGTCGATCCGATCGTGTCCGGTCCCTGGCTCAGGGCGGCACGGCGGCGGGCCGGCGCCGGCCACCCGCCTCGGTTCCGCGAAGCCGCGCGGGAAATCCAGTTCGTTCAGCTGCTGCACGCGATCGACCCGTCCGGCGTCGTCCTGATCGGCGAGATCAATCCCGCATCGCCGGGCCGTGCCGCACCGGTGATCGAGGCGCTGGAATGGTGCATGGGCCATGGTGCGGCCATCGTCATGGCGCTGCCGGCGTGGCCGCCCGATTCCACCCCCTACGATCGCATCCTCTACGGTGCCTGCGAGATCGTGCGCGAGCCCCCTCCGGTCGCCGAGCGCTTCCTCCCGCCGCGTTCGAAGGCTCATCCCGCCAGCGCGATCGAGCAGCGGGTGGAGACGGCCCTGCAGCAGGACGCCGAACTGCGCGGTCTGTTCTGCTGCAACGAACCCGTGCCCGTCGGCGACTGGGGGCAGCCGCCGCGGGTCGACCTGCTCTGTCGCTCGCACCGCATCGTGGTGGAACTCGACGGCCCCGAGCACCGCAGCGCTGCGAGATACGCCGACGACCGCCACCGGGACTATACCCTGCTGACGGCGGGCTACCTCGTGCTGCGGATCACCAACGAGCAGGTCGAGGCCGATCTTCGACGGGCCATCGAGAAAATCCGCTCCGTCGTCCGGCTCCGCAGCCTACCGATAGACGCGACATGAGGGGTTCGATCCGATGAGCCAGACGCCGACGCCGAAGCAGGCGCTGATCCTTTGGTGCCTGCTGGGCAAGCACGGCAGTGCCCTGCAGAGCGAGGTCGTGCCCAAGGTCGACGCCGCCGATCGCAGGGCATTGGTCTCCGGGCGGTACCTCTCCGAGGAGAAGCAAGGTCGCTCCATCCGGCTGACCGTCACGGACGGGGGCTGGAACTGGGCCGGCCAGCACCTGCGCGACCCGCTCCCTGCGAATTTCCGCGTCCTGCAGGACTGGCTGGAGCGGATCGACCGGCATCTCGCCACGACTGGCGAGACGCTGGCCGGCCTCATCGGCACGCCGGCGACGCCCGGGCCACGTCCTGCCGAGTCCCCCTCTGCCGAGTCCCTCCCTGCAAAGCCCACACGCAGCCGCACCGCGAAGGCGGCACCACCGGGTTCGGCAAAGCCAAGGAAGCTCACGAAGAAGCAGGTGCGCGCCCGCATCGAGGCCGCCTATCTCGCGCTCACGGAGGGGCAGAAGGCACAGGCCGTGCGCCTCAGCGCGCTGCGCGCGCATCTGAGCGAACTCGACCGCGCCACCGTCGATGCCGGGCTCGCGGCCATCCTGGCCGGCGATCCGACGGCGCGGCTGAGCCAGCTCAGCGATCCGAAGTCGCTCTCCGCCGATGAGCGCGAAGCGGCGTTCAGCCCGGCGGGCGAACCGTTCCACTTCATCTGGATCCAGTCATGAGCGACGCCCTCGACGCCCTGCGCCGGGTCGATTTCGATTGGGTGCGCACCCTCGACAGCGTGTGGCTCGACGTGGAGCCGACCGGCGGCCCGAACGATGCGCTCCCACCCGGGATCATCGCGGATCTGCACAGGGAGGCGCCCGGTCCTGCCTCCCGCGCGATGGGGCGCGTGCTCATCGGCCCGTCGGGCGTCGGGAAGACGCATCTCGTCGGGCAACTGAGACGGGAGGCCTGGCGCTCGGGCAGCTGGTTCGTGATGCTCGACGTCCTCGGCCTGTCGGAGTTCTGGCGCAGCGCCGCGCTGAGCTTCCTCACCGCCATGCTGCATCAGATGCCGGACGGCCGGCGCCAATCCGACGCCGTGCTGGCCGGGGTGGCGCGCCAGTTCAAGGTCGAAAGGCATGTGGAGGAGGCATTCAACACCCCCGACGTCGACACGCGCAAGATCGTCGTCCTCCTCGTCAAGGCGTTGATGAGCGTCGACATGGGGAGCGCGCTCAAGCACCAGGACGTGTTCCGCGCCCTGTGTCTGCTGCGCTCGAACGATTTCGGCGCCGTGGGCCTCGCCCATGCATGGCTGCAGGGCTACGACGCCGACCCGGTCGCCCGCGCCGAACTCGGGTTTCTCCGCCCGCCGCCCACGCCGAAGGAACTCGTCGAGGGCATGTCGTGGATCATGAGCCTGAGCGGTCCGATCCTGGTCGCCGTCGACCAGATCGACGGCGTGATCGACGCCGGCCATTTCGTCGGACAGGACGAGTTCGAGGGAAGGCAGGGGCTGGCGGAGGTGCTCGCCTCCGGCCTGCTCGAACTCCACGATGTCCGTCACCGCGGCATGACGGTCATCACCTGCCTCCGGAACTCGTGGGAGCGGCTGGAGGAGCGGGCCCTGACGCCGCTGCTGCAACGATACGTGACGCCCGTCGTGCTGCAGGGCATGAACGACCGGGCCGCAGCGGCGGCGTTGATCCGCGCCCGGCTTGCCCCGGCCTATGCGGAGGCGGGCTTCGAGCCCCCTTACCCGACCTGGCCTTACAGCGACGCCGCGATCGCGGACTCGGCCCGCTCCGGCATGATGCCGCGCACGCTCCTGATGCGCTGCGACGCCTTCCGGCGCGATTGCCTCGCGCAAGGGGCCGTCACCGTGTGTGACAACCTCGTCCAAGCCCCTGACGGGCAGGCGCGTGACGCGACCGCCGACGCCGTGTTCGACCTCGACCGGGCCAAGCGCAACGCCGACATCGCCGGTTTGCTGGACGAGGAGGCGGCCCTCGGGGAGATCCTGCGCACGGCCTTCGACCTCTACGCGCTCGAGGACGATCCGGACGATGCGCTCGACGTGGCGAGCAAGGGCGAACCCGACCAGAAGATCCCGCCTCTGCACGGCCGGCTGATCCTGATCGACCGAGACCGGAACGACCACGAACGGCATGTGTGCTACCGCGCGCTGCTGCAGCAGAACGCCATCGCCTTCCAGGCGCGCCTGCGTGCCGCGCTGACCGCCTCCGGCATCTCGGCACGCATGCCCGACCGAAGCCTGGTGATCGTGCGCCGCGCTCCGGTGCCCGGCGGCGCCAAGACGAAGCAGCTGTTCGACGCCTTCCTCGAGGCGAAGGGTGTGCTGATCGACCCGGTGGAGGACGACCTGCGCACCTTTGTCGCCTTGCGCGACCTGCACGCGAGCTCCGCCGAGGAGGGGCGGCAGGACCGGTTCGAGGCTTGGCTGCGGGCGCACAGGTTCGTGCGCGCCACCGCCTTCTTTCGCCAGGCCGGCCTGGCGGAGTCGGGAGGAGCCGACATCCCCGTCCTCGGGGACGGGACGGACTCCACCGGGATCGTCGACACGAGTGCGACTTCCGTGGTGCGGATGCCGAGGGAGAACCCGGACGCGGCAAAGCCGCCGACGGCTCCTTCCAAGCCCGCTCCGACCGTATTGCCCGACGCCATCCCGGTCGGTCATCGCCTCACGCCGGACGCGCCGCCGGTGTCACTTCCGCTGCGGTTGCTGCCGCGGCACACGTCCATCATCGCCGGCTCCGGCTCGGGCAAGACGGTGTTGGTGCGCCGACTGGTCGAGGAGGCTGCGCTCGCCGGCATCCCCGCCATCGTGGTCGATCCGAACAACGACCTGTCGCGGCTCGGCGATTCCTGGCCCGAGCGGCCGACGGCCTTCACCCCGGAGGACGCCGACAAGGCCGCCCGCTACGCCGAGCGCGTCGAGGTGGTGGTCTGGACGCCCGGAGTCTCCGCCGGCAATCCGTTGTTTCTGTCCGTCCTGCCGGACTTCTCGGGACTCGGCGAGGACGCCGACGAGCGGGGACAAGCCGTCGAGATGGCGGCCGAGACCGTGGGACCCCTCGCCGGTGCGAGGAAGACGATCCAGCGCGGCGTGCTGGCCGACGCGTTGCGCCGCTTCGCCGAGCGTGGCGGCGGCAGCCTCGCGGACTTCACCGCCTTGCTCGCCGACCTGCCGGACGGCGTCAGCGAGATCGGCGGCGCGACCAGGATCGCCGCCGGGATGGCCGACGAGCTGCACGCGGCCGTGGCCACGAACCCGCTCCTGAAAGCCAGGGGCAGCGTGCTCGACCCGCAGGTCCTGTTCTTCGGCTCCGACCCGGCGCGCACCCGCATCTCGGTGATCAACCTCGCCGGTCTCGCCTCGGAGGCGGCGCGGGAGGACTTCGTAAATCGCCTGCAGATGACGTTGTTCGGCTGGATCAAGACGCATCCGAGCCCGCGCGGCATGCTCTACGTCGTGGACGAGGCGCAGACCTTCCTGCCGTCGCAAAGAGCCTGTCCGAGTCTCGGCAGCGGCATCAAGCTCGTGGCGCAAGGACGCAAGTACGGGCTGGGCATGGTCGTTGCGACCCAGGTGCCCAAGGGCCTGCACAACCAAATCGTCTCGAACTGCACGACGCAGTTCTTCGGCCGCCAGAGCGCACCCGCGACCATCGCCGCAGCCCAGGAGATCATGGCGGCGAGCGGCGGCGCGGCCAGCGACATCGGCAAACTCGGCGCGGGCGAATTCTACTTCGCCACCGAGGGATCGGGGAAGCCGGCAAAGCTGCGCACACCTTTGTGCCTGAGCCACCATCCGGCCAACCCGCCGACCCCCGATCAGGTCGTCATGATAGCAAGGCGATCGATCGCCTCCGCATGACCCCGCGGCTGCCATGCGCCGGCCGGGCATGGAAGCGGGGGGCACGGTGCCACTCGCATGGTGCGCCTCGGGCGCGTCAGGATTTGAGAAGGCCGATCGGCTGGGAGCCATCGTCCTTTTGCGGAAGCTGGGCAGGTTTGCGCAGTTCGGCGAACAGTGCCTTCGCGCCTCCGGTGTTCACCCCGGCAGGAGGGGCAATCAGCCGATCGTGCATTCGGCTGCGGCCTCGAGCAGCGCGTGGAGCCTCACGTCGATCATGAGGATGGGCACTGCCATGGTCGGGCAGCGGGTCTGCTGCCGCCGGCGCAATCCCGCAATTTCCGAGGCAGTTGGCAGGAGGTCAAAAGTGCACCGCCACGGCGGCCTTGCGACCCTGGCCGCTCCGCTGGGTTCGCAGCGCCAGTCCAGTCCGAATGACGGGAATAGCTCGCACGTCAGCGAACCGATCTTCCGCGACGCGCCGGAAAAGGTTGCGGAAGCCGCACAGGCGAAAAAATGGCCCTAATCGCCCCGATTTGGAATCTCAGCGCGCCTCGGAGAAGCGTCCCCAAACGGCAACCGTTCGGTAAATCCTTGAGACTGCGAATGTCTCCCGCGAAACGGAATTTCCGTCGTTCGCGGGGAGTGAGTGGTGGGCCCGGCAGAAGTGAAATAACCTATTGAAATCAAGGGCTATATCCCCTGGTGCGGGAATTTCAGCCCATATGATTTCAAACGGTTATTTGTCGCGCATCCCGCACCAACCCAGAGCAGACAAGGACCAAAAAAGCCCAGCGCGGAGTGATCCGGCCGGGCCTTCGAGAAGGGCTAGACGCTCCCGGGCCTACGAGAGAAGCAGACCGCTCCCCACCTCTGGTTCAAGTAATCCGAAATGGGTGGCCTTCAATGATTCGGCATCGACACCGTATAGAATTATTTTGTTTCCCAATCCGGCGCCGTCGAATGTGATAAGTGTGTTGGCGCCACCATTCAGCTCGCTGATATTGATGCCCTGCATACTATCAACGAGGGCAGAAACGTCGAAGTGATCTTTTTCAATCTGAAATTTATAAACACTGTCTCTGCCAAAGCCGGCCTGAAAGCGGAAGGTATCCTCGCCCGAGCCGCCAAAAAGCTTGTCAGAACCAATGCCACCGTCGATTACCAAGCCGGTCGCGCCAGCCTTGATTGTGTCGTTGCCTGCGTCGCCCGACAACGCGCCTCCACCAACGCCACCAATTAAGGTATCGTTACCAGCACCACCATGAGCCTCAAGCTTGCTCTTAGCCGCTTTAATAACGTCGGCTCCATCATCTCCGAAAAGCGTGCTCAGTCCTGTTGCGCTAATGCTACTACCGCCAGTGAGTCGGTCTTCACCATTCCCGCCATGGATCGTATCGGCGCCCTTGCCCGCTGTAATCGTATCGGCACCACCACTGCCTGTAATGGCTGAAGAGCTTCCCGACGAAGTTTGTGAGACAATGTTTGCGCCGGAGGTGACGCCGCCAAGGTCTAGGGACACACCCCTGCCGACATATATTGTCTCAATGCTCACAAGGCTAATGTCGGTGAAAAAGAATTTGCCGCCCCCTTGCAGCGAAAGATTATCTTTGTCAGCACCTCCATCAATGAGCATTGGCATGCGACTGATCGTAATGACGTCGTTGCCAGCATCGCCGTGAATGATATCGGTACCTTTACCCCCGGCGATGATGTCGTCAGCATGCGTTCCGGTGATGTCGACGTATGAGTTGGCCGAACTTTGAGATACAATGGTCGCCCCGATGCCACTACCATTAATATTTACGCCACTCATATTGAGAGCAGCTTCATTCCGAACGTAAATTTTCTCAATATTGGCAAAGTTTTCGTCAGTAAGGTAGATATCATTCCCAAATATGTTATTTTCTACAAATAAAACGTCCGTCCCCATTCCGCCATCAATTGCGGAAGGCGTCCAGTTAATCAATAATCGGTCATCACCTTCATCACCTTCGAGTGTGTCAGCGCCACCCATACCCACCAAGGTATCATTGCCGCCTCCACCAGTTAGGGTGTTGTCCCCGCCATTTCCTGTTAGTCTATCGCCAAAAGCGCTACCAGAAATATTTTCGATATTGATGAGCGTGTCGTCCAGGGCATCCCCACCCGAATTTCGAGTGCTTCCTGTTAGGTCTACTGAAACTGCAGATAACGATCGACTGTAGACAGCGGAATCAACGCCGTCGCTTCCATCAATATAATCAAAGCCGCCGCCACCTTCTATCACATTATTTCTGTAGTCACCATAAATGCTATCCGAGCCTAAACCGCCCCTGACATTCTGAATATTGAGATAGGTATCACCTTGAGCATCACCGACAAAACCACGACCTGAACTAAGGCTGAGGAGTGTACTTCCCGTGGAGTGTTCAAAGCTAAGCCAATTGTTGCCACCTCCGCCGTTGATGGCATCTCCGCCAGCGCCGCCTTCGAGGATGTCGTCACCATCTCCGCCATTTAGCGTGTCGTTGCCAGCCATGCCCCAGAGCACATCGTTGCCGTTGTCCCCGTTCAGAATGTCATGCTCGACACCGCCATAAAGGATATCGCCAAAGACTCCCCCTGAGACGTTGACGCCCCACGTCCGATCGGAAAAATCAACAAACAGGCTAGAATTGTAGTTACCTACGTTCACGTCATCTACGCCAGAAAAGTATAGCTTAGTACGACCATCGCTCAACCAAAAACTATTTTGGCCTGTAGCGACAATATAATACGACCTAGTTGATATTTCTTCGGATATATTGACGCCGTAATTTCCAATTGGCGCAGAATTATTTTCATCATAATCTGCGAGGTAGGTGTATCGAATCGAAGACATTTACATATTCCGCTCTAATAGAAAGTATTTATACGCACAGTTTGTCGTTTATGCATTCGGCAACGAGGCGCTTTAGCCTTAGAAGCCCAAGCCTTACGATTTCGCCTCAAACTATAAATATTCTCTGCTTACACGTGAAGTGCCAAATAAATCACACGTTGTATCTTTCAGACCTTGAGCGAGCAGACTCGATCGGCCCGGAAGAGATGCAAGGAAATAGGAAGGGCGGCGCAGCATCCACGGTCAGTTCGATGCACTGGTCTACGCCGCCGCTAGATGGGCGCGCAGTTGGGCATTCCCGGTTGCCAAAACAATCAGGCCAAGGGGATCAAAAACGGCGCTCCCCATGGAAGGTTTGACCGCAACGGAGGATCCAATCTTCTCTTCGAACGCGGTGCGCGCTAGCCAAGAAGCGAGGGCAGGAAAGCTCAGGGGAGGCTCGTATCCACCGACCCGTCGCCGCATGTGGCTCCACAGCCACAGCGACTCGCGGCACGCTGCCCTATCCCGTCCGGCCCATTACAGCCGCCGGACCTCATGTCAGCTTCACCAGCCTTCAAGATCGAGCCGGGCAGCCCACAGGCGTGGCGCGAGGCGTTCCTCGACATGAAGCCAAGCATGGTGCCGTGCGCTGGACTGACGCCCGCCGGCTGGCAGGCCGTGCACGCCGCTTCCCTGGATTTTCTCGACAAGCACGCCGACGAGGCCGGACGGCTCGGCTGGACGACGTTGCAGCTATTCGGCGTCCACCCTGATCTTGGCGTGATCCGCTCCGACTTCTGCGGGGCCATGGTTCTCAGCGGCGAGATTGTGTCTGAGGTCGACGCGGACTTCATCCGGTTCGAGCGGACGCGGTACTTTCGAGAGGTGCCGGGCCGGCCGAAGGGGGCTGTGCCGATCTGGGCGGTGAAGAGGTAGGCGCGATATGGCCGATGACGAAGGCCCGCCCTGGCGCGATCTCACGTCCGACGAGTATGGCCCGCGCAACTTCCCGGACAGCAAGGGCGGCGCGGCTTGGGTCGCATCATCGGAGTGCCTGCGCGCGCTACTCCAGCGCCAGCACGACGGCGAGTTCCGGCTGAGGCTGATCCTGCGCGAGTCGGTGGACTTCCGGAACTTCCCCGGACGCGATCCAAACTGGAAGGGCGACTACGATTGGGGTCCGGACCTCGCCTTATGCTGCGCCGAGATCTGGATCGAGCGGAAGAACGGCCGGCGGAAGCGGGTCGACACGATGAGCACGCGGCCGAGGCCGTGGTGATTCCCTCAAGCGCAAAACGTGGTACCGTCTGACGGTCAGTGCGGCGGCGTGGATGGACACGCTGAAGTCGGATACAGCGGGGTCGATTGGCTTAGGCCGTCTTGACTGAAACGAGTTGAGGCCCCGCAGCCAGCATCAATCCTGGCCCGCACTGACCTCTACTTCCTGACCGGCACTTCGATGGTCACCAGCTTGCCCGAGATCGGATCGAGGATGGTGAGCGTCATGGTGGCCTCCGGGCGAGACCAGTTCTGAATACAGAATGGTTAACGAACCCCTAACGGGGCGTTCCCTTGCTTCCCCGAACCATGCGTGAACCCGCATCTCTTGGCGTCGCGCTAGTTGCAGATCAATCACGGACGATTTCAAAAATACCACGATCGTGATCGGCTCTCGCGAAATCGTGAGACTCTCGCTACAAACTTTCTCCTCTCAGGTTTTCGGCCTGTTGATGAGGGAGCTTGCGCCATGGCCATCACCCGTGTTGATCAAGACGGCGCCAAGAAGGGAATGAGCACGTCTTATTCAAGCAGGCCTTCCTTATTCCCTGATAATACATCTTTGACAAAAGATTACGTAGTTGATCGTTACTTTATGAAGGGCTTCGGCCCGCCTGAAGCCTTCATAAAAAAGGGCACGCCAATCGTTGCATTCGGGTCGTGCTTCGCGGCGAATATTAGCAAATATTTGCATGGCCGCGGCTATAAAGTCTTAACCCGGCAGGACAACAAGGCTTACGTCACTCAGATGGGTGACGGCATGGTTCATACGTCTGCTATCAGGCAGCAATTTGAGTGGGCATGGGAGAATAAATTTCCCTCTGTTGCTCTTTGGCAAGGTTATGAACAAGAAGAGTTTGGGTATACTGACGAGGCCCGCCTAGCAACAAAAGAGCTGTTTGATGAGGCAGAAGTATTCATCATCACGCTTGGGCTGTCTGAGATTTGGTACGACGAGCCAACGGGTGAGGTGTTTTGGCGAGCACCTCCGAAAAATAAAATTGACCCATCTCGTCATAAATTTCGAGTAGCAACCTTTGCGGAAACAAAGAGCAATATCGCGTCAATACGTTCTTTAATCAAACAATATCGCCCAAGCGCAACGGTCATTTTTACTGTATCGCCAATTCCGCTTGCCGCATCATTTAGGCCCATAGCTGCGCTGTCTGCAAATGCGGCCTCGAAAGCAATCATAAGAGCAGCAGTTGATGAGTTTTATCGTGAAACCAAAGATAATGATGACAATTTGTTCTACTTTCCGAGCTACGATGTAGTTCAGCACGGTTTTGACAATCAATATGGAATGGATAGACGCCACGTAAGCTTACTCGTGCTTGATTTTAACATGAAAATGTTCGAAAGGTACTTCTGCTCTCCGGGCCTGGATGATGAGACATTGCTTAAGGCGTATAAAATCGCTCAGAGGCGGGATCAGCGCCTAGCGAAGATCGGCCTGCAGACCCCTGAGGAGGTCGCAGCGCTTGCGAGAGCCAAGACCATGAACCACCACGGCGCCGACGAAGCCCTATCGCCGGCCACCAAACGCTCTGCGGAAACGCAGTCAAGGGTGGACGCGAAGAAGGCCGAGAAGCGTGCCGCAAGAATTGCGGGCCGTAGAGCCGCAGGCGAATAGGGCGAGAAGCGCACAAGCGCGTATCTGGCATGCCGCAAAAGAAAACCCCGCACCAGCTTTCGCCGGGCGGGGTCTATCGTGCTCTCAGGACGACCGACAGGCGCGGCAGCGCGTCGGGTGGGGTGGCTACCTGAACCACCCCCGCATTCCGGCTGACGTTCGATCAATCAGCCCAAGGAACCACGAGGCGGTATCCTCAAGGACGAAGCGGCTGGCCTCGACGTAGTCGGAGATATCCGGCCGGGTCCAGAGCACGACGCATATGCCCATTACGGCCACCCCCATGCCCAAGCCGAGCACGATGCGATTGCGCCGAGGCACCACGCCATCGACAGCGCCAGGCGCGACGATGTGCAAGACGCCGGAGATCGCGCTCATCAGGATCCAGAGCGAGTTCGCATCGATGTTCGTGAACCACATCGGCATGCCGGCGAGCCGGAAGATCACCGAAAACATCGCCTGGCAGAAGGTGGCGCACCAACCGATCGTCACGCCGACAATGAGATAGTCCCCGCGCTCCGGCGACTGGGTGAGCCACGCGGCCCTGGCGTCCGGCCAGTAGACCACTACCACCGTCGCCGCGACCGACGCCTGGAAGATGCGCTCGGCCAGGATGAGATCGGCGTTCGGAACGAAGAAGTTGAGCATGAACACCGTGCCGACGAGCACGATGGTGGCGAACACGATTTGCTTCTTGATGGTCTCAGGCGAGGTGTCGTCATACCGCGGCATCATTGTTCGACTTCCTCACCATCGATCCGATCATGCCGGAGGCGGTCGACGGCGGAGTTCGCCACCTTCCTCATGTCTCCGACCCGCAAACCGGTCTTTCTGCTCTCGTTCGCTGCGTCTTGCGCCGACAGGATGTGAAGCTTCTCGGCCCGTTCGAGCCGGTCTTCCCCCGGTGTGTTGTGATGCCCCCCAAGGTGGGGGCACAGGGCGCGGCAGAACCCTTCCCGGATGCGATCAAGGATCATGATGCGCGTGCTCCCGTGTTCCGGTCGATCGCCTTACGGGATTCCTCGATCTCTTTCAGAATGGCCTTGTCGTTCGCCGCGCTAGTGAGGGCAGCTTCAGTCGCGGTCTTGAGGATGGCGGCCTGGCCCTCGCGCAGCTCTTTGATCGCCTCGGTATGGTCGACGCTCGTGGCCGATTGTCGTTCAATCGCGGTGGCGACGCGCTCCACCATCGTCTGCTTGTCATCCAGGCGTGCCTGCCACGACTCCTTCAGCCACTTGATCAGAAGCCCCATGGCGGCCAGTGCCAACGCCAGAGCGCCGACCAGCCCGTAGTCCTTGAGGAGGCCGGCGATCACGGCGGCGGTCATCTGCTCGGCCTCTCCCGGCATCCGCCCGCCTACTTCACGAACGACAGCGTCGACAGCGCCTGGACCAGCGGCGTCAGGGTGTTCTTGTCCGATACGGTCTCATCGAACTTGAAGACCCGGAACAGCCGCTCGGAGATGCCCTTGGCGCCACCCATCTCGTTGATGAGCCATTCGGGGGTCGAGCCGAGGATGCGCTCGAGCGCCACCTTCAGGACGGTGTAGCCGACGTCGACCGAGATGGCCTTGCCGGCGGTCGCGCCCTCGACAGCGTTTAGAGCGTAGTCGGCGCCAGTCTGAAGCGCGCGGTCGATCCGCTGCGTCGTGAGCCACATGGAGACCCACCACGGCAGCTTGCCGGCGGCGTAGGCCACCGCGGCAAGCACGACTGGATACAGAGCCTCCACGGCGACCTTGAACAGGCCGTTGGCCATGTCGCCCCACTGGATCGGGAGGACAGTCGGTGAGGGCGTAGCGCCCTGCGCGAACGCGACAGAGACGGCACAAGCGAACGCCAGCGCCGCGAGGAAGAAGCGGGTCATGATGGTCTCACGATGTGGGAGGGGTGCGAGGCGACCGGCCGGGCTCGGAGCCTACAGAAGGTAGTCTGTGCTAAGCCTGCTCAGCGATGGATGGAGCAGGAAATGCCGACTGAATGGGCGAAGGCGACGGGTAGCAGAGGGTCGTGGTTTGCCATGGTGGAGGGCGAGCGCCTCGCTTGCGTCCACACTCATTGGTGCAACTGGACGGCGCAAACGTATCACGACCCATGGGTTCTCCCAGGTCGCGCACATTCAGATGAATTCGTAGATGTCATTCGGGACAAAATGAACGTCATTTTGTGTGAGGACGAGATCACCGAGAACCCCGGTAAAGAGCCGGGTTTCACTCGCAAAAAGTACATCGCTCTTTGGGAAGTTTCAGACATCGCTTGGGATGAAGATGGCCTGCGCTTCAGATTTGCGAAGCGAGGGAAGTCACTCCAGTAGCGCCCCTCACCCGAACCAAGGCCGCATCAGCCAGGACGCGAGCCGCGAGCCCCACGAGGCCTTCACATCGTAGATCGGCTCCGGCAGCGGTTTCGGAGCCGGCAGCACGCCACTCTTCCGCGGTGCGGGCTGGACGAGAGGACCGGGGGGAGGATTATAGGGAACGGGTGGTTTGCTATGATCTGCCGCCACAGGCTTATCGACAGGCGCGATCGGAGCCACGGTGACGGGCGGGACAGGCACAGTCGCCACCACGCCGCCAGGAAGGTGCCCAGCGGCCAGCAGAGCCGTCTGGAAGCCCCGGAAGTAGCCGGCGATGATCGACGCCTTGTCCGTGCCGTTGATGATGGCGCGGGCGCCGACCGGAATGCTCTTCGTCGGGCCAAAATAGTCGGACAGCTTGCGGCCGGTGAACCATCCCTCGGACATGCCGATGAACATGATCGCCGCGGCGATGTCGGGCACCATGGCGCTGTCAGGGGTCTGCGTCAGATCCTGCGAACGGGTGAGGTAGCCACGGTTCTGAAGCTCGCCAGTCGCACGCCGATAGTTAGCGCGTCCCGTGAGCTGGACGTAACCGCGGCCCGCGAACTTGGCGCCGTCGCCAGGGATCGTGTTGCCCAGAGCCTTGGCGACCGCCGGCCGGCTCCCGGCGGGATCGTACATCTTCGTGTAGTAGGCCGTGCCGCCGTACTCCTTGATCGGAAGCATGGTGCGGGCGGTCTCATGAAAGGCGGTCGCTAGGCAGTACGCCAGCGCGTCACTGTCGAGATCGGGCGGGCACGCGTCGAGAATGGCTTCCATGCCGGAAACCTGCCCCTGAGAAAGGGAGCCTCCGAATACGAGTTTGCGCGCGCTCGCGAAAAACGCGGCGCGGTCCAGGCTGGCTGCCATGGTCAGTTCTCACGATGTCAGGGGTTGCGCGGCGACCGGCCGGCTCGGGAGGGGATAAAAAGAGGTGGACAGCGCGCGCGTGAGTCGTGTCTACGCGGCAACAGGGGTTGACAATCGTCCCTTGACCCCCGGCGATCGGGTGCCATATCACCCAATCTGTTACGTAGAGTGAACCCGCGTTAACGCTTCAAAGTGCGTGCTGAGTCGTCACCAACGACCAGGATGCCCAGCATGGTCTCTAAGCTCATGGACTACCTCGCCGTCGTCCCAGCTGCCCTGTTTGCAGGACTCGTTTCGATCAACGTCGCCATCATTCTCGCACGTGCGTCGCGTCATGAGGCTTGGGCTAAGCGTCTCCAGGCTCATCTCGACCGCGTCGCTTGGGTTTTCCGGATGGGTGGCGGTAGCCGCCATCAACATTGATCGGTTCGATCTTAGCGGAATTTGCCCCGTTCAAATTCTACTTCGTCGGCGTCCTCGGCAGCTTGGGGGCGGAACTGGCCGCCGCGCTGAGAGAAGCCCAGTCCTTAGGGGGACGGTGCCCGCCCCTCTACAAGCAGCCTTTCTACCTAGTCGCGAAACTGATTTTCGCGCTCGTGATAGCGGGCCCCCTACCATTTCTGGTGGACGCCTCTAACAGCCTTACGGCCTTCTATATGGGGCTATCTGCGCCTCTGATTATTGAGCGATTGGCCAAAGGGCAGTTGTCGGACAAGTCGGCGGCTCTCACCGCTACCGAGCCTGTCGCTGCGCCTGCCATGGTGCCTGAAGCCGAGAAGACCTGAGCCCTCACGCCGGCCTTAGGGTCCGACTGGGGTGCGTGTCAGCCAGCCCGGAACCCGTCGCGCTTCGTCCACTTCCAGCCCTCGGTGACGGGCTCGCCGGCCGGCACTTCCACCGCGCTCACATCCTCAATGTGATCCGGATGATGGAAGGTCTCGTCTTCCAGCACCTCGACGAGGCCGGTGACGACGTTCTGAACGCCCGACGTGTCGAGGATGGCGTATCGGGTGGCGCTCATATCGGTGTGCCTCGCTTATCGTCGGCAATGAGGACGTCCCCGTAGGCCCAGAACGAGAGCTTGAGCGGGTCCGCGTTGACGGTGTTGACATAGATGTGGAGCCAGTCCGCGCTGCGGTGAACGTTGGGCAGAGCAAACTCCACGATCGCGTAGGGATCGGCCGCCAGCGGCGCGAGGCCGGTCGGGGTGATGTCGAGAAGCTTGTCGCCGCTTTTGTCCCGCCCGGTGTAGATCGACAGGTTGATGGCGCCGATGGTCCCGATCGGCAACCCGACGCTGAGCTTGGACATGCGGTAGAGGTACGGGCGCATCCGTAGGGCGTAGCTCTCGCGGTTGGCATCCGTCAGAGCCGATCCGGCCACCGTCATGTCGACATCGCGAAGGACGCCGAGATGCTGGACGGGCGCGAAGAACGCGTGCGTGTTTCCGTCACCGCCTTCGACGTCCATCATGTTGCTGAAGTAGATCGGGCGGCCAACGAGTTGCCCGCGCGTGTTGGTCACCCAACCGTTGCCCGCTACATCAACCGCCGCGCTGGCCCCGCCGCTCGCGGCTCCCCGCCTTTGATAGGTTCCCATCGAACTCCCCTCAGACGGTGATGGTGGCGCCAAGCGCCTTGATCGCGGCCTGGACCTCGGACGCCGGCACCTGATGAATGTCGCGGTTGGTGCTCCATGCGATGCCGTGGAGCACGCCGAGGGCGTCGGCGACGCAGGCGACCGTCTCCTCCATCCGATAGGAAGACCGGAAGCCCGACGAGCCGAAGAGCCCCCACGACACGCTCATGTTCGGGCAGACCGACTTCTTCGGCAGGCAGGCGCGGAGCGGGATGCCGTAATCGCTCTCCGTGTAGTCAGTGCCGCCCTCTTTCTGAACGAGGCCATCCGGCCGCGTGAACAGGTAGGGGGTGTGGATGTCGAGGGAGTAGCCCCCAATCCCGATCGAGTCGGACGGGTTGAACTTTCCGGCTCCGTTCCTGGCGATCTCCTTCAGATCCATCCTGTACTGAGCGATGATCGAGCGGCCATCGCGCACGTAGTACGCGCCGGGGAAGCCGGGAAACTCGATGTAGTCGTCCGTGAACTCGTCGTCCGGCAGACCGAAGGCGCCGAGGGTGTTCTTGCGGCTCGTGCTGATGAGTGGGCTGTCCATCCACGTCCAGCACGCCCCCATGAACTCGATGGCGGCCTTCGATTGCTTGATCTCACGCTGGCGGTAGCCCATCTCGCACCAGCCATCGGTGTAGATGCCGGGGAAATCGGTTCCGTTGGTGGAGTAGCGGCCCGCCTCGCCGGCAACCGTCCCCGAGATGGGCCGTGCCGAAACCGAATAGGGGAACGACCCGCCGGCTGCCGATCCATCCGGCGGCGAGGCGAAATTGGAGCTTTTATTCGTCATGTCGACGATGCGATTGACGTCGGCCGGACCCCACCCCGAGGGCTTTACCCAGGGGCGATTGCCGACAAACTTCTTGAGGCTGAAGCGCCAGCCGTAGCTCTGAGAAATCGCAGCCCCCTCGCCGATCCTCATCCCAGGCCGTGCGGGCTGGCTCTGGTTTCGGAAGCGATCGCCGCGCGTGTCGTAGCCGCGGAAGTTCTCAGGGAGGTGGAAGCCCGGATTGTATCCGAGATTGCTCATCGTCCCGTTGGCGTTCGGATTGACGACCTGCTCATCGTAGAGCGGTTGGCCGTCACGCCCGCCGCGCATGGGCAGGCCAGCGAAAGCCGCGAGATCGACCTCGTAGGAGCCGTCGCTGGTCGAATGCAGGGCGACGTAGATGTCCCCGTTTTCGAGGATGATCTTCTGGACTGCGTTGTTTGCAGGATTGTTGACGACGGTCCTGATCTTGGCATTCACGACCGTCGTGACGTTGGGGCTGTCGAGCAGGATGGCGGTCATCGCCTCCTTGGCCTCGATCGACGAGCGGTCTTTCTGCTCGGAGCCGTCCGTCATGTTGTAGGGCGGACGCGAGGCGATGCGCTGGAGCATCAGCTTCATGTAGCCCCATCGGGTCAGCCCCGGCGTAAAGTCGCCGACGCCAAGACCGCCCGTGAACAGCCCGCCGAGGCGCTTCGTCCATTCGAGGACGCAGACCTTCATGCCGTAGGAGGCGGCGCGGCGCGCGGTGATGAGACCGTGGATGGTCCCGCCATAGACGATGAGGTCGAAGTTGTAGGTCGCCATGGATCAGGCTCCCACTGCGGTCATGTACTCGGCCATGGCCGAGTCCACGATGAAAAGCTCCGCGTCGGTCATGTATTCGGAGACGAACATGAAGCGCGGAATGGTCTGGGTGAACGCTGTGGGGCCGGTGCTACCGTTGTTGCAGAGGCCCAGCATTGAGAAGTTGGCGCTGTTGAACGCGGTGGTCGTGCGGCTCACGTCCTGCGCCGTCTGACCGTAGATGTAGCGGTACTTGTCGGCGGCGTTGCGTGACAGCGCGAACAGCCCCCCGCGGCCGCCTGTCGTCACGACGTCCGTTGACACCGAACCGGATCGTCCGGTCCCCGCCGGGCCGGAGCGGTTGACGCCGATCGCCATGTTCTGCGCGCCCATGGCGAAGGCGCCGGTCGCCTCAACGGTGGTGTCCGAATAGACCCCCATTGCGTGATTGTTGATGCCGATCCCCGAGTCCGTCGCGGGGACATAGTTCAGATCGAAATACGCCGACGCGCCGGGATTGCCCTGGAAACCGCGATTGCTGATGTGGAGAGGGTCGTTGACGAGCGTAAGGAGCTTACCCTCCCGGACCATGTCGACACGGGACGATGCGGGATCCCTCCCGGCGAGCAGGTAGGCCGTGCGGAACCTGCGGTAGGGGCCGACGCCATCCGCGTAGAGGCGCTTGATCAGGGCGCGGGTGGCCGCGCGCTCTGCCGTGTTCTGCGTCTGCGACAGTCGGGCCAGGAACGCGTCGGCAATGGCATCCCCGATCGGGTTGACGCCGCTGGTGTTCGTGAAGAACGAGTAGACGGGGATGGGCGTGGTGTCGGCGGACGCCAGGTAAATTGCCTGCTGGGAGCCGTCCCGGAAGCTCTCCCAATCGCCAGGCCCGAGCGTCTTGCTGTGGGCGCTGTAGGCAACGGGCGGCTTGCCGTAGCCGATGAGCAGCGTGCCCGTCTGCCCGGTATGCGTGATCTCGCCGCCGTTGCGGAAGAGGTCGTTCGCCCACCAGAGCTTGGGCTCTGGACCAATGAGCGTGGGCTCTTGGTAGAACCGAAATCTCTTCTCCACGATTAGGTTCTCCACGTATTGGGCGAGCAGCAGGGGGGACAGCTTCTTGATGAGCTTGGCGCTGTCATCGAAGATGAAGAGGCGGTCTTCCGGCGCGATGGCGTCGGCCATCTCGGGCGCGCTGGTCAGGCTCTGGGTCGAGCGATCAATAGAGGTGATTTCAATGGCGCCATTGCCGGCACGCCCGCCGAACAGAGGGCTGAAGAAACACGTCCCGGCTGGCAGGGCGACCGAGCTCAGGGCAGCGACGAGAGACACCCGGTAAGTTGATTTGCGCAGGCCTTCCGCGACAAGAAGGTCCGGCCCGGAGTTAAAGGCAGCTGTTGTGATGAACGTCCCATCGGCGCGGTAGCAAGCCACTTCGTTAACGGCAGTATTGCTGCCAGTGGTGCTGTTGATCCGGCGAGCTTGGCGATAGGTGAGCTCGACAACCTCATCATCGTCTAGGTGGATCTTCGCGATGGTGGTGATGTAGCCTTCGCCCGTGATCCGGATCGCAGGCCCCTTGCCGGGGCCATCGGTCGTGACGCTGAAGGCACCCGTAACCGTGAGCGGCGGAGCCTCTTTTGCGCTCTTGCTGAGGTCAGCCGTCCAAGTCCTCATCGCTTCGCCGGGGCGCCCCCAATACCGCGTCGCGCGCACCGCTGTGCCGTCTGCCGCGAGGTCGGTGCCGGGCGAGATACCGGCCAGCCCTTCCAGAGTGGTCACGCGGCTGGCGATGCCCGTGATCTGGTTGGTGAAGCCCTCGGCTGTCGTGAGGCGGCCGGTGATGTTGGCAAGCAAAGCACCGACAGGGCTCGTCGAGCTCAGCAAGATCTCCTGCAGGCGCGCGAGGCCCATCCGCCCAGTCGTCGGCGGTCCATCTCCATTCAGCCGAAAATCGCCGATGAACTCATAGAGATCACCGACCGGCAGGTCCGTCGTCATCGGCATGCACAGGGTCTCCCGCGCGCCATCGCTCGCGGAAGCGAGGCGGCGTCAGGTGGTTCGGAGGGGTTGAGGTCGGGTCAGATGCGCGGGCGCGCTCAGGTCACCGGAGCGAGCGTGCATGCCCAGGCGAGCATGCCCTTGGTGGTGTCGCCGGTGTAGGAAAGGGCCTTGGTGTCGTCTGCGAAGTAGAGGCGGCTCTCGATAGCCATGGAGCCGGAAGTGCCCGTAGCGGCCGCCGTGGTGGCCGTGATCGCCACCAGGAAGTAGTCCGCCGAGACCTGGATGATGGTCGCCGCAAGGTTCGTGAACGTGCCGTTGGTGGTCGACACCGTTGCCGTCTTGGCGGTGAGATCGAACAGCACCCGGGCATAGTTCCCGGCGCCGGTGCCGGAGGTTACCAGAAGGTCGAGCCGGCCATTGGTGCGGCCGGCAGCCTTAAGACCGAAGATGCCGCGAACCCTGGCCCCGGACGTGAGCCCCGTCGCCTTGTAGCCGATGTAGTGAGCGCTGTTCGCTGTGGTCTCCGGAACGAAGGTCGCCTGAAGCCCGTCGGGTCCGGTGCCCTGCGCGACGGGATTACCCATCGCCACGCGCGCCCATGCGGTGTTCGTCAGGTCGTTCGGGTACTGGATGACGTTGCCGGCCTGATCGACCTTTAGGATACTCTTGGGGCCTGCCGCGGCGCTCGCAACGCCCGATCCGTTCAGCGCAGTCAGCCACCACTGCCAGAAACCGACATCGATGGTATCGGGCAGCGTGTCGGTCTGGTTCGGATCGACCGGCTTACTGACGCTGAGGGCGGCATCAGCGAACACCTTGCCGAAGCCGTTGGCGCGGGAAAGCTGGACGCTGCGGGCGTTGCCGCCGGACTGCTTGATCGCGTGGGTGACGGTCGTCCCGCTGAGCGTCGCGGAGGTGTAGGTCGGGGCGTTCGGTGCCGTGGGATCGGAGACGACGCGGATCGGCGAGCCGGTGGCCGCAACGAAATTGCTGATGTCCGCCCCGGAATCCGTCGAGAGCGCGCCCTGGACCTCGTAATCCGTGGCATCCGCCAGCGTGCCCGATGCGATCGACGTCCGGCTGGCCGTGTTGAGCGGGATCGCGGTCCATGCGGTCGAGCCGACCGGACGGTAGCGTCCGACCAGGGACAGGTCGGTCCGGGTCGGCGCCGAGCAGGTGAGCCGCAGGAAGGCGACGGATGTCCCGCCGTTGACCGTGGCGCGCTCGATCGCGACGACGAGGTTGGCCGGAGACGGCGCATCCGTGGCGCCGACGGTGTGAGTTGCCGCCGTCGTCAGATCGCCGGCCGTACCGCGCGTGGAGACACCGCGGGCCTGATACTCGATCACGTCGCCCTTCGCGTACCCGGCGAGAAGCACGCTGCCGGTGCCGGCCAGCGCCGAACTCGTGAGCCACGTCGTGGTGCCGACCTTGCGGCTGAGCACCTGGAAGGTGGCGAGCGGGGTCGTGCCGGACGGGTTCGGCCGCAGGTTGACCACGACCGGATAGGGGTTTTCGGTCGTCGCGAGGCTGGATGCGGACGTGCCGGAATCGACGCTGACGATGATCGGCGCGACGGGGATGCTGACGGGCTGGTCCACCACGGTGCCGGCGCGGCCGCTCCAGGCCGGAGGCACATCGTTGGCAACCAGCGTCTCGATCTCCGGTGCGTGCGGGATCAGGGTGAGCGCTGCAGTGAAGTCCTTCTGAGGCTGGATCCCCTTCACCGTGCATGCCTGAGAGATCCGGGTGGCCTTCCCGAACATGATGAGGTCGTCCATCGCCGGCAGTCGGCCGGGCCCGTCGAGGATGAGGACGTTCGAGGTTCCGGCCACCGTGCGGACGGGAAACACGTTCGAGGTGCCGTCGGAGTAGCGGACGCGCGCCGCATAAGCCTGCCCCGCCTCCATGGTCGGCATCTCATCCAGAATGAGGGCTGACAGGCTTTCCGGCTTCAGGATGATGCGGGCGGCGATCTGGTCGCGGTCGAGGACATCGTGCGAGAGCTCGACGCGGTCACCCCGGGTCGGCACCAGGCTCTCGAAGTCCTGGTTGACCGTGAAGGTGTCGAGCCGGAGCATGATCTCGTATTGGCGCTTCCGAGCCTCCTTCCAGACCTGGGCCGGGTTGGTGATGCCCGGCAGTTCGAGCTTCTCGATGACCTTCGGCTGGCCGACGAAGCCCGGCCACGGCACGATCCGATCGGCCTTGGTGAAGCTGTTGGTCTCGTCGAGGAAGCTGACGCGGAAGGCGTCGGGAAAGGTGAGGTATGACCGCTCACCCTTGAAGCCCCAGGAATTGCGCGGCGTGATGTGGGCCGCCACGGTGTCGAGGGCACGGTCGATGACGACGCCCCAGCGGTCGCCCTTGTCGTGCGGGCTGGCGCGACCGGCCGCGGCGATGTCGGACAGCACGTCGAGGACGGACGCCTGGTAATCGTGGATCCGGTTGTAGGTCAGGCCGTTCGCGACACAGAAGGCGTGCCAGTCGCCCAGCGCGTCCACCTCGTCGACCGTGAGCGGATAGGCGCCGGCCGGTCCCGTGAGGACGTGCCGGAACAGCGAGGCAGGGTTTTGCGTCTCGCGCTCGATCCAGGTCTTGGTCGCCGCATCCCAATCCGGGCAGATGCAGAAGGCATCGCAATTGTACTCGTCGAGCGTGCCGTTCAGCTGGCCCGTCGCGCGGATGCGGATGGCGGTCACCGCCAGCGGCTTGTCGAAGTTCAGCGGGTATTCGGGCCGGAACGAGCGCAGGGCCGACCATTGCGAGCGACCAGTCCGCTGGATCTCCTTGCGCGACAGATCCTGATCGGGGCGGTCGAAATCGCTGCTGGTGCGGGTGATCTCGACTTCGTAGAGACCGCGCTCGGTCACGTCGTACTGGAACGTGCGGGTGAACGCTTTGCCGGACAGCTTGGCGAAGACCGAAATCGGCTTTGAAGTCCATGCCTCGGTGCCGACTTTGCGGTAGCGCAGCGTGAAGGTAGCCTCGACGCCGACCTTTTTCCCGTCCTTGTCGACGCCGCCGAGCCCACCCGGAAAGCCGATGTCGACGGAGAACGAGGAGATGTCCGCCTTCGTGTACCGGGTTTGCGGGCCTGCCCCCGGGCCGCCGCTGAGAAGCTCGATCGACAGCGCGCGCTCGACAACCTGCTGCGGGGTCAGCGTCAGTGCCGCGTCGCCGACCCGGCCCTCCCGGTGCTCGGCCGTGACCTCCTGGTACTTCTCGATGGGCGTCTCACCGATGCGGTGGTTGCGCGTGGCGATCGGGCCGTAGCCGTGGATGAAGTTCGCGATGACGAAGCGGTCGTCGCCGACGGATTCCGTGTAGGGCAGCATGCCGTAGGGCGGCGTCGAACGATGGAAACCGAGGATGGCCGGCACCACGCCGTCGGGCTGCGCCTGGTTGCGCAGGCCCTGGATGCCGTAGACCGCCGCGTCCTTCTTGTCGCTGCGGACCGGGATCAGCGCGTTGATGAGCAGCGTGCCGGCGAGCAGCGTCGTCGCGGTGATGACGCCCGCCAGGGCCGTTCCGAGAGAGCCGGTCCCGATGCCGCCGAGGCCGCCAAACAGCAGCTCGCCCGCCAACATGGGGCCGTAGAATTGGCCGGCTGCCACAGCGGCGACGGTCAGCGCGATGAGGAGGACGTTCTTCAGGATATCGCCCTGCGGAACGACCCGGATCAGCACCTGCGTGCCCGGCTTCGGCTTCACCGCGTGCCAGAGCGCCTCAGCGATCGGCTGCCCGTTGAGGGTGACCCGAAAGTACGCGCCACCCAGCCTGCGCCCTGCCGGCATGGCCTCGGCGACCATCTGAGCGATGGTCTGGCCGGGCGCGACCGTGAACGCGACCCGGTCCCGGGTGGCGTCGAGCAGATGCGGCTGTGCGAGAACGCGGACCGGTGCGTCCATCAGGCGGCCATAACCGCATCAAGGATCCGCGCCTTGTGCGCGTAGACCCCAACCAGTCGCGAAGCCCACCGGCCGGCCGTGTAATCGACGAGGCAGCTATCCTGGCCCGTGTCGATGTGGAGCATGCGGCCGGCGCCAATCGCGATGCCGACATGGTGCGCGAGCCCGGCACGGCGGAAAACCAGGATGTCGAACTCGGCGGCATCTGCGGCACCGACCTCATGCCACGGTCCAGAGCTCGAAGTCGCCTCGGCGAAGATCCCTGCAATCTCGGCACGCTCCTCGAGCGACGGCACCGCGGCGGCATAGTCCGGCACGGGGATCCCGAGGCACTCGGCATAGACGAGGCGCGCAAGCCCCCAGCACGCGATACCGTCGCGCGTGAGACCGCCGACCTGCCAGGGCAGGCCGATATAGTCGGCAGACCAATGCATGGGGAGCCTACGGAAAGAGGCCAGGGAACCGGGCTGGCGAGAACCGGCCGGAGGGCCAGGGTTCGGAGGTGTAGGGCTCGCGCGAGATGTCGAGCGACACGGCGTCGGCGTCGTAGGACGCCTTCACGCCGCGCAGGTTGGTGTAGCGGGCCTCGACGACGTCCGGCGACAGGGCCATCACCACCGTTAGGTCGATGCGGGCCGGCGAGGAGATCGCGCGCAGCGGCGCGGCCATGTCCGGTGCCACGTTCTCGAACGCCAGCGTCGTCTTCGGCGGCGAGTCCTTCTCATCGTCGGGCATGATCGCGCCCATGATGACGAAGTCGTAGTCCTGCCCCTGGTGGCGGGTGCCATAGCGGAGCGGATCCATCGAGAACCGCATGGTCGGATCGCTCGACAGGTAGACCGGCGCCGGCAGGGTGGCATGCGTGATCTTGATCAGCATCACCGGCCCGTCGTCGGTCGCCGAGGCGTTCATCGCCTGCCGAGCGTTCAGCGAGATCAGGCGGCCCATGAGTACAGCACCGTCATGGGAACAGGGACCACGTAGGACATGCCGCGGGTGCGGGTGCCGGCGCTGGGAGCGGTGCCGCCGAACTGGACGAGCCACCACTTCGCGTTCAGCAGCGGCGCGCCGTAGGGCGTCAGGATCGGCTCGCCGGCGGTCGTCAGGATCGGGATGCCGCCGCGGGTCTGGTCGGGGAACCAGAACGGGCGGACACCGCCACCGGTATCGACCTCCCAGAAGCGTTCGAGGGTCGTGAACTGCTCGGCGTCGACCTTGATCGATTGCAGGATCGGCTTGCCGACGGCCGACGAGCCGCGGCGCAACTTCGGGACGCCCCGCTCGGGCGCGGTCTGCAACCGGCCTTCGCGGAATCCCTCGTTGAAGCCCTCGGCGAGGATGCGCTGAGGTAGGCTGGCGGGCCAGACGGGGATCATCGTGTGGCGACCCTCGGCTGATTCATGGCCTGCTGTCCCTGACGGGTGCTCGCGCCTTGGACGAAGGCTTCGCGGATGAGGATCTCCTCGCGCTTGCCGCCGCGGCCGTCGGGCACCTGGCGCTTCTCTACCCGGGCGTCCTCGAACTGATTGATGATCCGTAGGTCGACGGGCTGCGGACCGCTCGAGTTGGCCGGGCCATCGAACTTCGGCACGTAGCCGCCGGCGAATCGAGGAAGCCGGTTCTCGTTCATCGCCTTGATGACCGGACCGAAGCGCCGGGTGGCATCTGCGTTGACGATGGATTCTCCGTTCGAGATCATCGCTAGTATGCTGTCGGACGTGCCGGTGCCGGGCCCGTAGACCACCCCGGCCGGCGTCATGCCGGTGGCGTACTTCGGCAGGATGCTGCTGAGGAAGGTGCCGATCGAGCCGCCGTCCTTGCTCGATCCGGCGAACATCATCGAGACCGCGCTATCCAGCACCTTGTCCGATAAACGCGAGGCCAGACGGCCCAGCGCGTTCGACATGGCGGTGGTCAGCGACGCGCCCTGTGAGAGATCGTTCTTGAGATCCTTCAGGAACCCGCCCGTCGAGCTCTTGGTCTCCGACAGGCGCTGCAGGTCACGCAGCCGATCGCGATAGGTGTCGAACTCCTTGGTGCCCCCCTCCGCGTAGCCACGGGCGCCCATGTAGGCGGACTGCTCCTCGGAGGTCCGGCCAAGCGCGCTGTAGGCGTTCGCGGTATCTCGCTCGAACCGCGAAGACAGCGCGGTCGCCACGACTCTCTGTCGAGCCGTCGCCACCTCAATGAGCGCCGCCTTCTACGATTGTAGCTCGGTCGTCAGGTCCTTGGATTTGGACGCCAGCAACTCCTCGGCGGTCTTGAACCGGATGCCGATCTCTTCCCCGTTCTCACGAGCTGCGTTCAGCTGATCTTGGACTGCCCGGAGGTATTCCTGACGGGACGCGCTCTGGTCGTAGGCGGCCGTTTCGGCGCGGATGGCGACGACACGTTCATTCGAGGCTCGAGCCGGTGCACCATTCCCGGTCACGCGGGACTGGCCATAGTTCAGGATATCTTGGACCGTGGCGTTCCCGTTTTTGAACACGCGCTGGTTTGCGGCCGCAGCGGCTGGGTCAATGGAGGCTGCATTGGCCGAAGGGTCCGCGCGCAGCATGCGCTTCGCGCCCTCTGGGCCGAGGAAATAGCCGAGCTGCACGTTGCGCTGAGACGCATCGAGCCCCGACTTCATCAGCGAGTTGGTGATCTCCTGAAGGTAGATCGCCACGTACTTTTCATTGATGGCCTTGTCGGTCCGCAGCCGTGCGATCCGCTCGTCGGCTTCCTTTCGGTTCGCACTTGATGCGTCGATTTCGGCGGCGGCCTCGGAATCGTACTGCCGATACAGGTTGACGAAAGTGCTTTTAATGAACTGGCCGGCTCCGAGCGCCGACGAGTTGGGGTTCTTGGCGTTATTGTCGCCGCTGCTCTCCGCCATGATGGTGGTCGCGACAGCATCGTTCGGCACGGCCGTCGAGCGAAGGACCGCCTGCCGGTTTTGTGACGCGAGAGCAGCCAGGGCAGACGCGCGGGCCTCGTTCAGCGTCTCGACCGAAACCGTGCGCCGGCCGGCGTCGCCAGCCTTCCTCGCCTGCTCGACGAGCTGATCGTACTGGTGGTTTACCTGCGCGACCGCGAGCGAGTAGCCCTGCAGATCGGCCGTCGACTTGGCGAAGTCGGCCTGCTTCAGCGCCGATGCCGCCGCCTCGCCGCCTTTGCTCAGGTTCGCACGCAGTTCGACGACCTGCGCGTCGAGGGCCTTGTAGCTTTCTAGCGCTTCCTGAGCGCTGGCGTTGACCTTGGGGTCCGGGCTCAGCAGGACGGTGGACACACCCTTGCCGATCCGGTCCCGGACAGCCTCTAACGCCTCGATGCTGGCGAGCTCGGGGTTGACGAGCTTTGTCGCGCGGCTGGTCTGGTTCGCGATGTCGTCGGCCTGGGCCCGTGCTGGGGCGTTGCGGGCGGTCTCGGCCTGTGCCTGGAGATCGGAAACCACCTTGCGCTGCCGGGTTGCCTCGGCCTCGTAAAGGTAGGAGTTGGAGCGATTGCCGTACTTCGAGCGCGAGGCTTCGAGTTCAGCCAGGCGCGCCTGAGCGTCAGCGATCCGCTTCTCGAACGTATCGGTGCCTTCGCCGAACAGGGCCTTGCCGATGAAATTGATGTTGTCGGAGAAGCCCTGTTTCGTCCGCTCCCACTCGCGCGAGAGGCCGCCCATCTGGGTCGATGCCTTGTTCAGCGTCGCCGGCAGCGCGTCCAGGATGACCTTCACGGCACCGGTCTGGTCACCCGCCGCGGCGAGCTTCTTCGCCATGTCGCCCGCACCGCCCCCGAGCGGGCCGAGCTTCGCCTCCAGCGCATCGACACCGGTGGCGACATTGGCCAGTGCGCCGGCCAAATCGCGGGTCGCGTCGGGGATTTCCTGCTTCGTCGTGGCAGCGTAATCGCGCTGGATCTTGATGAGGTCGCCGAAGAACTGCGGTGCGATTCGGCCGGTCGAGGCGTAGACGCCCGCCATCTCACGTGCGGAAGCGACCGACACCTCACCCTGGCGCGCCGAAGCTTCGGCGGTCGCGTTCATCTGGGCCACGGTCGCGCCGCTGAGACGGCCGATGCCGTTCAGCGACATCTGCGCCTCGCGCTGGCCCGCCGAATAGGTGCTGTAGGCGTAGGCGAGCGTGCCACCGATCGTGCCGATGACGGCAGCCGTCGCGGTCAGCGGCGTGACCAGCTTTCCGACCGCCTCAGCCACGCCGGACAGGACGCCCGAGACGCCCCCCTGTCCCGGCCCGAAGGTCTGCATGACCTGTCCGCCCTGCTGGAGCAGGATCGTCAGCGGAGAGGCCCCACTGGCGGCAGAGGCGACCACGTCCGAGACTTGATAGGTCAGGTTCTGCAGCTGGTCCGGACGCAGCCCGCCGGTGCGCTGACGCTCGGTCGTCTTGGCGAACTCGTCGTAGGTCGTGCGAGCCTTCGCAACGGCAGCGGTATGCTCCGTGACCCTGATCGAGCCCTTTGCCAGCAGCTCGTCCGCGTTCGCAACGGCAGCGTTCATGCGCAGCTGCGCGGCGCCGAGCGGGTCGATGACCTCACGAAGGGCGCTGGCCCGCTTCTCCAGATCTTCCTGCGCACGAGCCGCCTCCTCGAAGACCTCCGCCGATGCGCGCGCGGACTTCACTGGAGCGGCGTTTACGCCATAGGCGGCCGAGACGTTGGCCTGGTTGGTAGCCGCCATCTGAGCTGCACGAGCATCACGAAGGGCGGCGGCGCGGCGCTCCTCTTCGTCGGCGGCGCGCGCGGCTTCCTCGAAGACCTCAGCCGACGCCCGGGCGGATTTCGATGGCGTGGACCCGATGCCGTAGATCGAAGAGAGGTTCGCCTGGGTCGTCGTCGCGAACTGCGCCGCCCGAGCCTCAGCGATGGCGGCGTTCCGACGCTCCGCTTCCTCAGCAGCCCGAAGCTGCTGCTCGAATACGCCCGCCGAACTACGCGCCGACACGCTGGGGGCCGTCTCAACGCCAAGCAGGGAGTTGATGCTGGTCTGCGCGCGGCCAGCGGCCTCGGCCTCTTTGGCGGCCTGCGCGAGACGCTGGAACCGCTGAACCTGCCGGTCGGATGCGGTCCCGGCCTTGTCCATGGACACGACCACGCCGTCGAACGCCTGCTTTCCAGCCGCTCCCGCATCGTCGAAGACGCGCTTGACCTCGGCTCCGCCCTCGACACCGAGGCGGATTGCGACAGATTGAGTCATCACGCCTCCCTTTTTGAGAGCCCAGAATGAAATTTACGCATTCGATCGTCGGCTTATTGCTGGTCGCAACTGCTTCCAGCGCCCATGCCGGCAGAAGGGGAATAACCGAAGCAGATCGCAAGATTGATCAGTTTTGCAAAATACAGTCAGCCGGTTCTTCGTCTAAATTTGATGAATGCAAGAAGGGTAGTGTAGTCGCTATGGTCGCGCTACAGATCATATCCGAGACGGCTGACGAGGCCGACAAAGAGAAAATAAACAGTTGTGTTGAAAGGCATTACTATAAACAGGGAATGGTCAATTGGGAGGACGCTTGGGAGTGCGCTAAGCGTCGCTAGTCCTCCCGCGCGGCTCTATCTCGATATGCGCCCATGATAATGACCTCGATGGAGGGGAGCGCTTCGGCCAGTAGGGCAGATTTCGCGCCCATCGCGTCGGCCATCATGAGCACCGAGGCGTAGTCGAGGCCGTAAGGGGCGGTCTTTCCGAACCGGACCTGAGCGCCGCAGGCTCTGATGACTGCCCAGGCGCTGACCCCGTCGGCCGTCTGGGGGGCATTCTCGTTGTAGGGGCACGCCTCGCACTGGACCTTACAGGCGGCGCAGTATTCCTGACCCTCGTCGGCAAAATGCCACTCGGCGAGGGCCTTCAGGCGTTTTTTTCCGCCCCTCGGTCCAGAGCGGGGCCGACATACAGGCGGTCGAGGGCGTCGTAAGCCCGCCATTCGTCGAGGAGCAGGTCGACGTTCTCGGGCGTGACCGGGGCGAGGTTTCCGTCGGCGTCTCCGACACCTTCCCACTCGACGATCCCGGCATGAGCCAGCGACCGGACGAGGGCGATACCGGCATGCGTCCCAACATTGGGGTTCCCGGCCTCGGCATCGGCTTCCGACGCCACCCGGTTCTGCGTGAACACCTTGCCCGCCTCGTCGCGGCCGATCAGCACCATGGCGACGCTGATCGGCTTCACGCGGACGCGCACGCCAGGGAGGAGATCGAGCCACGCGAGGTCGGTGGCGGCAGGTTTCAGCTTCAGCATGTGGGACTGACCGGAGGTGCGAGGGGAATCAGGCGAGGCAGCATCAGCCGGTGTACGCGGTGACGTTGTTGACCAGCGTCGCGGTGACGGATTTGCCGAGCGTCATGTCCTTGGCCGCCTGGAAGGCGAAGGTGGCCTGGACGCCACCGGGGCCGGTGACCGGGGTCTTGGCTCGCGGCAGGTAGACAGCATGGGCCTTGAAGATCAGCGAGCGGGATGCGTCCGTGACCCAGCCGAAGGTCAGTTCGATCGGCGTGCCGTTCGTTGCCTGGTCGAGGAGGGTCGTGTTCGCGAACCGGACGACGATCGAGCCGTCCATGCTGACCATGCCGGGGTCGGCATCCTCGATGCGGCCGTCGTTCCGGATGACCTCCACCTTGTCGAGGTTGTTCGAGTAGGTGAACTCGGCCGAGACCACGGACGCGAGCGCGGTCCCGCCGCGGGTGATGCTGCCCTGGAACGGGGAGAAGCGCTCGATTGAGGCTTCCAGCGGCGTGCCGGAGCCAGAGGCGCCCAGCTTGTTCTCACCCTGAGCCATGAGGCCGAGGGTCGCCGTGAGCAGGCCGGAGCGCTGCATCTGGACGCGCATGGTGTTGCCGCGAACACCGAAGTTCTGGCCATAGCTCGGGACTTCGGGGAGGCCGATCTCGACCGTCGCCGAGGGAAGATCGCGCTTGCCGGAGGAGAAGACGTGCGTGTTGACCGCGCCGGCCGCCGTCGTGACGGGCTCGCCCATGTAAAGGCGAAGCCAGTTGCCGAAATTGCGCAGGTCGATCGGTACGACCACGTCGCCGTCGTTGTTGATGACGTCGCGCGTCGGCGGCAGAGGCTCACGCCCATAGCCGAGCAACTCGGACGAGATGAGGCCCTGCTCCTCGCCCAGCGCCGACGAGACGAACGGCAGCTTGCGGTAGCCCGTGGTGGGCGGGGTTCCGTAGGTGGTCTCGAACGCAGCCGTCATGATGGCGTTCGCGCCGCGGGCTCTTGCCATGGTCGTCTCCTCGGGTCGGATCAGTTCAGGGGATCGGTGGTGCCGTAGACGGCGATGAGGCCGACGAGGGCGGACCGGGAGACGGGCGCACCGTCTGCGGTAAGGGGTTCAGTGACGGCCGCCTGGACCATCACGTAATCGCAGAGGCCGCCGAGCGTCCGGTCAGCGGCAACGGCGGCGCCGACCGCCTGCAGCATCTTGTCGAGGCGGACCTCGGCGGAGACGGTAGCGGTCTTGTTGGCCGCGAACTCCAGCGGGATCTCGTGCTCGTAGATCCAGGTGGTCGGGTTCAGCGTCACATCGGGCTCGCCCGGGTCGCCGTCGTCGACGTTGGCGTAGCCGCCGGCCGGAATCGTCTGCTGCTTGACCTCGTTGCGGTAGTGGGCCGCCTTCGGGAGAGCGGCCTTCACCAGCGCCGCAACGGCCTGGATCACCTGTTCGCGCTTGCTCGGCATGTGGCCCGCCTAGTTGCAGATGAGGCGGATGGTGACGGCGGTCGACGGCGCAGGCTCGAACGGACCGTCCGTCAGCAGCAGCGTGGGCTTGGATCGCTTCACCGCGACGGTGGCACCCGACAGGGTCTGAGCCGTCACGCCACCGACGATCATCTGATTGCCGGACCACGTGGGGATGATGTCGACGTCGGGCGCCGAACTGCATGCCGGCCACGTGAAGGTGGCGACGGGGGCCGTCAGGCTTGTGCTGGACGTAGCGGTGTAGCGCTCGACGCGCTTTGGGGCGCCGGCAGGGCCTACTGAGCCTTGCGGACCCGTCGCTCCCACCAATCCAGGCACGCCCGGCACGCCTTGAGGACCAGTCTGACCCTGAACCCCTGTGGGCCCTGCGATTCCTGGCGGGCCAGCCGGTCCCGGAACACCTGGATCTCCGCGAGGGCCTGTTTGTCCAACTCCGCCCGCCGCTCCGGCGTCACCTTTCGGACCAGCATCGCCCTTGTCTCCCTTGGTGCCGGGCTCGCCTTGAGGGCCGGTACGCTGGACGCCGTCGCCCATCATGGGGCTGGCGGAACGCAGATTGCTCTCGGCCGGAGAAATCGGGCCGATGGTGAGGCAGGCGAGGAGCCAGAGGACACGCATCTCACCGCTCCAAAGCATCGCGGAAGCAACGCCATGCCGATGCGGCCGCAGTGATGAGGGCCAAGAACCAGACGAAGGGCGAGGCGGGACGCCCATCCGCCCAGGCCGGTATCGTGACGAAGATCCAGAGCAGGATAACGACCCCGCCCATCAAGTTCAGGGCACGCATCAGCCACCTCGCCCATACTGGAGTTCAGGTGCGCACTCGCCGGTCGGCGCGGCGGTCGCGATCAGGGAGACGAACGTCGGCTGGCTCGTGCCCAGCGTCTCGGAGGAGCGAGCGAGGAACCGAGTACCGGTGCGGAGGGTCACGCTCTCCGACAGGCTCGAAACCTTCCGGATCCGGACATCGACGTTGCACGGGTTCACGAAGCGATAGGAGGTGGCGTCCGCCGGCTTCGTGATAGCGAACTGCTTCGCCGTGGTTGTGATGCCGTCGAAAATAATGGGATCGCCCGTCCCAGACCGGACGAACGGCGTAGAGAGGACCGTCATCGGGGATTCGGGTGAACCCGCGAGTTTCCCGTCCTTGTCGTAGACTGCCACGGGCTGAAGCGTGACGCTGACCGGGACGCCGGGCGCAATCGGCGGCGGAGCCTCCGCAGCCGCGCCGCCGAACAGGACGGCCAGGGCAAGGATCGACAGAGCGACACATCGCAACATCGCGGTCCCCTCCATGGATAAGCGGGCGTCAGGCCTGCCAGTTGGCGGCGATGGCGCTCGGGATCCGGTCGGCCCAGCGCTTGGCGGTGGCATCGATGTCGAAGCGTTTCCGGAGCTTCACCTGCTTGACCAGCACGAAGATCACGACGAACTGGCGCCCCTTGTCGGGCCCGGTCTCCCTGATGGGGCGGAAGGACTTGCGGCCCTGGTAGCGCCGCGCCTGGCGCCGGTAGAAGGCGTCGGCGACGAGCACGCCACCGGTGCGGGTCGGGATGAAGCGCAGCTTGACGCCCGTCTCCCGCTCCCATGATGCCGGGCTTAGGGTGTTGTCGGTCGAGCCCTTCGTGCGGCGCTTCGATATCTGCCGGACGCCGGCTTCGGGCGTCGGAATGGCGAGGTACTTCCGGCCGCTGGCGACGATGGTCACGCCGCGGTCGAAGGCGTCGATGAGCTTCGGTGCGTTCGTGCTGACGTAGGCGGCGGCGTCAACGCTCTCGCCAGCCTTCGGGAAGGTCTGACCGCGCCAGGTGTTTGCGAGGCGCTGGCCGAGGCCCGACGAGGTCACGTCGTCGCGCAGATCCTGCTTCAGGCCCTCAGTGACCTGCTTCATCGCCGTCGTGACCGACTTGGCGATCTGGACCTCCGCGCCGGACAGCGCCTGCCGGATGTCGGGGACGGTGGCCCGGTATCTCACGGCTCGTCCGGATCCTCGTCCGGGTCGTCGGGCTGAACGGCCGACACCTCGCAGGTGCGGACCAGCCGCCGGGTGTCGATCTTGCCCATGCCGATGACGAGCAGCGTCTCGGTGAGTTCTCCATCGTCGTCGAGGAGGTCGACCGCATCGCCCTTCGCCGGCACAGCGACCTCGGAGAGGCGGATGTCGATCAGCATGGCGTCGAGGTCGAACTGATTGCCGGCGAGACCGACGACGGCCTCGGGCGTCTTCCTGATCACGCGGACGGAGACCCCATCGGAGCCGCCGCCCGCGCGCCAGATCGCATCGATCGCAAGGTTCGGGTCGTCGAAGATGGCATCGACGCCCATTGCGAACGCATCCATCACGTCGCGCGCAGCGCCGTGATGATGTCGGCCTTGGTCCGGGCCGCCGAGATGTCGACGCCCTTCTCCTTGGCGAGAGCTTCGAGCTCGGCCTTCGACTTGCCGTCGAGGCCGTCCTCGTTGCCGTCCGGTTCGGGACCCTGCTCGCCGGAGATCGCGCCGCCGGTGTCGTCGTCGTTGACGACCTCGTGCGTGCCGGCCTGGAGCGCGGCCTGCGCCTCGTCCCAGCCCAGGGTGACGACGTCCTTCTTGCCCTTTTCGCGCAGTCGCATGACGCCCTCCGTCAGTTCGAGGTGGTGCCGCGCACGAGGAGCGCGGGGCGCTTCACGAGCGGGAGCGGGTTGGACTCGGTGTGGATGTCCATGCCCTTGCCGAACTTCTTCGGCTCGAGCGGGGCCACGAACACCTCGGAGTCGGCGCCGCCGGGCGCCTGGTTGACGCTTCCCCAGAAGTCCGGGGGAGCCCAGAAGTTGGTGAAGGTGTCGGTGGTGCCGAGCGGGACGAAGCGCACATCGCCGGCCGGGATGAAGCGCTGCGGCGCGCTGGTGGTGCCGTCCTCCTGCATGAAGGACGCGCTGCCGCGGTACTCCTCGAAGGTGATGCCGCCGAAGGTGAAGCCCTTGCGGACATCTTCGCGGAGGATCTGCGGCCCCGATTGGTAGTACTTGAACGCCTCCTTGACGGTGGCGTGCGTGGTGAACTTCCGGAACCACTCCGGGGAGCACAGCGCATGCACGCCCGTCATCGTCTCACCGAGGAGGTTGTCCTCCATGTAGGCGGTGACGTCCTGGCACTTGCCGAGCACGTCGGTGCTGGCGGTGCCGAGAGCGAAGTCGACGACCTGCTCCGTGACGCCGAAGGCGGTGAACAGGTTGAGGAGCACGCTTCCGTCGGAGTCGCGGATGATGCCCTTCACGGCACCCATGCGCAGGTTCTCAAGGGTAATGGCGTGCTTGCGCCGCATCGTGATTAGCTTCCGGTTGAGGAAGCCGAGCACGCTTTCGAGGCCGACGTTGCCGTCGTTCGTCAGCGCCAGCATGTTCTGCACGTCCGTGGCGAGGACGCTGTCCTCGTGCGGGATGTGGGGAACCACGAACGACACGGGCTTCTGCTTCCCGCGGGTACCGAGCGAGGCCGGACCGCCACGGGGGCGGGTCGGCAGCAGGTTGAGCACGCCGTTCTCGATGAGCACGATGACGGACGTGGTCGCGATCGGCTCGGCAGTGAAAATGCCGAGCTGATTGATGCGGCCGTAGGCGTTCGGCACCATGGAGATGCTGCCGGTCAGCGAGGCCGCCGAGAACGCATCTTGGTTGAAGATGTCGAGGATGGGCATCGGCTTACGCTCCTTCGCGCACGATGATGCCCGCCGCCTTCAGCTGGCCGTTGGCCGCTGCGCGCTTCGCCGCATCGTTGATGGTGGGGCCGTAGGTGAGTCCGTTGTGGCTCACGACGGCGTGCCGCGAGACGATCACGGCCTTCTGGTCGGCGCTGGTGGCGTCGACAGCGGTGAACAGCACCGCATTCGCGGTCTGCGAGCCGTCGGAGCCGGTGGCTGCGGCCGGGACGTACTTGCCGGTGGCGGTCACCAGGGCGAGCACGGTTCCGGTCTTCAGCTTGCCGGCGCCGGCGGCGATGATGGCGGTATCGCGGCTGCGGTAGCTGGCGTCTTCGACCTTGAGCCAGTCGGAGCCAACCTGAGCGGTTTCGAGCAGGGCCATGATCAGGCGTCCTTCTTCAGGCCAGCGCGCTTGAGCTCACGCTCCATGCTGTTGGCGGATGCGGTGGGGCCGGCCGGGATGGCGGCGGGAACGTGGGAGGAGATCGAGGTCCGCTCCTCGCCCGCGACGAGCTTGTCGAAGAGGGCCGCCCGGACTTGCTCGACCGACTTGCCGTCGGCGAGCATGGTGGCAGCGAGGTCCTCGGGGATGCTCGCGTCCTTGCGGCGAGCAAGCGCGACGAGCTTCTGGGCCTCGCCGGCGGCGCCGATCCGCTTCTTGGCGTCATCGAGGGAGACGCCTTCGGCGAGGAGGGTCGCGGCCATATTCGGCACGCCGCCTTCGACACAGAGCCGCGCGATCTGCGAGGCGTCGGTGCGGTCGATCGAGGTGGTCGAGGTGCGATCCTTCTCGGCCTCGGCCGTCGCGATCTTGGCGTCGAGACTGGTGACCTGCGACGCGGCAGCGTCGAAGTCGCGCTGCTCGTCGTCGGTCATCGAGCGGCCGCGGGCTGCGGTCGCAAGTTCGTTCATACGGTCGGATGCCTTCGTGCGGTCGCGACGAAGGCCAGCGAGATCGCCAGACATTCCATTCTCCAGGGTGGTGAGGAGAGCGCCGAAGCGCCCGTGTCCCGGCTCTCGCCGTGGATGATCCGCGGCTACCGCCGCGCGGCTCTCGCCTGGCGCTCGTTCGACGCCGTGCGGGCCAATTCGGAATAGGTGCGCTCGTAGCTCTGGACGCGGTCGGCCATGCCGGCGGCAACCGCCTGGGCGCCGACCTTCACGCCGCCGCCGCCGAAGGATTCCTTGACCTTCGAAGCCGAGATGCCGCGACCGCGAGCGACGTCGGCGATGAACTGCGCCTCGATGCTGTCGAGGAGCGAGCGGATCTCCGCGACACCGTCCTCGGCTTGCGGGTCCGGACGCTTGTTCGGAGCGTTCGACGAGACGATCTCGATGGCGATCGAACCGGACGCGTCCGGCTCGACCTGCTTGGAGATGCCCGCCACCACGCCGATCGAGCCGAGGATGCCGGTCTTCTCGGTGGTGACTTCGCCCGCCGACGAGGCGATCCAGTACGCAGCTGAAGCTGCCGAACCCGAGACGTGGGCGATGACGCGCTTGCGGCCCCGGGTCGAGTAGATCTGATCGGCGAGGCTGTTGATGCCGGTCGGCGAGCCACCGGGCGAATCCACCAGCAGCATGATCGCGCCGATATCGGGGTGGGACTGTGCCAACCGCAGGTCGTTGGCGAGCATCGCCGCCGACACGCCGCCGGACATCTCAGTCATGAGATTGGCGCGCGGGAAGATCGGGCCGGTGATCGGGATGACCGCGACGCCGTCGGCGGTCGCCATGGCGTAGCGGGCTCCGTCGAGGCGGCGGGGCTGTCCGCCGATCACGGCGGCGAGGTCCTGGCGGAACCAGGCATCGCCCTCGCCAGCCCGACGATCGGCGCGTTCGATCCGGTCGAGGGTGGCGAGGCTCGCCATGAAGTGGAGATAGTCGGGACGGATCGCCCAGGGCTCACCCGTCAGCGCATGCAGGGCGCGAGTCATTCCGGCTCCTGGGTCGGTGGCGGGTTGGGGGCGTCCGGACCGTCGTCGGTCGCTGTCGCAGATGCGGACTTCTGCCGGCCGTCGCTGGTGTAGGTCAGACCCAAGGCGTCGGCCCGCTCGTTGTCACCGGCCTGCTCGGCGTCGACCGTCTCCGAGTCGTAGCCGCCCTCGGCAACCTTGCGGGTGCGCGTCGAGAGACCGGCCTGGATCTCCATGGTCTTGCCCTGAACGTCCTGGACGGGGTGGATGTACGGCCAGGCCTGCGGGATCCAGTTGACAGCGTAGGCGTCCTGCCGGGTCATCCCTTCAGGCAGGCGGAGCGCACCGGAGAGCAGCGCGAGGTCGATCCACCGGATCCAGATCGGCCGGCACAGCTGGAACACGACGAGGTGGTGCTGCCACTGCTCGACGGCGCGGCGGAAGTCATTGAGCGCGGCGCGCAGGGTCCGGTCGTTGAGCTGACTGTAGTCGCCGCTCAGGATCTCGTAGAGGAGCCCGCAGGCCGCCGCGACGCTGCGCTTCGACTCGCGGACGAACATCTCGAAGTTGGGTCCGACGTCCTTTGGGTCGCTGAAGGTCATGTCCTCGCCGTCGGCCAGCACCTGAATCGTGCCGGGCTCGAAGTCGAGGGTGGCCACACCGTCATCGTCACCCGGGTCAGTGCCGAGCGGCCCCTCCGATCCGTCGGAGAGCACCCGCTTCACGAAGCCGACGAGGCGGGCAGCGTTCTTCTTCCGGATCAGTTCGGCGTCGAGGTAGCCGTCAAGGTCGTAGAGGGTGCGCAGAGCGCGGGCGAGCCACGGTTCACCGCGATCCTGCCCGGGCCGCATGGCGCGGTAGAGGTGACAGATGTCGACCGCCGGAACGAGCACGGGCTCACCGAAGCCGGCTGCGACAACCCCATCGCCGGGATGCTCACGATAGAGATGATACCCCGTACGCTTGCCGATGGCGTCGTACTGGATGCCCTGCCGAATGCGGGCCGCCGCATCGGTCTTCAAATGCGGGCAGTGGTCGCCTTCGAGAAGCTGCAGCTGCAGCGGAACGGTCAGGCCATCCTCGGGCCGGCGGGTGCGCAGGCGGGTGAACGTCTCGCCGCCCTCGACCATGCCCCGGACCGCGAGGGCCTGCAGGCCGTAGAAGTCGTGCGCGCCGATGCTGTCGGCCTCGTCGGTCCATGCCAGAAACAGCTTCTGGATCCGGGCGCGGAAGGCTGCGTCCTCGGCTTTCCGCTTCTTCGCGGCAGGCTTGGACAGCCCTTCGACGGACCGCGCAGCCATGGAACGCGGCACGATGCCGGTACCGATGATGTTGGTGACGAGCCGGTCGACGGCGGCGCCGGCGTAAGGGTTCTTCCGCGCCTGGTCGCGCGACTTCCTCCGCAGCTCGTCGAGCGCGTAGACAATCGCCGAGTTCGGACCGTAGCTGCCCACCCGCCACGAGCGCGACCGCCGGCCGGAGCCGTTGGCAACATCGTAGGGCTGGCTTTCGCGCGCGACGGCGACGTCTTCTCCCGAGAGGTCCATCACCACCCGCTGCGGCTCGTGGTGACAATCTGACGGGTACGGCGGCGACCGCCCGCAGCCGCTTCCTGCGCGGCCTTCTGGCGCTCCAAGTCGGAGAGGGCCTGTCGCATCTCATCATAGCCGCGATAGGTCGCGCTGCCGGTGTCGGCGCTCTCCACGCGCAGTACGCCGCTGGACATGGATCGCTTGAGGTTCGCGATGCGCTTGTCGAGGTCGTCGGCCATTCGCTACCTCGTCGTTCTGCTTCGGACCTTGCTGCGGCGGCCAGCGGCGCGCTGAAGGTTCCGGGCCGCCAGCGAGCCGGCGGCGACTGTCGGTTGTTCGATCTCGGTCGGGACGATGACCCCGCCCCGCTCGACGCCGAGCGAAGCCTCCAGATCCCGCCAATGCACCTCACGCCACCGATCCCAGCCGCGCATGGCGGCGAGTCCACGGGCGTAGTTGGCGCAGTCGAGCACCTCGTTGCGCCGACCGCCGATCGGCACCCATTCGCGCCGTGTCCGGCCCCGGGTGACATGCGTGACGAGCTCTTCGGCCGTCAGCTGCTTCACCTGATCCTCGGTCACATCCTCAGGCAGGTGGACGAAGCCGGCCGGGAAGGGCCGTCCGTCCGGCGGGCGCTGCAGAGACAGGCATCCCATCAGCTCTTGCTTGGCGAACGAGGCGCCGACCCGGATCGTCTTCAGGCCGCGGCGCAGCTTTTTCCCCGCTGGGGTCGCATCCTTCGCGCCGACGCCGAGGAAGGCCGCCGCGTAGCTGTCCTGACCGTCGACGGCATGGACCGGACGGCCTGCCTGACGCCGGACGAAAGCGTAAACCTCGGCAGTGAAGCCACTGGAATCCACACCCCAATCCCGAACCGTCATTTCCGCGCCGCCCTCGTGCGGCCACGTCTCCGAGAACAGAGATTCGAGCTCGCTCCAAACCTCGGCGCGGTTCGTGTCGCCCGGAAGCACCCGGTGCTCGATGAGCCAGCGCTCGCGGTTGCGCCCGAAGGCCCAGATGCTCGCCTCGAGGCGGTCTTTCTGGACGTCGACGCCGCCGAACAGGATCAGGCCGCCGAACGGCACCGTCCCGCTGCGGTATCGCCCCTTGCGGGTGTAGACATCTTGCCAGTCCGGCGCGTCGGCGCCTTCCTTCCACGTCCTGGCAAGCTGCGTGTTGAAGAAGGTCCGCAAGGCCTCCGGTCCCCGACGTAGCGCGCGGGCGAATTTCGCCACCGTCTCGCGAATGGTCTGCTTCGGGGCGTAGAGCTTCGACGCCTGGAACCCAGCATGGTCGTTCGGCACCGCCTCGGTGCCACAATGGATGCACAAGGCCCTTCGAACGCCGTAGGCCTCAGGCGCCCAGCGCTCCGGAGACTGGTTTTCGCCGCAGCAGGTGAACGACCGGGTCTGCCGCCACTCGATCTTACGGAGCGCCACGAGCCGCTGAGGCTCGGTCATCGGATGTTCGCAGGCCACGCATTCGTAGCGGGCTGTTTCCGCCCGGATCTTGCCGTCCTCGCCCTTGTCGAAGCGGACCTGCTCCCACTCCAAGGGGTGCCAGCCATGACAGCCAGGGCACTCGACGAACGCTTTGCGCTGATCGCTCTCCTCATAGGAGGATTCGATCGCGCTGCGGCCCGCCACCGTGGGCGAACAGGCCCGCACAGACAGGCTGTTGGCCTTGAACTCGGCCTGGCGCTCCTCGGCAAGGTCGATGGGCGAGCCCTCGCCGCCGGCGGAAAGTGGATACTTATCGATCTCGTCACAGGTGAGCAGCCGGATCGGCCGCATCGCGAGGTTGGTTGGGCTGTTCGAGCCGACGAGCGTAATGTGCCCGCCGGGGAACTGCTTGTGGGTCAGGGTCGCGCCGGCATCCCGTGACTTCGAATCCCCGAAGATCTCCCGCAGGACCGCAGTGTCGCGGATCATCGGCGCCAGCCGGTCCTTCGAGAAGGTCTCGGCCGCGTCGTCTTTCGGCTGGACCACCAGGATCGGGCACGGGTCGATGTGCATGAACCGGCCGAGGATATTCTCGATCACGGTCGTCTTGAGGAGCTGCGTACATGCCATCAGGGTGATGACGCTGACGCCCGGCTCGGTCGCTGCGAGCATCGGACCGCGGGCCACCTCGACCCGGGAGACGATGAAACGACCGCCGTTCGACGATTCCTTGCTCAGCCTGCGGTAGCGCTCGGCCCACTGGACCACGTCGAGGTTCGGGGTCGGAGTCGCCCCCTTCCGCCAGGCCTTCGCGAGGCTCTCGGTATCAAGCGAACTCGGCCGAGGGTTCTCCGAGCTCGGAGAGATGCTGTTTGACATGCGCGTTCAGGATCGTCGTCAGCGCACGGGGGTCGACCTTCAGCTCGTCTGCCATCACCACCGCGATCCGCGCCGGCCAGGACTGCCAAGCATCGCGGTAATCACGGGCGGTGTCGAAGAACAGCTTCTCGGCCGCCTCGCGATCGACGAGCTTCTTGTCGTTCTTCTCGACCTCCTGCTTGCGCTGGAGGCCCAGGAAATTCTCCTTGCGCCGGATCGCGTCCGGCAGCGTCAGGTTCGTCGGGTCGAGCAGCCCTATGTCCTCGGTCTCGTCGTCGCTGTCCGGAAGAGCCGCCGGCCTCGGCATCGCCTCGCCGAGCTTCTGCCAGGTGTCAGGCTTTGGCTTCGCTGGTGCCGTTGGCTCGCGCGCCGAAGTGTTACCGGTAACGGCTCGGATCGGGCGGTGGGTAACACCTCCTCGGTAGTTCGCAGGGCGCTGATCCAGGTTCCATTCCGACGCCTCGACGTCGATCAAACCCACATCAGAAACTACCAGTAAGCCTTTCTGTTTCCAGCCAGTTACGGCTTTTCGGGACACCCCGCGCCGACGAGCGAAGTCGGCTTGGTTTAGGAACTTTGGCCCGCTCGCGTCGCTCATCCCGGCTGTTACCTGTTACCGTGTTACCGGGTTTTCGGACCCTGGCGCTAGAAACATCTGGGGGCCCGACCACCCGTATAGACCTGACCCTCCCAGGGTCCCCCGGCCCTAGGACGGGCGTCCCACCAGGCGGTGAGGGGATGGACAGCTCGCATCACGGCGTCTGCCGCCTTAGAGGCTGGGATGGCCGTGCGGTTGTCTAGAGTTCTGATGCAGGGCTTGAGGGTATGAGAGGCGAGACATCGCACCGACCCCGCAGCATGAATTAGCAATTTGCTATTGCTCTATCGGTAGCAATCTGCTACATAATCAGCATGCGCCAGATCACCTACACCAAGGAAGCGACCAAGACGCTGGGCCGGATGCCGACCAACGTCTCAACGCTGATCCGCGCGAAGGTGAAGCAGTACGCTGAGGATCCCGAGTCGCTGGCAAACAACGTCAAGACGCTGCAGGGCTACGAGAACCGCCTCCGTCTTCGGGTTGGAGACTGGCGCGTCCTCTTCAACGAAACCGGCGAAGTCGTCGCCGTCCTGAAGGTTGCCCCACGAGGGGAAGCCTACGACTGAAACCACCCCGGCTTGTCCTTATAGGAATCGCCATGAACGCTCAGACCATCATCACCCCTGCGGGGGAACGTCTCGTCCTCATCCCCGAAGCCGAGTATGCCGCCCTTGTCGAAGCAGCCGAGGATGCCGCCGACAACGCTGCATTCGACCGTATCGAGAAGCGTCTCGCCTCCGGTGAGGAGGAGCTCATCCCCTCCGATATCGTAGACCGCCTTCTCGATGGCGAAAACCGTGTTCGCGTTTGGCGCGAGTATCGCGGTATGTCGGCCAAAGAGCTTGCCGCTAAGGCCGGTATCGCAAAGCCCTTCCTCTCTCAGATCGAGACGGGGAAGCGCGAAGGCACCGTAGATACCCTTCGGAAGATTGCCGATGCGCTATCGCTGACTATCGACGATCTGGTGGGATGATGGTTGCGGTGCCCGGATTCAAACCGAGCACCTCCAGGCGGTGAGCGTGAGGGCTTGTGAGGTAGGCGATGGCGAGGTGGTAGGGATAAGCTGCCTCTTACGAACCCGCTGAAACGAGCAACATGAACCGACCGTCGCAACTTACCTTCGGCCTGCTGCTCACCGGGCTGGCCGGCTACATCGACGCGATAGGGTTCATCCAGCTGACCGGGCTCTACACATCGTTCATGAGCGGCAACACCACCCAGATGGGGGTGTCCATCTCTCATGGTGCGGTGGACGGCATCGTAAGGCCGGCCGTCTTGATCGCCACGTTCCTCCTCGGGTCGACCATTGCCAGTGGCCTGTCGATCGTCACGCCCGCGCCCTGGAAGACGACGATCGTTTTGACCTACGAGGCCATCCTGGTCTTCGGAGCGTTCGCCCTTGGGCTGCAGCTGCCAGATCTAGGCCTGGTGTCGTTCTTCCTGGCTCTTGCCATGGGGGCGCAGAACGCGGTTCTCGGCTCGGTGCAAGGCTTTCGAGCAGGAACGACCTTCGTCACAGGAGCTCTGTTCAGCCTCGGTCAGAAGATCGCCGCCGCCTTCACCAAGACGGGGCCGCCCCTGGGCTGGGTCGGTGATGCCGCAGTCTGGTTGGCCCTACTGATCGGAGCCATTGGCGGAGCCGCTGTCTACGGCACCATCGGCATCTTCGCCCTTGTCTTCCCTGCTGCCCTAACAGCCTGCCTCGCGTGTATGGCCGCGCTATTCGCTAGGGCGCATCAGGTTAGGGCCTGAAGGAAGGCCGCATAGATGGCGAGCGGTGAGTCTCAATCATTCCGCCGTTCGCGCATCCGTTGTCTCGATGCGAGGCTTCATAGTCGGGAGGCGAGCGATGAAATCTGATCCTGAAACAATGAACGAGCAGTTCCGGGCGGACTGGTCACGGTTCCATCCAAACCAAGAGCCAACAGGATGGCTTCTGAGGGCCAGACCAATTCCCTGGGTCCGATTTCATGCTCTTCCTGAATCCAAGCGCTATGCCGAGGATGCAGCCGAACGCGCGACGATACTCGCCCGAGCATATATTCTTGCGGCCGAGGTGCTTGGCGAGGGCGCACCTTGTTGGATGATCGCGTCTTATTATTGGTTCGGAGAGAAAGCTGCTGAGGGCGGGCCTACCTTGGAGTGGGTGTATAACGATGATGATGAGGATCTCGGCATATTGCGTAGCGAGGTCAGCTTGATCGAATGGCGTTCAGGTGCACACGACACGTCACTTATGTCGATTGCCGACAGGCAAACAGCTCATGAGGTTTGGATGGCCAGAGCCACGGGGGAGATCTTTGCGCCATACGATGGCGGCTTTGACCTCTTCCCATCTGACTGGGCGCGCGTGGCCGTCCTGAAGACAAAATGGGCCAGCTGGCTTTCCTCATATCCTGGAGGTTTATGAGGTCGAACTACCGCCCATCTTTCTCTGGCTTCGCCACACAGCAGGTACCGGAACAGCCGTGCGGGTGTCTAGGGTTCCTAGGCTAGGCTTGAGAGTGGTGAGATGGGCCACCGCTCAATCCCCACCACCACACGAGCCGCCATCGCTGGATGACGAACCACTGTCAGAAGGCGAGTAGTCTGCAGAATGGGGGACATGACGGCCAGCGCCGGACACGCCGAGCGACCAAGGGTAGCTTTCACCGATGCCGGCCGAGTCATTGTTGAAGCGGGCGAGCCGGGCGCGATCCTCGGCTTCACGCTTGCGCTTCTGTTCGTCCTCGCCGGGCTGTCGAACAGCATCTACGCGCTTGAACATGCTTGCGTGCACGCCTGTCGAGATGGATGATCCGAACGGTATTGTTATCACTTCACACCTCAAGGCGGGCAAATGGTCCAGCTTATTGTTTATCCGTTAGAAGATTTTCCGCTCGATCACCCGGCGCTGCAGTCCATTCTATCTAGTATTGGTGATGCACCTCAAGTATTATTGGTTCTAAGAAAAGGAAATATGCCAGCTGGATCATGCTATACAAACGTGGATAAGAATGTAAAAAATAGTGGAGGCAGTATAATATTTGGTTGGATGATCGAATGGTTCCCTGGTGTATTCATAAACGCAATGCATCATGCTGTTTGGCAAAGACCAGATGGGAGTTTTATTGACGTTACCGCACCACAAAATCGCATTGACACCGAAGGAGCGGAAACAACTTTTGTTGTCGACAGTACAATATCAGTGAACTTAGACGCACCTCTACCTGTTACCGATAGACACGCGGTGCTAGTCAAGGACAAAGATTTACTTGAAGCCATCAAATACTATAGAATAAACAATAACGCGCGGAGAGAATTGCTGGAAACAGCAGCAAAGGATCCTCGTTACGTTTTAAGCCCAGCTGGGCTTTCTGGTCCGCCGCCGAACGAAACATATCCAAAAATAAATTCTACAATGAATGACTCTTTTTCCAAGATCCACTTTTATAGAAGAAGAGTTTTACGGAGATATAGCAAGTAAGCGACGGCCTCGCACGTCCGTTTTATGCCTTTAAGATTGAGGGCCACGCTCCTTTTGCAGGTAAGGGGTTGATGCGGGCGGGAACTGACAGCGGGGTACCGACGGCTGTGACGGCGCTTCTCACCGTGGAGGATTGCTCTGCCCGCGCCCCGAACCTATCGAGTTTAGCCCGCCAGACGATAAACTGGGCTAAACTCGCTCAATCTCTGATCTCCGGGGCGGCAACCCTGCGATCGCAGTGCATGCCCGAATGATGGTTGCGGCGGTCGGATTCGAACCGAGGACCTTCAGGTTATGAGCTTGGCGCGCTACCGGACTGCGCTAAGCTACGTCGAAACTGTTCGATGCTCTGACCCCATTAGGGTTCAAGCAGTACCCCAATGGGGTCAGGGCTGTGGAACCAGCCTCCAAAGTGGAGAAGCGGTCTGACCCGTCTCCGTCGCGGCTTAACGTCGATCCCTGGGCGGGAGAGTACAGCGGTGACCGTGCGTAATCCGATATATTACACGACCTGCACTTGCGCAATGTCCAGATCCACCGGCGATGCGCGGCCAAAGATCGAAACGCACACCTTTACGCGGTCGTGGGGCAGGATCTCCTCGACGATTGCCGGGAAGCTGGCGAACGGGCCATCAATGACGAGGATCTGCTGGCCGACCGCAATACCCATCGGCTCCACGATCTCACCCTTGGCGATCCTGTCTACGAACCGCTGAAGGCCTTCGGCATTGAGACGAGCAGGCTTCAGGACAGGCCCAGAGACGTTGCCTTCCAGCGACTTGTCCTCGACGGGGTAGCAAACGATCTCGGCAATGCCTGGCCGGTCCTTGGCGACGGCGAGATGCCCCGCGTCCTTCACCCCAATAAACACCGTGCGGATCAGCATCGGCGTGCGTCGGACGACACGACGGCCGCGGCGTACGACGACTTCCGAAGCGCGGGGCTGGTAAGTCACGACCTCGGCCGCCTGCAACGCCTCCAGGGCCCGCACGCCCATCCGAGGCGTGGTCTTGGCGATGTACCAGCACAGGGTCGGATCAATCGTTGGCGAGGCCACACCGCAGATGGGGTCGGCAGCGCTGCGGGCGCTGGCAGCCTTCGTCGCGGAGCCGAGACTAGCGCCCATACCCGACGATGCGCGGCGCTCTGCCCTTCGCTCGTCGCGACGCTGCCGGCGCTCTCGTTCACGCTGCCGCTTGCCCTTGGTGCGAGCCATGGAGTTCTCCCTTGGAATCGGATGGGGTGCGTTTGTGGCTCAGGCCACGAACTGGCGGAGCTCGTCGTCAAACATCAGCGACACGTCGCCGATCTTGCCGGTCTCGTGGAACTTGACCTTGCGGATACCGACATTGGCGATGCGGTCGTGCGGCGAGGCACGGTGGATCACCACACCGATCTCGGCCTTGTTCGCCCAGGTCGCACCATCGGCGATGTCGTAGAGGGACATCGGCTCGCCACTCCGGACCGATAGGCCGGCAGACTTCGTCGGGTGAGCCACCACGACTGTGCAAACGTCGTAGCTGTGCGCGAACCGCTTCAGCAGGCGGATGGCCCGGTTGGTGTAGTCGGCGACGTTCTCGCCGGGTCGGCGCTTGTGCTCGACCTCGTTCCAGGGATCGAGGAGGAGCATGGAGATGCCCTCGCGGACGACGGCGTCGGCGGCCCTATCGATCACCCACTGGACGTCAGCCTCGGTGTCCTCGTCGTCCGGAGCAAGGGCGATGAAAACAAAGTGCTCGTCGATGAACCGCCTGCATCCGTCGCATTCAGCCTTGGTCCAGAGGTTGCGCGGCTTCTGAAGCATGAAGCCGAGCAGCATGTTCTCCAGGATCGGGCGGACATGCATCTCGAAGGAGGCGATGGCGATCCGCCAGTTGTGCCCCGTCGCCATGTTCATCGCGATCTGGGTCATCAGGGCGGTCTTGCCGCCACCGGGCAGGCCGCTGACCACCACGAAGGCTCCGCGGTAGAGCCGCATGTGATGGTCCAGTTCGCGGAATCCTGTGGTCAGGGCAAGGAGGGGAGGACGCTCCGGAAAGTCGGAGAGCTTGTAGAGGCCTTTCACCGGGAAGGGCTTCGCCTGTTCGATGCAGGCCATGACGGCGTCGGTACCGAAGTGCTGGAGCACCTCGTTCAGATCCTTCACCGGCCGGAGCACGCCGTCTGCATCCGCCACACAAGGCTCTGCCGGATAGCTGACGAGGCAGCATCGGGACCGGCCAAGCCTGCGGGCGAGTTCCTGTCCGAGACGACGGCCCGGCTCATCGTTGTCGACGGCGAGGACGAACCGCTTCACCCGCTTCAGGCGGTCCCAGTTGTTGAAGACGTAGCGGTACTTATCGTCGTGCTCGGGCACCACGTCGTCGGCATTGTCCGGGACCTCGACAAGGTTGCCCTGCTCGTCCCGTGCCGGTGGGGCGCCGTCGGGCACTGAGACGGAGAAGGGATGGCCGGATTGGACGGCAGCGACCGTGTCCAACTCGCCCTCGGTTATGACCACCGGCGCCTGACCATTCTGAACGGCCGGGTCATCGAGAACGGCGAAGTTGAAGAACGTCTTGCGGGCACCGGCACGCTGCCAGAACCGTTTCTTGCCGGCCGTATCCCGCCCCCGGTACTTGGCGTTCACCTCCTCGCCGCCGTCGAGATACGGGAAGACCAGGATGTTGCCGGCGGCGTCAGGAACCGGATCGCCACCCTGAGCGCGCTTGGCGCTGTAGATCCCCAAACGTGAGGCGGTCTCGCTGTCGAGGGCCCGGCTTTCGAGCCAGGCGATTGCCGTTGGGTTGAGGGTCATCGCTGAAATACTTTCCGCCGCTCAGATCGCAGTTGAGGCATCGAAACCCGACGCCACCGGCGTCGATCGTGACGCCGAGGGATCGGCGTCGGCGGTTGGCTGCGTGCTTGGCGGTGACCGAGCATCGAGGGCAGATCGCGTAGTGCCGGCCGGGGGATGTCGACCGCAGGACGACCCCGAATTCGCGAAGGATCTCATCGATCGATCTCACGGCACGTAGCCGTAGGGCTTTGGCCGCGGTGCCTCGGCCTTCGCCTTGGCCTCAAGTCTGAACTGCTCTGCCGCGAGCCGCGCCTCCCGTTCTCGCTTGGCCAGGGCACCGGGCACGGCAAAGAACCAGTTGGCCTGCTCGCCAGCCCAACCGGTCAGCCCGGTGAGCTCGGACCGAAGGCTGATGTTGGGGAACGCCGCTTCCCATTTCAGGAAATCGGGCTGGGTCAGCCGGATGACGCCGCTCTCGAAAAAATACCGGCTCGTCTTGGCCGCCGATCGCGAAGCGGCGGCGGGAGTCCCAGTCTCAGGTTTTTCAGGATTAGGCTCGGGTGTTTCTTCTCCACCCTTCCCCTTCATCCTACATCCTTCATCCTCCATCTGAGAGCCGCATTCGGAACCTGTTCCGGGTGAGTTCGGAACTCGTTCGGAACCGGATGCGAACCGCTTCCGTCCTGTGGTGGCGTCAGGGCGGGATCCATCGCCATTGAAGCCGGCGTAGTTCCGAAGGGCGTCGGGCAGCGGATGAATGTCTTTCGGTGATTTGGGCCGCTGATGTTTCACGAAGTTGCGGACGACGCCGTAGGAGCGGCCGGCCTCGAAACGCTGGACGCATCCCGCATCGACCAGCTCCTGAAGCAATGGCTCGACGCTGATCGTTGCCGCGGGCATCAGGCGCATTTTGAGAGTGAGAGGCTTCCACTCGAAGACGCCCTGGTCATCAGCCTCGCACCAGAGGCCGATCCAAAGCACTTGCGCAGGCGCAGATAGGGAGACGAAAGCTTCGTCGGTGAAGAGCCCCGGATGGATTGAACGAATACGGCTCATGGCTGAATCCTCTTCTGGCCCTGGCGCCATTGCGTCAGTTCGTTGCGGAGTTCGGCAATCTCATCTTCGAGATCGAGGAAACGACGCTCATCCGCGTTCAGGAAGGAGCGCATGAAGGTTCGGTAGGCCTCACCGACGAGGCGATGGAGTTCGAAGTCCTCGCTGTCTCGGGATTGCCGGCGGAGGTCTTCGTAGGTGCGGAACAGAGCGGCTTGGCTCAGCTCCTTTGCTTCCAGCTTCTTTGTGAGGCTGTCGGGCAACTTGCTCATGCCGGCCCACCCCCACGCATTCGACCGCGGAGGCGGATGTTCTCGGCACTGAGCCGGGCGATCTCGTCTTCGAGGTCGAGATGCGTCTGCTCGTCGGCAGCCAGATGGGCCCGCATGAAGGCGGTGTAGGCGTCGACCGCCGCGCGATGGTCGGCGATGTCCTCGCTCTGATGAGCGCGTCGCTTGGCGTCCACCCAGCGATCGAAGAGGGCGCCCCGATACGCCTTCACGCGCTCGGGGATGGGGGGTGACGAGGCAGCAAGGGGCATCGGCCAAAGCTCCAAGGTTCGGGAGCGCCGTGTTCGGGCGTGAGGGATGAGGACGGCGAAGCGCTATGAGCGGGTCAGGCCGGCGGCGGCTGGGCGTGGGTCAGCGGGATCATCGCTCAGTGTCCCTGATCCAGGGGGCGATCATGATCGCGAGGCCCGAAGCCCAGCGCAGGATCATCCGAGCGATCCACGTCCGGGCCCGGAAGGCCCAGGGCCGCGTCGGCGGTGGCGAGGAGGGAAAGGACGGACCTGTGCTCATTGCGCGCCTGCTCCGTTGCACGAGCGTCTCGCGCTGCTTCTCTGAGGCGATCCATCTCTTCCGAGCGGATCGAGCGGGCTTCGTTGTGCCAGATGCCCCGCACCCGGCGGTCGTTCAGTCCCGTGGTGCGGGCCACACGGGAGAGCGCAGCCTTCACGTTCTCGCCGAGCCGCATGGGGCCGGCGATCAACTCCACCAGATACCGGGCCTCGGCCTGAGAGCTCATGGCGACAGCCTCGCGGGCCTTGGGTGATTTACCCGCATTCTCGGGTGACTTGCCCAACATCTCGGGTGGCTCCTCTGGTCTTGTGGTGTTCGACCACGACGGGAGACCAGAGGATGAGAAGCGACGTTGGGGGTCGGAACGAAGGACAGGCTGACGGACGCGGCGCCTTGGCGGGAGAGCGCGGACGGCAGGAACAGGGTGGGACGAGCGGAAACGATCACGACATGGCCTCCGCAGGTGCGCGGCGGTTCGTCAGCGGCTGCAGGTCAGCGGATCTGACCCTGCCGCCGGTGACCTCCTCGATACGGGCGGCAACCCGCACCGAGGGGCCACGGGTCCGGAAGCGCAGCTTCCTCACGCCGTACTCGGAGATGTCGCCGATCTTCTCGGCCATCTCCGAGTCGGACAGGTCCTCGGAGCGCATGAAGTCCTTGAGCAGCATCAGGCAGCGAGCCTCCCTGCAGGGGGAGGGGGCATTCGACACGGACGTCCAAGGGACGAGGAAGGAAGGCCGCGATGGGCACGCCGGAAGAAGACATGTTCGATATCCAACTGGAAAGTATCGAACGAGAGTTGGACGTCGATCTCGGTGGGGAGACGCTGGAGATCGAATTCGCGTTCAGCCGTACTGGCTGCCGGGGGCATGCGAGGGTCAGCATCGAGGCGGATTCGGTGACCACCACCGAGATCGTCCCGTTCGGTATGAGCGACCTGCATCTGGCCTTCGCTGCCCTGGCGGAACAGACGAAGGCGTGGCGGATCGAGATGACCTGAGCCGAACGAGAGGCGGTGCGGCGGTGTCGACGAACCTGATGTGATCACGCGATGCCCTCCGCGCTGCCTGTCGGAGGGGAAAGAAGCGAGATCAGATGGCGGCAGTCTTCACCGTCCAGCCGGAACCGGTAGCGCTCGATGCCATCGTCGCGAACGACGACATGCCTAGCGTTGTCGTCCTCGGCGAGCCCATGCACACTCAGGGTTGTCAGGACGGGGCGCCATGAGGCGAGCCCCGTATCGTCCCTGATCAAGGTGTGAGGCGGCGGTATGATTGGTGTGTCTGTGTCGGACATCCTGAAGGTCCTCGATCAGGTGCCGGGCTGGAAGGCCGTCATGGGCCTCCCGAAGCGGCTGCAGGAGTTGGAGGATCGCGTCGCGGCTTTGGAGGGAAAGCCGACAGCAAAAGCGGCCGAGGCCTGCCCGCTTTGCGAGTCGCCGATGAAGGTGACGCGCGTCGAAGAACATCCAGTCTTTGGAATTCTCGGAGCTAAGGAGCACACACTGACATGCACCGGGTGCACGCACACAGAGACACGGCGGGTAGATCCGTCAAAGCCACGGTGAATGGAGCTTTTGACACTCGAGCAGGTAGCATGCGGCCTGCTGCAGGGTTCGGTTCCCACCCCTTCCGTGAAGCCGCCGGAACCAAAGACGGGGTCGACCGCCGAAGGTTCCGAGCCATCGACGCTGAGACCGTCGCGGACGCCCTGGCGGTACTGATGGTGGACTTGGCCAGCGCTTTGCCCGGAGTGGATAGACGGGAGGTGCTGGAGCGGTTGGCGAACCGGCTCGATGACCGAGGACGAACACCGGACGGCACCGACGCGGCGCGCCTGCTCCACAGCGTCGGCGACACTCTGTTGCGGATGGGATGCTGAGGGAGGATGAGCTCTCGGAGACCAAGCATGCGCATGGACATTCAGCCGGCGCGACGCCCGAACCGAATCGAGGGAGCGATGTATGGACGAGGCGAGGTTTCGTGCCCTGGAGGCGCGCATCGCTACCTTGGAAAACGAACTGAAGCGCGCTCGGAACGAAATCCAGTGGGCGATCGGCCTGATGTGCGTCGTCCCGGTGGGGCTGCTCATCATTGTGAGGGCTTGGTCGTGAAGGGTTACTACCCGTGCGTTCACGTTGACCACGACCAAGTCGCCAATGACATACCGGCCGCAGCCCTGCTTGGGCAAGTGAGCGTATCGCTGATGCGAATGGGACCGTGAGGTCGGCATCATGCCTGAGCCTCTGCAGGCCCGGAGTCGTGCTGTCGACGCCTTCTGGGCCGCGCGCTGTTTTCGAGGTCGGCGTAGGTGATGTTCGCGAGCCGGAGCCGACCAGCCTCCTTCTCGATCTGTCGCCAATATGGCTGCGGTATCACATTGCGTGTTTTCCAGGCGCTTACTGTACCTGCCGGGCATCCGAGCAAGTTCGCCAGCGACGCATAACCGAAGGCGTCAATGATTTCGCGAGCAGACATCATAATCAATAATCTGCGATATGCAGAATTGTCCGTCAAGCGGCATTCTGCGACTTGCAGACCACAATCTGCTTTATGAAGCCATGGAAATTTTCGATCGCCTAAAAATGGCCCGCCAGAATGCCGGGCATGCCACTGCCAAGGACGCTGCGCAGCGCCTCGGCGTTCCATATGGGACATATAGCGGCCACGAAAGCGGGACGCGTGGTATCAAGAAGGAAGACATCGAACGCTATGCGAAGGCTTTCGACGTCTCATTGTCTTGGCTAGCCTTTGGTCTGGACCTGCAGACTGGAGATCTAGCAAGACCCGCACGGTTTGTTGGTACCGTAAAAGCTGATGGTGTATTTTACCCAGTATCCCCAGACATCAGGGGAGATGACTTAGAAAAATATCCACCGCTGCCATTAAGGCGTACGGTACAAGGTGTAGTATTAGTAGATGGACACGGATTAAAGGGTTTCGCAGAAGACAAGTCATTAATATACCTTGATCTTCTTGATAACGAAATGGCAGAAAATAAGATAGGCACCCCTTGTTTTATGACATATGTTACCGATCAAACAGATTATCCTGCCATGGGATATCCATATCCCGGCGCATCTTCCGGTAAGTATAATATTGAGCGACTATTGCTGCCAACGATGAGAGATATGATCATCCATACTGCTGTACCAGTTATGGCAATAGTTCCATATTATACAGCACTTAAGCTGAAGGAGTTTTACAAACCTAAGGATCAAACCTCGTTAAACTTGAAAAATAAATTCGATATCCCTCGGTTCTAACAGTCTGCAAAAAAGGGTTGGGTCTCTAAAAATCTGCAAAACGCAGTTGACCACCGTTCTGCCTTATGCAGAATATGTTTCATCGCCTTACGCGGTGGAGCCGAACCATGCTCGCGAACGCCTACCCCTTCATTCCTATCTGCGCCTTCGTGCTGCTCTGGGCGATCGGCAATGCCTTCACCCGCATGGAAGGCTGAACTATGGTCAAAGATGGAGCTTCAGACCTTCGGACGCTGCCACCAAGCAGGCACCCTGGCAGCAGCCTGCGCGTCACCAACGCGTGGGAACTGTACGCCTTCGTAGCGTCTCCAGTTTCGCCAAATCCTCTGCGAGGGCGTCACCACAATCATGGAAGCGGTAGGACGATCGAGAGCGGTCATCGCGGCGTTGTAAGCCAGTTTGTCGACGGCATGGAACGTCGGCGGCTCGTCGCCGAACAGGGCACGCATACGGCGCCCCGTATCTTTGGCGTTTTCGGCATCAAGGTCGGCAAGAAGCGCGAGAAAGCGGCGTCTCAAATCGGCATGCAGCGCTTCACGTCGGCCGAGCGCAAAGACAAGCTGAACCGCTCCCACAACGCTGGTTGCTGCAGCGATCCATCGCCCATCTACCCGTGCCCAGGGAGGCAGCAGGTCCGAGAGCGCAATGACGGTGCCCAGGCCGCTCACGAGGACAAAGAGATCCAAGGCTCGATTGATCGAGGCAAAGTGCCCCTCACGATCCTCGTGATAGCGAACGTTCTTGAGAAGACTGAAACGGCATCTCTGCTCGTCGGTCAGCGGCGGCGCGGGCTTTTCGGATTGTCCCAATCTGTCGGGCTCTTGTCCTGTTGGTTGCGTTTCCGTTCCTCCTCTATCCGCTGCCGTCGCTCCTGCTCCAGTTCCTCTCTGCGACGGCGCTCCTCCTCTCGAATTCTGCGCTCCGCCTCCTCCCTGTCCCGCTCCGCCATCAGCAGGAATGGGCTCGGAATCATCCGTCCGCTGGTCCATGGGGCCGGCCTCTCCATTCGTGGTCTCCAATCGGTCCAGTCGGTTGGTTGCTGCGAGGCCTGGGTTGGTTCACGGCCATCCCAGGCCACTCCATTAACAACTCAGAACCTTTCGACGCGCCAGCGTAAATCGAGGGTTGTCCTCGATGCGATCTGCAATGCCGCCTGTACGGGAGGTCGCAATGCATAAGCGCAATCCTCGCATTGATGATTTGGGCCAACCCGAATGGCGTGCGGCCCTGCTCGCTGAAGCGATCCGGCACACGGCCCACCTCGCCGGCCCGATCAGCCCCTTCGCCCTGTTCAAGCACCTTCAGGACTGGCTCGGCCTGTCCGAGGAAGAGTGCGGTGGCGAGATCAGCACCACCCTGTTCCTGATGGTCCGCAGCGGCCTCTACACGTCGAACACCCACGACGTGGAGACCGGCACCGTCACCCTGGCCGCGCACACGCTGCTCACGCCCTCGGTCGCTCTGACGCTGTGCATGCACAGCGAGCCCGAGACGATGCCCGACGAACTCGAATTCTAGAGGTCACGGACGCGCTCGAGGAGGCATCCGTTTCAAGCGGCCCACGCAGGTCTGAAAAGCCGGCGAGGGCCTTCACCCAACCCGCGGAGATGAAGTCATGGAACAGCGCCTTTGCGTTGATCGCACCCCTGTGTCTGAAGCCCAGACGTTTGCGGCGGACGCCCTCGACAAACGTGATCTCAATGCTGCCGCGACGAAGCTGCTGACGAAACCGGCCGCCACGTCCTCCATCGGCGAGGCAATCGAGACGCACCACATAACGGCCGTGGCGGCGAACGTCGCGATGGTGGACGCGAGATCGAGCGTGTCCCCTGCTGTCATGCTCGCGGCGTCCGAGGCATGGAACGCCTACGTCGCCATCTGGAAGGCCGACAAGGACTGGGCTGCCGGACAGATCACCGAAGAGGCATGGAAGATCGTCTACGAGCGCGCGCACGAGACTTTGGACCGGCTGTCTATGGTCGAGGCCAAGACGTGGCTCGATATGGCTTGCAAGTGCCTTGTCCTGGGCGCCGAAGAGGCATGGGAGTTAAACACGGCCGACGACCCGGCTGAGGATGGGCGCATCAAGCGCATCGGTCGTCAGTTCGAGGCGATGATCCTCACGGGCGGGCAGGCTGATCTCGCCGCACCTACGCTGGCAGTCGAAGCTACCAAGTCAGATCTGATTGAGAGCCATCGCACCGATCAGCGCGATCAAGCATTGCTGGCGCTCGGCCGGAAGCACGACGAGGCTCACGCCGCGTGGCGCGCCGCTGTCGAAGCGTATCGCGAGACTGATGAGCAGCACACCGCCTTCATTGAAGCGGCCAAGGCCCGTGGCGGCCCTACCATGGCTGACATCATCGAGGGCGAGAAGATCCCTGGATACAAGGAGGGGCGCAATGCAGACGAAGATGCCTTCGGGATCGTCGGCGACATCGGGCTCGAGATCCTGAAGCACCGGCCGACGTCGGTCGCCGGCCTTGCCGTCCTTGCCCGCGCGCTCGTTCCGCTTGTCTGGCCTACCGGCAGCTTTGAAGAGGATGCTGCGCTCGTGCCCGACGAAGACATGCACAGAGAGGCGGTGCGTCACATGGTCGAAGCTTGCTGCGCTGCTGCGGGCTTCGATTGGATGGGACAGCCTGTCTCTGGGTCTTTTCCCTCAGACGAGCTTCCGCAGGGTGACGCTGCCCTGCTCACTTTAGAAGCCGAATTCCATCGCGCCGATCAGGCTTTCGGAGAAGCTTATAAGAAGTGGAGTGCCGTGAGCGATGCGCTCGACCGCGTGCCGGCCCCCGATGCGCTCCAACACCGTCCGATAGACAACCAAATCGTCGGGATGCCCGAGACCGCAACATGGTCCCCGCGGCCGGGTCTGATCGTCGGCGCGCCGTATGGTGAGGAGGAGGTTGCCGTTCTGCGCAATCTTGTTGCCACTGTCGAGACCGGCGACGTGCACAGGCGGGACTGTGTGCCCGGTGGTCCTGGGACTGAGCCCGACGCGGCATCGCAAAAGCGCGTGGCGCAGATCGTGGCTGCCTGGGATCGCTTCCAGATAAAAAGGGCGACGGTTCCTGGATTCAAAGACTTGGCGAGGCTGGACGAGGCTCGACAGGATGCGGAGGACGCCCGCCTCGACGTACTCTCTCGTCTCCGGTCTGCGCCTGCTAAAACGCTGGCGGGGTTGCTGGTTAAGGCTCGGGTGGCAGAGCTTGTCGCCGGCGAGGACCTGGACACCATGGGGCGCCACGAACATCTCGACGATGACGCTTTAGCACTCCCTTTGAGCCTTACAGCGGATCTGTTGAAGCTCTCGGCCCTCCCACCTGTCGAAAATGCCGCCGTCGACCCCATCGAAACACCATCCCTCCCCGACGTGGCGGCAATCGCCCTGCCTGAGCTACGTGCCCTTCATGATGTCGCCGATCTGCTCCACGAACTCTGTCACGCCCTGAGGTGTCAGCCTCGGTGCTCGACCGAACAAGGCGGCAGCAAGCCGGCCGGCGATTTTGTGGAACGACTGCTGGCCCAATGCCAGGAAGTGATGGCCGCCTGCGTGGCAGAGGCCAACCAGCGCAAGCCCGCGACACCATCCGAAGTGGATGAGCGGCTGTGCATCCTCGCTCGAGCAGTAATTGAGAATGGTGATTCCGCTCAGACAGCGGCCTTGGCCCGCGACCTCCAAGCGTCGGTGGGCTGACCATGAACGAGGCTCGCACCTTCCACAGCACCGACATCCGCGGCGTGAACACCATCCTGCTCCGCGACGGCTGCGAGATCCGGCTCGAAGACATCCAGTCCTCCGAGCAGGGTAAGGCCATCCTCGACGAGATTGATGGCGCCATCCTCGCCATCGAAGACCAGATCCTCCTCGGATTCCAGAGCGACGATCCCTCGTGGAAGGTCCGGGCCGAGATCGCACTTAAAAGGAAGCGCCGGAGCCGGCCGGCGCTTCAGGCCCGCATCGGCGAGCTCCGGCGCGCCGAGAAGGCGTTGGCGATCAAGGACGCCCACTCCAACGCCACGTCGAAGGTCGATGCCAAGCGGCAGGCCTTCGTCCATGCGGCCTACGAACTCCTCGGCCACGAAACCTGCGTCGAGGTCTGGGCCCTGGCTCAAGAGAAGCAGCCTGCGCTGTTCACGGAAGGGGGATCGTCATGATCCCCCACTCCATCCAGCCGAAGCTGATCAAGCTACTTCCGCTCCTCGGCAGCGACAACGACGGGGAGGTGGTTTCGACGGTGTGGGCGATAGGGCGAACGCTCGCCTCGGCCGGCGCGGACTTTCACGACCTGACGGATTCGCTGGTCAAAGCGCGGGTGGTGATCCCCCCGCGTCCCGCCGGCGAGGCGTTCAACTACGCGGACGTCTATCGCCAGGCGGCTCGGGATGGAGGCGACGACTTTCACCCGGCCGGGCGCTCGCGGCGCTTCGGCCTCCCGCTCTGGCATCCCGACGAGACGCTCCCCTGGTGGGAGGTCGCGAGGGAATGCCTGCATCTCAACAGGATCCTGGCGAAGCGGGATGGTGAACGGTTTCTCCGGCCATTCGAGGTCGATCTGCTCGAGCGATTTCTCCATCAGGAGCTCTGGCCGACCAACGCGCAGGCATCATGGGTCGAGACCGTTGTCGCCCGCTGCCATCAGGCAAGGGACGCGGCCAAGCGGAAGAGGCCCGAGGCATGAGCACGCGCGACGCTGCCTATGCCGAAGGCTTCCGAAATGGCGTCCGTGCGATGATCGACATGGCGCTCATCGCGGCCGTCACCATCGAAGTGCGGGACGACGCGGGTGAGATCCGGCAACGGGCCGCTGTCGCCGCCCTCCAGGGGCTCGCCGAGGGTGCCAAATCCGCTCTCGTCGATCCGCCGAACCCGCTGATCCAAATCTTCAAGATCATCGCCGACGACCCGGCGTCGTCCGGCGTCCTCCCCTGTCCGACCTGTGCCGGTCGTCTGGTCTGGGTACGGGACAGCTTCAACGGCCACCTTCACGGTCAATGCGAAACCGCGGGGTGCTTCCGATGGATGCAGTAGCGGATCCGATCCTGGCTGTGATCGCCGATCACCGGGCGGCCGACGACGCACTGACACTCATCCTCGACACTCTCGACGAGGACGATGAGGAGGCGATGCGCGCCCACAACCGGGCGGCGGACCGGTGCCTCGACGCCCGCCAGGCCATGAACGCCATAGTCCCAGTGACGATGGGCGGCCTGCAGGCGCTGGTCGCGCATTACGTCCGATACCAAGAATACACTGATGGCTTCGAGCGTATCGGGGCTGCCCTGGAGGGCTGTGATTCCACCTTGCGACTTTCGATGCTTCGAGTCGAGATTACCAAGTCAGAACAGGATGTTGAGGTCGCAAATCGACCGACCGTCCCTGACGTGATTTTCGCCCACCGTGCGGCATGGGACGCCTTCCAGATCGCGCCCCATGAGGATGTCGACCTCGATGCTGCCTACGAAGCGCAGGGCGACATGCAGGACGCCTTCGACCAAGTTCTCATCACGCCGTGCACGAACCGCACCGAGGCCCTGGCCCTGCGCGCTCACCTTCAATGGTGGCTCGCGGAAGAGGCAGAACTCGCGGCCGATTACCAGCCGAAATACGCCATCGCTGAGGCCCGCGTGGCGGAGCTTGGCATGCTCCTCAATGGAGGCGTTCCATGATGGTGCCGACCCTCGACGACGTCCGCGCCGCGTGGATGCGACTGCCGGCTAGCCAGCGCGACGAGATCGGCCTGCTCGCGGTCGACCTCGCTTTTCAGGGATACCTCTACGGCGATCTGGTCCCCGAAAAGGATCAGGTCTTGCCGGACCAGGACGCCCGCGATGCGGCCGGCGACCGTGAGAACGATCGCCTCAACGAGATCCACCGCACCGTGACAGCCGCGCTGCCCGACCTGTTCGGGCCGGACGGAGATCACCCCCTGTGGGCCACCTATTCGCAGGGAGCGCCGAGCAATGGCTGAAGCACAGTACGCCCCCATGAGCCCGATCGCCTGCCTTTCATTCAGCGGCACCACCCTACGGGCGCCGCCGGCAAGCAAACTGGAGCAAGGACATGATCTAGACCATCCTCGTCTACGCTCTCACGGCTGTCATGGCCTTCACCTTCGGGCTGATGATCGTAGCCTGCTGCGCCGCCCGCCGACACATCGAGGGCGGCCACTGCAACGTGAACGAAGGATTGGCAAAATGACCACTGCCGGCATCACCTTCAGCCGCGAAGTGAGCGCCACTGACCGGAATGGCGTCACTTACACAACGGACGAGATGCGCGAGATTTTCCGCAAGCTCTATCCGATCAATCCGAAAGCAATCGCCCTTATGTTCCCCGATCTGACGGGGCATTTGGTTCGCAGGCGTGCTTTGGATTACGGCATCACCGCGCAGTCTTACTGGCACTGGACTGATGAAGAGGATGCCACCCTCCGCAAGCTATGGCCTGACAAGAAGGCGGCCGGCGCGGCTTTGGGCCGTTCCAACAAGGCCATGGTGAATAGAGCGAAGCGCCTGGGCATCGCGACTGCCATGGACCTGCCGTTCAGCCCCGCCGAACTCGCCATGGCAGCAAGGGGCCTTACACCGCCCGGCCGGTGCCGTCGCGCCGCCGACACGGCTCGCAAGCGCCGTGGCATCACGATGCGGGCGATCAAGTCTGTCGCTGCAATCTCGCCCGTCGCGCTGCTGGCCCGCATCGGTGATCTGGTCCACCGGGGGCATACGCCGACCCGGCGCGAAGAAATCATTTTCACCGTCAACGCAGAGTGCCTTGCCGGCAGATGCAGTGCGGAGGCCGCCGACCTGCAAAAGGCCGTGAAGAAGGCGACCACCGCCGTTTACAAACTCAACCCCGAGCGCGGCGCCCCCGTCAGCATGGACGCCCGTCTGTTCGATGATGGCAGCGCCACCGTAGGCGATCGCATCTCATCCGACACCTTCCACTTCTAGCACTGTTCGCGTCGATGGCAGGCTCACAATTCATGAACCTAATTGTCGGCGCGAGCATCCCTCTGGTCTCTACGGAGCCCGTCATGATCGAAGCGATGCAGCTGGCCAGCTGCGCCTATACGGGGAAGCCGGTGTGATGGGCCGAAGAGCCGCCGCAGTTACTCAGGCCGACATCGCTCGCGTCATCCGCGCAGTTCAAGCCGCCGGTCTACCGGTGACGCGCGTGGTGGTGAGATCGGATGGCGTAGTCGTCGAGACGATTCGCCCACCTGACCGTTTCGAGCCCGACGAGGCTCAATCTGAATTGGATAGGGAAGGGCCCGTCGTGGTCCTGTAACCGAGATCATGCCACGCCCGCGCCCGCCCCATCTTGTCCGAGAGACGACCCGCCACGATCGGGTCGTCTGGTACGTCCGCATAGGGCAGGGCAAGCGCACCCGCATGACGGAGCCCTATGGGACTGAAGCGTTCTGGCGCGACTATCGTGCCGCCCTGGAAGGCAGGCCTGTTGCCCCCAAGGGTCCCGCGTCCGGGACGCTGTCCTGGCTCATCGCCAAGCACCTGACGTCGGCAGAATGGTCTGAGCTGAAGCCAGCCACACGCAAACAGCGGCACGGCTTCTACCGGGCAATGGAGAAGACGGCCGGCAGCGAACCGCTGAAAGCGATTGATCGGCGCGCCGTGCTTGCTGGCAGGGACCGCCGGCGGGACCGCCCGTACGCGGCAAACAACTTCCTGAAGGCCCTGCGAGGCCTGTTTGGGTGGGCCGCTCTTGTCGGGTACGTCACCGTCGACCCCACGTTGGGGATCAAGCCGCTCGCGGGCAACAATGACGACGGCTTCCACGCGTGGTCTGAGGAGGAGCTTGAGCGGTTCGAGGCTCATTGGCCTATCGGCACGCGTCAGCGCCTAGCTTTCGATCTGCTTCTATACACCGGCCTGCGCCGCGGTGATGCCGTGCGCCTTGGGCGACCGCACGTCCGCGATGGCGAGTTCACGATGCGGACGGAGAAGACGGGCATGGTCGTGATCGCCCCCATCCTGCCGCCGCTCGCTGCCTCAATCGCCGCGACGCGCACCGGCGATCTGACGTTCCTTGCGACCGAACGCGGCATGCCGTTCGGAAAGGAGTCGTTCGGCAACTAGTTCGGGAAGGCATGCCGCGCTGCCAAGTGCCCAGGCTCTGCCCATGGTCTGCGCAAGGCCGGGGCGAGGCGGGCGGCCGAGGGCGGCGCCAGCGAGGCACAGCTCAATGCGTTGTTCGGATGGGCCGACGGCAGCCGGGAAAGTGCCACCTACACAAGGACCGCGAACCGCGCGAAGCTGGCCCGCGAAGCTCGCAGAAATCCCGCACCACCCGCCAAGGTGCGGGATGGGGGACGAAAAGCTAAATGATTGTAGTGGCTTAGAAATAGAGTGGTGGGCCCGGCAGGACTCGAACCTGCAACCAGACCGTTATGAGCGGTCGGCTCTAACCATTGAGCTACAGGCCCTGCGCCTCTTCCCGTAGAAGGAAAGAGGGGCCTTCGTCCAGCGGCTACGCGTTCGAACCTTACGCATTGTCGCCGATTTCCCCGATCCGGTCTTGTGCAGGCGAGGCGTCCGGAACCCGTTCCGGGCCGCCCGGCGTAGGACGGGCAAGACGCTCCCCCTCGCAAGACGCTCCCACTCGCAAGACGCTCCCACTCGATGGAGAGGCACAGCGGTGCCGGGTCAGACCGGGGGAGCCCGAAGGGCAAGGTCGTCTTCGCGTTAAGCTCATGTTAACCCTGTGCCGACGATCGTTTCGGCGTTGGACAAGGGGTCTGTCGACCCGATTGAGGAGCCGATGGGCCGCACGATCCTCGCTTGCCGGCTCGCCGCATCCTCTTTCGCCTGGGCTCTTGCGGGATCGCCGGTTCTGGCTCAGGAACCGCTCCTCCTGAGAATCAGGCCTCCGGACGCCGCTCCCGCCGAGATCGGCGCGGGCGGCGGAATGCCGTCGGCGGAGGAGGTGGCACGGGCCCGGGCCGCGCGCGAAGCGGTGTGGGAACGGGCGGATCGCCGCGCCCGCATCGCGATCGCCTCCGTCTGCAGCGGCTGTCTGCAGCCGGAGCGTCCGGCGGCGCGGCTCACTTCTCAACCGCGCCCGGAGGATGCCATCGTCCAGGCGCAGACGACACCGCCCGAGCCGCCCGCCGCCGGCGACACGGCCCCGGCCGATATCCTCGCCCAGAGCTCAACCAGCCAGACAGGTACTCCATGACCCAGTCGCACCCCACCAGCGGCGCCGAGCCGGATCCGGCCTGCCCGGTCTCCCTCGATCTCCTCGGGGCGGTCTATCGCGCCGAGCCCGAGGATCTGCCCGAGATCCTCGCCGAGATTCCTCCCACCACCCGAGCCAAGCTCGCGGTCTACCTCTACGGCAAGAGCCACATGCATCAGCTCGGCCTCTCGGTGGCCCGTGCCTGCGAGCGGGACGACCTCGTCCGGGTCGCAGGCGAGATCGGCTCGGTGGTCCACGGCCAGGCACAGATGAAATCCGCGCGGCCCGCCGCCCCGAATCCCGCCGCCCCTCCGCCGCCGCGTAAGATCAGCCTCGGCGGCGGTTCGGCTCCGAAGAAGATCAGCCTCGGCGGATCGTCGGCGAAGTCGCGCTCCTTCGACTGAGCGCCCGCGACCGAGCACCCGTTCGCGAGATCGTGAGGCGGCAGCGGCCTTTCGGCCGAGGTCGCCCTTACCGCGAGGAACGGCCGCATGGCATAAGCGCGGCCGGCGCGCCCGGCGGCGCAGAGAGGACTGACATGTTCGGTGCGTGGTGGAAGCTCGGCATGGATGCGACCCTGCTCGCGATGGAATCGCAGCAGGTGATCGGCCTTCGCCTCGCAAAGCTGTCCCTCGGCGGACCGGCCGCGCAGATCGAGGCGCAACGCATGGTGAGCGAGAAGATCATGGCGGCCGGCGAAGCGGCCTTGCTCATGGCGACCGGAGGCTCGACCCAGAGCATGGTCACGGGATACCGCCGGAAGGTCCGCGCCAATGCGAGGCGGCTCTCGCAGGACTGACACGGCCTCGCTGCAGCGCGGCATTAACCGGAGATTAACCAACCTCCGCTTCCATCGGGGCGACCACCCACGAGGAGAGCGCGGATGATCCCTTTCGAACAGCAGGTGCGCGAGCGCGCCTATTCCATCTGGGAAGGCGAGGGCCGGGTGTTCGGCCGCGCCGATGAGCATTGGCTGATGGCCGAGGCCGATCTGCGTGCAGTGAGCCTCACGGCGCCGGTCTACGTTCAGCCCGTGACCGCCGATCTCAGCCTGGCACCGAGCCCGGCCAAGACCCTGAAGCCCCGCGCCTCGCGCAGTGCAGGCACCGCCGCCAAGGCCGTTGCCGAAAAGGCCGTCGCCCGGCCGTCCGAGACCGCGCCGCGCCGGACCAGGACGGCCAGCGCCAAATCCGCATCGGCCAAGCCTGCCTCCACCAAGACTGCTTCCGCTAAGTCTGCTTCCACCAAGGCGCCTGCCGCTTCCAAAGCGACCAAGGCAGCGTCGAGCACCACCACCGCCGCCAAGCCGCTCAGGGTCGCCAAGCCGCGCGCTGCCGCCCCGATGGAATCCGCCGCGACCGTCCACTGACACCGAGCGGCACCGTTCAAGCCCGTCGCCCCTCGCAGGGCGTCGGGCTTCTTGTTGTGCCACGGGGTTCAGGGGCCGCGGCCGAACCGGTCCCCGAGAGCACCCGCCAGCGAGGACGCCAAGCGAGGCGGTGGTGGCGATCATGACCGATCACGTGGAGCGCGGAATCCGGGTCGGGGAGATGCCGAGAGGGGAGGGAGAGGCAGCCCGCGGGGAACGGCGCGACAACCTTTGCCGTTATACGGTCATCGCATCGACGCGAGCCGATTCCCGGCCCACCCTTTCGAGGCCCGCCATGAAGACCGCCCTCTCCGCCGTGTTCGCCGTGTCGATGATGGCCGCGCCCCTGGTCGCCGCCTCTTCGGCTGCCGAGGCTGGGGCCGGCCCCTATCGGGAGCGGCCGGTGCTGCGGGAGGTCGATTCCACCGGCGGCATCGGCGTGGGCGGTCGCGCGCCCTGGAACCAGGCCTGGGAATACGATTCGGGCAGCGACAACGACCGCCGGCCGGAACTGCCCTATTACCAGCAGGGGCGCGGACAGCAGACAGGGGGGCCGGCGCGCAACCTGCTCCCCGATGACGGGCTCCATATTGTCCCGCGCTGAGCGTCCTGTCTGGAACCGCTCTGCAAGCCACACATGACACAAATGCGTCAGAACCGGTCGTCGGCTATGAATAGTCGACGAAAGGGACTGGCGGAGGCGGACGTCTTCGCGTAGCCAACCGCCCGGGGAAAATGATCCCGAGCGACGGAACGCAGACCATGGCGCAGCAGGCCCAGTCGAGCTTCGATTCTCAGCGTCCTTACGAGCGGATGGCGCTCCAGGACCAGGTCGAGGCCGCAGTCGAGGACGGCACGACCCCAATCAGCCGGCTCCTCCGGCTGATGTTCGCGGTGGATGCGGACGCCACGGCCAACGAAAACCTGCGCCTGCGCCTGCGGGCGCGCATCGGCGCCCCGCGCAGCGTCTGATCCCCTGCCTAGCGCCGCCGACGAGCGGTGCGGGGCTGCGAGCGTGTCATGCAGGCCGAATAGATCTGGCGGCCGATGGCGTAGAGCCCGATCCCACCCAGGTCGGGCGTGACGAACACCTTCGCGCGCGCCTCGTTGCGACAGGCCGCGTCCTGAGGGCTCTTGATCGGGGCCTCGGCATGAGCCGTCATCTCGATTCCCAAGAATCCCACAAAGGCCAAGCCGGCGATCCAGCACCGTCGGCGCGCCACCGCATTCCTACCGCACGATCCGGCCGTTCCGCTCGTCATTTCCGCCCCCGTCGTTACGGCCAAGTTAGGGCGGATCGACGGAAAGCGCATCGGTATTATCCACCGAAGATCTGGTTTCGGCAGGAATCGACGCCTACGGCATGATCCAGAGGCAGGAGGCCTCCCAGGTCACCGCGAGGCATTCGAACGGGGCTCCGCCGATCATGGCGCGGTGCTCGGGAGCGCCGACGCGATCACGGGCGATTCGGCGGCATCCGGGATGACCGGAGAGATCGGCCGATGCCGCGGCAGGATCGGATGGCGTCCGTCCCATCAGGACACGCAGTTGAACCAACGTATCGCAGGCGACGACGTCGCGCGGCGCGGCATCGCCGGCCGAGGCCGCCTTCGTCGCAGCCATGACGAGCAGGATGACGAGTCCCCAGCGCTTCTGCGGCATCATGGCGTGACCTCCTCCGGCGTTGCTTCACCGGCGGGGATACAGGGCGCCTGGGGCATCGGCGGCCGCGGCGGATGAGCCGTCCGCCGCAGGCGGCCGCTTAGGATCGGCCGTCAGCGCTTGGCTTTGGCGGGAGGGGCCTTCTTAGCCGCGCGCGCGGGATCGACCGGGACGACCGTTCCCGCGATGGTCCAGGAACAGATGCTGGTCCCGGTGACGCCGACGCAATCGTACTCGTTGCCGTTGAGCGCCGCGTGGTCGGTGATGGCATTCACCGTATCGCGGCCGAGGAGGTTGCAGCTCAGGTGATCGGCCTTGGGATCGGCCAGGGTCGCCGCCGCTATCTTCGCGTCACCACCCGATTGCCGCAGGAGAAGGCGCAGGTTGGCGAGCGACGGACAGCCGATCGCGGGCGCCGAGGCCGATGCGGAAGCCGGGGGGGCGGGGGGCTTGGCCGGCTGCGCTTCGGCGCGCGGGCATCCTGCCGCGACGGCGAGGATCACGGCTGCCGGGAGGTGGCGACGATACCCGTTTCTCATGCCGCCCGCTTTGCTTTGGCATAGCGCTTCACGGCCCGCTCCCGCCGAAGCCGCGACAGGCGCTCGATCCAGAAGATGCCGTCGAGCTGGTCGATCTCGTGCTGGAGGCAGGCCGCCTCGAACCCCGCCGCCTCGATCTCGTGCCCGGTCCCGTCGAGGTCGTCGTAGCGCAGCCGCACCGTCACCGCCCGCTCCACGACGTCCGTGACGCCGGGCATGGAGACGCTGCCCTCTGTCTGGGGAGCGGTCTCGTCCGACGCGAAGGTGATCTGCGGATTGACGTAGATCGAAGCCGGCGTGCCCGGCTCCAGGCGCAGGACCACCACCCGGGCGAGCCAGCCCACATGCGGCCCGGCGAGACCGATGGCGGAGACGCGGGAGAGGGCTTCCACCAGCTCCGCAGCATCCCGCCGCAAGGCGTCGTCGAACACGGTGACCGGCTCGGCGGCCAAACGCAGCCTTGGATCGGGATAGAGGATCAGCGACTGGACCGGCACGGGGCAGGGCACCTCACGGAATGGGCTGGGGCGTGGATACGCGATCACTCGGGCGGTGTCCAAACGCGACGCAGGGTGGCGGAAGCGCCCACCTTCCGCTTCCGCGCTCCATGCCGTAAGGCCCGCGGGACACATCTCAGGACACCGATGCGCGCATGATCCGCCTCGAGAAAATCGGCAAGCAGAACGGACGGCAGATCGTCTTCATCGAGGCGTCCGCCGCGCTCCAGAAAGGCGAGAAGGTCGGCCTCGTGGGGCCGAACGGCGCCGGTAAGACCACCCTGTTCCGGATGATCACCGGCGAGGAGGAGCCCGACGAGGGCCAGGTCGCCACCGACCGGGGCATCACCATCGGCTATTTCAGCCAGGATGTCGGCGAGATGGCCGGCTGCTCCGTCGTCTCCGCCGTGATGGACGGGGCCGGCCCGGTGAGCGTGGTCGCCACAGAACTGAAGCAGATCGAGGCCGGCCTCGCCGATCCCGACCGGATGGACGAGATGGATGCCCTCGTCGAGCGCTACGGCGAGGTCCAGGCCCGGTTCGAGGAGCTCGACGGCTACGCCCTCGAAGGCCGGGCCTACGAGGTGCTGGCGGGCCTGAGCTTTTCTCAGGAGATGATGGACGGCGACGTCGGCAAGCTCTCGGGCGGCTGGAAGATGCGCGTGGCGCTGGCCCGCATCCTCCTGATGAACCCGGACGTGATGCTCCTCGACGAGCCCTCCAACCATCTCGACCTGGAAAGCCTGATCTGGCTGGAAGCCTTCCTCAAGAACTACGAGGGCGCCCTGTTGATGACCTCGCACGACCGCGAGTTCATGAACCGCATCGTCGGTAAGGTCATCGAGATCGACGGCGGCACCCTCACCACCTATTCGGGCGACTACGTCTTCTACGAGCAGCAGCGGGCGCTCAACGAGACGCACCAGCAGGCGCAGTTCGAGCGCCAGCAGGCGATGCTCGCCAAGGAGATCAAGTTCATCGAGCGGTTCAAGGCGCGGGCCTCCCACGCCGCCCAGGTGCAGAGCCGGGTGAAGAAGCTCGACAAGATCGAGCGGGTGGAGCCTCCCAAGCGCCGTCAATCGGTGGCGTTCGAGTTCCAGCCGGCGCCGCGCTCCGGCGACGACGTCGTCATCATCAAGAACGTGCACAAGCGCTACGGCAGCCGCACCATCTACGAGGGGCTCGACTTTTCCATCCGTCGCCGGGAGCGCTGGTGCGTGATGGGCATCAACGGCGCCGGCAAGTCGACCCTGCTCAAGCTCGTGACCGGCTCGACCCCGCCCGACGACGGCAGCATCGCGGTGGGGGGAAGCGTCAAGCTCGGCTACTTCGCCCAGCACGCCATGGACCTCCTCGACGGCGAGCTCACCGTGTTCCAGGACCTGGAGCGCTCGTTCCCGCAGGCGGGGCAGGGGAGCTTGCGGGCGCTGGCCGGCTGCTTCGGCTTTTCGGGCGACGACGTGGAGAAGCGCTGCCGCGTGCTCTCGGGCGGCGAGAAGGCCCGGCTGGTCATGGCCAAGATGCTGTTCGACCCGCCGAACTTCCTCGTCCTCGACGAGCCGACCAACCACCTCGACATGGGCACCAAGGAGATGCTCATCACCGCGCTCGCGAACTACGAGGGTACGATGCTGTTCGTGAGCCACGACCGGCACTTCCTCGCCGCCCTGTCGAACCGCGTCCTCGAACTCACCGCCGACGGCATCCATCAATATGGCGGCGGCTACACCGAATACGTCGCGCGCACCGGCCAGGAGGCACCGGGGCTGAGGAGCTGAGCGGCTGTTTCCCCCTCTCCCCGCGGGCGGGGCCGGGGGATGGACGGCAACGAAAGCGCCTCGAACCCGATCACCCCAGGAGACCGACCATGGATGCCAAACTCGCCGACATCGTCAGGGCGGCCGCGGCACAGGCCCGGCGCAAGGCCCGCGCCTTCGACGCATCGTCGTCGAAGGACGCACTGCCCTGGGCGGTGATCGAGGCCTTCGATGCCGACGTGCGCGGACATGTGGAACGCGACCGCCGCATCGAAGAGGAGCGTGACCGGGTCCTCATCGCCGCGGTCAATCTCGCCGAGACGCCGCCCGAGGACGGCGAAGAGACGGTCGGGGCCGCGCGGGATGCCCTCATCGATGCGATCGACTACCTCGAACAGGCCGTCCTGCGCTTCGGAAGCGTCAACCGCCAGGGAGCCCGCCTCGGCTACGGCGAGACGGGACAGAGGGTGAGCGACGGACGGTGAGGGTTTCGCCCTCCGGGGGTGAACCCGGACGGTCGACATGAGAACGGGCCAGGCTCCCGCGAGCCCGACCCGTTTGTAGGTCCGCGCGGTGGAGTCGGGTCAGGCAGCCCGCACCGTGGCGAGGAAGCGGTGCACTTCTCCGGTGAGATGTTCGGATTGCTGGTACAGTTCGCCAGCGGCGCCGAGTACCTGGCTCGCGGCGGCTCCGGTCTCTTCGGCAGCACTGGCCACGCCGGCGATGTTGCTCGTCACCTCGTTGGTGCCGGCCGAGGCCTGCGAGACGTTGCGCACGATCTCCTGCGTCGCCGCGCTCTGCTGCTCGACCGCCGCCGCGATGGCAGTCGCCACCGCATTGATGTCCCGAATGCGCGACGTGATCGAACCGATCGCCGTGACCGCCTGGCCAGTGGCACCCTGGATATGACCGATCTGCTGGGAGATCTCTTCCGTGGCGCGGGCCGTCTGGTTGGCCAGCTCTTTCACCTCGACGGCGACCACCGCGAAGCCCCGGCCCGCTTCGCCGGCGCGCGCGGCCTCGATGGTGGCGTTGAGGGCGAGCAGGTTGGTCTGGCTGGCGATGGTCGAGATCAGGCTCACCACGTCGCCGATCCGGCTCACGGCGCCGCTGAGTTCCTGCACGAGCACCGCCGTGGTGTCGGCCTCCGAGACGGCGGATTGCGCGAGAGTGGCGGAGCTCGAAACCTGCCGGCCGATCTCCTGCACCGATGTGCCGAGTTCCTCGGCGGCGGCGGCCACCGTGTTGACGTTGACGGCGGCTTCCTCGGCGGCGGCGGCCACGGTGGTGGATTGCGACGCGGTCTGCGTCGCCGTCGCCGTCATGGTCTGCGCCGTGGCCTGAAGTTCGGTGGCCGAGGAGGAGACCATGCCGATGATGCCGCCGACCGCCGTCTCGAAATCCTCGGCCATCTTGCGCATGCCTGCCCGGCGCTGCTCCTCGGCGGAAGCCCGAGCGAGGACAGTCTCCTCTTCGAGCTGACGGGTGCGGATCAGGTTGGTCCGGAACACTTCCACCGCCTGGGCCATCTCGCCGATCTCGTCGCGGCGGCCCATGGACGGCACGGCGGTCGTCTCGTCACCGCCGGCGATGTGACGCATGGCCTGGGTCATTCGCTCGATCGGGCGGGCCACGCCGAGGAACGAGAAGATCATGGCCGAGACCGCCATGACGATGCAGACGGTGAGCATGATGGTCGAGATCCGGATCGCTTCGGCCTGCTGGCTGCGCGCCGCCTCTCCGGCGGCGTTGGCGGCCGCCACATTGATCTCCACCAGACGGGTGGCCGCGTCGGCGACCGCCCGATAATTCGCGTGGTTGCCTTCGCGGAAGAAGCTCAGCGCCTGGTCCCTGTCGGTCTCGCGCATGGAGCGGAGCTTTCCCCAATCGACCTTCAGTATCTCCATCCTGGCGGTGAGATCGTCATAAGCAGCCTTTTCTATCGCTCCGGTGATAAGCGGCTTGTAGTCTTCGACGGACTTGTTGCGCTCCAGCATCATTTCGTTCGCAAGCTTGAGATCGGCCTGCTCGATGGTGCTGTTGGGAGCGGTCAGGTAGCGCAGCTGGGACGTGCGGACCCGGAGCACCAGACGATTGATCTTATCGGCCTGGGTCACCGACGGCACGGCATTGTCGACCAGAACGGCAATCTTCGTGCCGATGTCCTGAAGCTTGTATAGGGCCACCAAGCCCTGCGCGGCCGAAATCGAAACGACGATACTGAAGAGACCGATCAGTACGGCCTTGACCGACAAACGCATGACTTACACCCCCCTAACGATACAATGATAATAATCGAATATAGGCTTTTATTTAATATTCCATGACCACTTGTATGAGATATATTTCATCTAGCATGATTTATATTCACTTTATCTGAACGGTATTGTATCCAATTTATATAAATGAAAATTTTGATCGGCCTGCGATAACTTGAAAAACGACGAATCATGTCTTGCCATACCCAACTCACGGAAATGTTACCGCAAAACTTTTCTCAGTATTCTTGAGCATCACAACTTGCCATCAATACCGGCGCATCAGCGGTCGTGGAAGGCATGCCTGATCTCCCCCGACCACGAGCAGAAGAGTTTCGCGCGGAGGTTCGCGGCGTCATGGCTTCAGGCGAGCCGGGCGAGATCGTTCAGGCGAGCCAGCCCGTCAGGACGTAGCAGCATGCCGCGATGAGGGCCGCGGCGGGCAGGGTCAGGACCCAGGCGACGACGATGTTGCCGGCGATGCCCCAGCGCACGGCCGATGTCCGGCGGGCCGCGCCCACGCCAACGATGGCGCCGGTGATGGTGTGCGTGGTCGAGACCGGGACACCGAGCCAGGTCGCCAGGAACAGGGTGATGGCACCACCCGTCTCGGCGCAGAAGCCCTGCATCGGGTTCAGGCGGGTGATCTTCGAACCCATCGTATGGACGATGCGCCAGCCGCCGAAGAGGGTCCCGAGCGCCATCGCCGATTGGCAGGCCAGGACCACCCAAAGCGGAACGTGGAAGCTGCTCCCCAGATGCCCCTGCGAGTAGAGCAGCACCGCGATGATCCCCATGGTCTTCTGGGCGTCGTTGCCGCCATGGCCGAGGGAATAGAGCGAGGCCGAGACGAATTGCAGGAGGCGGAAGCTCCGGTCGACCCCGAAGGGCGTGGCGCGCCGGCAGGTCCAGGACACGATCAGCACGAGGAGGAGAGCGAGCAGGAATCCGACGAGCGGCGAGAGCACGATGGCCGCGATCGTCTTCGACAGGCCGGACCAGACCACGACGTCGAGCCCCGCCTTGGTGATACCCGCCCCGACGAGGCCGCCCACCAGGGCGTGCGAAGAACTCGACGGGATGCCGAGCACCCAGGTGGCGATGTTCCAGGCGATGGCGCCGACCAGCGCGCTCAGGATGACGCGCGGATCGACGATCCCCGCATCGACGATCCCGGTCCCAAGGGTCTGCGCCACATGGAGGCCGAAGAACAGAAACGCGATGAAGTTGAAGAACGCCGCCCAGAGCACCGCGTATTGCGGGCGCAGCACCCGCGTCGAGACGATGGTGGCGATGGAATTGGCCGCGTCGTGCAAGCCGTTGAGGAAGTCGAAGAACAGGGCGACGGCGATGAGGCCGGCCAGCGCCGGCAGCGCGAGGGAGGCGGCATCCATGCCCGTCACACGTTCTCGATCACGATGCCGCTGATCTCGTTGGCGACGTCCTCGAACCGGTCGACCACATCCTCCAGGTGCCCGTAGATCTCGGCGCCGATGATGTAGGCCATGGTGTCGCCGTCACCGCCATCCTTGCGATGGGCTCGGTAGAGGGCCTTGAGGCCACGCTCCTGCAACTCGTCCGAGCGGCCCTCGACGCGGGTGATGCGCTCCGTGAGGGTGTTGATGCGTCCCGCATGGGTGCCGACGGCGTTGAGCAGGGGAATCGTATCGGCCGTGAGACGCGCCGCCTCGAGCACGGTGTCGCCCATCTCGCGCATGAGAGGCTGGAAGGAGCGGACCTCGTAGAGGGCGATGGTCTTCACGGTCTTGTTCATCTGGTCGATGGCGTCGTCCATCGACTGGATCAGGTCCTTGATGTCGCCGCGGTCGAAGGGGGTGATGAAGCTGCGCCGGACCGCGAGCAAGACCTCGGCGGTGATCGCGTCCGCCTCGTGCTCACGGTCGACGATCACCTGGCAGTAGCGCGGCACGCCGTCACCGCCCTTCAGGACACCCTGGAGCGCCTCCGCTCCCGCGACGAGGGTCTGGGAATGGCGCTCGAACAGGTCGAAGAAGCGATCCTCCCGCGGCATCAAGGCCCGAAACCAGCCCATCATTCGGCGTGCCCCTTCCCGATGTGGCGGGCACTCTCCGTTCGGCACGGCAGGCTATGTCAGCCGTCGTGCCACCGTGGCCGTGAGAGTCCTGCCGGTCGGTAACGTCTTCGAGGCCACTCCGGTGCCGGTCATTCGCTCCGACGCCGTCAATATTCCCATTCGGCGCCCACCCCCACGGCGGTGCGGCCGTCACTGCCGGCCTCGCCCTGGATCTTGATGCGGCGGGTCACGTCGTAATCCACGGTGGCGGCGGTATCCTGCGGCTTGGCGCCCGCCTTCACGCCGACACTGAGACGGTCGCTGAGGTAGCGCGAGGCACCCAGGGCCGGGCCGCCGCTGGCGCCGGTGGAGACGTCGAGGCTGTCGAGGCCGAGCCCCTTGCGGGCCTGCTCGAACACGTCGGGGCCGCCGGCCCCGCCGGAGAGCTGCGACACCGCCTGGGCGAGCTGCAACGCCTGGAACGGCGACAGCCCCCCGGCCGCCTTCTTGAACAGCAGCCGCGACAGGACCTCGTCCTGCGGCAGGGACGGGTCGGAGGTCAGGACGAAGTCGGGCTGGTTTGCGGGGCCACTCACGGCGACGCGGGCGGTGACCTCGGCGGCCTTGGTCTCGGCCTGGAAGTCGAGATCGGGGATCGCGAGTTCACCGTTGAAGGCGAGGCGACCGCGGGTGAAGTCGAGGCGCTGGCCGATGATGCTGAGACGGCCGCGGCGCATGGCGAAATCGCCCACCGCCACCGGGTCGCGGGAGGTGCCAGTGAGGCGCAGGTCGCCGCCGAGTTCCGCATCGATGCCGCGCCCGCGCACGAAGATGCGGTTCGGCGCATGGACGGCCACGTCCAGCGTCGCATCGAAGGGAGGGGGCGTCCTCCTGCGTTTGCCCAGAGCCGCGACCTTCGCCTTGCGGTCGGCCTTCGCATCGACGCGCGCCCGCACGTCCGCGGGCGTGTTGACCCGGCGCACGCCGGGCAGGGGCTGCACCGTGGCGGGCAGGCGATCGGGGACGGTCACGTCGACGGAGACGAGGTCGACCCGCCCCGACACTTTCGGCGTCCGCGCCAAAGGACCGCTCAAGGCGAGGTTGAGGCTCGCGGTGGCGGTGACGATGGGGCTGGAGACGAGCTCGGCACGCTCGGCGGTGATCTTGAACGCGCCGGGGAACCCGCCATTCGGGTCCAGGGCCACGCGGCCGCTGGCCTGCAGGCCGCCGCCGTTCCGGGTCTGCGCGGTGAGGCGCTCCACCACGAGGGTATCGCCCCGCCCGGTGACGCGGCCCTCGATCTGCTTGAGGGCGATGCCCTGGAGCGGATCGGTGAAGCTGCCGCCGGAGAGGGTGGCGGCACCCTCGGCACGGGGCGCGTCGAGGGTGCCCGACACGCCCCCATCGAGGGCGATCCGGCCGGCGACCCGCTGGCCGCCGACGCTGAGCAGGCTGTTGGCCATGGCCGCGTCGAAGGTGCCGCGCAGTTTCAGGGCGATGGGTCCGCCCGCCGAGACGGGCAGGAAGCCGGCAAGCGTCAGCTCCGCCCCGCGACCGGCCGAGACCCGGCCCTCGATCCCGGCGCGACCGTCGCCGAGGGTGCCGCTCGCCTTGGCGTCGATGGGCGGCAAGCCGGCCTTGCGCGTCTCCGGTGTCACGACCTTCGCCACCGACAGGGCGTAGCGCCCTTCCGGCCGTGCGGACGTGCCGTGGATATCGGCGTCCCCGTCGAGGGTGCCGGAGAGGGCGAGGCTCGGCGAGGCGATGCGGGCAAGCGCCAGGGGCAGCGCCCGGATGCCGAGCTTCAGGTCGAGACTCGAACCGGCCCGTCCGGCGAGGCTGACCCGCCCGGTACCGGCGGCGATGACGAGACCGTCGATGAGGGCCGAGCCCTTGTCGAGGGTGATCGTGGCGGGACCGGCCAGGGCCAGGCGATCCTTGCCGCGTGACGCGGAGAAGCGCGACAGCTCGATCCGCGTGGCCTCGGCCGGAACCAGGCGGGCGGCCCCGTCGAGATCGAACCCACGCGCCTTGGCGGTGAGGGTGATGTCGCTGGCATTGGGCGACCCCACGGCCAGGAGGCGCACGGTGTCGATGGACTCGCCGGCGGCGATGACCCGGTCGGCATTGACCCGCCCGTCCACGGCGGGATGGGCGACGAGATCGCGGCCGGTGAGGTCGGCGTCGAGCTGCGCGAGGCCGATCTCGCCCGAGCGCAGGGAGGCGCCCTTGGCCTTCACCGACGCGTCCTGACGTCCTCCCTCGCGCGAGAGGGCGACGGTCGCGTCGAGGCTTCCGGCCAACGGCGTGAGGGCGAGCGGCGACAGGTCGTCGAGATTGGCGGCCGAAAGCGTGACGCTCCCCTGCGTCAGCAGGGTCGCCGCATCGACGGCCGCCTTGCCGGCGAGGGTGGCCGAGCCGAGATTCACCGCAAGCCGGTCGAGGGACCAATCCGCGCCCGTGCGGGCGAGATGCACATCCCCGCGCAGGGTCTTGCCGCCGATCTCGCCGCCCAGCGCCAGAGTCCCGTCGAGCGCCCCGGTGAGGTCCTTCAGCGCCGCGGCCACGCGCACGTCCCGGATCGGGCGGCCGAGCGCCCGTCCGTCCGCGGCGGTGAGGGTAGCGGTGAGGTCCGGCTTCTCCAGGGTTCCGGAGAGCCGCCCGTCGAGGAGGGCGCGGCCGGCAAGGCGCGGATCGACGGCCGAGAGGGTCTTCACGTCCACGAGGAGCTTGGCGTCGGCGAGGCGTGCGGTGGCCTTGCCCTCCAGCCGGGCCACCATCTCGGCGCCGTCGAGCTTCACGCCGTCGAAACTGTAGCCGTCGAAGACCTGCGAGAGCCTGCCCGAGAAATGCGGCTCGCGGCCGAGGAGCCGGTCGAGGGCCGGCAGGCCGAGAACGAGTCCCTTTGTCGTCGCATCCACATCGGCGGTCACCGCCTTGCGGGCGGGGTCGCCGCTCAAGTTCGCCTTTACGGCGACGCTGCCGGCAAGGGTCCGGTCGGCCACATCGGAGAAGGCCGAGAGGTCGGCGAGACCCGCCTTCAGCGTGCCGGTTAGCGTGTTCTGGCCGACACGGCCGGCATAGGAGAGCGTGGCGGTGGGCGCGTCGAGATCGAACGCCGCCACATCGACCACGCCATCGGGCTGCAGCGTGCCCCGGAAGGTGAAGGCCCCGCGCGATCCGACCGCCCGGCGCAGGGCCGGGTCGGCGAGCTTCAATCCTTCCACATTGGCATCCGCACGGAGCGCGAAGCGGGTGGCGTTAGGATCGCCGCCCGTGGGTTCCATGGCGAGGCTGGCGGCGATCCGCTCGAGGACGTTGCCGTCCGCGCGCAGTCCCGCCGCCTTGAGGTCGCCGTTCACCCGTGGCCGTGCGATCGGCCCCTTCACGGTCCCGTCGAAGACGAGGGTGTCGAGCTCGGCATTGGCCGCCTTGGTGACGCTGCCCTCGGTGGGGACGGCGCGGGCCGAGATGGTGAAGTCGGCGACCCGCTCCGGCGTGAGGCCGCCCGACGCGTCGAGGCGGGCGGTGCGGGAAGCGAGGGTGAGGCGGTCGATGCCGAACGCGCCGTTATCGGCAAAGCGCAGGGCGCCGTCGAGCTTGGTGGTGCCGGAGAAGATCGCCGCCGCCGGGCCGGGCAGGAGCCCCTCGATCCGCGAGGAGAGGTCGAGGGTGAGGGAGCGGTCGGCGCCGGCGCGGGCGATGCGGGCCGTGCCCTTGGCGCCGAGATCGGGGCCGGCATCGAAATCGAGCCGGGCGTTCCAGGCATCGAGGGTGCCACGTCCGTCGAGATCGAGGTTGATCGGAGGCTCGCCGGGGAGGTTCGCGAACTTGGACAGCAGGCCGCCGGCGGCCTCCACCAGGGTGGTCTTCACCTCGAGCTTCTCGCCCTTGGGCACGAAGAGCAGGCGAGCGACGAATTGCCCCGTGGCGTCGAGGCGGCGCACGGACAGGTCGAGGTCGAGCCCTTCGGACGGGGCGCCGAGCTTGGCCTTCCCCTCGGCGGACAGGCGCGCCGGCTGACCGGCGACGGTCTCGCCGAGGACGAGTTCGGCGAGCTTGAAGGCGGTGATCTCCACCTTCACGGGCAATTCGGGCAGCAGCGAGCCATCGGGTTCCGGCGTCGCCGAGACCGGGGCGGGGAGGGGACGGCGCAGCACTTCGAGGCGGCCGATCTCCAGGCTGTCCACCTGCAGCCGACCGGAGAGGAGGGCGAGGCGGCTCCACACCAGGCGCGCCTTGTCGAGCTTCAGCCAGGCGCCGTTGCGATCACTGATCACCACGTCGCGAATCGTGGCGTTGGAGGAGAGCGCCCCATCGACGGCACCGATGGACACCTGGGAGCCCGGCGTGGACAACGCCTTCGACAGGAGCCCGCCGAGCACGGTCTTCTCGCCGTCGTCGGCACGGGTGTGGGTGGCGGGAACGGCGATGCAGACGGTCAGGCCGATGACGGCCACGGTGCCGCGCATCACCCTCCCCCCTCCGCGGGGGAGGGAAGGACGGCTCGCACGGACGCCTCGGAAAAATTCCATCAGAACGACTGCCCCAGGCTGATGTACAGGGCCACGGGACGCTCGCGGTTCCCCTTGATGCGGTCGAGGGGGAACGCCACGTCGACGCGGATCGGGCCGATGCCGGTATAGTAGCGGAGGCCGAGGCCCGCCGCGTAGCGGATGCGCTCCTCGAAATCGGGCAGGCTGCCCTCGAAGGCGGTGCCGGCGTCGAAGAACGGCACGATCCCGATCGTGTCGGTGATCTTGACCCGCGCCTCCACCGAGGCTTCGAGCAGGCTGCGCCCGCCCACCGGCAGGTTGAACGGCCCGCGCGGGCCCAGCGTGCGGTAGGGGAAGCCGCGCACCGAGCCGCCGCCGCCGGCGAAGAAGCGGATATTGGCCGGGATGTCCTCGAGGCTCGCACCGGAGATCGAACCGAAGCCGATGCGGCCGGCGAGGATATAGCGAGCCTCGTCGTCGATGGCGTAGTAGGTCGAGCCCTGCGCCTTGGCGACGAAGATCGACGGATCCGAGCCGAGGAACCCGGCATAGGGCGTCACCGATGCGGTGGCCCGAAACCCCTGCGTCGGATCGAGCAGGTTGTCGGTGGAATCGTAGGCCACCGACAGCGGCACGCCGATCAGGCGGTAATCGACCTTGCCGAGCGCGTCCTGCGAGCGGCCGGCCTGACCGTCGACGCCGATCTGCGCGTAGAACGTGTCGGAGAACCGGTGCCGGATGCCGATCGTGCCGCCGGCCGCGTCCGAGACGTAGGATTGCTGGGCCTCGCGGCCCGCGAAGACATTGGCCACGAGATCGTTGCGCGTGCCCCACAGGGCCGGCTTGACGAAGGTCGCCGAGACCCGGCCGCCCAAGCCATTCGAATCGATCCCGGCGGCCTTGCGCTGCGCAGCGTAGAGGTCGTTGCCGAGATAGTAGATGTCGGCGTCGAGCCGCAGGGTCTCGCCGCCGCCGAACAGGTTGCGGTTGGCGTAATAGGCACGGATGCCCGGGCCATCGACCGTGGAGTAGCGGGCCGCGACCCCGATCAGGTTGCGGTCGCGCTCGGTCACGTCGACGAAGATCGGCAGGTTGCCCTGCGCGTCGAGCGCCTCGCCCTCGCGCACCCGGACCGAGCCCAGGGCCTCGACCTTGGCGACGGACCGGCGAATGTCGGCCACGGCCTTGGGCGAATAGGGATCGCCCGGCTCGCTGTAGATGAAGGAGCGCACCACCGCCGGGTCGATGCCGGCGGTGCCGCGCACGGCAACCTCGCCCAAACCCGCGATGGGGCCGGGATCGATGGTGAAGCGCACGTCCATGACATGGGCGGCGTCATCCACCACGGGATCGCGCGAGACCGCCTTGGCGAAGGGATGGCCCAGGGCGCGGAAGCGGTCGACGATCTTCGCCTCGCGGGCGAGGACGGTAGCGGAACGGGCGGGGACGTCGTCGCCCACCCGGACGAAACGCTCGGGCAGCACCTCGGACGGGAAATCGTTGCCGCGCGGATCGGAGGCCGCCACCGTGCGGAGCTTGTAGAGCGGACCGGCATCGACGACGATCTTCACGGGCACCAAAGCCCGGTTCCGGCCGCCCTCGGCGGCCCGCGCCGCAGCAGCGACCGAGGCCTCCCCCGTCAGTTCGACCCCGTCGATGCGGATGGCGACCTTGCCCTGGTAATAGCCGTATCCGGAAAGCACGTCGGACAGGCGGCGGAGGTCCGCTTCCGCCCGCCGCACGATGCCCTCGCCATCGGGCGGAGCGTCCTGGCGCAGACGATAGAGCGTGGAGGTGTCCTGCAGGGCCTGCAGAACGTCGTCATCCTCGAGTCCCTGGAACTTCACCGAATAGGGCAGCGTCTCGCCGCTCGGTGCCGGCGGCTCCTCCTCGGAGCCGAACATGCCGAACAGGTCGAAGGCGACGGCCGGGGAGGAGGCGAGGGCGGCCATCGACACGCCGCCGAGGACGGCCAAAGCCACGCCCGCGCAGCCGTGTCTCAAACCCCGGCCTTTGGAGTTCTGCATGCCCGACATCACGAAGCGGAACCCGCCCTCGTGATCCGCCACGGCGCGACCCCGACGGGTCGTCCGTCCACCTTCGATTCCGTCATCCCGCCCCCGCTTCGATGCCGGTCAACCTTCCGTGACGACCCCTCACCGGGTCGTTAAGGTCGTTCCTCGCCCCATGTCGCAGAGTGGCAAGCCTAGCCGTCGCCCCCGGCGAGGGCAACCACAGGCAGTGCCGCAGTCCAGACTGGACGGCTCCTCCATGGGAACCGCCTGTCATTCAGTCGGCTCGCTTTACCGATGGAAATCGCAGGCCATGTCGGGAACCCGGAACGGTCGGGAGCCTTGTCTGAGCATCGCAGGCACCCTAACTTTCACCTATCGGACCTTGTCTTCAACGATCCCCCGCCGGTTCATTCCGGGTCGCACGCCCAGCAGTCGCTGCAGAACTGCCGCGGGCCGTCGCTTCGATCCCATCGCATCTCCGAGACCCTGCGCCCTGTCGGCCGCGCGTTGCTTTACCGCGGCCCGAGAGGCCCCTCCCCATACGATTCGAGACGAGGGCGCGACCCCTGCAATCGCGTTTCTCCCGACGGCGAGAAGGACATATCCATGAGCACGGGCACCGTGAAATGGTTCAACGAGACCAAGGGCTACGGCTTCATTCAACCGGATGACGGCGGCAAGGACGTGTTCGTCCATATCTCGGCCGTGGAACGCGCCGGCATGCGCAACCTCATCGAGGGGCAGAAGCTGTCCTACGAGATCGAGAACGACCGCCGTACCGGCAAGCAATCCGCCGGCAACCTCCAGGCGGCCTGAGGCCTGGACGAACGAGGGTCCTCCCGGTGAGGCCTTTGTTCAACACATGCATAAGAAGCCGCCCTGCCATGGGCGGCTTCAGTTGATTCCGGCCGAATCGTGAGTCATTGGGCTATCCGATTCGATTCCGTCCCTCGATGATTCACAGCAAGGCTCAGCGCCGCGCGCTTCCGCTCGCGGAACGGGCCGAGACGCACCACCCGAGAAAGGTCAGATGAGCGCCTTCGACTACAGGAATTTCGACGACCGCCGTAAGAACTCCGCCAGCGCCAAGCAGATGCTGCTGGAAAAATTCAAGGCCCGTCCCCCGGCGGATGACCCGGAAATGATTGCCAAGGCCCAGGCCCGCGCCGCGATCGCCCGTGCCCGGGACGAAAGGGCTCGCGAACGCGAAGCCGCTCGCATCGCCGCCGAAAAGAAGGCTGCCGAGGAGAAGCGCGCTCGCGAAGAGGCGGAGCTCGCCGCCCAGATTGCCCGCGAAGAGGAAGAGACTCGTCTCGCCGCCGAGCGCAAGGCGATCGAACTCGCCGAGAAGAAGGCCCAGCGCGATGCGCGCTATGCCGCTCGCAAGGCCAAGGCCCGTCGCTGAAGGCCTGGATGGGCCATCCCTCGCAAGGGAGGCCTCGTCGTCTCGATGACCGCTAAGGGCTCGGATGGTTGTACCGGATCTCGTATCCGGTGCTTCTATCCGGGCCCTTTCGCGTCGTCGCCCAGGCTCACGCCGAAGTCGGGCGAGAGCGCCTGTGTCAGGCCTCGTTCTCGGCTTCGCCCTCGTCCTTCTCGGACGACGTCTCGACTTCGCCCTTGGGCTCCGTATCCGCCTCGGGGCGGGGGCCGGCCTTGAACGAACGACGCGGAGCGTTGCCGCGCTTCATCTGCGCGGGCTTCTCGATGGCGCCGAGACGCTCGGAGAGCTGCTTGGCCCGCTCGTTGAAATCGTTGGTGGTACGCGACTGAGACGCACCACTCTTGAACGCATTCGCCACTTGGGCCTCATGGAGTTGCCCAGGGCACGGGTTCGTGCGGGGTTGGCCGTGTTCTAGCATGGTTTGCCGCCGAGCGGGCAGTTAACTGTTCGACGCGGCGAGCGACGGTCAAGTGCCGGACCGTTCCGGTCTCCTGAGGGGACCGGAACCGGCTTCAGAACCGGGCGGTCAGGAACAGCCGGACGTTGCGGCCGGGCAGCAGGATTTCGTCCTTCTTGAACGAGGCCGAGTTGCGGATGTCGTCGTCCAGGAGGTTGCGCCCCTGGAGCCCCACCGTCACCTCGCTGGCACCGTAGATCACCGGATCGAGGGACTGCGTATACGCCAGCTCGGCGCGCAGATCGTTCCAGCCCCGCGTCAGTGTCTCGAACGGCGCGATCTCGGTATGGTCGAAGGCGTGGAGCAGGTTCACGCGGCCGAACCAGCCATTCGCCCTGAGGAAGGCACCGCCGCCAAGGCGATGGGGGGGAATGCGCGGAACGTAGGAACCGTCGTCGAACTGCGCCCGCACGAAATCGTATTGCGCCTCGATCCCGGCCCAGCCGTCGCCGACGGGAAGGATGTCGAGCTGCGCGCCGATCTCGGCGCCGTAGAAGGTCGTGTTGGCCTGCGAGTAGACGATCTGGCGCAACTCGTCGCCGCTGCCGCAGGACGCGAAATCATCGTCGCAGCGGTTGCCGGTATCCCGGCGGTAGATGAAGCCGGTATAGCGCGTCACGTATCCGGTGGCGTCGAGGCGCAGGGGACCTTCGGCCCGGCGCAGGCTGAGTTCCACCGTGCGGGCACGTTCCAGCTTCAGGGTCGGATCGCCGATTTCGAAGGTCGAGGAGGCGTGGTGCGGCCCCTGCGAGAACAGCTCGTAGCTGGTGGGCGCGCGCTCGACATAGGAACCGTTGACGCTCGCCACGAACCCGTAGGGCAGGTCCTGCAGCGCGCCGAAGCTCAGGCTCTTGGGGGCGAAGCGGCGGGTCAGCGCGTAGCTCGACGGATCGAGTCCGTTGGGCAGGTAGTCGGCGGGAAACAGCGTGGCGGTGCTGTTGAGCCGGTCGTTCCCGATCCGGCCCGCCGCCTGGAAGCGCAGGCCGCCTCCCACCGCCAGTTCCTCGAAAAGGTAGCCGGCCAGGGAGCGCGATTCCGTGGGCGGCAGGAAGCTCTCGAGCTGCGAATTGAGGACGCGCCGGCTGGTCTGCACGCCGACCGCGCCGGTCAGAGTGCCGAGCGCGGTGACGACGGGCACGTGCTGCGCCTCGAACCGGGCCTCGACCTCCCGGTTCTTGAAGATGGCCTGCACGCCCTCGGGGCCGGCCACCTCCGCATGGTCGTGGTCATGCTCATGGTCGTGGTCGGCATGCGCCAGACCGATCTCCTCGTGGCGGTAGACCGACCCGCCGGCCCAGAACCGGAGAACCTCGAACGGCCCCTGGAGCGGGCGGTACTCGCCACGGGCGAGCACGCGGTCCTGGTTCGGGTTGAGCCGCGAGCGGGTCTCCTCCGACTCACCACCGGGGATCTGGTACATCGCCTCGTAATGGCTGAAGGACACGCCGACGAAGCCACGGTCGCCGATGGCTGAGATCCCGATGGAGCCGCCCTGCGTCTCGGTGGCCGAGTTGCGCTGGATGCCACCGGGAATGGCGTAAGAATCGGTGGCCGTCTTGAAGCCGTCGGCATGGACCGCGATGCCGTTGGCCCCGGCATCGACGCTCGCCGCGCCGAGCCTTCCGTTATCGACGCTGGAATAGCCGGTGGTGACTTGGCCGGAGACGCCCCGGGCGGGGATGAAGGTGGGTACCTGGTTGTTCTCGGACGAGACCACGCCACCGATGGCGCCCGAGCCGTAGCGCAGGGTCGCGGGGCCCCGGATCACCTCGATCCGGTCGGCGGTGAGCGGGTTGACCGGTACCGCATGGTCCTCGCCGAGATCGGACACGCCGCCATTGACGATGCCGTTCTCCTGGATCCGCACCCGCGCATTGTCGAGGCCGCGAATGATCGGCCGCGAAGCCGCTCCGGGCGCATAGGTCGAGGACGAGATGCCGGGGCGGTCGGAGAGGGCGTCGCCGAGGGTGCGGGGCTGGTTGCGCTGAATCTCGGAGCGGGTGACCACCGTGACGGGCGAGAGGCTGTCGCCGACGACCGGCAGCACACCGGTGGGAAAGCCCCCGACGGCGGAAGGGCCGGGAGCGGGGAGGATCGGGCTCGCGGAGGTCACGCTCAGTTCCGAGAGCGTCGCCTCGGCCTGCTGGGCAGCTGCGGGGGCGATCATCGCGCCGGATGTGAGGCCCGCGCCGGACAGCATCGTCCCGGCCAGCCAGATCCTCGATCGTCTCATCCGCGTCACACCCCGAAATCAATATGTTATAATGTTTCATTAGTGAGTGCACTCGATGCGGCAAGGGGGGATATGGTCCGCATCGCCGTTGAAACCCGACTGTGGCCGATGCGCATCATCGCCGGAAATGGTCGGCGGCGCGCGATGGTTGTGGCTGCGACGAAGGCGGCGCTTGCGCCAAGCCTCACGCAGGCAAAGATCCCTGTCGTGATCTCCCTCTCCCTCCTTGGCGCGAGCTTTCGCGTGATCGGTCTCGTCCTGCTCGGACTGTTCCTTCTGCCGCTCGGCAGCCATGCCCTGTGGTGGATGGCGCGGGGCGGTGGCGCGGCGGCCGATTGGTCGAGCGCCGGGCTGTTGCGTCCACCCAAAGCGTCGGACCCGGCCCTCGTCCGGGTCTATGCGGCGCGGGTCGGGCGCTGGCGGGGGATCTTCGCCCATCACAGCTGGATCGTGGTGAAGCCGGAAGGCGCCGCCCGCTATACCCGCTACGACGTGGTCGGCTGGGGCATGCCGGTCCGCACGGACGGCTGGGCCGCGGACGGACGCTGGTTCGGCAACGATCCGCAGACCGTCCTCGCCCTCGATGGGGACGACGCGGCCCGCGCCATCCCGGCGATCCGCGCGGCGGTGGCCGATTATCCCTACCGGGCGCTGGGCACCTATCAGGCTTGGCCCGGGCCGAACTCGAATAGCTTCACCGCTCATGTGCTGGCCCGCCTGCCCGAGCCACGGGTGACCCTGCCGCCGACGGCCCTGGGCAAGGATTGGGCGCCGCCAGGGCGCATCGTCGAGCGGACTCCGAGCGGCACCGGCATCCGGCTGACCTTCAGCGGCTATGCCGGTATCACCGTCGGCTGGGTCGAGGGGGTCGAGATCAACCTGCTCGGCCTCGTCGCGGGGCTCGACCTGCGCCGCCCCGCGATCAAGCTTCCGGGCTGGGGCAGGATCGGAACGGCATGACGACACCCCTCCTCATCCGCCCGGCGGAACCCGGCGATGCCGATGCGATCTGGTCCATCCTCGAGCCGGTGATACGGGCGGGTGAGACCTATGCGCTGCCCCGCGACGGCTCGCGCGAGCCCATGCTGGCCTACTGGTTCGCCCCGGCAAACCAGGTTTTCGTCGCTCTCGACGGGGGCAAGGTGCTCGGCACCTACATGTTGAAGGCGAACCAGCAGGGTGGCGGAGCCCATGTGGCCAATGCCGGGTTCATGACCCATCCCGACGCGGTGGGTCGCGGGATCGCCCGCGCCATGGGACGGCACGCCCTCGACGGCGCCACCCGCCAGGGCTTCCTCGCCATGCAGTTCAATTTCGTCGTCGCCAGCAACACCCGCGCGGTGGCCCTGTGGGAGAGCCTCGGCTTCTCGCGGATCGCCCGTCTGCCCGATGCGTTCCGGCATCCGAGCCTCGGACTGGTCGATGCCCTGGTGATGCACAGGAAGCTTGGGGCCGACGCCGCATCGTGAAACGTCCGCGCGACCTTTGCGCTCGCGACGGAACCTCGGCACGCGGGAAACCTTATCGGGTGACTCCCTCAGCGAGCCCCATGCCCGATCCCTCCCCGCCGCCGAACGGCTCGCCCCTGCGCGTCACCGTCGATCTCAACCGATGCCAGGCCTACGCCCAGTGCTGCTACGCGGCGCCGGAGCATTTCGTGCTGCATGGGCGCGAGGCTTTGTTCTACGACCCCGCGCCCTCGGCGTCCGCCCGTCTCGCCATCGAGCGGGCCCGGGTTTCCTGCCCGGTCCAGGCGATCCGCGTCGAGGATCCGGAGCGGCAAGGCCGATGAAGAGTATCAATGCCGAAGGGCATGCGGTGGTGGTCGGCGCGTCTCTCGCGGGCCTGCGCGGCGCCGAGGCCCTGCGCCGCGCGGGCTTTGCCGGCCGCCTCACCCTCGTCGGCGACGAGCCGCACCGACCCTACGACCGGCCGCCGCTCTCGAAGGCCGCCCTCACCGGCGAGATCGCGCCCGAGGCGACCGCGCTGCCGAACCTCCATGCCCTGGATGCCGAATGGCGGCTCGGCGTCGCGGCGACCGCCCTCGACCGGACGGCCCGCGAGGTCCGCCTCGCCGATGGCGCCACCTTGTCCTACGACCGGCTCCTCATCGCCACCGGATCGCGCGCCCGACCCTGGTCGAATCCGACTGAGGCAGGCCTTGCCGGGGTCCATACCCTGCGCGGGCGCGACGATGCCGCCGCCCTCCGGCGCGCGCTCGCCGCCGGCCCCAAGCGCGTCCTCATCATCGGCGCGGGTTTCATCGGCTGCGAGGTCGCGGCCTCCTGCCGGGCCCTCGACCGCACCGTCACCCTGATCGATCCGGGACCGGCGCCCCTCGCCCGGATCCTCGGGCAGCCGGTGGGCGAGATCGTCGCCGCCCTTCACCGAACCCTCGGCACCGACCTGCGCAGCCGGACCAAGGTCGCACGGCTCGGAGGCGATGCGGCCGGCCGGGTGGTTCGGGCCGTCCTCGATGACGGCGATGTGGTGGAAACCAACCTCGTGGTGGTGGCCCTGGGCGCGGTGCGCAACACCGAATGGCTGAGCGGCTCCGGTCTCGATGCCGGCCCCGGCGGCGTCCTCTGCGACGAGGCCGGCCACGTCCTCGACACGGAGGGACGCCCCGACAGGTCCATCGCCGCAGCCGGCGACGTGGCGCGCTTTCCCCATCCGCTCTACGACGGACGTCCCGTCGCCCTCGAACATTGGGGACACGCCGTGGCGCAGGGCGAGTACGCCGGTCGCCTTCTCGCCGGAGCGGCCACGGGCGCGACCTATGCCGAGATGCCCGCCTTCTGGTCCTCCCAGGGCGGGATCACGATCAAGTCGGTCGGCCTCACCGAAGGGGCGGATTCCATGGTCTTCGCGCAGGGAAGCCCGAAGGAAGGACGCTTCGTCGTTGTCTACGGCGCCAAGGGCCGCTGCATCGCAGCCGTGTCGTTCGATTCCGCCCGGTGGCTTCCCGCCTATGCCGAGCAGATCGCCGCCCGCGCACCATTCCCTCCCATCTGCGGTGGAACCGACGAACACAGTCTGACGGTGCTGCAGCCGGGCTTTCCCGAGGAACGGACATCGTCATGAAGGCCGGACGCCTGTTCGAGGCGGTCAAGGACGAGGCCAACCGGGCCGATCCCTATCCGCTCTACGCCCGCCTGCGCGAGACGCCCGTCTCGCGCCAGGACGACGGCACCTATGTGGTCTCGACCCATGCGGCGATCACGAGCCTCCTGCACGATCCGCGGATCAGTTCGGAGACCCTGCCGCCGAGCGAGCGCCCGCGGACCGGCAACCCGCTCTCGGACTGGATCGTCAACCCGGTCAAGGACTACCTCACCAACACCCATCGCCCCTTCATCTTCCGCGATCCGCCGGACCATGACCGGCTGCGGATGGCCGTGATGGGGCAGTTCACCCATCAGCGGGTCCATGCCATGCGCGGGCGCTCGCATGACCTCGTGGCCGATCTCTTGGACAAGCAGAGCGATGCGACGAGCTTCGACCTCGTCTGCGACCTCGCCTATCCGCTTCCCGTCACCGTGATCTGCGAGATGCTCGGCGTGCCGCCGGAGGACGAGCCGCAATTCCACGGCTGGGCAACGCAGCTCGCCTCGGCCCTCGAACCGGACAATCTCGGAAACGAGGAGGCTCGCGCCAAGAACATCACCACCTTCGACGAGATCTCCACCTACATGCGCGCCCTCATCAAGGAGAAGCGCCGGCACCCGCAGGACGACATGCTGTCGGGCCTGAGTGCTGGTTCAGGGCCAGGCGGTGAACCGGGGATGGGCGAAGTCGACCTCATCGCCACCGCCATCCTGCTCCTCGTGGCCGGCCATGAGACCACCGTGAACCTCATCGCCAACAGCACGCTGGCTCTGGTGCGGCACCCCGACATCCTCGCGCGACTCGCCGGCGAGCCGGACCTCGCGCCGCGTCTCATCGAGGAGATGCTGCGCTACGACCCGCCGGTGCATTTCCGGACGCGGCGGGCGTTGAGCACCATCGACGTCGCTGGCACCACCATCCCGGAGGGGGCCGATATCGTGCTCCTCCTCGCCTCCGGCAATCGCGACCCGGCGGTGTTCCGCGATCCGGACCGGTTCGACCCGGACCGACCCGACATCCGCCATTTCGGCTTCGGCGGCGGGCTCCATTACTGCGCGGGCGCGCCGCTCGCCCGATTCGAGGCGGAGGCGGCCCTGGTGGCGCTGGCGCAACGCCTCGTCCGTCCGCGTCTCATCGACGATCCACCGCCCTATCGCTCGGGCGCGGCCCTGCGCGGCCCCATGCATCTTCGGCTCGCCATCGACGGAGTGGCACCCCGCCGCTGAGGGCACTCGGGCGCGATTGCGGCCTTGCCGCCACACCGTGACCGAAAAGCCGGGGCGACGCGCCTTTCCCTTGTCAGGCCCGCGGCATTGCCTTGCCGTCAGCGCAATTGGCGGTGACGCAACGGTTCATTGCCGAAGTCCCTGCCGGGAAGAGAGATCGATGCCGCGTCAGTTCCTGTCGACCGTTGCCCTCGTCGCCCTCGCCGCAGGCCTCGGGGCCTGCAGCTCGTCGCGCCTCGACGGGCCGAGCCGCGGCAGCCGCGCCGGCCTCGGTGCCCAGGCCGCCCTCGAGCCGGTCGCCCCGGCCATGCCCGCCGGCCCGGTCACCTCCGCCCCCCTCGCGCCTCCGCCCGGCGCCAGCGCCGCCCCTGTCGATGCTCCGCCCCCGGTGGGTGCGGACGTGGCTCTGGCGCCCGCCCCGGTCGTCGCCGAACCGGTCTACGTGCCGCCGCCGGCCCCGCCGATCGTGTCGAGCGGCCGCTCCTCGGTGGTGGGAAGCTGGAATGCCAAGGACGCCACCGGCGCGACCTGCAAGGTCTCCCTATCGAGCGCCCCCGCCCTCGACCTCTACAAGGCGAACGCCTCCGGCTGTGCCAACAAGGATCTGGCGAAGGTCACCGCCTGGGATTACCGCGACGGCGAGGTCTATCTCTACCAGCCCGGCGGGACCGTGACGGCCCGCCTGCGCCAGGGTGGGGGTGCGTTGGACGGAGCGCTCTCCAAGTCCGGCGCCTCGCTGGCCCTGGCGCGGTAAGGGCTTACGTCATTGCATGAGAAAGCCCGCATAAAGTCTTGCCAGGGCTGAGTTTCAGGGCGTAACCCGCAGCCCCAGCAGCCAGGTATTGGCGCTGAAGCTCGACCCGGCGGAGCTGCTGTCGATCTGCTGGTAGATGTAACTGCCGCGCATGGAGAGCCAGCGGTTGAAGCGGTAGTCGAGCCGGGCGGTGGCGGAGAAGCCGCGCTCGGTGATGTTGACCCGGTCGTAGTCGCTGGCGAGGTAGCCGCCGCCCAGGGTGATCGACAGGTTGCGCAGGAGGTCGTGCTGCACCTCCAGCGTCACCGCCTTGGTCAGCACGCCGCTCGATCCCGCAACGGCGGTCTCGATGATGCCGGTGGCCGCGTTGAGCCGCACGGTGGTGAGCGGGCTCGCCGTCCAGATCAGGGCCGCGTTGACGATCGGGGCGGTGAGGTCCTTCAGGCCTGGATCGACATAGGTCCGGTGCTGGAGGCCCGCCGAGACCTCGCCGCTGACGAAGCGGGTGAGAGCCACGCGGGCGCCGCCCGTGACCGTGATGCCGTCGGAATTCCGGCGTATCCCGTTGGAATCGGTGCGCAGGTCGTAGACGCGGGTATCGGCCAGGACATCGACGAAGGGCGAGATGACGGGCGAGATCTCGTAGGAGGCGCGCAGCCTCAACCCGTACTGGTTCAGGTTGCGGTCGCTCTGGTTCAGGATCGCACCGTTCGACAGCGTCGCGCTCTCGAACTCCGACCGGTCGATGAGGCCGCGCAGAGAGACCTGCAGCCGGTTGAACGTCTCGGTGACGCCGATCGTCGTGCCGTAGCTCGCCACGATCGGGCGGTTCGACAGCGTGGCGTTGATGTCCGGCGAGCCCGGCCGCTGTGTCTCGACGAGGAAGCGGGTCTCTACGTCGACGGTGGTGCTGCGGTTGGCGTCGAGGCGCAGGCGAACCGTGCCAGCGCCATTGGGCCGGCTGGCGGCCTGGTTGTCGGGAAAGTCGAGATAGCCGCCGCGGAGTTCGCCCGCGAGTTCATGCGAGGACCAGTCGCTGCGGAAGGCGAGCTCGCCCTCGGTGCGCAGGGCGAGCGACCCCTTGGCGCGGTTGGCGGTGATCTGGTCCGGATTGGTGTCGTAGCCGACGCTCTGCTGGAACACCGGCAGGAACGTGAAGGTCCCGAGCTTGATGCCGAGGGGGGCATAGGCCTCGTCCACCACCAGCGGCCTGCGCAGGGCGGCGCCGAGGAAGGCGCCCGGCGTGCCGATTCCGGCCAACGGCAACAGGGTCAGGGACGGCGCCGGGGGCGGAGCGGGCGAGGGGGTCGGCAGCGGCGCACCGACGACGGCATTGCGGATCACGGGTGTGAGGCGCAGGTCCGGCGGCGGCGTCTGCACGATGGAGCGGACCGGCCGCGTCGTCGCCACGCCGAAGCGGCGCGGCGGGATCGCGCGCAGGCGCAGGAGATCGGTGGGATTGCGGTTGTTGCCGGCGCTCGTGGCCGGACGCGCGACAGGCGCGAGGGAGCGCCGTCGGGCGGGGGTGCCGGCCGAACCGTCATCGGTCTGTGAGACAGCGCCCTCGCTCGGGGAGGCGGCGCCGGTGGACGCATCGCCGGAGGCACCGCTGCCGCGCAGGGTCGGGCCGCCCGTACTACCCGCACCCGTGGCCGAGGATGGATTCGTGCTGCCGAAGGTCGGTGTGGCGGGTCGCGGCGTCGGGCTCGACTGGGCCTCCGCCTGGCTTCCGGGCAGGGCGACGGCAGCCGTCAGGATCAGGCCGTGAAGCCCCCTCCTGCGCCATCCTGCGATCGGCCCTGCACGCATCACGGACGAGTGTCTCTCCGCGGGTCCCCGCCTCGAGCGGTGCGCGCGACAGGACCGCTGCCCGGGATGTTTCACGGACGTCCCTTCGCGCATCCCGGACCGGCGCGACGGACGCGGCGGCCGAAGATCGTCCCGGGGGATCGCGCCCCCTCGGGACGCGATTAGACCAATGCGGGACGGCTCCTCGCCGACCCCATCGTGGTAAAAGAACAGGGTTAGCGTTGTCTTAAGACCACGTCGTCAAGAGGGCGGAGGCAACGTCCGGCGACCGGCTACGCGGAGAGGCCGGCGCCAGGCGATTTCCGCCTCCCGCGATGGTGACGGCCGGCCTTCGCCCTGGCCGGAGCTGACGGGAACGGCAGCGTGGGATCAGGCTGCGGCTAAGCCGGAACCGCTCAACATACCCGATATGTCGGCGGGCACGCTGAATGGATTTCGCGCGGCCTCATGCACGGCTTCGTCAACGGTCTCATCGATGCTGAAGGCGTCGGCATGGATCAGGATCAGCGCCAACATCCCGTCCACCAATGCCGACCGGCACTCGGCGGCTAAGCGGGGATCCGAAGCGGCCAGTTCCTCGACCGCAAGTGCGATGGGATGATCGGATGGTGATGGAACGTCACGGCGGTTATGGAGCATCTCGATGAACGCCTTCAGCACTCGCTCGCCCGCCTCAAAATCGGACAGTGCATGTGCCTGCCCGAGCAACAGGTTGCGGAGGCGATCCGGTACGCGATCATCCTTCAGCGCACGCTCGGTCACATCGAAACACCGATTCAAATCGGCGTTCGCTCGCTCCAGGGCACGTGCCTTTCGATGCGTGTCGTGGGTCGCGCGGATCAACTCACGCGCAACGAGAAGGGTGAGCGCCAAGATCGCGACGATAACGAAGGGCGTTCCCTGCATGCCGGTCACCATATTCAGGATGTATGACACAATCTATGCGTTGACAAACAGGAGGAGGCGCTAGGGCGGCGGAGGGGGCTGGTCCGGCGAACCGGCCGACGATGGAGGAATCCGCTTCGTGCGCGGCTTCTGTGCCGCGATGGGCGCGCCGCGTGATTTCGCCGTCAGTTCGAGGCTGGATTTTCTGGCCTGAAGGTCGATACGCGCCGTGGCGAAATTGCGGATGAGCCACAGGATGCAGAAGAGGCATCCCGCGCCGATGGCCCAGGCTGGATCGACATGGGCGATCAAGGCTCCAAATGTCGCCAGGATGATCACGGAAAAAACGAGCCCATCCGGTCCGAATTTCCCGAGCCCCTTGATGGCCTGAGCAAGCGCTTTTTCCATGCACGCAGATCGCGATGTTTCGAACGACGCAACCTAAATCATTGGAGGGCTCGGGACGAGATGGATTCGTCCTGATCAAGTTACGTTGCCGTCCCGTGTCGAGAGCCGCCGGCCGATCACACGGGGGCGAGCAGCGGCCCGCTCAAGCGGTCCGACCAGGTCACCGACGATCCCGGTGCGGCGCGCTCCATGGCGTTCAATGCGTCGACGAGTTGGTCGGCCACGGCGAAGGCAAGCCCGACCTGCCTCAGTCCTTTCACCAATGCCGGCCGACCGGTCTTGGTGTCGAAGACCGTCCACCTGTCGAGGCTCCGGTCATCGGAACGAAGGTCGTAGGTGATGCGGCAATCGATGAACATCGGTGGTCCAATGGTGCTGGGCGAGATCGCGGCTTTGGATCACGGAACCCCTACCATCCCGCTCAATCCTGCCATCCCCCATATGGGGTATGGCAACTGTCCCGCCGGCGGATCGGCGCCTCGGGCAGAAGCGGGCCGCGTCAGCCGAGTCGATGATAGGCCTTGAACCAGCGCACGAAGGCCGGGATTCCGACTTCGATCGGCGTCGTCGGGGCATAGCCGAGGTCGCGGGCGATGGCGCTGAGATCCGCGTAGGTTTCCCTCACGTCGCCGGGCTGCATCGGCTCGGACCGGCGGATCGCGGGGCGCCCGCAGGCCTTCTCCAGCACGTCGATCATGCGCGGGAGCGGCACGGACGTGTTGTTGCCGATGTTGTAGAGCCGGTGCGGCGCATGGCTGCCCCCGGCCTTCTCCGCGCCGTCATCGGGGGGCGGATCGTCGAGGCAGGCGAGGATGCCGGCGACGATGTCGTCGATGTAAGTGAAATCCCGCCGCATTGCGCCGTCGTTGAACACGCGGATCGGCTCGCCCGCGAAGATCGCCTTGGCGAACAGCCACAGGGCCATGTCCGGCCGTCCCCATGGCCCGTACACGGTGAAGAAGCGCAGGCCGGTCTGGGGCAGGCGATAGAGATGGGCGTAGGTCTCGCTCATCAACTCGTCCGCCTTCTTGGTGGCGGCATAGAGCGAGACCGGATGGTCGACACGGTCCTCGACCCGGAAGGGAAGGGAGGTATTGCCACCATAGACCGAGGAGGACGAGGCATAGGCGAGGTGCGCCACGCCCCGGTGGCGCGCGAATTCCAGGATGTTGAGGTGACCGACCACGTTGGCCTGAACGTAGGCGCGCGGATTCTCGATGGAGTAGCGCACCCCGGCCTGCGCGCCGAGATGGACGATCCTGTCGATCCCATGCCCGTCCAGGCCCCTGTCGAGGGCGTCATGATCGGAGAAGTCGATGGGCAGGAAACGGAACGCGTCGCCCCGGCGCGTCGCGATATCGGCGATCCGGTCCCGCTTGAGCGCGACGGAATAGTAATCGTTGAGATTGTCGATGCCGATGACCGCCTCGCCGCGCGCGAGCAGGCGATCGGCCACGTGGTAGCCAATGAAGCCCGCGGCTCCGGTCACGAGAATCGCCATCTTCTGGTCGAGGCCTCACCGTCGCCCGGACCGCCGGCCGACGAGGCCGGCGGTCCGGGAAGGTTCGTTCAGAGTCGCTCGTAGAGTTCCTTGAGGCGCCCGCGATAGATCTCGGGGCTGTATTTCGCCGCCTGGACCTTGCCCATTTCGGAGAGGCGCCCGCGCAGGTCCGCATCCGAATCCACCGCGCGGATCGCGTCGGCGATGTCGCGTGCGTCGTAGGGGTTGATCAGCAGCGCGGCATCGCCGGCGACCTCAGGCGTCGAGCCCTCCTTGGAGGTGATGACCGGGGTGCCGAGCAGCATGGCCTCCAGCACCGGCAGGCCGAAGCCTTCGTAGAGGGAGGGGAACACCACGCCCTTGGCGCCGCGGATGAGGCTGACGAGGAGCGAGAACGGCGCGTAGTCGAACCGCCGGATGCGGTCGCGCTGGTAGGTCATGTTGTCGATCTGCTCGAGATACGAGTTCGTCGTCGGATTGATGAACTTGAACTCGATATCCGATTTCCAGGCCGCGCCGCCGACGATGACGAGGGGCGCCGAGACCTGGCTCGCGAGATAGGCCTCGACGAGGCGGCCGACATTCTTCTTGGGCTCGATGGCGCCGAAGAACAGGAAATAGCCCTTGTAGGGCAGGCCGAACGCCCCCTCGATCTCGCGGCGGACCACGTCCTCGGGCTTCTCGGCGAACTTCTTGGGGATTTCCACCGACTGGTAGGTGTTGGTGATCCGGTGCTCGGGGCAGCCGAGCAGGTTGATGATGTCCCGGCGCGAGGTCTCGGACACGGTGACGATGTGATCGGCATCCTTCACGATGCGCCGCATCAGGCGCAGGTAGCGCCGCTTGATGTCGCCGGTGGTGAAGGGCAGGCGCAGGGGCACGAGGTCGTGCAGGGTGTAGATGTTCTTGGCGCCCGGAATCCGGATCGGCAGAGGATAGGTCCAGTGCATGATGTCGGGCGTGCGAAGGCCGCTGACGCGCAGGGTGCGGTTATAGGTCTTGAAATAGGCGAGCGCGACGTCGAACAAGTTCACGCTATTCCAGATCTGGTCGAAATACGGCATCCGCGCTTCGAACGTCTTGCTGATGACGGTGCCGGTGATCGGCACCTTCACCGCACGCCGCCCGAGGGGCGAGGTGAGCTGGTCGCGAAGATAGCGCAGGATCACCAGCCATTGCGGCGGAACGCCCACCGCCGGATCGAAGAACGAGATCTCGCGCAGGAGCGGATCGATGCCCGGCGAAGCGCGGGTTCCGTAGAGGACGTCGGTCCGGTAGCCGAGCTCGTGCAGCTCGTAGCTCAGGTTGCGGGCGTAGGTGGCGACGCCGGTCCCCTTCTCCAAGCCGAGATTGTACCCATCCAACATCACACTTTTAGGCATTCCGGACTTCCTCGGATGGTTCTGCGATGGCTCGTTGGCGAAAAGGATGGAAAACTCGGACCACATGCCGTGTTCGCATCGATGGTCCGGTCCCGTGCCATGCGAACTCCGTTCCTCCTCTTCCGGCGGTGACGCCTCGGGGAGGACGGAGTTCGGCTCTCTTCTATCGCCGCGTGGCCACGACGATACGACGCGTCCCGTTGGGCCGGACGCCTAGAACTTCAGCGCTTTGAGCACCTTCGGCTCCACCGGCCAGGGGGTCGCCTCGAACTCGACCGCCTTCGGCAGCGGAAAGGCCTCGAACAACGCCTGGGGCGAGTAGGTCAGGGGCCGCCATGTGGCTTTGATCCAGTCGATGGCCTTGTCCCATTCGGGCTTGGCGCGCCGCTCCAGGCAGAACGCGTTGAGGCGGGTCACACCGGCGCCGAGATAGAAATCTCGCACCCGGTGATCGACCTTCTCCTCATCGTCGTCGAGCTTCAATTCACGGCCCTCGCCCTGGCCGTAGGTGGCGAACCAAGCGCTGGGAATACCGTAGCATTCCGCGATCACGAGGCCGTGGAGCGAGGTGGAGAGGATGTGCCGGCAGGACACGATTTCCTCGACCTTGGCGCGCAGGGACGGGGCGTCGCGTTCGGTGATCGTGTTGATGATCCGGATATCGCCCTTACGCTCGGGCGGGATGCCGTAGCGCGTCATCACGTCGAGGACGGTGGCGGCGGGATCCTGGGAGGCGAGCTCGGTCAGATGGACGATGACGCCGATCTCATGGGTCTTCGCCACATGGTCCATGGGCCAGAACTTGGGCAGCAGGTAGACAGGATCGCCGTAGATCTCCGGCACCGTGATGCCTTGCGCTCTTAGTACGGCGCCGGTCTTGGGGCCGCGCACGGCATGGACGTGGAACTCGGTTCCCGCCGGACGCTGATAGGGCGCCGGGTTCGGACTGCCCGGCCTGCGCTGGGCATCGAGTCCGGTGCCCCACATGTGGACCGTCCCGTTGCTGATAGCGTGACCGATGGTTCCGACCGCAACGAGACGCTCGGAATTGCTGTCGAAGGCCGCATGACGCACGACGCGCCCGGAGATGGCGGCGACCATGACGGCGCTGAGCGCATCACCGAAATTGGCGTAGGGAAATTTCTGCGAACTGGCCGCCCAGGCCAGGGGCACCGAACCGGGCGGCAGGGTCGATTTAATGCGCTTCAGGAGAGCGACGGAGCTCTTTTTTTTTTCTAGCTTCGCCGCAGCATCTTCGCCAGCCGGCTCGGAGACAGTCTTTTCGGCCACAGCTCTCGCAGCGGCCTTGGGAGCGCCTTTGGGAGATTCGTCAGGAAATCGGGCGGCGGCCACTTTGGCACCTCCCGGAAACTCCTTCCGGTCCAGCCGGTTCAACTCGCCGACATCGTGGCGGAGCTTCAGGTCGGTGAGAGCCTTGTGCTCCCAGATCGTCTCGCCGGGCGCGGCGGCGATCGGGCTAAGATCGACCGGGAAGGCGTTGATCAGGGCATCGCCATCGAAGGTCTTGGGCGACCAGCTCTTGTCGATGGCCTTCATGATCGCGGGCCAGTCGCTCGGCTTGGGCCGGGGCTGGTTGTAGACGTCGATCTTCGGCAGGCCGAGGCCAGTATAGAGATCGACGATGCGCAGGTCGACGTCGCCACCGGGGGTGAGCTCCACCGATTGCAGCCCGTCCTTGCTCAGGCTCGGCGCGAAATACAGGCAGGGAATGCCGTAGGATTCCGCGATCACCATGCCGTGCAGGCTGGTGGAGACGATGCGCTCGCAGGACAGGATCTCATCGATCTTCGACTGAAGCGCACCGACATGCAGTTCGGTGACGGTCGTGATGAGATGGATGTCGTCGGCGAGTTCGGCCGGAATCCGGAACCGCGCGATCTCCTTGCGCGGCACCGCCTCCATCTCTCGGTTGGCGAGTTCCGACAGGTGGAGAATGACGCCGAGCTTATAGCGCTTCTTGACCGTCGGCTTGTAGAATCGGGGCAGCAGCCAGACCGGGTCGCCGTACGGAACGGCATGCGAGAGGGTCTTAGCCGAGAGGAGCGATTCCGAGACCGGGCCGCGGGTGGCGGTCACGGTGAAATGCGATTCCGGGGACGGGACGAAGGGCTTCTTCTCATCTGCCGGAGCGGAAGGGTTGGCCCAGTTGGAGCAGCCCGTGCCCCAGAACCAGACCTCGCCGTTGGCGAAGCCGTGGCCGATCGTACCGACGCAGGACAGGCGAGGCGCGAACGACTTCATCGGCGCCCTGCGGATCGGCTTGCCCGAGAGCAGCGCGATCATCACCGGGCTCAGAGCGTCGCCGAAGTTGAGATAGTTCATGTCCAGGGTCGAACCGGCCCAGGCCAGCGGAATCTCGCCTTTCTCACGCACGTACCGGGTGATGGATGTCGCCATAGATCACGTCCTTGGTTCTTGGATTCTCTAAAACGAAAACAATGATCGTATCGTGATGGTGTGATTCAAATCCGTCAGCATCGTCAGGACGCTCTCGTGTTCGCCCCACCGCAACCAGGAATACAGGCTGCGCAAAAATGCCATCGTCGCTCAAGTGACTATGTTTTCGGCAGTTCGGCGAGTTCGCCGACCCTGTCCTGTCGGCGGACGCCGAGGTCATCCTGCATTTGAGTGCCTGAATGCCAAGTCCGCCAATTCTCCCAAGTCATTGGTGCGCCTGATTAAGGCTGATTCCGCGGGGTGTCCAGGCCGAGATGTCGCGGCATCAGCAAAACCGCAGGATGTCATCGGCCTCGCTCCGGCCCACGAACGGCGGGGAGGGACGAGTGCCATCACGGCGTGGTCTGTGGGACGCGCTGCCGCGCCGCGTCCGACTGCGGGACGACGCGGCGGGGCGCGGCGGGACGCTTGGCGACACGAGCGGCGTTGGCCTCGTCGTCCACGCGCTGCAGGGCCGCCAGGATCTGCCGGCCGGTATCCGTCCAGGTGGCGGGCCTATAATTCCTGTCGATCTCGCGCTCCTTCTCCCGAAGCAACGCGGGGTCGGTGGCGTAGGCCTTAATCTTGGCCACCCATTCGCTCGTCATATGGGGGAGAGCATAATCGACGAAATGCTGACCGACCTCGGGCAGGGAGGTGGTCTTCGAGACGATGCCGAACTTGCCGAAGCTCAGGGCCTCGGCCACCGGCAATCCCCACCCCTCGTAGCGGGAGGGAAACACGAACATCTGACAATTCTTGTAGAGCGTCCGCAGGGCCAGGTCGTCGACCTTGGCGAGAAAGTGAAGCTTCCGCGCCAGCGGAGTCCGCCTGACGATGGCGCGCAGCATCATGCGCTTCTTGCGCTTGCTGTGCCCGACGCAGACGAGGCTCGGGGCCGCCTCCTCGTTGCCCTTGAACGCCAGCGACCAGGCCTTGATGGCGACGCGGTGATTCTTGCGCGGGTGTACCGACGAGACGTAGAGGATGTAGGGCTCCTTGACCTTCAGCGGCTTCGGCGGGGTGTTGTCGCCGATCTGGGAAACGCCGAAATTGAGGGTCACGATCCGCCCGCAATCGAATCCCTGATAGGCGATGAGGGCCTCCGCGGTGGCGCGGGACGGCGTGAAGATCACATCCGCCGTCTCGAGCACGAGGTCGATCCAGCGCTTGAACGTGGCATGGGCCGACCGGAACGTGAGCTTGGGCCGCTCAATCGGCAGCATGTCGTGGACGAGGACCGCCTTGCGACAGGAGATGTCGGCGGATTTCAGCGCGCTGACGATGCCGGCATAGTTCGAGCGCGACCAGCTCGCCCCGAGCATCACCAGCCACGGAGCCGACCGGGGCATGGAACTGTCGGCGGCAGCCGCCGGCTGGTTCTTGAAGATGCGGACATAGCTCAGTTCCTCCACCGCCTTGGCGACGAGGGAGCGGCCCTGGACGGTGTTGGTTCGGCCATACGCTTCGATCAGTTCCAGCATCGGAGCACTGATGGGAGCGAGGCGCCGCTTGAACGGCGTGATACCGATGGGAGTGATGACGCAGTCGAGATCGTCTGCCTGTATAGCGCTAGTGATCTCGTAGACGACGCGCTGAATCCCCGTAATCGGCAGCCCTCTTTTGAAGAAAGACACCAGATCCGTGTAGTCCATCAGAATGTTCGAAACTGTCATGGAACCCGCGATGCGATTCCGACGACGGAGATACACCGTCGCATGACACATTCCCGCCTCTGACTACCACCGAAGTCAGCGATTTTTGCCATCGTAAGGAACGCCCCGCCCGCTTGAGAACATAGACGCTCAATGGGAGCACTGCACGTCCAAAATATGACGTGCTCCCCAGCACACAACGAGGCTACCGCATCGCACCGTCAGCGCATAGCTGGTCAGGCGGAATGACGCGCCGTCGATGGCGATAGCCAGAGAGGAGGGTTAGCGGGACGGCGATTGGTACGGAAGAGCGACCGCTCCTCCATCCAACACCTGGTCCTGTATCGCAGGCGCCGGGGAAGGTGATTGGCTCCCCGAGTAGGACTCGAACCTACGACAAAGCGATTAACAGTCGCTTGCTCTACCAACTGAGCTATCGGGGACCACGGCGGGGTCTCTACACACGGCTTTGGCGGGACGCAAGGCCTCTTCGCATATTTGTCGGCTTTGTTTACGGCCTCGCCTCCGTTTGGCCTCCTGTCGCGGAATCCCCGTTGCGGACCAGGCCCGGGCTCTGTAAGAGACCCGTCACCTCGGATCGCCCGCCCGATCCGGAGGCGCCATTCCTTCCTCGATGGGATGTGGCCGAGGCCTCGTGGCGGAGTGGTTACGCAGAGGACTGCAAATCCTTGCACCCCGGTTCGATTCCGGGCGAGGCCTCCAAATCTTTCTCGATCCCTGCCTTTGAGGAGCGCGCGCCCGGTCATGGCCGGTGCGCCTTATCCCGCCGGGTCGCTCCATCCGAACGAGCGCGTCACCGCCTTGCCCCAGGCGGCGTAGAGCCCATTGCGCCGGTCCTCGTCCATCCGCGGGTGCCAGCGATGGTCAACGCCCCAATTGGCGACGAGGTCGCCGGTGCCGGCCCAGTATCCCGTGGCGAGGCCGGCCGCGTAGGCGGCCCCCAGCGCCGTGGTCTCCGTCACCTTCGGGCGCAGCACCGGCACGGCGAGGAGGTCCGCCTGGAACTGCATCAGGAGGTCGTTGCCGACCATGCCGCCATCGGCCCGCAGTTCCGTAATCGCAATTCCCGAATCCGTCTCCATCGCCTCGATGACCTCTCGGGTCTGGTAGGCGGTGGCCTCCAGGGCGGCACGGGCGATATGACCCTTGTTGGCGTAGCGGGTGAGGCCGGCGATGATGCCGCGCGCGCTTTCCCGCCAATGCGGCGCGTAGAGCCCCGAGAAGGCCGGCACGAAATAGACGTCGCCATTGTCCTCCACGGTGCGGGCGAGGGGCTCAATCTCGGCGCTGTCCCGGATGAGGCCGAGATTGTCGCGCAGCCACTGGACCAGGGCGCCCGTGATGGCGATGGAGCCTTCCAGAGCATAGACCGGCGCCTCGTCGCCGAGCCGGTAAGCGAGGGTGGTGACGAGGCCGCAGGTGGAGGGCACCGGAGCCGTCCCGGTGTTCATCAGCACGAAGCAGCCGGTGCCGTAGGTGTTCTTGGCCTCGCCGGGCGAGAAGCAGGCCTGGCCGAACAAGGCCGCTTGCTGGTCCCCGAGGATGCCGGCAATGGGCACCCCGGGGAGGGCGCTCCGCGTCTCGCCATAGACCATGCTCGAGGAGACGATCCTCGGCAGCATCGCCCGCGGGATGCCGAAGGCCGAGATCATGCCGGTATCCCAGTCGAGGGTGTCGAGGGCCATCAACTGGGTGCGGCTGGCATTGGTCGCGTCGGTGACATGCAGCCCCCCCTGCGGGCCGCCGGTGAGGTTCCAGACGAGCCAGGTGTCGATGGTGCCGAACAGGACATCCCCGGCCTCGGCCGCCGCGCGGGCACCGGGCACCCGGTCGAGGAGCCAGGCGAGCTTGAGGCCGGAGAAATAGCTCGCCAAGGGTAGGCCGGTGAGCGCACGGAAACGGTCCTTGCCGCCGTCGCGGGCGAACTCGGCCACGAGCCCGTCCACCCGCGTGTCCTGCCAGACCAGGGCGTTGTGGAGCGGGCGCCCGCTGGCGCGATCCCAGATCAGCGTGGTCTCGCGCTGGTTGGTGATGCCGATGGAAACGAGATCGGACGGCTGCAGCCCCGCCGTCTCCAGGGCCTCGCGCATCACGGTCCGGGTGTTGCGCCAGATCTCGTTGGCGTCGTGCTCCACATGGCCGGGTCGGGGGTAGATCTGCTCGTGCTCGCGCTGAGCCACCGTGATGATCGCGCCGCCGCGATCGAAGACGATGAAGCGCGTGCTGGTCGTGCCCTGATCGATCGCCCCGACATAGCGCGACATGGCCGTCTCCCCCTAAGCAGGTTTCGCAGAAGTGGCCCCCGGTTCTGCGAGAAAAACCTGCGACACAGCAAAGAGCGAAGCGAATTCGCGTACCCGGTCAAGCCGCTTCGGCTTTGGCCTCCATATAGGCTTCGAGCCGCGCCCGTCCCTCGGGCGGCAGGTGCAGCCCGAGCTTCGAGCGGCGCCAGAGGATGTCCTGAGCGCTGCGCGCCCATTCCCGATCGATCAGATACGCCACCTCGGCCTCGGTGAGCCCTTCTCCGAAATCCGCCCCGAGATCGGCGAGGGTCCGAGCCGTGCCGAGCAGGCCGTCCGTGCGCGTGCCGTAGGCCCGGGCGAGACGCCGTGCCATCGCGGGTGGCAGGAAGGGCCTGCGCGCCATGAGGTCGGCGAGGAACCCCTCGAAATCGGCACCCGGCATGTCGCCGCCCGGCAGAACCGCATCGCCGGTCCAGGCGGGCTTCATCCCGGGGCGATAGGGGGCGAGCTTGGCCAACGCGTGTTCGGCGAGGCGCCGGTAGGTGGTGATCTTGCCGCCGAAGACCGAGAGCACGGGCAGGCGGCCATCCCGGTCGGAGACGTCGAGGACGTAGTCGCGGGTGACCGCGGAGGCCTTCGCGGCGGCATCGTCGAAGAGCGGGCGCAGGCCCGAGAAGCTCCAGACCACGTCGCCGGGATGGATCCGAGCCCGGAACGACCGGTTGATGCAGTCGCAGAGATAAAGGGTCTCGTCCTCGGAGATTTGGACCCGGCCCGGTTCCCCGGAATGGGGCACGTCGGTGGTGCCGATGAGGGTGAAAGCCCCCTCATAGGGGATCGCGAAGACGATGCGCCCGTCCGGCTGCTGCAGGATGTAGGCGTGATCGCCCTCGTAGAGCTTGCCGACGACGATGTGGCTGCCCTTCACCAGCCTGACCGCCGCCCGGCTGGCGAGGCCGAGCGTGTGCCCGAGGGTCTCGCTCACCCAGGGACCGGCCGCGTTGACGATCATCCCCGCATGCACGGCCTCGCTGCGGCCGGTCCCGACGTGGCGGATCGTGGCGACCCAGGTTGTCCCGTCGCGACGGGCCGCTTCGACGGTGGTGCGCGTCCGGATCTGGGCCCCGCGCTCGCGCGCATCCATGGCGTTGAGCACCACGAGGCGGCTGTCCTCGACCCAGCAATCCGAATAGGCGAAGCCCCGCGTCAGACGCGGCTGCAGCGGCAGGCCGAAATCCGAGCCTGGGAGAGTCACCGAGGCGGAGCCGGGAAGGGCGCGACGGCGGGCGAGATGGTCATAGAGGAACAGCCCGAGCCGCAGCATCCAGGCGGGGCGCAGGCCCTCGTCATGCGGCAGGACGAAGCGCAACGGCCAGATGATGTGAGGCGCCAGCCGCAGCAGGCGTCCGCGCTCGGCCAGAGCCTCCCGCACCAGCCGGAACTCGTAATGTTCGAGGTAGCGCAGGCCGCCATGGATGAGCTTGGTGGAGGAGGACGAGGTGAATTCGGCCAGATCCCCGCGCTCGCAGAGCATCACCCGAAGGCCGCGCCCCACCGCATCGCGCGCGATGCCCGCGCCGTTGATGCCGCCGCCGATGACGAGGAGATCGTAATCGTTCGCGTCCAAGCCGTGACCTCACTTTCCCCATCCTCGAAGCCCTCCCAAAAATGAGGGGGACAGGTCGAGCCGGCACGGCCGCCTCCGTCAGGAATGCCCGCGCCGGAGATCGCGGGATCGGGGATATCGGCGACCGGCCCGGATCGAGACGACACGAGAAGTTATCGGACCTCAAGACGTTTTCACTAATACCGGCCGACGATGAGAAGACCTCATCGCTGGCCGCCCGCGCGACTGCGCGGCGGCGGGCGTCCGCCGAACGTGCTGAGAACGACCATCGGTCGGGATCGGCGCCGCTCGGTATAGGGGCTAAAACGGCATATCCGTTTCGACAAGCCGGCCTTCCGGCACGATCCTCCCCATTCGACCAGCAGCCGACCGGCCGCCATGCGTCCGGACGTTAGGGAACCCGCTCGAGGCACGGAGCATGCGCGGGTCGACTGCCCCGCACGTCGATCAGGCCTTGATCTCGCACGCCTCCACGGGCCGCATCTCCACGGGGTACGGGCGACGCAGGCCCGGAAGTGCGGACCGCTTGCCGCTCCGACGTGACAGGCGCCCCGTGACTCCGGCCAAACGCAACTCCGGGATTCCTTCCCTTCGAGCGATCGCCCTGTTTGGCTTCATTCGGGTGGTTGACCGGACAGGAACAGTGCCTTATGCGAACAACCTCGTTCGGAAGCGCTCACGAAGCTTCCGGCCAAGCTCGGAGAACGGCGGCAAAAACGCCGTGTCTTTCACGGGTTCGTTGGGGGATAGTTTAACGGTAGAACAGTGGACTCTGACTCCTCTAGTCGAGGTTCGAATCCTCGTCCCCCAGCCACTGTCACACCTAAGTCAACAAGGCACCCAGCCAGGTGCCGAAGGAGCGGAGTGGCACCGATCGCGAATGTCGTCCTGCGTGGACGCACCTTTCATTTCCGCCGACGCATACCGACCGGCCTGCAGCCGAAATTGCGCCTCACCGAGATGGTACGCAGCCTCGGGACATCGGACGCGCGGACTGCCAAGCTAAGAGCCTGTCAGCTATACGTCGCGTCAGAGAATATCTTCTCGACCCTGAACGCGACGCCGATGCTGACCGACGCCCAACTCGCCCGCCTCGTACAGGATTTTTACGGGCTGATTCTCGATCAGGAGAACCAGGGGCGTCTGACGCGCGGCGCAATCCCGAACGACATCCGTGAGCGCCGTGTCGTTCAGTACGAGACAATGGCGGCGCGGAACCGGGAGGCGCTCGCGTGCAACCGAGTGGAGGAGGCGGGCTTCGTCACCGCCCAGATGCTCAACAAACAGGGCATTAAACCCTCCAACCTAAGCCCGGCGGAACTTTCCCAAGCGCGGCAGGCGATGCTGCGCGCAGGCATTGACGTGGCCGAAGCGCTCAAGGCCCGCCACGAGGGCGACTTCAACTTCGAGCCACGCGACAAACTTTTGAAAGCCCAGCTGGAGGCGACACCCCCCTCCACCGCATCTCGCCGAGCAAAGCGCATCGGCACCGACGCCTGCGTCTGAGCCCGAGCCCGAGCCCGAAGCGACGCATGAGGCACCCGACCCATTATCTGTAGTCGGCGCGGCCTTCCGTACCACACAGGTCGCCACAGGCGCCTGGGACCGACAGACAGCGGCCCAAGCGGGAGCAACGTTCCGGCTATTCATTGACCTATGCGCGGACCGCCCCCTTGCAGCGTACACCCGTAAGGATGCCGGCCGCTTCCGGGAACGGATAGAGCGGCTACCAAATGATTACGGGAAGCATCCGCGTTACCGCGACCTCACCGTCGACCAGATCCTGGCCGCATACGATGCGCTCCCCACCATCGGACGTCCCCCCGTCATCACTCAGAAGACGGTCAAGCGGCACTTCTCAGCGCTATCCTCGCTTTGGACGGCCGCCGTATCGAAGGATGACGCCCCAACAAACATCTTCTCAGGCTTCCGCTTTAGCAGCACGCGCAAGGCCAGCGACCAGCGCGATATGTGGGAGCAGGCCGAACTCGTCCAACTTTTTGCGAGCCCAGTTTGGACCGGTTGCCATTCCGAACGCCGTCGTGCGGTCCCAGGGCACATCATCCTGCGCGACGAAAAATTCTGGCTGCCTCTAATCGCCGTATTCTCCGGATTGCGACAGGAGGAAATCTGTCAGCTGCATGTCGACGATATCCGGCAGGACGGGGGTGTTTGGTTCATCGATGTGAACGATCGCCCACCACGCAAAGTGAAGAACGCAACTGCTGTACGACGCGTGCCCGTGCACTCCGAGTTGGTCCGGCTGGGCTTCCTCGCCCATGTCGACACCCAGCGCCGGTCCCGGCAACCGCGGATCTTTCCAGGCCTTGAACCGGGCGGAGCCGATGACCGCCTCGGCCATGCCTTCACCAAGTGGTTCACGCGCTACCGGCGGGAGGTAGGAATTTACCGACCAGGACTGGATTTCCACTCCTTCCGGCACACGGCAACAACCCTGATGCATCAAGCCGGCGTAGTCTCAGCGGTGATCGACCACGTTACGGGCCATGCTACAGCGGGCGAGACAGCTCTCTACACAAAGCGCTCGACCTTGATGCAGTTGCAGGCGGCCATCGAGACGATAGCCATTGGAGTGGATTTAACTGCCTTGCACGCAATGAAAACCGCCTGACCTCTGGAATACCCAGGCGTTCAGCGGCGGCGCCCGCCCTTCAGGGGCACAGGCGGGGCTTCTCCTTCAGCGGGCGCTACAAACAATTCCCCCAGGGGCACGGCAAGGGCGTCAGCGACCTTGTCCAAAAGGTCAACTGTCGGGTTCTCGGCCTGCCGCTCAAGCCCTCCGAGATACGCCCGGTCCACTCCAGCGTCCGCTGCCAGCCGCTCTTGGCTGATTCCTTGCGCCACACGTACTCGACGCACGTTCCACGCGACTAAGGCCCGACCCTTCATAGTTGGGAATGAGCGGGCAGGGCGGGCTATTTAACCACTGGCTATAGCCACAGGTTACCGCTAAGCTTGGCCTGCGGCGCGACGACCGCACGGGGTCTCGGCTCAGATGCAGGTTCGTATCCACCGCGGCACGCGTGAGATCGGCGGTACCTGCATAGAGCTGGTCCACGAAGGCGCCCGCATCCTCCTCGACCTTGGCCTCCCGCTCGACGGCGATCCGGGAGATGCGTCGTGTCATCCAGTCGTGGATGGCATGGCCGGCGGCGGTGATCTGAAGGCGCTTATCCTCTCACACGGACACCGTGACCATGTCGGGTTGGCCCATCTCGCCGGACCGGACCTCCCGGTTGTCATGGGCGCCGCGACACAGGCGATCTTGACGGCCGTCGCCCCGTTCGTCCCGGACGCCTACCTACCGCCATCGACGATCACGATCGAGAACGGCAAACCCCTCACCTTCGGCCCGTTCACGGTCACGCCGACCCTCGTCGATCACTCGGCCTACGACGCCTACGCCCTCCTCGTCGAAGCCGGCGGGCAACGCCTGTTCTACTCGGGCGACTTCCGGGGACATGGGCGCAAGGCCAGTCTGTTCGAGCGCTTCATCCGGCACCCGCCGAAGAACATCGATCTCCTGCTGCTGGAAGGGTCCAGCCTCGGCCGCCTCGATCCGGACCAGCGTTTCCCGACGGAGTCCGACGTCGAGGACCGCTTCGTCTCGCTGTTCCAGGATACCGCCGGCATAGCTCTCGTCGCGGCCTCTGCCCAGAACATCGACCGGATGGTCTCCCTCTACCGCGCCTGCAAGCGCAGCGGACGAACCCTCGTCATCGACCTCTACGCAGCCGAAGTCTTGCGAGCGACCGGCAACGCCAACATTCCTCAATCGGACTGGCCGTGCATGGCCGTATTCGTGCCGCACTACCAACGGGTCCGGATCAAGCAGACCGGGCGGTTCGACCTGCTCGAAGCCCACGCGGCCAACCGCATCTTTCCCGAACATCTGCGGGCGATGGCACCCCGTGCCGCCTTCCTGTTCCGGCCGGCCATGCTGCGAGACCTCGACCGGGCCGAGTGCCTGTCCGGCGCGACCGCGATCTGGTCTCAATGGGACGGCTACCTCGCCCAGGAACGGGGCTTGGCCCTGCAGGCGGATCTGACCGAGCGCGGCATTCCACTTACCCATGCCCACACGTCGGGCCACGCGAGCATCCCGGATCTGAAGCGGCTCGCGGAGGCTATCGCCCCGCGCCGGATCGTACCAATCCATACTTTTCACGCCGACGGCTTCCCCGAATTGTTCGGTCCGAGCGTTAGCATCAAACAGGACGGTCAGTGGTGGGAGATCGCAGCGTGAGTTCGTCGTCTTCGTCGTTCTACAGGGGCCTTAGCGAGACCTACCTCGCAGCACTGGAAGCTCTTACCAATCAGTCTGAGGGCAATTGGTGGCGAGACGTCCTGGCGAGACGCGACCTCGTCATCGCGATCCGCGCCGAGTACCTGAATGTCTACTACCGCGGCGCCTCCATCTTCCGCGTGGAGCGTGAGGGCAACAGACTCGTACCGACCACACACGCCAAGTACCTGACCCGCCGGAAGCAGGGATCGGTCACCCTGGCCGCGGACGGAACATTCAACATCGATCCCGACACCGCTCTCTGGCGCACCTACGAGGGTCCAGCAACGTTGCGGGAAATGATCAAGGCTGCGGACGCGCTCACCGGCCCTGAGAAGATCGGTCTGCACGGCCTTCTCCTCGCTAGCCCCCACGTCATCGACGTCGAGGTTGCGTTTAGCGCCATTGCCCCGCTGACGACGGAAGATTCGAAGGACGGCCTGGTCGCAGCCGCCCAGGAGGAAGCAGGCGAGTTAGCCCAAGCGCCATTACCGTCAGCAGCCGGGGGCGCGGACCGGATCGACGTAGCGACCTTGGAAGAACAGGACGGGGAAGTCCGCATCGTCTTCCACGAGGCCAAGCACTTTGCCAACCCGGAACTTCGTGCCAGCGCCGGGGAAACGCCGCGGGTGGCGGAGCAGATCGACCGGTATCGGCGGACCCTCGCACATCATGCCAATGCGATCAGCCAGAGTTATCGCGATGTCTGCCAGGCGCTTGCCCTTATCGACGCCATGCGCCGCCGGGTGCAAACCGGCACTCCGGCTTTGGCCCCACTTCATCCGCTCATCTCCCGTGTTGCAAACAGCGGCACCCCGCCCACGGTCGACCCCGAGCCGCGTCTCGTCATCTTCGGTTTCGACAAGGACCAACGCGACGGCACGATCTGGCAGAGCCACTTCAAGCGGCTAACGGATACGAGCGGACATGGATTCGGCCTGAAAGTCCACGCGGTCGGCAACACTCTTGGACGTCGATCTCCCGCCTTCACAGCTTGAGAAAAACGCGGTTTGACCGCGGACGTCTTCGACGGGTGGATGTTGGCGGCGCCCAACATCCATCTGTGCCCCTTTGCGGAAGCTGGGGAGGTCCGCTTCAGGAACCCTCACCTGTCCGAGACAGAGGTAGCGATAGTGTACTCGCCTCAGCGCGAGCAAAAAAGGACCAAGCGCGAAAATTATCGTCGATTGCTTTCTCGGGAGGCTCTCTGGACAACCGCGATGGCACGAGTAGGACGGGCGTTCGCGGTCTTGAGGCCAGCTCGCTTGTCCTCGACCACTGCTGTAAAGCCTGGAACAGGCTCACAGATCAGACCTGGAAGATCATATCCCTCGGGGGGCGAAAATGGGCGTATGGGTGCTGATCAATGCCGATTGGTATTATGCACCATTTGTGCCTACTGGCCGTCGACGGAGCTTATCGTAACCTCCGAGAGTGTTTCGTTTAATGGCGCTCTCTACGCCTGAGATCGGGAGCGCGTGAAGCGTCAATACCTATCGCGCGTAGCGAAATTGCACCGACGCGGTTAACCGTTCGTCCTTCTGCCTTTTCCTGCAGTCGTGTCATCACGTTCTCAAATGACAGAACTGCGCGATCCTCCGGTGCCCGCCACGAGCGATCACCATGGTGAGAAACCACTAGCACACCGTGTCTTCTGTTGACTGGTTTGAGATAGTTCTCAGCAAGTTGCCAATTCAGAGCGCTCTCTAGGTCACGAACTGACCAGCCCTGGCCGCCATGCTTGACTTCGACGGCGACTTCCGCGGCCGAGGCTGTTGAAGAAACTATAATGTCCGGTTTGTCCCCACCCGCAACCTGCGCTTCTCGGTGGGCGTGAAAGCGACCCACAGCACGAAGGTTCATCTGCTCCGCCAGCCATTGTTGCACCTCCTCCTCAACCTCAGCTCGCTGCAGAAGAGCGCGGGACGATGAGTCGGACCCAATTCCCGTCAAGTCGGCATTGATGTCTGACAGAACGCCCGTCACTACCTTAAGGAGAGCATCGCCCGTCTTGGCGGGGGCGACGCTGGTGCGCTCAAAATGAAAAACCTCAAGCGGGCTCCACGCAGGAAGCTCAGCGTCACGCTCCGCCATCCCATGCGCAAGTTCGTTAAACCGATGCCATCGGGCCTCAAAAAGTGGATCGGCAGCAAGCTCGCGCACCGCGCGGTAAGCATCCGCACCGGACCGATCTAGCAATGCGCCCAAGATCACATTGCGCGCCTCTTGCGCCGCGTCTCGTCGACCTGGCGTATAACTGCCCTCGTGCTCTATGTCGTCTTGGGGACGGATGTGCCGGTAAGCTAAGCGCACAAGGCCAGTCAACGCGCCAACATTTACAATTTTGAGCGCACGCGAGCAAAGTAAACGGTCTTCCCGGCCGAACATTGTGCCAAGGACATGCTCCACAATCGTAGAGCGACATGGTGCAATTTCGAAATCGTCTTCAGCGTACCCCGCTAGAACACGGCCCGATCCCGCCCCGCTGGGCGCTGTTAGGCGATCCAGCCATGTCGCTAACTCTTGCACGCCTCGGTCGGCATCGACCTGAAACAACATGGCAAAGTGACGGCTCAGCCATTCTTCGGTCCCACGTTTCGCCGCGGCGCGGAGTCGTCGTAGTGAAAGGCGCCTAAGAGCAGCGCGGCTGCTTTCGTCGAGACTGATACGTAGCAGTAGGCGAAGACCGCGGTCGAAGATATCAAGCTGGTCAGCGCACGGTCCACTCACAATTTCTACTATGATATCAGCGACAGCCGAAGGTATGGATGTATTTGATCGCGTGTAGTGCCCCATCGGACTTACATAGCCCGGCAGGCGGCCAGACCACTCGTCAACGAGCATCTCACGTAGCACCGGAAGCGCAATCGACGGGCGGCTCGCAATGATACCGTCGATCCATTCAGGATGGCCTCGCTCAGACAGACGAGCGTGAGCAACCGCGCGATGCGTATCCGGTTCGGTCAAACGCGCCGCCCACCCTTCATCCTCTGTCGCTTCGATGCCGATGCCTGACATTGACAGGATCGTTGGATACTTCTCTGTCACCGCGCCGCCGGAACCGCGATCAGGCCGCGCTGGTTCGGTGATGCGCCACAGCACCTTCATGCCGTCGCGGTAGGCTTCCGCGACTGCACGCCCGAAGCCCTCTTCCAACAACCTCCACTGGCGCGCAGCGTCTTCGTAGTCCGCATCGGTTCTTCGCCTCAGCCACCGCGTAAGAACCTCCAGCTTTTGCGAGCCATCTTTCCAATTGCTGAGCCTGGCCGGGTCACGCAATATCGTAGGGTCTGCGGAAACTTCCTCCCGAAATCGCACCCATGAAGCCTTATCCTTTTTTTCGCGGGCTTCATCGACTTTTTGCTCCCTCAGAACTCCTCGCTTCTCACGCTCAGCATCGCTCGGCTTTGCCGGCGGCGAGAGGTAACCTGTAAGGTCTTCGGCAAGACGCTCGCCACCACCGGCCATAAGCATACGAAGGTGCGGTTCGTGCGATCTCAGTGTCGGATCGCTTGCCGAAGTGTCTTTCTGAGCTTGATGCAACAATCTCACCACAGCGCTGAGTGCAATGCGTCGATCGTCCTCAAGATCACGACTACAAACATCTGCTTCCAGCCAGGATCGATCACTTTGCTCGAACTGCCAAAGCGGATTACCGGAAAAGTAAATGTGCCAAACTGCCGAAGGGCGATCGGCTGTTTGAGTTGCGTTTCGACGGGTTTCCTCAACGTCCGCCCAGAACAGAGATCGCTTCAAACCAGCATGGCTGTTGACTAACTCTTCGAGCGATAGACTTGGTTTGTCGTCGTTGAGAGCGCTATGGTCGCGTTCCGCACGCTCGACTGCCATGAGCAAAGGTAAAGGTGCTCTCTCTCCAAAGCGTCGGACGGAGTCTCGAGCTATTTGACCGAGATCGCGCGAAAGCTCGGCAAACCGGACGGAGACGCGGCGATAGTCAGATACGAAGGGCGGGGTGAGGCAGAGTTGGCCAAGCCCATCGCAAAACCTTAGCCTCGCTTCATCGTGCGGGCAGTTTCGCCAAAATTGCTTTAATGCCCAGCCTAATCTTCCGAGAGATTTTTTCCGATCCGGTGCGGCGGACTCGATCAGAAAGAGCAGGTCGTCGGTTGAAAGGTAACAAGGAAACAAGAATCTAGCGAAATCAATCGCCAATTGTGAACCCGCGGGAGCGGGTCTTGAACGGATCAAAGCTGCGACCGCCGTGAGCGCATCATGATCACCGCAGGCAGCGAGCGATTCCACCGCGTAGGTTCGCAGAATATCTGACACCGACACATCGAGAGCGGTTAAGCGCGCTAGATCCGCACAAGCCGTGACGGGTCCCTCTCGGATCAAACGAAGCAGATCGACCCTAAATCCCTCCCGCGCGTTGAGCCCCCACGCGAGTCGAATCGCGTTTGCAAGCAGCGGCGTGGAGAACATCCAAAGAGCACGATGATCGAGGCTATCGTCGGAAATCTCGCCGCTCGCATGCCGCTCAGCATAAGTTAGGAGCAGCTGCTCCTTTGAATCGAGGGGCAAAGATCGCGGGTCGCCCTCACGCAACAACACCAGCGGCTCACGCTGCAACAGCGTGTCGCGGACGTCGGGATATTCTCGCGCGAGCCATGCTGCAGTCGCTCGTAACGAAGGGACGACAGTAGGAACGCCGTAGAGATCGGCGAACAGCAGGTCATGCACGGCGCTGCGTGGGCAACCATGCTTGAGCAAGCGGTCAAGCCAGTTCGCAGCCAAGTACTCTTGTGTACCTCGGTGGTGGAAGCGAACCCGTCCATAGGTGGAGGGAGTGAATACACCACGCCGCGTCAACGAATTGCGTTGAGCTTCGGTCCATTCCGGCAGCACCTCAACAGGGTCCAGTGCGCCCGAAGCGAGCGTCGGATCAGCGTTATGGCCGGGGGCCCGCAACGTGAACGACTTTGCCAGGGTGAGGGCCCCCGCGACCCTTTCAGCGCCTTGCCGGGCTTGAGTACTGTCCAGATCGCGGTTGTCGGGCCGGAAAGCGCGCTCCGTTAGCTTTCGGGCGACGCCATGCTCTATCATCTCTGACAGAGTTCCGAACTGCCCATAGGACGTCCAATAGTCGGCGAGGTCCAGTAAATCGCCAGGCCTTTCGGCAAGCGTGTCGAGACCGTTTTCAGTGATAGCGTGGCCGAAAGACTCGGCATCCGAAACCCCCGACGCCGTCGCTAATTGTTGTCGCTGGTCCCAAGATAGAGGGACCAACTGCACAACGATCAGCTCGTCAAACGGGCGCGGTTCCGAGCGCTGTCTTGGACCGGGGTTATTGCGAGACCGCTCCTTGAAGATGGGATCGAGCAACGAAGCATCGGCCGCACTTTGGTCGGCAATGCGTTCGGGCCTCGCACGTACAGGAAGGATACGCGTAAAAGCCTCCCGGTCATCCGAACCCTTCCAATCGCTGACGCGGCAGGAGGCAAAAACCCGCGACCGCTCGAGCGCACCACCCAACTCACGTGCGAGGCGACGCAACGCTTTCTCGAAACTCTTATTGTTCAGGCGAGCTTCATCGACAGAATCGAGGAAGAACCGAGCCTCAGGCCCATTTCCGCCATCATCCAGCGCGCGCCATCGCTCGAAAGCCCGTGCAACCTCCGGACTTTCCAGCGCCTGCTCAAAGCCGTCATCGGCTAAATCTTCGACCCTCACGAAGAAAGCGTGGCCACCGGCAGCTGCTAAAGCCTGCGCGCTGTTACGGAATTCCTCCGTTTTGCCGCTTGATGCTTCGGCCAGAAGCACCACGCGCTGGTATTTCAACAGCTCATCCCAGTCGAGCCACCCAGCGATCTTGCGACCCCATGTCCGTCCGATGTCGAGGCTCGCTTCTTTATCCTTCTTTATCGGAACAAAACTGCGGTTTAAATCAACAAATCTCATTCTTGAAATGTATCCATTATAACGCGGGCTGGCCGCGTTGGGCTTAACCCGAGAAGTTGATGGCTCGACGTCTGGGCCTTCAAGCGCCTCCTGGCTCGACAGGAGCCAGAAGAATCTGGCGAGAGCTTCAAAGCCCGTGTCAACCGCGGCGTCGAACTCTACCGAGGAGACTTTCTCACAAGCCTCGGGAAGCCCTACGCGACGCCTACGATCGGGGATGCCGCAGCTTATGATGATTGCTCGTCGGTGCCCACTCGTTCCGGCGGTAGATCTCTGCCTGACTGAGCACCCGTTCTCACCTTCTTCAACGGGTCGACACCAGACCTCCTGACATCGAGGCTGTGTGTCCGGTTCTGGGCAGCCACCTGATGTCCGCATTTGGCGCAAACCAGAAGCTTACGGGCCTCCTCCAACGGCGTGTAGAGGCATACACCTGAAAGCTCAGTTTGGTATGCCGGCAACGGCATGAGGCAGTCTGCCACACCCAGAATCAACGTTGCCCTGTAAATTTCAGGCGGGCCAACGTGAATCCCCTCTGTCGGCTTTTCCGACAGCAGAGGACACACGCGATGCCTTCCACACTCGCCCGCGCAGCGGCTTCCCAACAGGTCAAGTCAGCTCGCTGCCGTCCGTTCATCATCGCCCTGGCAGCCGTCGGGTCTCTGCTCACATCAAACGCTTACGCAGATCTGAGACTGGAAGGTCGCTTCCAGGGGCGGGGCGATGGCCGCCTCGAACTCCAGGTGCTCGTCGTCGATAGAGATGATGAGAACAGCGCGTATCTGGTGATCGCGGATACGGCGATCCTGAACCAATGCACGGGTGAGGTCCGCGGCACCGCCAGGAAGCTGGACGCGAGCACCCTTCGTCTGCGGGTGAAGGCCGACGATCCCAACGAGTTCTGCGAGATTACGGTTCGCTACAACGGCGAACGCAGCCGCGTGCAAATCACCTCGGAAAACTGCGACCACTTTCACGGACCGTCCTGCGACTTCGGCGGCACCCTCAAGCGGCGCTGAACGGGTGACGGTGGGGCCAAGCCCCGTCGATACCATCGGACCAATTAGCCCCACAGCACGCCTCCCACTTCGCTAGGAACGGACCTTCCATGAAGCGTAAGATGATCGCGCTCGCCCTTGCCCTACTGTCAGGCGAGGCAGCGCTGGCCAACCCACCCGTCGACGAGGTAAACCCAGGGCATTGCCTCGAACTCAAGGTCAACGGGCAAGCTACCTCCTGTAACAACGACCTCCGCCTCGTGGACGATGGCGAAGGCGAGGTCACGTTCGTCACCGGCTACGGTGACGGCAAGACGGGCGCGAAGATGGTCGTCGCGTTCACGACGGCGCAGACGCCCGACATGGAGAACGCATACGGCTACGCCCTAAGCGTGAACTCACTGACCCTGATGTCGGTCAACGCACCGGACACGCAGAAGCATTGGCCCGCGACCGGGCTCTGCTTCATGGTCAAGCCGAACCCAGTGCGGGCGGGCACGACGGCGATCAAACAGGACATCGTCGTGATGTGTTCGGCGACCCTGACCGACACGGCCGCACGAGTACGACGGATCGACTGGAAGTTCATTCTTTGAAGGGGGCGATGACGCATGACGAACACCCTCGACCAGCCTACCGATGGGCCAACACCGTCGGTTGCGACTTCTCTTCCACCGAGCGTCGGCATCTTCTGGGGCCTACGCGAGGGCGATGGCTCCTGGGAACTGGTTCATGCCAGGCTCCCGCTGTCGGAGGCGGAGCCCTATGGCGACTGCCTGACCTACCCCGGCGCGCACTACGACATTTGGGAGGGCTGGCGCCGCCTACGTCCGGCCGGCCTCCGCAAACGGGGCCTGCCGACGATGATCGCGTCCTACGAATACGAACATTTTCCCCGTGGCCGCATCGTCTACGAGACGGTTCCGCGCCACTTCGTCCTGTATGCAGATCGTCGGCTACAGCGGCCCAGTATTATCGACAGGTTGCGATGGGTATTCGGCCTTACCGATGCTGCCGTAATCGTGCGCAGCGACTCACATTACCGAACAATTCCGTAGCCGTTGATCATGGTGGCCCAATGGGGCCTCACCACGTACGTTGGTGGGCAACAGATCCTTCTCCCTCTATCCGCAAGCATTTCGGGTCCTTTCTGAAAGAGGAGTGTCTCCCACTGGTCGGATTTTCACCTAACTCGCATCAGCCGGCCGCCGACGCTTGAGTGAATAGTTCTGTCACGGTCCCACACAGATGCGAATGATTCAGCCGGCCCGCTTGATCTTAAAGGAGTCGATGTACTCCTTCGGCTTGGCCGGATCGAAGGTCTTACCCATCACCGAGAAAGTCTTGGTGGTCGCCGTCGGCGGGGTGAGGCCGGCTTCCTTCATCAATCTCGCGGCATCGGTCGCACGGTAGACCTGCTGCGCCACCGCCTTGTAATCGACATCGCCCTTGATCTGACCCCAGCGCTTCATCTGCGTCATGGTCCAGACCGCAAAGCTCTCGTATGGGAAGGGATCGAAGGCGACGCGCTTGGGGTCCTTCTTCACGCCGCCGAGCCCATCCGCGTAGGTACCGGTGAGGACCTGCTCGATGACGGTCTGGGGCTGGTTCAGGTAGTTCGCCGGAGCGATGGCGGCGGCGATGTCCTTGCGGTTCTCGGGCTTGGAGGCATGCGCCGTCGCTTCCATGATGGCCCGCAGCAACGCCGCCGTCGTGTTCGGCATCTGCTGGATCGTATCCTGCGCGATCGAAAAGGCGCAGCAGGGATGCCCGTCCCAGATCTCCTTCGACAGGATATGGATGAAGCCGACGCCATCGTAGACCGCGCGCTGGACCACGTTGTCGGGTGCCAAGAACCCGTCGATATTGTCGGCCCGCAGGTTGGCGACCATGTCGGGCGGCGGCACCGAACGCAGCTGTACATCCGCGTCGGGATCGATGCCGTGCTCGGCCAGATAGTAGCGCAGCAGGTAATTTTGGTTCGAGTAGTCGAACGGAATCGCGAACTTCATGCCTTTCCAGTTCTTCGGGTCGCGGTTGTCCCTATGCTTCATCGCCAGGCAGATCGCCTGGCCGTTGACGTTCTCGATGGCCGGCACCGCGAAGGGCACCGCGGCCGAGCCGAGCCCCAGGCTGATCGCGATGGGCATCGGCGCCAACATGTGGGCGGCGTCGTATTCCTTGTTCAGGGTCTTGTCGCGGATCACAGCCCAGCCGGCGGTCTTGACCACATCGACGTTCAAGCCCTGCTTTTCGTAGAAGCCCATGGGTTTCGCCATGATGATCGGCGTGGCGCAGGTGATCGGGATGAAACCGACCTTGAGGTCGCTCTTCTCGGGCTTCGCCCCTTCCGCGAAGGCCTCGGCCACGAACCGCGTCGGCAGGAACTGGCTGATCGCCGCCGCGGCGGTCGCTGCGCCGACGCTTCGGAGGAAGGCGCGGCGCTCGGCTTCCCGCGGGAATACGGCACGCATCATCGACGTTTCGACGACCCGCTGGACAGCGGCGTCGCCCGTCGGGAGCGCCGCCTCGTGCTCGGCCTGGCTCACATGCACCCCGCAGCTGCAGCCACGGCGGCTCAGGCGGGGTCGTGAACCGGAATACTTATCGAACAGGGCCATCGCGGACTCCGGTGATGATCGTTTAGAAAAATGGCAGCAAGAACTGAGCCGGCAGGTCTGTTTCCGGAGAGCGGCTGAAGGCCAATACTCGTTCGGATCTCAGGCCGGATCGTCTTCATTCGCGGTGTCGGCCGGTGGCGAACACCCTCGTTGCGCTCGGATCTACCGCATCAGCATCACCAGCCCCGCGCCTCCGATGATGGCGGCCAGCACCGTGTCCAGCGCGCCCTTGCGGGCGATACAGACGGAACGAAGACGAAGGCCGATGAGGCCGCCTCCCGCTCCCCCGGCCACGAAAGCCAGGACGAGGGCCCAATCCACGAGGTGGGACAGCGCGTAGCTCAGCCCGGTCGTCACCCCGAAGGCCGTGATGACCACGAGGGAACAGCCGACGGCACTCACCAGCGGCATCCCGGTGGCGGCGACGAGTCCGGGGACGATGAGGAAGCCTCCGCCGATGCCGAAGAAGCCCGACAGCAGGCCCGTGGCGCTTCCGTAGCCGACGAGTTTGGGCACACTCTCCCGAGTGACCTCCATCGGCGCGGTGGCCGGTGCGAACCGTCGCTTGAACATCAGGCCCGCCGCCGCGAGCATCACCAGAGCGAACAGGAACTGCAGGCGGTGCCCGTCGAACTGCTTGCTCAGATCCGCGCCCAGCAACGCGGCGACGATGCCGGCCGCCCCGAACAATCCCGCCGCGCGCCACGGGACCCGGGCGACCCGAAGATGGCCGACGAGGTTGACAAGAGAACAGGCGGCGACGGCGAAAGCGCCCGTTCCCACCGCCACATGGGTGTTGCGCAACCCCACCACGTGGATGAGCATCGGGAGGGCGAGGATTGAGCCGCCGCCGCCGACCAGCCCGAGGAGGAGCCCGACCAGCGAACCGGAACTCGCGCCGAGAGCGTATTGCACAGGTTCGAGCGTCAACACCCGCTCCCCTCGATCGGCCGGATCGGGCGCTGCGGGAAGACCCGCGCCGGGGACGGTCCAAGCGCTTCGCCCATGCTCATGACCGGACCGTCGTCAGCGGAATCTTGAGGTAGCGCGTGCCGTTGGCCTCCGGTTGCGGCAGGCGTCCGCCGCGCATGTTCACCTGGATCGACGGCATGATCAGCCGTGGCGCCTTCAGGGTGCGGTCACGCGCGGTGCGCATCGCGACGAAATCGTCCTCCGCCATTCCGTCGCGGACGTGGACGTTCTCGGCCCGCTGAGTGGCCACCGTCGTCTCGTAGATGAACTCGTCCCGGCCGGGCGCCTTGTAGTCGTGGCACAGGAACAGGCGCGTAATGTCTGGAAGCGCCAGCAGCCTTCGGGTCGAGCGGAACAGCTGCCGGGCGTCGCCGCCGGGGAAATCCGCACGGGCCGTGCCGTAATCCGGCATGAACAGGGTGTCGCCGACGAAGGCCGCGTCCCCGATCACGTAGGCGAGGTCGGCGGATGTATGACCCGGTACGTGGAGCACAAGGGCCTCGATCCCGCCGACCGCGAAACGGTCGCCGTCATCGAACAGGCGGTCGAACTCCGCGCCGGCGCGGGCGAACTCGGTGCCGGCGTTGAAGAGCTTCCCGAACTCGTCCTGGACCTGGACGATGCCACGGCCGATCGCGAGCCGTCCGCCGAGCTGCTCCTGAAGGTACGGGGCGGCCGAGAGGTGGTCGGCATGGACGTGGGTCTCGAGGATCCACTCCACCGTCAGGCCCTGCGCGCGCACAGAGGCGACGACCCGGTTCGCCGCCTCGTAGGACAACGTCCCGGATGCCGGGTCGAAGTCGAGGACGCTGTCGATCACCGCCGCGGAACGACTTTGGGGATCGTGGACGACGAAGGTCGCGGTGTTCGTCGGCTCGTCGAAGAAGCCTTGCACGACAGGTCGGGGAACAGCGCCCGAGAGGGTCGCCGCCACCTGTTCGTGCGCCTGCGAGAGAACGGGATCGAGTGCGGGAACGGCGCTCGTCATCGGCGACTCCTCAGGCTGCGAGCCAGGCGGTGGTGCCGCCGTCGTGCCGCTGCTCCATCGCAAGGCGGCGTTCCGTGTCCTCGACGACGTGCCAGGGGGCGCCCGGAACCGGGATGCCGTGGAGCTCGACCGGCGCGGAGCGCGTCTTCAGGCGGATGACGGGTGCGGCGTGCGCGTAGCCCGGATGCGCCCGGCCGACGATGGCATGCGCGATCGCCTCGGCTTGCCGTGCGACCGGCTCGATGTAACGGCAGGGCTGGCCGTCGATGCTGATGCAGTCGCCGAGGGCGAAGATGTCGGGTCGGCTTGTCCGCAGCGTCGACCGTTCGACGACGATGCCACGTTCGAAGGCGAGGCCGGCTCCACGGACGAGCCGCGAGGGCGTGGCGAGGCCCGTCGCCGCGACCACGGTGGCGGCGTCCAGCACCCCGCCGTCCGAGAGGGCGAGCGTGACATGGCCGTCCGGCCTGCGGCTCAGGCCGGTCACCAGGGTGCCGGCACGGTAGCGTACGCCCAGGCGCTCCAGGCCCGCCAGGAGGCGAAGACCGGCCATCGCGGGCAGGAGTTCGGGCAGCGGAAGCGTCCCGGCGCCGATGAGCGTGACGCCATGACCGGCACGCGTGAGATCCTCGGCGAGTTCGCAGCCGACCATGCCGGCGCCGATCACCGCCACGGTGCGAGGACCGCGCCCGAGTTCGGCATGCAGGGCGGACCATGCCGCGAGGTCGTTGATACGCCAGCACAGCGTGGGGTCGAGGCATGCCGGCAATGCCGCACGGGCGCCGTGGGCGAGAACGAGCTGCGTGTAGGCCAGGGTGCCACGGGTCGTCCGCAGCCGATGCCGATCCGGCGAGAGGCCCACCGCTACCGTGTCGGGCATAAGATGCAGGCCGAGGCGGGCCGCCGCGGTCGCGCCGCTCTCCCGGCGCAGAGTGTCCGGTGACATGCCGCGTCCGAGCGCGACCGAGAGTTCCGGCTTGTGGTAGACGTCGCCGCTGCAGGCCGTCACCAGGGTGATCGGAACCTGCGCATCCTCGGCGCGGATCGCCGCGGCGACGCTCCAGCCCGCCACGCCGGCCCCGACGATCACCACGCCCGGCCGGCGCTGCCGGACGAGGGGAACGGGCGCGGGCGCGACGGATGCCCGCCGCTGATAGGGCTCGAAATCCGATTTCGTGACGCCGCAGATCGGGCAGGCCCAATCCTCCGCGATGTCCTCGAAGCGGGTGCCGGGAGCCAGCCCGCTATCGGGATCGCCTTCGCCCTCGTCGTAGATCAGGCCGCAGGCCCGGCAGAGGAACTGTCTCCAGGGCCCGAGCCCGTCGGTCGGCGCGAGCGCGGTCATGCCCGGCCTCCCTCGCGGGTATCGGACGGAAGGATCTCCCGCGACAGGCGGGCCATCTCCCAGCGCAGATGCTTGATGGCGGGCGTGACGATGGCGACGAAATGCGCTTCGCGGATACGCCGTTGGGGCGCGGCCGACATCAGGTAGCCGCGTGCGCCCTGGTGGAGCAGGGCGGATTGCGAGGCGCGAAGCGCGAGCTCGGAGGTCTGCGCGCGGGCGTCGAGCACGTCGATCAGGTAGTCGTTCGAGCCGTCATAGGGGGATTCGGCGAGCTCTAGAATTCGGGTGCGGAGTTCGGCGAGTTCGGCCGCAATCTGTCCGGGGCGGTCGTCGAGGAACTGGTTGACGTGCCCGAGGATCTCCTCGACCGCGATCATGGAATCGAGGCTTCCCTCCGCGACGCCGAGGCCCATGCCGCATTGAAGCAGGATGAAGGCGGCTCGGATGCGGCCGATGAAGGGGCGGGCGGGATCGGCGATCAGCTCGTCCTGGCCGACGAAGTACTCGTCCAGGCGCAAGCCCCAGGTGCTGGTGCCCTCCATGCCGGAGAATTGCGGACAGGGCCGCAGCTCGGCCCGGTCGCAGCGCAGCAGGAACATGATCTCGTGGCTGATCGTGTCGCCCGCGCCGACGACACCCGCGATGGCGCCGCAATACTGCCCCGGTCCGATGTGGCTGACCCATGGCAGCATACCGTTGACCCGGTAACCGCCCGGCACGCGCCGTGCGCGCAGCAGGATCGGTTCGATTCCGGCAAAGGCCTTCATTGGGTTGGAGAGGGCCGTGCCGCCGAAGGTGCGACCCGCGGCATGGTCGTCGAGAATGGCCCCCGTCAGGGCGGGATTGCCAGACTGTTCCAGGTAGAGGCCGCAGACGTTCTGGCACCACATCAGGAAGCCGGTGGCACCGCAGGCACGGCTCGCCGCCTGCATGGCGGCGATGGAGAGGCCGACGCGGGTGCCGTGCCGGTCGAGGTGGACGCCGAGAGCGCCTGCGCCACCGAGCCCGGCCATGATGTCGAGCGGGTAGGCCCCGTGGTCGATCTTGGCCGCTGCCGCGCTCAGGGGACCGTCTGCAATGGCCGTCGTTCCGGCGAGGACGGTCTCATCCGTCCATTCGGAAGCGGCGGGCGTGACGCGTGGCGCCACCGCAATGGGGTCATCGGCCAGCCGAAGAGCGGGGGCGCTCGACATCGTGCAATCTCCTCAGAAGGGATCGGACGGGGCGGGACCGACCGGTCCCGCCTCCGGCTTCAGTCGGCCAAGCCGATGTCGAAGGGGATCGGGTTGCGCATGGAGTTGGCGACCGGCGAATAGACATTCGCGTGGCGCACGATCTCGTCGAGCTCCTCGCGTGTCGCGTCGCCTTCGATGGTCACGGCGACGCGGATCGCCTGGAAGCCCATCTCCTCCGGCTTCTTCTCGGCACCGCCCGCACCCCAGGCGGCCGGGTTTCCGATGTCGCCCTCGATGTGGAGTTCGAGGCGCGACAGGCGCACCTGCTTCCACGTCGCCACGGCGGTGATGCCGACGGCAAGGCAGCCGCCCAGCGCCGAAAGCACGATCTCGCCGGGTGCCGGGGCGGTACCCTCACCGAACAGGTGCAACGGCTCGTCGACGACGACCGGCTGGTGATTGCCGACATAGCTGAGGGTTCGATACTGGCCGTCGACGACGGTGTGGACCTTGTTTGTCCCGCGTGAACCGGGATTGGCGCGGCCCTTCTCGGCGAACTTGGCGAGGCCGTCGCGATCGATCGGACGCAGGTAGGTCGTGAGGGTCGTCGGGGCGGCGCTGGCGCTCATGGTTAGCTCCTCTTGCTGCACGTGCCCCACTCGTTTTTGGGGCCGGCTCGAGGAGGGATGCGCAAGGCCGGTGCCAGGGCGGCCGTGCGCTCAATCTTTTTGAAAAGCCTTATGCAGCAGTAACTTAATGAGGGTCTCGGTTCGCTCGTCCAGATCTGCGCCCCGCCGAATGTCGACACTATGTCGACATTGTCGAACTTTGTCGGTCCGGCTCAGGGCGCGGGCTGAAGCTTCCTCCATCGGTAGGAGAACTGGCGCTCGGTGAGGCCGAGTCTCTGCGCGGCCCGGGTCTTGTTCCCCCCGGCCTGGGTGAGCGCGAGGCGCAATTGCTCGTGTCCGTGCGAGTCGGCCGACAGATAGGGGCGGATCGTCGCCATTGGGGCGGCCAGGAAATCCCTTTCCATGGAGCCGGGGAGGGCAATCGACGTCCGGGCGGCGTCTCCGAGCATCGGCCGCAGGTCGTCCACATCGAGCACGCCCTCACTCGACAGCAGCACCGTTCGCTCGATGAAATTCGCGAGCTGCCGGATATTGCCCGGCCATTGCTGGCGAGCGAGATAAGCGATCGCGGCCTGTGTCAGGTTGACGTTCCGCTGGTTCTCCTGGTTCGCCCGCGTCAGAAAATGCAGCACGAGATCGGGAATATCGCCCCGTCGCTCCGCGAGCGGCGGCAGCGTGATCGGGATGACGTTGAGGCGGTAGAACAGGTCTTCGCGGAAGCGGCCCTGCGCGACGTTTCCCGCGAGATCCCGGTTCGTCGCGGCCACAAGGCGCATGTCGACCCGGATCTCGCGCTTGCCCCCGAGGCGCACGACGGTGCCCTCCTGAAGGGTCCGCAACAGCTTGGTCTGGAGGAGGGCGGGCATCTCGCCGATCTCGTCGAGAAAGATGGTGCCATCGCTCGCCTGCTCGAACCAACCCGCGCGGGCCTCGACCGCGCCGGTGAACGCGCCGCGCTCGTGGCCGAACAGCTCGGATTCGAAGAGGGTTTCGGGAATGGCCGCGCAATTGACCTTGATGAAGGGCTTGCCCCGCCGCGGGCTGGCGAGATGGAGCGCTCGCGCGAACAGTTCCTTGCCGGTTCCCGAATCGCCGAGCAGCAGGACGCTCGCCGTCGCGCTCGCGACCTTCTCGACCTGAGCGAGGGCGCGCAGGAGCGCTGGCGACGTGCCGATGATGCCGTAGCGAGCCCGCTTGATGCGAAGCTCACGCGCCAGCATGTCGTTGTGTTCCTCGAGCGCGCGCGTCTTCTGCTCGACGCGCTCGTTTAGGGTCAGCAGCTGACCGATCAACGTAGCGATGATGCGCAGGATGGTGAGATCGTCGGAGAGCGCCCTCTCACGGTGGCGGATCCGGTGACAGGCGATGGCGCCCACCGTTCTTTGCTCCACCCGGATCGGAAGCGCCAGGAACGAGACGATCCCTTGCGGAAGCTTGGCGCGTTCGACGGCCCGCCTGAGGAAGGCCGGATCTTTATCGATGTCCTGGACGATGATGAGATGGCCGTCCTGGATGACGCGCCCGGTAATGCCGTCTCCAAGAGCGTAAACGCCACGCTCGACCTCCGCGCGCGTAAGGCCATAGGAATGCGCGATACGATAGCCATCCCCGTTCGGGTCCTTCAGGACGATCCGACCGCGGTTGAGCCCGACGATCTCGGATAGGAGATGCAGCATCTCTCGTGCGACGTGGTCGAGGCGGATACCTTTGCCGATCAGGTTCATGACTTCTTGAAGAAGGAACATTTCCTGTGTGCGCCAGTGCGCGCTCAATGCAATCTTGCTCCCACGTCTATTGGTCACCTAAATGCACCTCGCGCTTCCCACTCGAAGGTCGGCCAATTTGCAAGCTTCGTGCTAACAGATAAAGAGGACAGTCAGGAAAGAAGTGAGAGAAGGCCGCCCTGTCGGTCGCCGCAACTACAGGGGGATTGTGAGCTGTCATACCAGCGTTTTCTGCTTTCGTCTCATATCGACGACGGACTGGCAACAATTCATCTAGCCAAGCCTTATGTCGCTTACACTCAATTTTTTGCGAAGCGGACATTCCGAAGGTCAGTAAAAGGTTGACGGACGGCTCCTGCAGCTGGACAACATCCGCGATAAGCAATGCGGCCCCGTCTTCTCCTTCAGCGGACGATATAGCTTTGGCGCAATGTCCTGCGGAGGTAGACACAATCGCTGCAAAGCGAAGAACTATCCAATCTTAAGCTTTACGATTATACGAGCGTCGCCGAGCATGTTCGGCAGCGCCTCACCGTAAGCTTGCTACATACACCGACGCATCGGCCTACCCCTTACACTCAAGCTTTCGGGCCAGGTACTCTGTCCCGCCCAACTCTTCCCCTTACATCGTGCATCGGATCAAGCTGCGGTGAGGCGTCCCTTCGACTGGATGGCTCACAATGCTTCGACGCCGTATCGCCCCTGCTGACATTGAAGGTACGATCAAGATCGTTCGTACCCTCGGCGTGGCAAACGATACGATCTGGTCGGTTCTAAAGGGACCGAATCTCTTCGCGTTACGCCCGGATTCCTTCCGGCTTCCCCTCGTCGGTATCCGCCTCTCTGCCGTGCGGGGTGATCGAGGAGCACTCATGCTTCGCCGTGCTGACGGCGCAATCGAAGAACGATGCCCTCTATGGACGACCACCATATCGCGTCAGCGATTCTCGGCCACCACGGATGGAATGACCGACTCCGAACAGGAAGATGACGGGACCGGATTGGCTCTCTCGTTCGACTGGGCACCGATCCGCTCAAGATCAGGGCAGAACCAGACCGAACTGGTCTTGCGCATTCGGTATCGCCTGGAGCCGTTCTGGCTCGACGAGATGGCCCATGCGCTGCGTGATCTCGCGGACCACACGATGGACCGCCTCGTCGCCCGTACAAGGCCGAAGCAGGACGCGTAACCGGCGTCGCCACATCCGGCGCACCAGCGAGACGGACAACACACCGGCGCAACGCTGCAGAGGGAGCAGGCGCAACCGTGTGTTTTCGAATGTTCGAACCCGCTATAAAAGAATTAGGGCATTCGAATACCGGATGGGATAGCGAGTACGGCACGTAGCCGTCCGGTAGGCGCCGGCATGCACCCAACCACCTACGTCCCTACGTACGACCGCTGGCACTGCGTACGACCAGCCCCTACGCCACCTACGACCTGCCCGCTGCCCACGCAGCCACCACGTCGGCACGTCCCCCAGCCCACTCAGCCAACACCGATCCGGCACCCCGCTACCACCAATCCTTCGTCCGGCACGCCGCCATTGCCACTGCCGCCCATTCTCGTTCATGATCCGACCATCAACGGGAATCCTGACCTGACCGCACCACCGCGGCCGCATGTCAGGATTTCCTCATGGCCCACAACGCCCTCATCCCGCTGCCCCCCGCCAGCGACCACACCCCTTCGTCCACCCATCTCGACGCCTTCGACCCCACCGGGCTCGGACCGCTCACCATCCTGCCGATCATCCCCGAGGCGCAGCGCCGAAACCACCACGTCTTCATCCCCGCCGACCACCGCTTCAAGGCCGCCGCCCGCTTCCTTCAGGCCCTCTGGCGCGAGGACCACGACCTGCCCACCGGCCACCTCCCGGCCGGCACGACCGGCAAGCGCCGCCGCCTCGGCTCCCGCATCAGCACAACGGCCGGCGACCAGGGCGCCAACTTCCTTCATCCCGACATTGTGCCGACCGTCGCCCGCGCCCTGGCTTACCGGGAACTTGGCGCCGTCTATAACGTCGAACGCCTCAAGACCAACCTGCTCTCGTCCCAGCCCCTGACCTTCAACCTCTTCGCCCTGCTGCAACGCGACCCCGCCCTCGCCATCCGCTTCGTCGCGGACCTGTTCCCCGGCGTCATGACCGAGGTGACGGAGTTCATCTTCGAGCACAGCCCTGGCCGCGGCGACCCCCGCTTCACAGCAGACGGCACCGCGTTCGACCTCGCGATCCGCGGCCACTCGGCAACAGGCGACCGGGTCTTCATCGGCATCGAGGTCAAGTACAGCGAGAGCGGTTACGAACCCGCGCCACGGCTCAACGACCGGTACACGACCCTCGCCCCGACCACCGACCTCTTCATCGACCCCACCGCCCCGACCCTAACAACCAACCCCTGCCAGCAGCTCTTCCGGCAGCACTGCCTCGCGGCCACGATCCTGGACGAAGGTCTCGCGGACTACGCCGTCCTCGCGTTCATCGCCCCCCAGCACAACCATTTGGCCCACGCCGCAGCTACGACCTACGCCCGCCAACTCCAATCGGCTCAAGCAGGGCGCATCCCCTTCATCCCACTCACCCTCGAACGCGTGATTACAGCTATTGCCGCCGCCGGCCTGCCCGGACACGCCCGCAACCTCCACCGCCGCTACACCGACTTCTGGCTGGTCGACGGCGAGCTTCATCTCGACACCGTCCCCGAGACGCTGTTCACAGCCGCCGCCACGTCAGCCCGCCGCTCCCGCCGCCCGGCCACAGCCACCGCGGCCTGACATCTGACACCAGCAGCCACCGGCCGCCCCTTCATCCGATATCACCGCGAACCGACTCCGTCCCGGCCCCCAACGGCCAGGACGGGGACCGCATGCCACCAACCCAACCCACCCCCGAAGGTGCGAACCAACACCACCGCCAACATGATTACGGACGCCGACCGCAGCCAACTGCTCACGAACGGACACAAGTCGCAGCACGACCCCAACTTCGACCCGCCCCCGGTCATCAGGCTCTTCATGCCCGACGGCCCCGGCACCTGTCTCCTCAGCGAACTCGACCCAACCGAGCCCGACCGCGCCTTCGGCCTGTGCGACATCGGCCACGGCTGCCCGGAACTCGGCTACGTTCTCATTAGCGAACTGCACGCAATCCGCGGCCGCCTTCGTCTACCTATCGAGCGCGACGCCCACTTCACCCCAGACCGGCCACTGTCCCAATACGCGAGGGAAGCGCGGGCAGCTGGCCGCATCACGACCTAAACAACCGCCCTTCATCGAGACCGGCGGCCCACCACACCGACGCAGCAAACACGGCTACACAACGCCACCGGTCACCCGCCCCCTCGAGTGACCACATCTCACAATTCTCGCGAAATCAGCCCAGTCTAAGTGTTTGAAACTATGGAACCCGAACCGCGCCAGTTCTGCCCGGATCGCCCCTTCATCGCCACCGCCGACCTGTAGCTCAGCCCCACCACCTCAACAGGGCTATCCCCCCTAGCTAGCCGGCCGGTTCGTGCGGGTAGCGGTAGCGGTAGCGTCAAGCTGTCGTCCGCACGCGGAAGCCACACCACCTCAAATTCTGAAAACGCCGATGGACGCCGCGCCGGAAGCTTGGCAGCTAGTCCGTCATCCTCATGATGGTCGTTTAGCTCCGCAATGTCTTACGTCTCGTCCACCATCGGTCGCGTCCTCGATCAGATCAATCGAAGCTACTTCCTGCCCGCAATCCAGCGCCCCTACGTCTGGCAGCCCGAGCAGATCGTCGCCTTGTTCGATTCCCTTCTGAAGGGGTACCCAATCTCTTCCTTTCTATTTTGGGAGATCCGACCCGAGCGGCGCACCGACTGGGAGATCTACAAGTTCATCGAGAACTTCCGCCACGGCGACACACACAACGAGATGGCCGAGCCCGACGGACGCGACATCAACCTCGTCCTCGACGGTCAGCAGCGCCTGACATCGCTGCTCATTGGCCTGCGTGGTACGTACTCAGTGCGCGCGAAGTACGGTCGACGACACAACCCCGACTCTTGGAGCCGGCAGCGTCTCTACCTTGACCTTCTCAAGGACCCAGCCACCGATGACGCGGTATCCGACGACGAGGACCTCGGCATCACCTACGGACTGCGTTTTTTCGAGCAGGAGCCGAAGAGCGACGCCCAGCACCTCTGGCTGAAGGTCGGACGCATCCTCGACTGCATCAGCGACGACGCTTTCGATCGGCTTAAGGACGCGATGGTCGATGCCCTGCCTGACACGTCCACAAAGGCGCAGGGGAGAATTGTCGAAAAAACCCTCGACCGACTCTACCGTATGGTGTGGAAAGACGAGGTCATTGCCTACTACACCGAGAAAGATCAGTCCTACGACCGCGTACTCGATATCTTCATCCGCGCCAACGACGGCGGGACGAAGCTAAGCAAGTCCGACCTGTTGCTATCGATGATTACCGCGCAGTGGGAAGGTGTCAGCGCCCGTCAGGAGATCTACACATTCGTTGACCACCTGAACGATGGGCTCGACGCGAAGAACCGGCTCGACAAAGACTTCGTAATGAAGTCCTGCCTCGTGCTGTGCGACCTAGATCAGCGCTACAAGGTTGGCAACTTCACGACGCCCAACCTCGCGCGCATCGAGGCAAACTGGACGCGCATCAAAGCGAGTCTTGAAGCGACGCTGCGACTCGTGAACCGCTTCGGCATCGACGGGGAGACGCTGACCTCGCTCAATGCGCTCCTGCCGATCGCCTATTACCTCCATAGAATCGGCGGCGGCAATCTCGACGGCTCGACACCGTTTGAGGCCTCCAACGCACGACACGTCCACCAGTGGCTGCTCGGTAGCCTCCTAAATGGCGTGTTCGGCGGAAGCTCTGACCGGACGATCGGCGTGGCACGTGCAATTCTGCAGGAGGCGTTAAAGACGGGGCGGGACTTCCCCCACCGCGCTCTTGTTGAGGGCCTGGCCTCGCGCGGGCGAGCGATCGCTTTCGACGAGAACAACATCGAAGGTGTCCTCGACGTCGGCTACGGTAAGCGTACCTGCTTCCTGGCGCTCTCGCTCCTCTACGACACGCAGGCTTGGGGTTCGACGCCGCACCACATCGACCACATCATCCCGCGATCGCTTGCGGACCGAAAGGCGCTCGCTGCCCAGAACCTAGCGGAACCGCTCATTCAACGTATCCTCGACAGCGTGAACCGGCTGGGGAACCTGGAACTGTTGCTCGCGCGCGAGAACCTTGAGAAGAGCAACTTGCCGTTCGAACAATGGCTGCGCACTCGCGATGTCGCGTTCTTAGATCGGCATCTGATCCCAAAGGATCCAGCGCTCTGGCAGGTTAGCGCGCTGCCCGAGTTTGTCGCCGCACGCGAGGAATTGATCCGACAGCGTCTACGACAGCTCGACCTCGACCCGGCGGGCGCAGCGCCGCCGGTACCGGCGGCCCTGACGAGGAGTGCGGTGGGAAACTGATCGGCGGTGATGCCACCACCACTACCGGCATCACCGCCTTGTCCTGTGACACCGGGCAGCTTCAGGCGCCGCAGCCGTCGTCTGCCATACCCACAATTTCCCCCCGATCAGCAGCGCGCTTCGTGCGCGTCACACCAGACGGCGAGCGATTTGTGCCCCACCGCTTCGGCGACGGCTTCTTTCGCATGGCCGACCCCGCCCACGGCAGAGTCAAGCATCATGCCGCCAATCAGATCGCCGTGCGAGACGACGAGATCAGCGCGTATCTTCAGCGCGGGTTCCTCCTGCGCATGCGCGGGGAGCGGAAGGGGCAGGTCAATCTGATCGCGGCGGCCGAGATCGTGGGGGAGGACTAGGCTCCCCAAAATTCGCCTGGCTCAGCAATCCGTCGTAAACCATTGATAAATCATCACTTATTGATGCGCATTGCCATTTCTCCCCTGAGAATGTCCACTTCCTGTACTGAAGCGAAATGGCAGTTCTCTCAAAACGCGGACAATCGCAGTCCAACAACTTTTAGGGTCTGGACTCAATCAGCACCAGAAGGCGATGACAGCGGCGAGTGCGACGGCGGAGGCATAGTTGCGGGCCAGCTTGTCGTATCGGGTGGCGATACGACGGAAGTCTTTGAG
>NZ_LMMS01000029.1:0-219268 GCF_001422345.1 Methylobacterium sp. Leaf93 | reverse complement strand
GTGCTCTTCCGATCTGTGGATCTTGGTCGTCCGGCCCCCACGCGACGGGCCGATGGCCTGCGCTTTGCCCCCCCTTTACCGCCGTGGGCGGAGCGATGCGCTTTGACGTAAGTGCTGTCGATGGCTGCCGCTTCGCCCGACCACCCGGCCTTGGCCAAGGCGGCCAGCATCGCYCGCCAGAACCCGCGCCGAGACCACCGGTTGAAGCGATTGTAGACCGTGGTGCGTGGACCGTACTCCGCCGGGCAATCTTGCCAGCGGCAGCCTGAGGTGAGCACATGCAGCATGCCCGAGATGATCTTCCGRTCGTCCTTGCGCTCGGGGCCGGGTTGGTTGACCGGCATGAACGGCTCGATCACCGTCCACTGATCATCCGAGAGCCAGAACAGGTCYRCCATCATCGCCTCCATGCTGAAAACCGCGAACGTGAATCAYAAAACTGCAGCCTCAGCAATATCTTGGTTCGGTTCAGACCCTAGTCATACTCTCCACGACAGGTTGTGAGGCTGATTCATTGGGCTCCTGAGGTGAGCACATGCAGCATGCCCGAGATGATCTTCCGATCGTCCTTGCGCTCGGGGCCGGGTTGGTTGACCGGCATGAACGKCTCGATCACCGTCCACTGATCATCCGAGAGCCAGAACAGGTCCACCATCATCGCCTCCATGCTGAAAACCGCGAACGTGAATCACAAAACTGCAGCCTCAGCAATATCTTGGTTCGGTTCAGACCCTAATGTGACAACGAGCCTTGATCCCCTTTTGATTTTCGCGAGTCACCTCAATAAGTTCTTTTCACTGGGCGACCGTTTTGCTGAAATGAAGAAGCCCTACTATGTGAAGCCACATTGACAACGCGCTACGAGTTTTCATATCTTACTCTTATGCAGATGAATCCTTAAAAATGAGCTCATCAAGCACTTTTCGGCCTTAAATCGCGGCAGATTTATTGTTGTATTGGACAACCGGACTACACCCGCAGGCGGCATAATAAATGATTGAATTGACTGTCATTTATCTGAAATTCAAATTTTTCTATTTTTAGTCAGAAACGATTTCCTAGATTCTGAGGTTGTCACTCCAGCTAAGAATTATATCTTACAAAAGTCTCGCCTACCGTCGCCCCGAGTGGAAGCGGTAACGCCAGCCCTCCTCAAGCCTACGTTCCTCCGCGCTTTCCTCTGGGACAGGTTCCAGACGCAGCAGGATCATCGCGAAGCCGTTCTGCTGGAGATACACCTGCTCGTAGAGGGCCGGCGCGCGGAGGTCGCGCTTCACATTGATCCATAGGTCAGGACTGCACGCGGCGATGTCGCTCGCGATATCCGGCCGATGCGAACTGCTGTGATAGAGCGAGTACAGCGGGACCGGGCTTCCACCCGCGCAGATGATATCCGGAAAGGAGAGGCTGCGGTAGCACCGCTGCACCCGGCCGTTGCCCACCACGACGATGGCGATCCGCTCGGGGTGGTACTGCACGTAGGCCCGCGCCGCCGTCTCCTTACCGACTGCGAAGTCGCGTGCGAGCGTAAGAACCTGCTGCAGATTGGGCTCGCGAAAGGCCGCCATGGCCCCTCGCAGCAGGTGCGGTGGCATCAACACGAGTGTGGCGAAGCGGTTGGCCTCGACTTCCCTGCGCTGCCGCTGGTCGCCCTCCTTCGCATGCACGCGCAGTAGGTCAGAACTCTTGCACAGGAACCGGCCGGGCTGATCCGGGACGTGGTGCGCCATCAGGAAGTGGCCGAGTTCGTGCGCGATGGTGAAGCGGCGACGCGGTTCGCCCCCGCGCTTGGCGAGGATGGTTCCTTCGGACCGCTTCGCGTTGGTGACGAGGCCGCCCTCGAACCCGTCAGCGTTCAGGTCCTCGATCCTAAAGATCCCGAGGCGTGCACACATCTCCTGGATCGGCACGGGCACCGAAAGGTTCGGCTCGGCCTGTAGAATGCGTTTGACGAGGGCCTCCGGCGAGCCCGCGCCCCCGAGGTCTATCCTGCTGGTCGCCATCCACGCAGCGCCTTCCCGTTCCTAAGCCGATTCATCAGGCTGCCACGCACACGTCATTCCGAAACCGAACTGCGGGAAGTTCGTGCAGGCCGTGATCCGATGTCGCCGCGCGCCTTGAGCGGTTGCCCGCTCTTCAAACGCATCCTCCCGGTCGGGGATCATCGCCTTTGGGCAAAAAGTCGCGTTAGTCGAAACGCTGCCATGCATCGCAAACGCTCGGCCTCGCGCGCGTGAGGCGAAGTCCAGCGAGATCCAGCTTTAGCCGACACAAGCCGATACAAAATGTGGGGTGAATTGGGGGTGGTCGCTCGTCGTTGGGCCAAATTCCGCAACGATTACAATGGTTCGGCTTGGTCAAATGGCGGAGGGAGCGGGATTCGAACCCGCGATACCGTTTCCGGTATACACACTTTCCAGGCGTGCGCCTTCAACCACTCGGCCACCCCTCCAGTCTCTCACATCGTTGCCAGCTTTTGCAGCGGCGGAGGTGAGCGAGTGGCGTGCTGTACAAGCCGAGTTCCTCCCGTGCAAGGGACCAGCGTACCGATCCGGTGAGGAAACACGCGATTTTCCGGTTGCCGCCGGATGCCTGTGTCCCATCGGCACCGGGGCGGCCGCGCCTGAGCGCGGCGATTGCGTCACCGATCGAGGATCACGCCTGCCGAGGGCGATGCGTTGAAGGAAGCCACGGGCAGGTGGGATACTGCCTGCTCGGGGGATCGGACTTGCCATTGCCCGGGATCCTACCGGATCGGGAGCGGCGCGAGCCAAAACAGGTTTTCTCGACCTCTACCGTGCCTCGTTAACTCTTCGCTAACCCTGAGCCCGGCAATTCTTGCCGGGTCCGCGTGGGACACGAGGGTTCGAGTATGAGCGAGACGGGCGCCGCCGCGCCGGCTCCGGGGATGAGCGTCTCGCAATTTGCGAGCTTCGCGATCCCGAACCGTGCCAACCTGACCGCGCTTTCGAAGCGTACGGACCTGTTCTTCGCCACCGCCGTGATGGGCATCCTCACGGTGCTCATCTTCCCGCTGCCCGCGTTCCTGCTCGACCTCCTGCTCGCCGTCTCGATCATCATCTCGGTGCTGATCATGATGACGGGGCTGTTCATCGACAACCCTCTCGAGTTCACCGTCTTCCCGACCCTGCTCCTCGTCGCGACCCTGCTGCGGCTGGCCCTGAACCTCGCCTCGACGCGGCTCATCCTCGGCCATGGCCACGAGGGCACGGCGGCGGCGGGCCACGTCATCGAAGCCTTCGGCAACTTCGTGATGGGCGGCAACTTCGTCATCGGTATCATCGTGTTCGCGATCCTGATCATCGTGAACTTCGTCGTCATCACCAAGGGTTCGGGCCGTATCGCGGAAGTCGCCGCCCGCTTCACCCTTGACGCCATGCCCGGCAAGCAGATGGCGATCGATGCCGACCTCTCGGCCGGCCTCATCGACGAGAAGGTGGCGAAGGCCCGACGCGCCGCGCTGGAGGAAGAATCCTCCTTCTTCGGCGCCATGGACGGTGCCTCGAAATTCGTGCGCGGAGATGCCATCGCCGCGCTGCTCATCACCTTCATCAACGTGATCGGCGGCATCATCATCGGCGTCGCCCAGCAGGGCATGCCCTTCGGCGCGGCCGCGAAGTCCTACACGCTGCTCACCATCGGCGACGGCCTCGCGAGCCAGGTGCCGGCCCTCATCGTCTCGACGGCGGCGGGTATCCTCGTCTCCAAGGCGGGTGTGAAGGGCTCGGCCGACAAGGCGCTGGGCAAGCAGCTCGCCAACTACCCGAAGGCGCTCGGCATGTCGTCGGGCGTGATGGTGCTGCTCTCGTTCCTGCCGGGCATGCCGATGCTGCCCTTCCTCGCCCTCGCGGGGGCCTCGGGCTACGCCGCATGGCACTTCGCCAAGATCGCCCGCGAGGCCCCTCCCCTCGACTCCGATGGTGCGCCGATGGACGCCACCGCGGTGGCTGCGGCCCAGGCCGCCAAGGAGGAGACGGTGACCGATCTCCTCAAGCTCGACGACCTCAAGCTCGAAATGGGCTACGCGCTCCTCGCCCTCGTCAACGGACAGGAGGGTCAGGATCGGCTGACGGACCAGATCAAGGCCCTGCGCCGCCAGCTCGCGGCGGAACTCGGCTTCGTCATGCCTTCGGTCCGCATCCTCGACAACGTCCAGCTCGACTCCAACGCCTACGTCGTGCGGGTGAAGGAGATCGAAGCCGGCACGGGGCAGATCTTCCCCGGCCAGTTCATGGCCATGGACCCGATGGGCGGACAGGTGCAGCTGCCCGGCCAGCACATGCTCGAGCCGACCTTCGGCCTGCCCGCCACGTGGATCGACGCCTCCCTGCGCGATCAGGCGCAGCTCAAGGGCTACACCGTGGTGGATGCGGCGACGGTGGTCTCGACCCATCTCACCGAGATCATCAAGGCGCATGTCTCGGAACTGCTGAATCACGTGGAGGTCCAGAAGCTCCTGAAGGAACTCTCGAAGGACCATGCCGACCTTCTCAAGGAGGTGGTGCCCTCGCAGATCGGCACCACGGGTATCCAGCGCGTGCTGCAGTTCCTGCTGGCCGAGCGGGTCTCGATCCGCGACCTCGGCTCCATCGTCGAGGGCATCGCCGAGGTGGCGGGCCATGTGAAGAATCCGCGCGACATCGTCGAGCATGTCCGTGCCCGCCTCGGCCGTCAGATCTGCGCGCAGTACCAGGGCCATGACGGCATGCTGCCGATCATCACCCTGTCACCGGCCTGGGAGCAGGCCTTCCTCGAATCCATCGCGGGCGAGCGCGACGAGCGCTACCTCGCCATGCAGCCGTCCAAACTCTCGGAATTCGTCAACACGGTGCGCGACCGCTTCGAACAGGCAGCACGCATGGGCGAGATGCCGGTCCTCGTCACCTCGGCTCAGGCCCGGCCTTTCGTGCGTTCCATCATCGAGCGCTTCCGCCGTGAGACGGCGGTGATGAGCCAGGCGGAAATCCACCCGCGCGCCCGGCTGCGGACGGTGGGTTCGGTCTGAGGCCGAGATCCGAATTTACCGTGAGCGTCTGCCTGCCGCCGAGTCCGGAGACAGACCCTCCGGACCGGCCCTGAGGCTATAGCGTCGAACTGGCCGAACCCTTGCTCGGTTCCTGGCGGAACTGCCGCCGGACCCGAAGTGAGATGTGTCTGTGAGCGGGGACCTGTCCGCCCGACCGTATCGCGGCGGACGGGCCTCGAGCCGCTTGGCCTCGGCGCTCGGCTTTCACGTGACGTGGTGTGGAGCCGTTTGAGGGACTGTTTCTTTCGTTCTCGCAGCGCTCCACCTCATCCTGAAGCGCCGCCTTGCGGCCTCGAAGGAGACTTCCGGAGATCGCGCTACGACGACCACCGCAGGTCTCCTTGGAGGCCTTCCCTGCGCTTCGGCACCTCAGGATGAGGTGGTCTGATTGGATGATGGACCTTCGTGAGAGTACCCGCTGAGACATCCGATCGAGCGGAGGCTCAGAGCGGCTTCTTCTCCAGCTTCTTCTTGATCCTGGTCGGATCGAGACCGGGCGCGACGACCGGCGGTGCTGGCACGGCCGAGGCCTGCGGCGCTCTGGCGAGGTCGGCGAGGCGTGAGCGCTCGTAGAGCAGGACGACCACCACCGAAATCAGCGCCGGGATCCAGAAATAGAACACCCGGAACACGATGACGGCCGCGATGATCGCATCCTTCTGTCCGGGATCGGTGATCTGCATCGCCGTGATGAAGACCAGTTCGAAGACGCCGAGCCCGCCCGGTGCGTTCGAGACCAAAGCGACGGAGAACGAGGCGAGGAAGATCGCGATGACGGCGATGGGGCCGGGATTCACTGCTTCCGGCAGGGCGAAATATAGGATGCCGGCCGCGCCGAGCAGTTCGAGCGGTGCCGCTAGAAGCTGGCGCCCCATGATCGCCGGGCGCGGATATTCGAGCTTGAACTTGCGGATGTGGAGCGGCGGGAGGCGCAGGATCGACCCGGCGACGTAGAGCGCGACGAAGGCGAGAAGGCCGATGCCGACGATGAGCGCGGTCTTCGGGTCGGTGAGAAAACCGGGCAGGATCCCCTTGAGCCGCGAGAGCAGCTGCGGTTCGATCACCAGGACGACGCCACCGAGCAGGATCGTCCCGAGGAAGAAGGTGAACGAGCACAAAGCCACCAGCACCGCCACCTGGGCGGCCGAGAGGCCCTTGGCCGTGTAGGCTCGGTACCTCACCAGGGCGCCCGAGAAGACCGAGGCGCCGATATTGTGGGAGAGCGCGTAGGTCGTGAACGAGCACACCGCTACGAAGAACCACGAGATTCCGCGCACGCCGAGATGCAGCAGCGCGATCCGGTCGTACCAGGCGAGGGCCGCATAGGCGACGAGGGTCGAGAGCCCCGCCAGGGCCATGCGATGGGGCGGGATGGCGACGATGGCCCCCCATACCGCCGCCATCGATGTGGTCTTCAGCTCCTGGTAGAGAAAGTAGCCGGAGATCGCGATCGCCAGGATGCCGATGAGCGGCCAGGCGAAATCCTTGATTGTCTTCATTGCGAACCGGTCATGCCCCCACAGCCCAGACTACCTGCACGACCGCGCTGAGCATCGCAAGCGAGACGGCCGGCTAAGGCATTCCCCGGACAGATGTCATGTGAACATGACGACTTCGTGCCGCCCGCGCCGACGGATCGCTCAAGCGCGAATGCGGGAGAGGCCGATGCCGTCCATGGCGGCCTGGTCGCGGGCCGCTTCTGCGACGCGTTCGGCCGTGCGCTCGCGATCCTCGAGGATCTCAATCTTCTTGAGCTCCTCGAACGCCTCGCCGAGTTCGGCCTTGGCATCGGTGAGCTGGCTCTCGAGGGCGAGCGCGGATTGGCGCATGTTGTCCCGGCGCGTCGCGGCGGCGCGGGCGTAGGTGGGATAGGCGAAATGGCCGGTATCGGTGATGCCGGCGCGGCCTTCCTCGTAGGCGACCTCGCGGTCGAGTTCGGATGCCATCCGGTTGAAATCGGCCATCATCATCTCGATTTGCGTCACCCGCCGACGCTTCTCGTCGACCTGGAAGCGGCGCAGCCGGATCAACGTGTCACGCGATTTCATATTGAGGGTCCCATTCCACGCCACGCACGAAAGGCCGGTGCTGTCGGCGCCTGAAGCGAATGAGATGACGTTCCGAACGTCACTCAGGCGCTTCCGACGATCGCTGCCAACCGTTGATAACCCTCGCCTATCGAGGTTGCTTCTTCCTTACTCTGACCCAGAAAAGCCTCGATACTTGGCATCAACGCCACCGCCTCGTCGACTTCCGCCGACGCGCCGGCCCTGTAGGCACCGAGCCGGATCAGCTCTTCCATGTCGGCATAGGTGGACAGGATGCGCCTCGCGCGCCTCACGGTGGGCAGATGGACGGGATCGCAGGACCGGGGCATCGTCCTGGAGACCGAGCGCAGCACGTTGATGGCGGGGTAGCGTCCCCGCTCGGCGATGCCGCGCTCCATGACGATATGGCCGTCGAGGATGCCGCGCACCGCGTCGGCCACCGGTTCGTTGTGGTCGTCGCCTTCCACCAGCACCGTGAAGAGGCCCGAGATCGCGCCCTGCCCCGTTCCGGGGCCGGCGCGCTCGAGCAGGCGCGGCAACTCACTGAAGACCGTCGGCGTGTAGCCCTTGGCGGTCGGCGGCTCGCCCGCGGCGAGGCCGATATCGCGTTGGGCCATGGCGAATCGGGTGATCGAATCGATCATGCACAGAACCTGCGCGCCCTGATCGCGAAAATACTCGGCCATGGCCAGGGTGACGTAGGCGGCGTTGCGCCGCATGAGCGCCGGCTCGTCCGACGTCGCCACCACCACCACGGACCGGGCGAGGCCGGCGGGGCCGAGATCGTCCTGCAGGAACTCCTGCACCTCGCGCCCGCGCTCGCCCACGAGGCCGATCACCGCCACGTCCGCCGCCGTGTAGCGCGCCAGCATGGACAGGAGGACGGATTTGCCGACTCCGGAGCCGGCGAAGATGCCCATGCGCTGGCCGGCGCACATGGTGATGAAGGTGTTGATGCAGCGGATGCCCAGATCCAGGGGCGGGCCGACCCTGCGCCGGGCATGGGCCGGTGGCGGGTCCGCGCGCAGGGGGTAGATGGCCGGGCCGGGCGGCAGCGGGCCGAGACCGTCCACGGGTCGACCGAGGGCGTCGATGGTTCGCCCGAGCCAGCCGGCGGACGGACGAATCGCGCCGGCGGCCTCGTCGCGCACCATCGCCGGACATCCGCGACGGACGCCCTCAAGGGATCCGAACGGCATCGCCAGTGCCCGGTCGCCTTGAAAACCGATGATCTCGCAGGGAACGGCGCCCGTGGCGTTCTCGACCATGATGTCGAGGCGCCCTCCAAGGCGCATGGCGCCCACCGGCCCTGCGACCTCGACCAGCAGCCCCTTGATGGCGACCACGCGTCCATAGGTCTCCAGCGTCTCGATTCCGGCCAGGGCGGCCTGGGCCGAGGCCAGATTGAGTGTGGAGGAAACCCGGGGTCGCACGGTCATCTGCGCTTCTCGCAACGTTTCGTTTACCTCCCTCCTTAACACTGCGTATATCGGGCACGAAGCGGTGCGTCGTCATTGGGTGGCGGATGCCTTTCGGTACCGGTCACGATGTGCCGCTTGGGAGTGTCTCTTGAGTTACATGTGACGACAAAGGCAAAGCGATCAAGTGCTTAGCGGAATGTTTTGATGTAATGCATCTGCCGGCTCCTCACCTCGCGGGGCCAAACGACCGATCTTCGGCAGCATCATTTCTCGAGACATTCAAATCTGTGCTTGCCACCGAGAATCAGGTTTTGTTAACGATTAACCATTAGCGTTTCACGTCTATGACGAGGGAGCGTCCGCCACGGGCCGGTGGTGGACGAACGGCGGGGGCTTGCCCGAACGCTGAATACGGCCGGCTGGGCTGGGGACCGACGATGCGGGTACTTCTGATCGAAGACGACAGCGCGACCGCGCAGAGCATCGAACTGATGCTCAAGTCGGAGAGCTTCAACACCTACACGACGGATCTCGGCGAGGAAGGAATCGACCTCGGCAAGCTCTACGACTACGATATCATCCTTCTCGACCTGAACCTTCCCGACATGTCGGGCTACGAGGTGCTGCGCAACCTGCGCGTGGCGAAGGTCAAGACGCCGATCCTGATCCTCTCCGGCATGGCCGGCATCGAGGACAAGGTTAAGGGCCTCGGCTTCGGAGCCGATGACTACCTCACCAAACCTTTCCATAAGGATGAGCTGGTCGCTCGCATTCACGCGATCGTCCGCCGTTCGAAGGGCCACGCCCAGTCGGTCATCACCACCGGTGACCTGATCGTGAATCTCGATCAGAAGACCGTCGAGGTGACCGGCAGCCGTGTTCATCTCACCGGCAAAGAATATCAGATGCTGGAGCTTCTCTCGCTGCGGAAGGGCACGACCCTGACGAAGGAGATGTTCCTCAACCACCTCTATGGCGGCATGGACGAGCCTGAGCTGAAGATCATCGACGTCTTCATCTGCAAGCTGCGCAAGAAGCTCGCCAACGCCTCCTCCGGCAAGAACTACATCGAGACCGTCTGGGGACGCGGCTACGTGCTGCGCGAGCCCAACGAAGGCGAAGAGCGCATCGCCGTCTGATCCTCCTCGCTTCGGAACTCGAAAAAGGCCTCGCGTGAGCGGGGCTTTTTTGTTGGGCGATGGTCGCGATGACGCCCAGTCGGAGAACACGTACGGTTCGAGCGGCTTCAACCCGGTGCAGTTCGTCGCGTGCGGTGATTTTATCCGGCCATGCCCAGCGCTCGATGGAAGAAGTCGATCAGGCAGCGGTTGTAGGAATTCTCATCCTCACCTATCGGATTATGGTCTTGCTCGGATAGGAAGTGCACCTCCGGTGTACGACCGTGCTGCCGCAATCGTGCTTCCAGGCGCCGAGTCATCGAGACAGACCACATCGTGTCTTTCATCCCGTGCGTCAGGAGCAATGGTCCCTCGTACCGCTCGATCTCGATCGGCATCGTCGGCAACAGATCGTCCGAAACTCCCCGCCACGTCCAAGCACGTTGGGCCGGATCCCAACTCTGCCAGCCAGGATCTCCGCTGTCCCGCCAATTCGCACCGATAAAGGCGCCGCAGATGACGTCGGAGGCAGCATGGGCTGCAACGGCATCGGGGAGACCCGGAACTTTGTCCCGCGCCATCAACGCCGTCACGAGCAGGGCGTGTTCGGCACCTCGGGACACGCCGTAGAGGCCGACCTTCCCCGATACCGGTAGAGCACGAAGAGTCGCGAGGACCTCAGCAGTTCGATCGAGGGGCACGTTCAGGATATCGCCCGCATTCCAGGCGTTGCCACCCACGGAGTAGCCGAAAGGGACGGCCAAAAATCCATGTGCAGCCAGTATGGCGGCGGACAGATAGCTGTAACCGGACCAAGCACCCTCAGAGCCGTGAAGCACCATGACGGTGGGGAATGGCCCTTCGCCTGGTGGGCTGTAGCAATGGCCCAGGCCGGGCAGTGGGCGATTGATGATCCTGAGCATCACCATCCGAACCGAAGGAGGAACATACGAGAGCGCATGTCGGTTCATGCCCACAAGATCCGCTCACCAATTTGAGCGAACCGTCCGTCAACGCAATGGACGCGGCGCCCCCGACGGCAAACATGCGTTCGTGGAAACCTCGTTGCCCGGCCTGATTTCATCAGCCGTTCGGGCGAACCTCGCGGTATGAATGCCGCTACCCGAAAGCTCGTATGCGGGCGCACGGCGCGCCGGGGATGTATCGGGGCATCATGCTGGCGCTACGCAGCTTCCTGGCCTCGATCGGCCCCGGCCGGCAGGTCCCCGGGCTACAATCCCACGACTTTCCGCAGCGGAAGCAGCGGCTGCGTGGTCAGGCCCGGCCGTGCGGCGCTTGGCGCCTGGCCGTAGAGCCCGCGATGCTGCGGGTGCGGTACGAGCCGGTCGGTGAGACCGATGACCGTCTCGGCGGCGCCCAGAAGGACGACGCCGTCCGGGGTCAGGCTGGAACTAAGACGTCCCAAGACGTCGCCCTTCGTCGGCGCGTCGAAATAGATCAGCACGTTGCGGCAATAGATGATGTCGAACGTCCCGAGCGAATCGAAAGGATTCAGCAGGTTCAGGGGGCGGAAATCCACCATCTGGCGCAGGCTCGCGGAGATCCGCCATTGCTCGCCCACCTGCTCGAAATGCTTCAGCAGGGATTGCACCGGCAGTCCGCGCTGCACCTCGAAATGGCTGTAGAGGCCGGCCTTGGCCTTATCCAGCACTTCGGTGGAGAGGTCAGTGGCGACGATATCCACCTGCCATCCGACGAGGCGCGGCGCCGCGTCCTGGATCAGCATGGCCAGGGAATACGGCTCCTGGCCCGTGGAGGACGCCGCACACCAGATCCGCAGGCGGCGCTGGGCCGCGCGGCGGACCAGGGCCTCCGGCAGCAACACGTCCCGGAACAGGTCGAAGGGGACGCGGTCGCGGAAGAAGAAGGTCTCGTTCGTGGTCATCGCCTCGACTACCGCGCGTTCCAGGCTCTGGTCGCGCGATGCTTTCAGCATGGTGACGAGATCGTGGAGGGTCGCGAGATTGAAGCGGCGGCAAACCGGCGTGAGCCGGCTTTCGATGAGGTAGCGCTTCTCGGCGCTGAGGGCGAGGCCCGAGCGCGTCTTGAGGTAGCTGCGCAGGAAGTCGAACTCGAGCTCGGTCATGCGCCATGCCCCGTCAGGAGGTTGCGGAGTGCCGGTCCGAGCTCACCGAGCGGCAGGACGGCCTGGGCGAGGCCCGCCTTGGCGACGCTGCCGGGCATGCCCCAGACGGTGCTGGTCGCCTCGTCCTGGGCGAGCACCGGCGCACCGGCATCCGTGAGGGAGCGCGCGCCGTTGGTCCCGTCGGATCCCATTCCGGTGAGGATCACGGCGAGGGCCGCCGCGCCGTAGAGGGCGGCGGCATCGTGGAAAAGCACGTCCACCGCGGGCCGGCAGAAATTCACGACTGGTCCGTCGTCGAGCCGGATCGAGAGGTCGTTCCGGCTTCCCTGCAGGCCCATATGGCGGCCCCCCGGCGCCACGTAGATGCGGCCCGGCTGGATACGCTCGTCGGGCTTCCCTTCCGCGGCCGGCAGGCCGACTCTGGCGCCGAGATGTTCGGCAAAGACCGCCGTGAAGACCGGGGGCATGTGCTGGACGATCAGCACCGGGAACTGGCGCAGGGTGGCGCTGCCGATTTTCTCCAGCACTTCGCCGACCGCGCGCGGTCCGCCCGTAGAGGAACCGATGAGCAGGCAGCGCGGTGGGGTCCCGGTGCGGGCCTTCGGGCGCAGGACGAAGGGTGTCGCCGGTCGTTGAGCCGGCGCCGGGGCGATCTGGACCGCTCCCACGGCAACGGGAGCGGCATGCGATCGTCGCCGGGCACGGGCGGCTCCGAACACGCGGACGCGTTCGATCAGTTCGGCGCGGAACGTGTCCGAGGTGGTCACGCCGCGATTGCTTTCCGGCTTGGCAAGGTAGTCTACGGCGCCGAGGGCGAGACATCGCAGGGAGATGTCGGCGTTGCGCGTCGTCAGCGTCGACATCATGACAACTTGGATGCCCGGGCTCTTGGCGAGAATCAGAGGCAGGGCCTGCGTCCCGTCGAGTTCCGGCATGTCGATGTCGAGGAGCACCACGTCGGGATCGGTGCGCGCCATGGAGTCCAGGGCGATCCGGCCGTTTGAGGCGGTCGCCACCACCTCGAATCCCGCCTCGCCGATCCATCGGGCGACGAGACCGCGAACGACCGCCGAATCATCGGCGATCATGACGCGCACACGAGCGGAGTTGCTCGCGGTGCCTCCCGCGGAGGGAGCGAAGACTGGAACGGAGGCGGCAGCGGCCATGGAACTCTACGCTTCGTCGTGATGACGGGGATTGTTCAGCGACGATCCTGCGAGACCAGAGATCCGCGCCGCCTTCCGTGTCAGGCGGCATCGGCCTCCTGGCCGAATCCCACCTGTTCGAGCTTGGCCGTGACGATGTCGCGGTCGAAAGGCTTCATGATGTACTCGTCGGCGCCGGCATGCAGGGCCCTGGCGATGGCGCCGACGTCGTTCTCGGTGGTGCAGAACAAAACCTTGGGCACCATCCCGCCGGGAGTCTGGCGCAGAGCGCGGAGGAACTCGTAGCCGTCCATAGTCGGCATGTTCCAGTCGAGCAGGATCACGTCGGGCATCGCTTCGATGCAGGCCGTGAGGGCCTTGGCGCCATCCTCGGCTTCACCGACCTTGAAATTCATGGTCTCGAGGATGCGCCGCGCGACCTTCCGGATGACGGCGGAATCGTCGACGACGAGACAGTTCTTCATGGGGCTGTCCTCGATCTGGAAGGTCAGGCGGCGCCAGCGATGTCGCGCTGCGTTCCGAAGGCGAGGAGCGCATCGACATCGAGAATGACGAGGAGCCGGCCATCGAGGCGGTGCACACCGAGGGAGAGATTCCGCCAGCGGGAATCGAGGTTGATCGGCACCGGCTCGTGCGTGTCGCCTCCCAGCTTCAGCACCTCGCCGACACCGTCGACCACGAGGGCGAAAGTTTCTCCGCCCTGCTCGAGCCCGATCGCCATCTTCTGGCTATCGTCGGCACGATCTGGGAGACCGAGACGGCGGCGCAGGCACAGGGCCGTGACCACGCGTCCGCGCAGGTTTAGGAGACCGACGATCTCCGGCGGAGCCAGCGGTACGGGCGTCACCCCGGCGGGGATGAAGACGTCGTGAACCCGGTCGATGGCGAGGCCGAACATGGTGTCGGCGACGAAGACCGTGATGAAGTCGGTGATGGCGCCGGTCTCGACGCCCTTATTGCTGTTGGCGGCCTGCATCATGGCTCAGATTGTCCGATCTCGTTCGAGGGCCAAGTTCAGGCGGCTTTGGGAAGGCTGACGATGTCGACTTCGCCGAGGGCCGAAATCAGCCCGCTGCGATCGAACTTCGCCACCAGATCGAGGATCGAGAGGGAGCGAGCCCGCTCGATGGCATCGATGCCGACCGTCCCGGACAGGCCGATGACCGGTAGCTGGGAGAGACGCTCGTCACCCTTCCGCATGGCGGCGACGAGGTCGAAGCCGTTTCGGCCCGGCATTTCCAGGTCGCACACCACCACGTCGATACGGCCGTTGGCCATCAACGTGGTGAGGGCGGCTTCCGCGCTTCCGGCGGTGATCACGTTGTAGCCTGCGGCCTTCAGGACCGGGCTGAGCATGTCGCGGAAGAAGGCCGAATCGTCCACGAGAAGCAGCGTCGCATTGCGCTTCTCGGGCTTGTGCGCGCCCCGGGCCCAGTCGTCATAGGCCAGCGGGAGGAAGTGGGCGATGTTGATGATCTCGGTGGCGCGACCGCGCAGGACCGCCGAACCGATGAGGTCCGAACGCTCGGCTGCGATCTCCACGTCGAGACGCTCCTCGACGATGTCGATGATTTCGTCGACCACGAGGCCCATGGCGCGTTCGCCGTCCGAGAAGACCACCAGGGCCTGTGTCCCCTCGCTCCTGATCTCGATCGACTGATCGGCCGGGACCAGCGGCATGAGCCGGCCACGGTACTGGATCAGCGGGCGTCCGCCGACCCACTCGATCTTGCTCGCCTCGATTTCCTCGAGCCGTGTCACGAGCGAGAGCGGCACCGCCTTGAAGCTGCCTCCGCCGCCCTTGAACACCAGCAGCGTCGCCTTGGCGTCGGCGGCATCGGTCTCCTCCGGCTCTGCATCCACCGGGATGGCGCCGGTCTGCGTGCCCTGGCTGACCTGACGGGCGATGCCGTTGGGATCGACGATCAGGACCACGGCACCGTCGCCGAGAATGGTGTTGCCGGCGAACAGCGGCAGATGGCGCAGCTTGGACGACATCGGCTTCACGACGATCTCTTCCGTGTGGAAGACCTCGTCCACCAGGATGCCGAAGCGCTGACGGCCGACCTGTGCGACCACCACGAAACCGGAATCGATGCTCTCGGCATTCTCCTTCTGCCCCAGCACCCCGGTGAGGGTCACGATCGGGAGGAGTCGCTCGCGCAGGCGCAGCACCGGCGAGCCATTGATGCGTTCCACCTTCTGGGCGGTGGCCTTGTCGACGCGCACGAGTTCCAGCACGGCCACCTGCGGCACGGCGTAGCGCAGGTCGCCGGCCTTGACGATGAGGGCGGCGATGATCGCCAGCGTCAGCGGGATCTTGATGGTGAAGGTGGTGCCGCGGCCGAGCTGCGTGTTGATGTCGATGACACCGCCGATCAGTTCGATATTGGTCTTCACCACATCCATGCCGACTCCGCGGCCGGAGACGGAGGTGACCGCCTTCGCGGTGGAGAAGCCGGGATGGAAGATGAACTTCGCCACCTGGGCGTCGGTCATCTTGTCGATATCGCTCTGGCTCGCGACGTTGCGCTCCACGGCCTTACGGCGGATGGCGGAGAGATCGAGGCCCTTGCCGTCATCGGCGATCTCGATCGTGATCGTGCCACCCTCGTGATAGGCGGCGAGACGGATCGTGCCACGGGCGGGCTTGCCCGCCGCCTTCCGGTCGGCGGTGGATTCGATGCCGTGGTCGGCCGAGTTGCGCACCATGTGGGTGAGCGGGTCCTTGATGACCTCGAGGACCTGACGGTCGAGCTCGGTCTCGGCGCCGCTCATGATGAGCTCGATCTGCTTGCCGAGTTCCGACGACAGGTCGCGAACCACGCGCGGCAGCTTCTGCCAAGCATTGCCGATCGGCTGCATACGCGTCTTCATGACGCCTTCCTGCAGCTCGGCCGTCACGTGGCTGAGGCGCTGCAGGGGAACCTTGTAGGTCGAGTCGTCGTGGCGGCGGGCGATCTCGAGGAGTTGGTTGCGAGTCAGTACCAGCTCGGAGACCATCGTCATGAGGTGTTCGAGCGTGTCGACGTTGACACGGATGCTCTGGACCTTCGAGGCGCCGCCCTCGGATTCACCGGAGGGAGCGTCCGACCCGTTCTTCCGGTTGGCGCTTTTGGAGGACGAATCCTCGGCGAGCGACGCAGGTTCGAACTCGGGAGCGGTGAATTCGGGCTGCTTCGGTTCGGCCATGGCGACGGGTGCCGGCTCCAGGGGGAGCGGCTCCGACAGGTCGGGACCTTCGGCTTCGAGGAAGGCGCGCTCCAACTCGTCGAGGGAGACTTCGCCGGGCTTGAGCTCACGCACGACGGGGTCGGGGAGCTTTGTCTCGACCACGGGGGCCGGCGCTACGAACGGGGCGGCCGACATCGCATCGAGGGCGTTGATCAGGTCGTCGTCGTTGCCGGTCGGCTCGGTGCCGGTGATCTCGAGATCGCCGAGGATCTGCTTGAGCCGGTCGAGCGTCACGAGGATGAGACTGACGGCGGGGCTGCTGACGGGCATGCCGTCGCGGAACTGCCCCATCAGCGTCTCGGCCGCGTGCGCCAGCGCTTCGAGGCGCGGCAGGCCGAGGAAGCCGCACGTCCCCTTGATCGTGTGAACGAGGCGGAAAATGTTCCGGAGGATCGTCTGGTTGTTGGGATCCTGCTCGAAGCGGACGAGTTCGGCGTCCACGGTATCGAGATGCTCTGCGCTCTCGGTCAGAAACTCACGCAGCAAGTCATCCATTAGAGGCACTCGGTCCAGACGCGCACTAGGTTTGTGCGAGTTCCACCTTGAGGCCGACAGGTTAGTGAAGAGTTTCGAAAGAGAGACAAATTCACAAGTCGCGGCAGGATTTGATTGAGCCCTGCCGCGACAGTCAGGCCCGCGATCAGGCGAGCGAGGTTTCGGGGGGCTCGCTGTCGGAGGGGCGGGTATCTTCGACAGGGGCAGCGGCGGGTGCCGCAGCCGGTGCAACGGTGGCGGCCACGGGCTCGGCGCGGATCGTCACCTCGTCGCCCTCGATTCCGAAGCGGACGTTCATCGCGGCCGCGCGGGCCACGAGCCCGGCATAGAACGGCAGGATGCTGTGGGCGTCCACCGCGCCGTTCTCCGGCGTTCCCGCGATCAGGTCCTCCACATGGGCAGGAATGCGGGCGTGCGACCCCTTCGACGTGATGACAATGGAGGGTGCCTCCCCGTCGCCGCCGACGACCACGTCGATCCGGCCGCCACGGGGAATGGTGGTGGTGGCGATCATGACGAGGTTGAGGAGGAGTTTGACCTTGTTCTTCGGATAGAGCGCCTGCGGTGCGCTCCAGGCCAGCTGGGTCTTCTCGTCGCCGAACATCCCGCGCGAGACTTTCTCGGCATCGGCCAGGTCGATCGACGCGCCCGCGGATCCGGCGGCGCCGAATGCGATGCGGGCGAATTGCAGCCGTGCCGAGGCCTGCTTTGCGCTTTTGCCGATCAGTTCGAGGGCGAATTCCCGCATTGAGGTGTCGCTCTCGTCCTCCAGGACTTCGAGTCCGTTCACGATGGCGCCGACCGGGCTGATGACGTCGTGGCAGACGCGCGAGCAAAGCAGCGCGGAGAGATCGAGGGAATCGAGATCGACGGGGGTCATCGTGCTCTCCGCACAGGGCAATGAAGGGGCCGCGGATGCGGCCGGTCCGTCGGCTTCGAGAGATGAAACCAACCGAGGGCGGCACCGATAGACGGCACAGGATGCTTTGAAAAGCGACGCGAGGAGTGCGTAGTCCGCTTCGGAGCCGACTCTAGAGTCGACAAGGCGCGGCTCGCAAGGCAAGACTTTCCTATGCCCCTCGATCCGCGGATGCGCGACAGCATCGCGACGACATTGACCGACATCGCCTGCGAAGCCGGCGACATCCTCCGACGACATCATGGTGGCGACTGCGCGCACGTGATCAAGCCGGACGGGACTCCGTCGAGCGTCGCCGACATCGCATCCGAAAAGCTGATCTTCGATGCCCTGAGGCAACGCTACCCGACGATTCCCATCGTCTCCGAGGAATCCACTCACGACCTGCCGCCGGCCGACTTGTTCTTTCTGGTCGACCCGCTGGACGGCACGCGCGATTTTCTGGCCGGAAACCCGGATTACAGCGTCAATATCTGCCTGATCGAAGGGAACAGGCCGGTCGCATCGGCCGTGGCGGGTCCGGGCATCGGCCGCGTCTGGGGGGCCGGCGCCACCGCGTTCGAGGCGGCGATCCATCGCGGGCGACCGACGACGCGGAACGCGATCCGGGTCCGGAAGGTACCGGAGGACGGGCTCGTCGCCCTCGTCAGCCGGCGCCACGGCGATACCGAGACGGAAGCCTGCCTCGCGGGACTTCCCATCGGCCAGAGGCGCGGGGTCGCGTCGGCCCTGAAATTCTGCCTCATCGCGTCCGGCGAAGCCGACATCTATGTCCGCTGCGGCCCGACCATGGAATGGGACACCGCGGCCGGGGACCATGTGCTGACCACCGCCGGCGGCTGCGTCATCGTGCCGTCGGGGCGCGAGATCACCTATGGCCATTACGGCATTTTCTACCGTAACGGCCCTTTCGCGGCCCTCGGCGATCCGAGTTATACGGGCCGCCTCGGCCTGCCCGATCGCGGGCCGAGCCTGAGCACGGTCCGCCAGGGACCTGCCGCGCAGACCACGCCCCCGGTGTGAGAAAGCCTTCTCAAGGCGGCGCGCCATCCTCGGTGAGCTTGCGCAGGGCCGGCCATTTCTCTTCCGCCGCCACGACGATGGCCGGTGACGCCACGACCCTCGAACGGTGTTCCCGATTGCGGAACAGGTAGAGCCCCTCCCCCGCCGGACCGGCCAGTATCGCGAAAATCTGCGGGTCCGTGTCCACGATCCGGCCATCGAGCACCCCGATCGGATCGTAGCCGGACAGACGCGGTGCATAGGCGGAGGGTGCATCGCGGAAGGCTGCGAGGTTTCCCAGCCGCGAGAAACGCCAGGTCCGGCCTTTCCAATCCCATTCGAAGGCCGGTTTGCCCGGTACCGGCTCTCCCTCGGGATCAAGGAAATAGCTGACCGCGTCGAACCCATCGAGGGCGATGAGTCCCTGCCGCGCGAAGGAGGCGCAAGGTGCAACGAGGCACGATGCCAGCGCGATTCCTGCGAGGTTACGGCGCGTTAACCCTATCATGCGGTACTTCATGCTCTAATCGACGCTACGCGGGCTCGTGCCTCCGCTTGTCCCGGCTCGGACAAATCCAGCCAGGAGAATGTCGGCGAACGGGACGGATGTCGAACCTTGTGATGGGCGAACATGGTGCTCCGGATGACAGATCCTTCGAACCCCCTCGCCGCATCGGTCGAGCCTTCGCCGCTCGCGGCCCGGCGCCGCGCGCTCATCCTCGGCGCAGCCGCGGCCGTTCTGCTCATCGCGGCGCCCGTCGCTCCGGCGCTGGCCTTCGACGAGCCGCCCCCCGGACGGTTCCGGCCCGCCGAGATCGTGGATAACGGGCATAAGTTCTTCGGCTCCATGTCGCGCGGCCTCGCCCTCACCGTGGAAGAGGCGACCCGGCGCTGGGGCGAGCCCAACGGCTACATCCTCGGACAGGAAGCGTCCGGCGCCATCGTCGGCGGCGTTCGCTACGGCGAAGGCACGCTCTACACCCGCAATGCCGGGCAGCGCCGGATCTACTGGCAGGGACCGTCCATCGGGTTCGACCTCGGCGGCGACGGCGATCGCACGATGATGCTCCTCTACAACATGCCCTCGGTCTCCGGCCTCTACCGGCGCTTTGCCGGAGTCGACGGCTCCGCCTATTTCATCGGCGGGTTCGGGATGACCGCCGTGACGAATGACGGAATGGTGGTGGTGCCGATCAGGACCGGCGTCGGTGCGCGCCTCGGAATCAATGTCGGCTATCTGAAATTCACCCCGAAGCCGACCTGGAACCCCTTCTGATCCCACCCGACTCGTGGGCCTCGACCGGCGGCGGTTCGTCTCGAACCCTTCAAAGGATTGGTCTCGCCTGGGGGAAATGGTCTAAAGACATGCACGTCGCGGTTTTTCCGACCGCGCCAGGGGCTAGGAAGAGCATTCCCGCGTGATCGAAACCGTGATGATCTTCGCGCTCGGCTTCCTCGCGGCGAGCCTGTGCGCCCTCATGGTCCTGCCGGCCGTCAACGCTCGGGCGACCCGCCTGGCCAAGCGCCGGCTCGAAGGCCTCGTTCCCCTTTCCGCCTCGGAAATCGCCGCCGAGAAGGACTATCTGCGCGCGCGGTTCGCCGTCACCCAGCGCCGCCTCGAGCGGAAGGTGGAAGCGGCGCGCTCCAGCCGCCACGCGGATATGGCGGCCATCGGCGCGCGGACCCTCGAGATCGCCGCCCTGTCGCGGAACGTGGAGGAGCGGGAGGCCGCCCTAGCATCGACGCGGGTGAACCTGGACGGCGTCGAGCGCGACCTCGCCACCGCCCGCGCGGAGGGAACCCTCAGCCTCGCCACGCTCGAAGTACTTGAGAACGCCCATCGCGATCTCCTCGACGATCTCCACGTCCTGCGCGAGGCGAGGGCGGCGCAGGCTGAGGCGGCCGCCGATGACGACGCAGGGCAGGATCTGCAGGCGCGCTACTCGGCGCTCCTCGCCGAATGTGAGGCCCTGCGCACGGCAAAGGCGTCTCCCGACGCTGAGATCGCCGCCCTTCGCCAGCGCATCGTTGAGGTGGCTGATTCGCTGCTTCGACAGAACCGGCTTCCGTCCGTCGATGTTTTCGCCATGCCGGGCTCGCAGGCCGGTTCGATTCCGGTGAAGCGGACCGAACCCGTCTGATTCACCGGCGGGTGGAGTGAGGGCCGTTGCAGGCGGCCGGAGGAGTGGCGTAGAAGCCGCGTCTTCATGGGATGACCACCGGCGTGCCTTGTTTCGACCATGCAAAGGCATCATCGGGTTCGTTACATCCTCACTGTCTGAGACGGATCACGTTCCCTATGACTTCCAAGATGACTTCGCTTGCTCTCGCACTCGTGACAGTGTCCGTGTTCTCGTCGGCGGCGGCCTTCGCCCAAGCCGCTCCCCAGACGAAGCGGGGCAACGAGACGCTCAAGAAGTATTGCACCGGCGATTACCTCACCTATTGCGGGAACCTCTCCGCCGACGATCCGGCGGTGGACAAGTGCTTCCAGACCAACTGGACCAAGCTGTCCGAGAATTGCCGCCGCGCTATCGACGCCTATGAGAAGACGGGCGGCAAGAAGGGCTGATCCCCTTCAGTGAGGCCACGGTGCCTCAGGCAGCATAAAGCGTGGCCGTTGCGCTCGCATCAGCGGGAAGCAACGGCTATGATGCCGACGCCCGAGGCTCCGGACCCACGTTGATGTTGTTTCGTTCCCGACTGACGTTGCTCCTCGTTCTGGGCTGCGTGTCCCTAGCCGGCTCTGGCTGCGGCCGACGCGGTGCCCTGCAGGCCCCCGATACGCGGGCTCCGGTGCAATCCTCCGGAGTCGGGCTCGGATCGTCCCCGGTGGTGGATTCCACCGCCGTGGCCGACGGCGACGACCTCGACCCCTCGGCGATTTCCGGCACGCCTCAGGCGATCAAGGAAGCGCCCGTGCAGACATCGAAGGGCGTCAAGCGCGGCTACACCATTCCCAAACAGCCCTTCATCCTCGATCCGCTGCTGTAGAGGATCGCCGGCGGGCTGACCGCCGCGCTCTCCTTTTCAGATGCGCGTTTCAGGATCCGCGTCCCAAGGCCCGTCGATGCACCATTTCCATTATCGCGACGGCCTGCTGGCGGCCGAGGATGTCGATCTGACCGGCCTGGCCGCCGAGGTCGGGACCCCGTTCTATTGCTACTCCACCGCGACGCTCGAGCGGCATTACCGCGTCTTCGCCGAGGCCTTCGCCGGGGACGACGCCCTCGTCTGCTATGCGATGAAGGCGAATTCCAACCAGGCCGTGCTCACCACGCTGGCGCGTCTCGGCGCGGGGATGGACATCGTCTCCGAGGGCGAGCTGCGCCGCGCCCTTGCCGCCGGCGTCGATCCGCAGCGGATTGTGTTCTCCGGCGTGGGCAAGACCAGCGAGGAGATGGCGGCGGCGCTACATGCCGGCATCTACTGCTTCAACGTGGAGAGCGAGCCCGAGCTCGAAACCCTGTCGGAGGTGGCCTCTTCCCTGGGCGCGACTGCTCCGGTCTCCGTCCGGGTCAACCCGGACGTGGATGCCGGGACCCATGCCAAGATCTCCACCGGAAAATCCGAGAACAAGTTCGGTATCCCCATCGGGCGCGCGGCCGATGTCTATGCCCGCGCCGCCTCCCTGCCGGGGATCGCGGTGTCCGGCGTCGACATGCATATCGGCAGTCAGATCACCGATCTCGCGCCCTTCGCCCATGCGGCCGGACTGCTGGCGGAACTGGCGCGCAGCCTAATGGCGCAGGGTCATCCCCTGCATCACATCGACTTCGGCGGCGGTCTCGGCATTCCCTATCGCGAGGACAACGCCCCTCCCCCGGAGCCCGCCGCCCTGGCGGAGATCCTGCGCCCGCACTACCGGTCCCTCGGTCTGCGCCCGGTCTTCGAGATCGGTCGCATGATCGCCGGTAATGCCGGCATCCTGGTCACCCGCGTCCTCTACGTGAAGCGCACGGAGGGCCGGACCTTCGTCATCGTCGACGCGGCGATGAACGATCTGATCCGCCCAACGCTCTACGAGGCCTACCACGCCCTTCGCCCGGTCATCGAGCCCGGTGCCGACACTCCCCGCCTCGTCGCCGACGTGGTCGGACCGGTCTGTGAGAGCGGCGACTATATCGCGCTGGCCCGGGATATCCCCGATGTCGCACCGGGCGACCTCGTCGCCGTGATGACGGCGGGCGCCTACGGGGCGGTCCAGGCCGGAACCTACAACACCCGCCGCCTCGTGGCCGAGGTTCTAGTGAGCGGGGACCGCGCCGCCATCGTCCGGCCGCGCCAGACCTACGACGACCTCATCGGCCTCGACCGCGTGCCCGACTGGCTGCGGTCGGAATAGCCGCGCACCCGCGATGCGGGTGGGCCGATTTGACCCGATCGCCGCGCGCCGCCACCATGCTAGGCTGACAAGGCGGGATGCCGGGAGCATTCCCCGCCTCGGGAGCCCAAACAGAATGGATGAGGCCGACGCGACGACCTCCAAAGCGGCCCAAATGACGACGCCGAAGCCGCCGGCAACCCGAAGCCGGCTCGATCGGCTTGTGTCGCAATCGCAGACCGCCGGGCTGTGGGAGCGGGCATGGCCCCTACTCTGGCGCGGGCTCGCCGTGGTCCTGGCTTTCCTCGCGGCCTCGTGGCTCGGGCTCTGGCTCGATCTGCCGCCGTTCTGGCGGATCGCCGGCCTCGCCGTCTTCGCCTTAGCCTTCCTCGCCGCTCTGGTACCGCTGGTCCGCCTATCCCGTCCGAGCCGCCGCGAGGCACTCGCTCGCCTCGACCGCGACGCCGCCGACGGCACTTCGTCCCACAACCCGGCCTCCGCCATCGAGGATACGCTCGCCGTCGGGACGACGGATCCGGCGACTCAGGCCCTATGGGCGCTGCACCAGCGCCGTGCGGCCGCGGCGGTCGCACGATTGAACGTTGGCCTGCCCCGTCCGGGCATGCCGCGCCGAGACCCCTTCGCCCTGCGCGCGGGCCTCGTCGTGGCGGCGGTCGCCAGCCTGTTCGTCGCCGGCCCGGAATGGCGCCAGCGCATCGGCAGCGCGTTCGACTGGCACGAGGCCGCCGGCCCTGGGCCGAACTTTCGCGTCGACGGCTGGATCGATCCGCCTCTTTATACCCGGCTGCCGCCCCTCGTCGTCACGATGAGCGGGACCGAGCAGCGCCTGCGCGCACCGGTCAACTCCACGCTGATCGTCCGGATCGCCGGCCAAGGCGATGTCGTGCTGACGCCGAATGCGGGATTCAAGCCTCTGCCCGGCAAGGAAGCGCGTCCCGATCTTCGCGAGGATCGCTTCCAGCTCGTTGGCGGCACCGCCGATCTCGTCATCGCCGCGGGCTCCGCGCCCAAGCAGCATCTCATCGTCGAGACCATTCCGGATCTAGCCCCGGAAGTCCGGCGCGTCGGCGCATTAGAGGTCAATGCTCGCGGCACCTTCAACCTGACCTACCGTGCCAAGGACGATTACGGCATCGCCTCGGCCGATGGGATCATCGAGCCCCTGGCCGGCGGTCGCTCCCTGGTTCCGGTGCCGAAGATGCCCCTCGCCCTGCCCTCGGATGCCAGCGGGGACACCGACACGAAGACGCTGGTGGACCTGACCGACAATCCCTGGTCCGGCGCGCGTGTCCGCCTCACCCTCGTGGTGAAGGACGAGGCCGGTCAGGAGGGGCGGACCGAGACGGCGGAGATCACGCTGCCGGCCCGGCCGTTCCGCGAGCCACTGGCGCGCGCCCTGGCCGAGGAGCGCCGGCGCCTCGTCACCGCTCCCGATGAGAGTCGGCGCCGGGTCCAGACCGCCCTCGACGCGCTGATGATCGCGCCGGACCAGTTCACGCCGCAGCCCTCGATCTTCCTCGGGCTGCGCACCGCGTCCCGCCGGCTCAAGGCGGCACGGACCGACGAAGCCCTGATCGAGGTGGCCGACCTGTTGTGGGAGATGGCGCTCAAGATCGAGGACGGCGATCTGTCCGACGCGGAGAAGAGCCTGCGCGCTGCCCAGGACAAGCTGAAGGACGCCATCGACCGCAACGCGCCGGACGAGGAGATCAAGAAGCTGACGGAAGACCTGAAACAGGCCCTCGACAAATTCATGAAGCAGATGGCCGAGCGCCAGCAGAAGCAGCCTCAGCAGCAGGGCGAGAAGGGCAAGTCGCAGCAGAACGCCAAGACCGTCACCCCGGACGATCTGAACAAGATGCTGAAGGACATGGAAGAGGCGATGAAGCGCGGCGACACCGCCGAGGCGCAACGCCTGCTCGAACAGCTTCGCAGCATCCTCGAAAATCTTCAGACCGCCGAGCCCGGATCGAAATCCGACCCGAATGGCCGGGAGATGAGCAAGCAGGCCGAGGAACTCGACAAGATGTCCCGCGAGCAGCAGGCGCTCCGCGACGAGACCTTCAAGGACGGTCAGAACAAGCGTGGCCAGCAGCCCGGGCAGAAGCAGGGCCAGAAACCTCAGCGCGGCCAGCAGGGCCAGCAGCAGAATGGCGACCAGGGTCAGCAGGGCGGCGAGCAGGGCCAGCAAGGGCAACAAGGCCAGAAGGGTCAGAAAGGCCAGAAGGGCGAGCAGGGCCAGGGCGGCGCTGGCGAACGCCAACAGGCCCTGCGCCAGCGGCTCGAGGATCTGCAGAAGCGGATGAAGGAGCTCGGGATGCAGGGCGAGGAAGGCCTCGCCGATGCCGAAGAAGCGATGCGCGACGCCGAAGGCGCCCTCGGCGAGGGCAAGGAAGGCGATGCCGTCGACGCTCAGGGCCGCGCCCTCGATGGGCTCAAGCGCGGCGCGGACGGCATGCAGAAGCAGATGGAGGAGATGGCCCAGGGCGAGGGTGAAGGCGAGGGTGAGCAGGAGGGCGGCGAGAACCCGAGCCAGCAGGGGCAGGCCGGCAACCGCGACGACGATCCGCTCGGCCGTCCGACCAAGGGCCGCGACCTCTCCGACGGCCGTGGCAAGGTTCCGACGGCCGACGAATCCGCGGTCCAGCGCACGCGCCGGATCATGGAGGAGCTGCGCCGCAAGCTCGGCGATCCGAGCCGCCCAAGGGAAGAACTCGACTATTTCGAGCGCTTGCTCCGGCGAAACTGAAGGTCGCGCCCGTTCCGCGGGTGCGATGCCCTGCCCTATGGGCTAGGGAAACACCGGAGCCATATGGGCTTCGTCCCCGCGTTCCGAGCCCGAGCCGTCATGTCCTCGAACTCCCTCGTCCTCGTCGCCTGTCTCGCCGTGGCCGTCGTGCTGTTGCTCGGCCTCGTCAACATGATGCGCGGCGGCAGCGCCAACACGTCCCAACGCCTCATGCGTCTGCGCGTATTGCTGCAGTTTCTGGCGATCGTCTTCATCATGGGCGTGGTGTGGTGGCGCTCCGCCTGAGCCACGATCACATCTCGGTGAGTGTGGCGGACGAGCCTCACACGCGATCTAACACGATGACGGGACGGGATTACTGAGCCGCCGGACTGCCGCCAGCGTATTTCAGCGTGGTAGGAAGGTTCCGTTCACTTTGGATCCGTCATCGATGCAAGCCATCTGTTCTCGCCTGGTCGCCGGCATTCTCGCCCTGCCCGTCGTGTGTTCCGCCCAGGCCGCCGATCTCGGATCGCCGCCTCCCGCCGCGGCCTACGTGACGCCTGTCCAGCCGCTGAGCATCGTCTCCGAGGTGCGTATCGGCGGGGCCGTCCAGGATCCCGGCAGCGCCGAGAAGAACACCAACGCCATCAACGGCGAGATCCTGTTCTACAAGCCTGTGGTGAGCCTCGACCCGTTCTGGCAGGCCTTCGTGCCGCGCCCGACCGTGGGCGGCAGCTACAATTTCGATGGCCGCACCAGCTACGCCTATATCGGTGCGACCTGGACGGTGGACCTTTTCCCGCAGACCCTGAACAACCGGGTCTTCCTCGAAGGCTTCTTCGGCGCGGGCGCGCATAACGGTTATACCGGTCTGAAGGCCAACGCACCGGCGGGCTTCAACGCCCTGGGTTGTAATCCGCTGTTCCGCGAAGCGGCGGCGCTCGGCTATCGTCTGACCGAGCATTGGAGCATCATGGCCACCGTCGAGCACATGTCGAATGCCGGCCTGTGCCACGAGAACCGTGGCCTGACGAATTTCGGCGGCAAGATCGGTTACACGTTCTGAGCCCGACCCCCGGATCTGAGATCGGATAACCCTTGGTCACCCTGAACCGCATCTACACGCGCACCGGCGACAAGGGCTCCACGGCGCTCGCCAATGGCGAACGTCGCTCCAAAGCGGATCTTCGGGTCGAGGCCTACGGGACGGTCGATGAGACCAATGCCTGCATTGGCCTCGTCCGGCTCCATGCCGATATCGTCCTCGACGCGATGCTCGGCCGCATCCAGAACGACCTGTTCGATCTCGGTGCCGATCTCGCCACCCCGGAAAGTGACGAGCCGCCGGCCTACGAGCCCCTGCGCATCGTCGCGAGCCAGGTGAAGCGCATCGAGGCGGATATCGACCTGCTCAACGCCGAGCTGTCGCCGCTGAAATCCTTCGTGCTCCCCGGCGGTTCGGCGGCTTCCGCTGCGCTCCATCTCGCCCGCACGATCTGCCGCCGGGCCGAGCGCCTGACGGTGGCCCTCGCGGCCGTGGAAGGCGAGCGCGTCTCGCCGGAGGCGCTGCAATACCTGAACCGCTTGTCGGACTTTCTCTTCGTCGCGAGCCGCACGGCCAATGCCAATGGAGCCGACGACGTGCTCTGGGTTCCGGGCAAGAACCGCTGAGGCGGGATATCTGGTAGACCGCATACAAGCGAACGTGGATTACGGATCGCATGTGTTCGACGCGGGGCTAGACTGTCGCACTCGTTGACAAGTCTGAAATCCCCCCGTTACGGTCCGCCGCTTCATTCCAAGAGGGTGCCCGGACCTTCGACCGCGTCGAAGGCCCTTCGCGCGCTGCGCCGGCCCTTGCCAAGAAAATCATTGGAGGATTGTGACCGCCATGAAGGTTCTGGTGCCCGTCAAGCGGGTCGTCGACTACAACGTGAAGATCCGCGTCAAGGCCGACGGTTCGGGCGTTGAACTCGCCAACGTCAAGATGTCGATGAACCCCTTCGACGAGATCGCCGTCGAAGAAGCGATCCGTCTCAAGGAGAAGGGCAAGGCGACCGAGATCGTCGCCGTGTCCATCGGCCCGCAGCAGGCGCAGGAGACGTTGCGCACGGCTCTGGCCATGGGCGCCGACCGGGCGATCCTGGTGAAGACCGATGGTCTCGTGGAGCCGCTGGCCGTGGCTAAGATCCTGAAGGCCGTCGTCGAGAAGGAGGCCCCCGGCCTCGTCATCCTCGGCAAGCAGGCGATCGACGACGATTCCAACCAGACCGGACAGATGCTGGCCGCGCTGCTCGACTGGCCGCAGGGCACCTTCGCCTTCAAGCTCGAATTCGGCGAGGGTTCGATTGACGTCACCCGTGAGGTCGATGGCGGCCTGCAGACCGTCACCCTGGCCCTGCCGGCGATCGTGACCACGGATCTGCGCCTGAACGAGCCGCGTTACGCGTCGCTGCCCAACATCATGAAGGCGAAGAAGAAGCCTCTCGAGGAGCTCAGCCCCGATGCCCTCGGCGTCGATGTGACGCCCCGGGTCAAGGTGCTGAAGACCGTCGAGCCGGCCGGACGCAAGGCGGGCATCAAGGTCGGCTCCGCGGCCGAACTCGTCCAGAAGTTGAAGGGCGAAGCCTCGGTCATCTGAGCTTCGTGCTCGCGCATCGGCCGTCGCAGGATGGCCGGCGCCGGCCCACAATCCTTATCCTCGGCCGCAGACCGGCGCGACGCCGCGACGGATGCCAGGCCGCCCCGCAACGAGGTTCGACGCATAGCATGGCCATTCTCCTCCTCATCGAGCACGATAACGGCGCCGTGCGCGACGCCAGCCTGAAGGCGCTCTCCGCCGCTAAGGAGATCGGCGGACCGATCCACGCTCTGGTCGCCGGTGCCGGAAGCCGGCCGGCGGCGGACGCCGCCGCCGCCCTTGACGGAGTCGAGAAAGTGCTGCTGGCCGAGGATGCCGCCTACGACCACGCCCTGGCCGAACCGACGGCAGCGCTGATCGTCTCGCTCGCGGGCGATTACGACGTGATCATCGCGGCGGCCTCCACCACGGGCAAGAACGTACTGCCGCGCGTGGCTGCCCTCCTCGACGTGGCTCAGATCTCGGACATCATGAGCGTTATCTCGCCCGACACGTTCGACCGGCCGATCTACGCCGGCAACGCGATCCAGACCGTCCAGGCCGCCGAGGGCAAGAAGGTCATCACCGTGCGCATGGCGGCGTTCAAGGCCGCCGCCGCCGGGGGATCGACGGCTCCGGTGGAGCCGGTCTCGCCGAGCGCGTCCCCTTCTTCCAAATCGACCTTCAAGGGCGAGGAAATCGCCCAGTCCGACCGGCCCGAACTGGCTGCCGCCAAGATCATCGTCTCGGGCGGCCGCTCGCTCGGCTCCTCGGACAAGTTCAAGGAGCTGATTGAGCCGCTGGCCGACGCCCTCGGCGCGGCGGTGGGCGCCTCGCGCGCCGCCGTCGATGCAGGCTACGCTCCCAACGACTGGCAGGTCGGCCAGACAGGCAAGGTCGTGGCGCCGGATCTTTACGTGGCGGTGGGCATCTCCGGCGCGATCCAGCATCTGGCCGGCATGAAGGATTCGAAGGTCATCGTCGCCATCAACAAGGACGAGGACGCACCGATCTTCCAAGTGGCGGATTACGGCCTCGTCGGCGACCTGTTCCAGATCGTCCCCGAGCTTCAGGCTGAGATCGCCAAAGCCAAGGGCTGATCCCGGGTCCTGGAACCACGACAGGACTTCGCCGCGGGCATCCGCGGCGGAGTTCTTTTCCCATTTAAGCGCTTGCCCGGGCTGCACCTCAGCGAGAAAATGATCTAGGAATTTTGTGCGCCGCATTTCAATTGCGGCGCCAACGCCTCGGTCGCTAGGCGGGCGTTCTGCGGCCGAACCGGCCGCGCCTCAGGGGTGCGAGTTCAAGCGATGGCCATCGAGATCAAGACCGTCGGAATCATCGGCGCCGGCCAGATGGGAAGCGGCATCGCCCATGTCTGCGCCATGGCCGGGCTGGACGTGCGGCTGAACGACCGCGACACCGCCCGCATCCATAGCGGGCTCGCGACGATCGACGGCAATCTGGCGCGCCAAGTCTCCAAGGGCACGATCACCGACGAGCAGAGGCGCAGCGGCGTCGCTCGTATCCTGGCCGCCGAAAGCTACGACGACCTCGCGCTCTGCGATCTCGTCATCGAGGCGGCGACGGAAGACGAGGCGACCAAGCGCCAGATCTTCACGGCCCTGTGCCCGTCGCTGAACCCCGACGCCATCGTCGCGACCAACACCTCGTCGATTTCGATCACGCGCCTCGCCGCCGCCACCGACAGGCCGGAGCGGTTCATCGGCATCCATTTCATGAATCCGGTCCCGGTCATGCAGCTCGTGGAGCTGATCCGGGGAATCGCCACGGCCGATCCGACCTACGTCTCTGCCAAGGCCTTCATCGCCAAGCTCGGCAAGACCTCCACCATGTCGGAGGATTTCCCGGCCTTCATCGTCAACCGCATCCTGCTGCCGATGATCAACGAGGCGATCTATACGCTCTATGAGGGGGTCGGCTCCGTGGAGGCCATCGACACCGCGATGAAGCTCGGTGCCAACCATCCGATGGGCCCGCTGCAGCTGGCGGATTTCATCGGCCTCGATACCTGTCTGTCGGTGATGCAGGTTCTGTACGAAGGCCTGGCCGATTCGAAGTACCGCCCCTGCCCGCTTCTGGTGAAGTATGTCGAGGCCGGCTGGCTTGGCCGAAAGACGAAGCGCGGCTTCTATGATTATCGTGGCGAAGTCCCGGTTCCGACCCGCTGAGAGCAGGCGGAACGTGAAGGCTTAGGCCCCGAGTGGCGGTCGTAGCTCTTCAGGCAAAGACCTCTTGCAAAAGGTCTTCCCAGATCCACCGTGCTTCCCAGCGAAAACGCTACGGCTTCGAAGCGGATGGGTCCGCCGCAATGCCGTAGCGCGCTGTCATTATTGCGGTCGTCAGGACCGACATGACGTCCGGATTATTTCTGGCCGCCATTGGCCGAAGGCTGGGCCGGCGCCGGGTAGGCCGGGTTTCCGGCGGGAACGTTGCCGGTGTTCGCCGATGAGGTGCCATTTCCCGACCCGTTCACGGAACCGGTGACTTGGCCGCGGGAGGCGTCCTGGCTCTGCGAGGCGTAGTCCTTCGGGGAATTCGCCCCCTGCCAGGTCATCAGACCGGTGATGGCGATGGCGAGGAGAACGAGGCTGCCGATCAGGACGTAGAGGACCGGCTTGCCCTTCTTGCCCTGACGCGCGTCCTGGCCTTCGAGTCGTTCTGCCATGGGATACCTTTCGATGCTCGGCCTGGGCGGCCGTCATGTTCAACCTGGGACTAGGATGTCCCATCTGGTGGATTGAACGCGACGGCCGAGCTCCCTGTTCCGAGGTGATCGGTTCCTACGGTGACGACCGACGGAAAAGCCGCACCGGCATCGGGATCGAGCGCTGGTTCAGCGCCCGGTGGTCAGCATGATCTTGCCGAGATGCGTGCTCGATTCCATCAGCGCATGGGCCTCCGACGCCTTCTCGAGGGGGAAAGTGGCGTGGATGATCGGCTTCATCCGGCCATCGGCGAGCAGGGGCCAGATGTCGCGGCGCAGGCCCTCGGCAATGGCCGCCTTCTCCGCCTTCGGACGTGCCCGCAGGGTCGCGCCGGTGAAGGTGAGCCGCTTCATCATGATCGGCGTCATGCTGAAGCTCTCGACCTTGTAGCCCTGCATGAAGGCGATCTGGACGAGGCGTCCCTCGATCGCCAGGGAGGCGAGATTGCGGGCGAGGTAGGGAGCGCCCACCATGTCGAGGATGACGTCGACGCCCTTGCCCTCGGTGAGGCGCTTGATCTCCTCGGCGAAATCCGCCTCGCGGTAATTGATCGCCTCATCGGCGCCGAGCTCCTTGCAGAAGGCGCATTTCTCGGCCGAACCGGCGGTGGCGAACACCCGCGCGCCGTGGAGTTTCGCCATCTGGATCGCCGTGGAGCCGATTCCGCTCGATCCGCCATGGACGAGGAAGCTTTCGCCGGGATTCAGCCGCCCGCGCTCGATGACGTTGCTGTATACGGTGAAATAGGTCTCCGGCAGTCCGGCGGCCTCGATCAGCGAGAGTGGAGCCGGGCGAGGCAGGCATTGCCCGGTCTCGGCAACGGCGAATTCGGCATACCCGCCGCTGATGGTGAGAGCACAAACCTCGTCGCCTATGGCGAAACCACTGACCCCCTCGCCGAGGGAAGCGATCCGGCCGGCGACTTCCAGGCCCGGGATCTCGGTGGCGCCCTTCGGCGGCGGATACTTGCCCTCGCGCTGCTGGATATCGGGCCGGTTGACGCCGGCCGACACCACCTCGATCAGCACTTGGCCGGGGCCGGGCTGGGGCAGCGGTACCGTCTCGACGGTGAGGACGTCCGGCCCACCTGCTCCCGCGAACCGGATCTGGCGCATGGTCTCGGGCAGGTCTGGGCTTGACGTCATCGCATCACATCTCCGGTTGGCGTGACCCGTCATGTGCGGCCGGAGGGCGGGTTGGCAAGGGCGCAGTTGGTAAGCGAGGAATGTCTCAGCGTGTGCCGTACATCCGGTCGCCGGCATCGCCCAGGCCGGGCACGATGTAACCGTGATCGTTGAGGTGACTGTCGATGGAGGCGGTCCAGACCGGCACGTCGGGATGCCTTGATTGGAGCTTGGCGACGCCTTCCGGAGCCGCCAGGAGGCAGACGAAGCGCAGATCCCGCGCACCCCGCTGCTTCAGGAGATCGATGGCCGCGATGGCGGAATTTGCCGTGGCGAGCATCGGGTCGAGGACGAGAACGGTGCGATCGGCGAGGTCGGACGGCGCCTTGAAGTAATATTCCACCGCCTCCAGCGTGTCGGGATCGCGATAGAGACCGACATGGGCCACGCGCGCCGAGGGCACCAGGGACAACATCCCGTCGAGGAAACCGACGCCCGCGCGGAGGATCGGGGCGAGAACCAGCTTCTTGCCGGCGATCTGCGGTGCCTCCATCGCCTGGATCGGTGTCTCGATCGTGACCCGCTCCAGGGGAAGGTCGCGGGTAACCTCGTAGGCGAGGAGCATCCCGATCTCGTTGAGGATCTGGCGGAAGCCCTTGGTCGAGCGTTCCTTCTGCCGGAGCAGGGTCAGCTTGTGCTGGACCAGGGGATGGTCGACCACCGTGACCGTTGCGCGGATCTCCGTGCCGGGACCGTCCGTCTTCGCCATCGCCTTCACCCCCTGAGGAACCGGCCCACCGTGCCATGGACGCCACCGGACAGCCCCCACGCTCTTTTGAACTCTTGCCCTTATGGCCCCCCGGACCATGAAAATCCGATAAAGAAGCGCGGCCATGACGCGGTGGGGGGCGCGTCCCGGTCGTCGGAGCGAGGCAAACAGGGTGGTCCGGATCGTCGATGAAACTTATCCGAAACAGCACGCCCATGAGCAAGTCCGCCCGGAACGACAGGGTCCGCTATCGCGCGACGTTTCTCAACACGCTCGGGGCGTCCCTGGTGATGGTCGGCTTCTTCCTGCCGGGGATGCGGCTCTACGAAGGGTATGACCACCGCCTGTCCCGCGCCGAGGCGTGGAGCGTTTCGCTGCGGTTCTTCCAGACCGAGCCGGGTGCGGTGAGCGTGACGGCGCTGATCCTCGGCTTCTGCCTGCACTTCATCGCCCTGCATCACCTGAAGAAACTCCAGGATTGATCGGGCCGCTGGACGAACGAAAAGGGGCTCCCGGCATCTCTGCCGGAAGCCCTCCGTGACCCCGGATGGGGGATCGGTCAGACGCTCTGCGTCGGGCCGCTCGTGTTGCGCTTGGCCATGAAGGCGTCGAACTGCTCGCGGTCCTTGGCGCGCTTCAGTTCCTCCACGAACTCGGCGAAGGCGCGGCTCTCCTCCTGCAGCGCCTTGCGCTGGGCGTTGAGCCGGTCGAGCTCGGCGCGGCGGTAATCGTCGAAGGCGAGGTTGCCGGTGCCACGCAGATCTGCGGCCTCGAACGCCTGGGCGAAGCGCGACTTACGCATGCCCGCCTGCCAATCCGATCCGCGGCCGATCATGCCGCGCAGTTCGGACAATGCCGGGTAACCCGCCACCTTCCAGGCGATGTAGGCCGCCGCCAACGGCCACCAGTAGAAGAACGCGACGACGACGGCGCCGATCTCGAAAGAGCGGCGGGGAAACGGACCGCTGCGGCAGGCTTTGCCGGTGGCCCAGGGAGAGGTCGAGGAAAAGCTCACGGCTCACAGCTCCGATGTTAATGTGAACCACATTTACTTGCGGATGCGACGTAACGGTTTCAAGGGTCGTTTTCAGGAGAGTGTCAGGCCGAAGATCGGGGGCGTCCCGCGCCATGGACGAGGGCCAGCACTCCGGCGCGAAGCAACTCATACTTGTCCGGCATGCCCGGCCCCTTCGGAAGATGGCCGGAGGCCGAGAGTGTTGCGAGTCCGTGCGAGAGTGCCCAGACTTCCAGGGCGACGAATCGAGGCTCGACCCCGCCGAATCCATCTGGAAACGTTGATTTCAGCGCTTCGAGCAGAAGGTCGAAGGGGCTGGGCCTCGGCGGGGCGTCGGAGGCTGCAGGGTCCGCTGCCATTGGTGCACCACGCGTCTCGAAGATCGCGGCATAATAGCCGGGCTCTTCCTCTGCGAAAGCCAGATAGGCCTCCCCCATTCGGGTGAAGCGCTCCAGTGGTGTTCCTCGTGAGGTGAGGGAGCGTGCCAGGCGCTCGGCGAGGTCGGTGAAGCCACGGCCGGCCACCTCCTCCAGCAGAGCTTCGCGACCCCGGAAATGGCGATAGAGCGCGGCCGGTGTCACGCCGACGAGGCGTGCCGCATCGACCAGGGTGAAACCGCCCACACCACGTTCGGCGATGAACCGGCGCGCCGCTTCGATCAGCGCCTCTTTGAGGTTGCCGTGATGGTAGCTTCGCCGGTCTCCCGGTCCTTCTCGCCAGGGTCGCACTGGATTCCATCCTCGGGCGATCGCCGGCCAGCGGCTGCACCTTTGCCGCGACTCTGCCGGGATGGCCCTCCCCTAACACGCGGAGCGCGCATTTCGACCCTCCTCTGTCTACCCCTGGACAGAGATTTTCGAACGGCGATTGACAGGCACGATCCTACAAAATGTAATGGTATTACATTGCATCATGGATGTCCGATGAGCCATCGCGATCACCGTCTCCCCGTTACCGTCCTTTCCGGCTTTCTCGGTGCCGGCAAGACGACGCTGTTGAACCATATTCTTAACAACCGCGACGGGCGACGCGTCGCCGTGATCGTCAACGACATGAGTGAGGTGAATATCGACGCCGCCTTGATCCGCGAGGGCAGCGCCAACCTCTCTCGCACCGACGAACGCCTGGTGGAGATGAGCAATGGATGCATCTGCTGCACGCTGCGGGACGACCTCCTGGACGAAGTCCGGACGCTCGCGGAAGAAGGGCGGTTCGATTACCTCCTGATCGAAGGCACGGGCATCGCCGAACCGCTGCCGGTGGCGAGCACCTTCTCGTTCCGCGATGAAGACGGGACTGCGCTGAGTGACGTCGCCCGCCTCGACACCATGGTCACCGTGGTCGACGCGGTGAGTCTCCTGCGCGATTACAGTTCGACGGCGTTCCTGCGCGACCGGGGCCAGACCGCGGGAGAGGAAGATGCCAGGACCCTCGTCGACCTCCTCGTGGAGCAGATCGAGTTCGCCGATGTGGTCGTCATGAACAAGGCCGGCGATGTCGGGGCGGATCAGCTCGCTCTGGTCCGCTCGGTGATACGCGGGCTCAATGCCGATGCCCGCATCGTCGAGGCCTCCTATGGCCGCATCCCCCTCGATCGGGTTCTGGATACCGGCCTCTTCAGCGAGGAAAGGGCGCAGGAACATCCGCTCTGGTTCAAGGAACTCTACGGCGCCGCCGATCACGTGCCCGAAACCGAGGAATACGGGATCGGCTCCTTCGTCTACCGAGCCCGCCGCCCTTTCGCGCCCGAGGCGTTCGATGCCTTCACCAAGGCGACGTGGCCGGGCCTCATCCGCGCGAAGGGGCATTTCTGGTTGGCGACACGGCCGGACTGGGTCGGTGAATTTTCCCTCGCCGGTGCCATCGCGCGGGTCTCGCCGATGGGGGCGTGGTGGGCCTGCGTGCCGAAGGCCCGCTGGCCGGAGGATGCGGAGTGGCGCCGTCAACTGTCCCGGAACTGGAGCGAGCCCTGGGGCGACCGTCGCCAGGAACTCGTCTTCATCGGGACGAGTCTCGACCAGGCAGCGATTACCACCGCACTCGACGCCTGCCTGGTCGGTTCCGAGGAGGTGACGCGGTTCGATCCGGCGCCGTACCGCGCCCTGCCCGATCCGTTTCCCGCCTGGTCGCGTGCCGCTGCCTGATGGCATTCTTTTCCCTCAAGGATGCCCGCGCTCGCTCGGCCGCACGGTTGGCCGATGCGGCGAGGCTCAAGGGCGAGCTTCGCCTGGGTCTCGGGCTCGGCGAGGATGACGTCCTCGCCGTCAACGAAATCGCCTGTGGCGAGCCCGGCTGCGCCGATCGCGAGACCATCGTCCTGGTGATGCGCGTCGGCGAGCCAACGCGGGCGCTGAAGATCGCGCGTGGTCTGGAGGCGGTCGAGGCCGACGACATCGCGCGGCTGGGCGAGGAGGAGGACGCCATGAGGCGGGTAGGCGCGGCCCCGCCCAAAGATTCCGTGCCTAGAGTTTGAAAATCGAGGATGCCCGGTCCAGGGCGGTCTTCTTGCCCGTTCGGGCCGATTCCAGCCGCTCGATCTCGGCGCGCAGCAGGGCGATCCGTTCGGCGATCTCGTCGAGGGAGAGGGTGTCGAGGCTTTCGCCGATCGTATGGGAGACCGTGCGCTTCGGCCGGTCCGTGTCGTCGTCGCGCATGGCTTGTCCCCCTATCATCCGGCGCTAGCCTAACGGTCCCATCGCGAAACCGAACGAACGTGCTGCTGAGTGCCGGCATATTGCTTGAGGAATGTCGTCATTTCCGACAGTTCCGGCGCTTTCGAGCGGAAGGTGACCGAGAGGGCCAGAAGCGTGTCGGCATGGTCGAGGCCGGGATAGATCCGCTCCTGCACCGGCACGCGCACCGCGCGCAGCCGCGCCGCGAGGCTTTGGGTATTCTGCGGGCGCACGATGGTGTCGTTGTCTCCGCTGGCGAGGAAGGCTGGAGGCGAATGAGGACCGGCGAAGGTGATCGGCTGCGTCGCTGCCGGATCGGGGGCCTGTCCAAACACGTCCCGCGAGGTGTCCTGGTCGAAAGGATGGAAGTCATAGGGGCCGGACAGCCCGGCCACGGCCCGGATCACCTTCGGGTCGACCCCCACCTTGCGCAGGTAGCGCGGATCGAGCCCGAGCATCAGGGCATTGTAGGCCCCGGCCGAATGGCCCGCGAGAACGATGCGGCGCGGGTCGCCGCCATAGTCTGCGATGTTGTCGCGGACCCAGGCGATGGCGGCGGCACCATCATCGAGGAAGTCTGGGAACCGCACTTCCGGGTAGACTCGGTAATCGGGGATGACGGTGACGAAACCCTGGGCCGCCAGGGCCTGGCCGACGAATTCGTAATCGTCCTTCGCGCCCGATTTCCATGAGCCGCCATAGAAAAACACCAGCACCGTCGCATCCGCCGCGCCGCCGACGGGCGTGAAGACATCGAGGCGCTGCCGCGGATGGGTGCCGAAGGCGGCGCTCTTCTGGGCGAGCCGGCCGCCCTGGTCGCGTGGGCCGATGGCATCGAAGAGGGCGAGGGGCGAACAGGCCGTGACCCCGAAGGCGGCCAGAGCGAGGCAGGCGAGAGTGGCGAAGGCGGCGAATGCGCGGGTCATGCATCTCTCAAACGGGGAAACGAAGACCCGAATGACACGTGCCGCACGGCGGATTCATGACCGGAAAAAGGGTTTTTCGGATTCAGGTGCGCAGCACGATGCAGGCGCCCCCGACCTTGCGGATGCGGCCGCACAGGATATCGCCCGCCGCCCGGCTCTCGGCCGGGATGCGGATCCGGTAGAAGGCACGCGTGCCGCGACTGCGCAGGCGCGTCCCGATGATCATCGGCCGCACCTCGCCGATCACGCCGGCGTAGAGTTTCCGGGTGCGGGAGAAGCTCTGGAGGGCGAGGGATTTCGAGAAGTTGCCGGCGAGCTGAATGCCCCAAGGGGCGGCCGGCCCTTCGTTGCCGCCGAGGGCGAAGCGATCGCCGCGTGAGGGAATCCGCAACGCGGCGGTGACCTGCAGGCAGGTCTTCGGCGCTTCCGCCTTCGATGCTTCCTTCTTGGGGGCATCAGACTCTCCGTCGGCTCCGTTGACGGCCGCGCCTCCGCGCCAATCCTCGGCCGGCGCGCCGGTGATCGCCATGACATAGGCGCGCGTCTCGGCGGGCAGGCCGCCCGTTCCGGCGAGCCAGCCCGAGACCCGGCCGGCGCCGCCATTATAGGCCGCAGCCGCGAGGCCGAGATTGCCGAACTGGCGATTGAGATCGGCGAGGAGATGGGCGGCATGGGGGATCGCCTGTTCGGGATCGAACGGGTCGGTCAGCCCGCGCTCGCGTGCCGTGCCCGGCATGAACTGCGCGACGCCCTGCGCACCGACCGGGCTCACGGCCGTGACGCGAAAACTGCTTTCCCGCCAGATCAGCCGCGTTAGGAACGGCACGGGCAGGCCGCGCACCCTCGCAGAATCCTCGATCAGGCGGCAGAGCGCCTGCTCCACGGTTTCCGTCGCCACCTCGGCCGAGGCCGGTGCGGCGGCAAGGAGACAACAGGCGAGGATCAGGCTGCGGAGGGATGTCACGGGGCGTTTGTAATGCCGTCTGGCGCCGGATCAATCGCCGTTCGCCGATCTCATCGCGCCGCGCTATAAGAACCTCGGCTTCCCCTCTCCGCGGACCCGGTGCCCTCCCCTCGATGACTGACACGCTGCTCGACGTCCAGGACCTGTCGGTCGCCTTCCGCTCGCGTGAGCGTGAGGCGCTGGCAGTGGATCGCGTGAGCTTCACGATTCACAGGGGTGAGACCGTGGCCCTGGTGGGCGAGTCCGGGTCGGGCAAGTCGGTGACGGCACTCTCCATCCTGCGTCTCCTCGATGGCAGCGCCATCCATCCCGGCGGCCGCATCCTGTTCAAGGGACGGGACATTCTGGCCTTGCCGGAGCCGGAGCTGCGCAAGATCCGTGGTGCCGACATCACCATGGTGTTCCAGGAGCCGATGACCTCGCTCAATCCGCTGCACACGATCCAGCGGCAGATCGGCGAGGTTCTGGAGGTCCATCGCGGCCTGTCCGGCCGCAAGGCCCGCGCCCGCATCCTCGAATTGCTCGAACTCGTCGGCGTCCGCGATGCCGAGCGGCGCATGGGCGCCTATCCGCACGAATTGTCGGGCGGCCAGCGCCAGCGCGTCATGATCGCCATGGCGCTCGCCTGCGAACCGGACCTTCTGGTGGCGGACGAGCCAACCACCGCTCTCGACGTCACCGTCCAGGCGCAGATTCTTACTCTCCTGGCCGACCTGCAGAAGCGCCTCGGCATGTCGATGCTGTTCATCACCCACGATCTCGGCATCGTGCAGCGCATCGCCTCGCGGGTCTGCGTCATGCTCGCCGGCCGCATCGTCGAAGCGGGGCCGGTGGACGAGATCTTCGCCCGCCCGAAACACGAATATACGCGGCGCCTGCTCGCCTCGGAGCCGAAGGGGCGCGCGAACCCGGTGGCGGACGACGCTCCGCGCCTGTTGGAAGCCGGCCCACTTAAGGTGTGGTTCCCGGTCCGCGAGGGGCTTCTTCGGCGCACCACCTTCCACGTGAAGGCGGTGGATGGCGTGTCCCTCGCCGTTCGCGAGGGGGAGACGATCGGGATCGTCGGGGAATCGGGATCGGGCAAGACCACCTTGGGGCTCGCCCTGCTGCGCCTCACCGGCAGCGAGGGCCCTATCGTCTTCCTCGGCCAGTCGATCGCCGGGCTCGGCCCCGGACCGATGCGACCGTTCCGCCGCGACATGCAGGTGGTTTTCCAGGATCCCTACGGCTCGCTCTCACCCCGCATGACGGTGGCCGACATCGTCGCCGAGGGCCTCGTTGTGCAGGGGGCGGTGAAGTCGCGCACCGAGCGGCGCGCCGTGGTCGCCAAGGCACTGACCGATGTCGGTCTCGATCCGGCGACGATGGATCGCTACCCGCACGAATTTTCCGGCGGCCAGCGCCAGCGCATCGCCATCGCCCGCGCCATGGTGCTGAAACCGCGCTTCGTCGTCCTCGACGAACCGACCTCGGCCCTCGACCGGTCGGTTCAGGCGCAGATCGTCACCCTGCTCCGCGACCTGCAGAAAGAGCGCAAGCTCGCCTACCTCTTCATCAGTCACGACCTCAAGGTCGTGCGCGCGTTGGCGAACTACGTGCTGGTGATGCAGAACGGCAAGGTCGTGGAGGAGGGCCCGGCGGAGGCCATCTTCGCCCGGCCGCAGACCGAATACACGAAGGCCCTGTTCGCTGCCGCCTTCGATCTCAACAGCGCCACCACCGAAGACGTGGTCCCGGCCTGAACACGACGGGACCCATGGCGCGCGTCTTTCTCATCGTCCTCGATTCGGTCGGCATCGGCGGAGGGCCGGACGCTGCCCGCTACGGCGACGAGGGCTCGGACACGCTTGGCCATATCGCGGAAGCCTGCACCGCCGGAGCGAGCGATCGCGAGGGACTGCGAGCCGGCCCCCTCGCTCTGCCGAACCTGACGCGTCTCGGCCTCGGTCTCGCCGCCGAGGGGGCGAGCGGCCGCATCCCGCCCGGTCTCGAGCTATCCGGTCCGGTCGATGGGGCGTACGGCCATGCCATCGAGACCGCGCCCGGCAAAGACACGCCCTCCGGCCATTGGGAGATCGCGGGCGCGCCCGTCACCGAGGAATGGGGCTACTTTCCCGACAGGGTGCCGGCCTTCCCCACTGCCCTTACCCAGATGCTGATCGAACGGGGCGAACTCTCCGGTATCCTCGGCGATTGCCACGCCGCGGGCATCCCCATCGTCGAGCGTCTCGGGGCAGAGCATGTCCGGACGGGCAAGCCGATCTGCTACACCTCGGCCGACAGCGTCTTCCAGATCGCCGCTCACGAGGAGACGTTCGGGCTGGACCGGCTCTACGAGCTTTGTCGGGTCGCCCGCGAGATCTGCGATCCCTACCGAATCGGCCGGGTCATCGCCCGCCCTTTCCTCGGTTCGGAGAAGACCGGTTTCCGGCGCACCGCGAACCGAATGGATTTCGCCACGCAGCCGCCCGGCGAGACCCTCCTCGATCGCCTGGGCGAGCGGGGACGCTCTCTGGTCAGCGTCGGCAAGATCGGTGACATCTTCGCCCACCGCGCCACGGGCCGCGAGATCAAACCCGCCGGCAACGCCGCCTGTCTGGATGCGGCGCTGGCCGCGTTCCGCACTCTACCCGACGGCGGGCTGGTCTTCCTGAACCTGGTGGATTTCGACACGGAATACGGCCACCGCCGTGATGTGCCCGGCTATGCCGCCGAGTTGGAACGCTTCGATGCGCGCGTGCCCGAGATCCATGCGGTGCTTGAGGCGGGCGATGTCTGCATCGTCACCGCCGACCATGGCAACGACCCGACATGGTCGGGGACGGAGCACACCCGCGAACAGGTGCCGGTCCTGGCCTTCGGTCCCGGTCTTTCCGCCCGGTCACTCGGGCTTAGGGATACCTTCGCGGATATCGGCGCCTCCATCGCCCGCCATCTCGACGTCGGCGAATTGGGACGCGGTACATCGTGGTGGTGATACGGTCCCGCTCATTCCCGGCGGCAGCGAACCTCACACCTCCCAGGTCTCTTCCACTTCCGGCGGGATCGGCCTCGGACGGCGGTCGCTGCCGATGGCGACGAAGGTGAACAGGCCTTCCGTCACCTTCATGGTGGTCTCGCCTTCGCGCTCGCGGCGCCAGACCTCGACCTGGATGCGAAGCGAGGTGCGGCCGACCTTCACGATCCAGGCATAGATGCTGACCTCGTCGCCGACGATGACAGGGCGATGGAAAGTCATGGCATCCACGGAGATCGTGGCGCAGCGGCCACGAGCCCGGCGCGCAGCCACGTTGCCTGCCGCCAGATCCATCTGCCCCATCAGCCAGCCGCCGAAAATATCCCCGGCCGGATTGGTGTCGGCAGGCATCGCGATCGTGCGCACCACGGGGGAGCCGCGGTCGGTGGGCTGGCGCGTCTCGGAAACATCGGTCGACATGGGGTGGTGCGGTCTCCCGTGATCTAGGCCGTGCCGATGCAAGCAGCGCGCCGCCTGTGTCGTCCTGTCACATCCGGCCGATGGCGAACAGGTGGCCCGCTTGCCAGACGGAAGCGATCGTCACCGCCTCATCGCGGCGCTGATCGTCCGGGTCCCCCCTCCTGCAGCGGCAAGGACGGACGCCGCCGCAGCAGTATCACCCCGCTCACCAGCAGCCCGATGCACAGCAGGCCGTAGGGCAGGCCCAACAGCAGCAGGAAGAAGCCGGCGCTCGCCTCGCCACCGCTGGCGCCGTCACTCGGGTTCCAATCGAGTAGCCAGCCGAGGACGCCCGTGACCGCCAGGAGCACGATGCCGTTCAGCAGGATGGCGCCCCCGACGGCGAGGCAGCCCCAGCCGACGCGTCGGCGCTCTTCGGCCACGCGGGCGAGAAGGAGGGTGACGACGATCACAACGGTCGCCTGGAGCCCCACGGTGAGGAAGGGCAGCACGTCGACCGCCGGTCCGGGCCAGGTTATGGCGGCATCCCGTGGTCCAGGCGCGGGCCGGACCATCACGCCCAGGAGGGCGCTCACCGCTGGAACGATCACTCCGCCCATCGCCCAACCCGCGATCAGGCCGAAGATTCCGCTGATGATCCATCGCCGGGTGTTCGGATTCATGCCGTCACTTCCTGCCGCCGCGCGGACACGCTTCGACCCGTCATCGACGGCCGGGCCCCTGTCGGACGTCGCCTAATCGATCCTGCGGGTCCTCGAACCCCTAGCACGATGGTCAAGCTCCAGGCAGGTCAAGCTTGGGGAATCACGTCCGGCGGCGTTGCCGACGGAGACGATGTCCAGCCCGTCGAGGCGGACATGCAAGGTGGAGGGACGCGATCAGTCCGGCAGGGCGAACACGACGAGCGCGTCCCCGGTGCCAAAGCCTGAGCCCTTGGTGAACGAGGCTCCACCGGCCGCCACGGCCACGTATTGCCGGCCCTCCAGCGAATAGGTGATCGGTGGCCCACCGATCCCGGCACCGCACTGGAACCGCCACAGCACCGTCCCGGTCGCGGCGTCATGGGCGTCGAGGTGACCGTCCTCCTCGCCCGAGAACACCAGACCGCCGGCGGTCGCGAGTGTTCCTCCGGAAAGGCGGCTTCCCGCCTTGACCGACCACTCGATCGCTCCGCCCTTGGCGAGGTCGATCGCCGTCAGCGTGCTAAAGGCGGGCTCACCCTTCGCCTCGCTCGTTTCCGTGAAACGGATCTGCGGCCTGCCGGCGGAGGGCGGGACGGTCCTCACCGTGTAGGTGGTCGCGCCGTGCCGAACCTGGGCGTAGGCCATGCTCGTCGTCGGATCGAAGGCGACCGGATGCCAGGAGATCGCCCCGAGGGGACCGGGGCTGACGACGGTTCCGGTCTCGGTGGGCGGTGCGTAGAGGTTCTTCTGCGTGGTCAGCGGCGCGGACTTGCCGAGGAGCGCGCCGGTCGCGCGGTCGTGGACGTAGAGCCAGCCGGTCTTACTCGCCTCAGCCACCGCCTTCACCGGCCCTTGAGGCGTTGCGTAATCGAGCAGGAAGGGCGGACTCGCGACGTCGTAGCCCCATTCGTCGTGGGGGACCTGCTGATAGTACCAGCGCAACTTTCCGGTCTTCACGTCCAGGGCGACAAGGCTCATCGTGTAAAGGTTGTCGCCGGGTCGCGAGAGGCCGAAATTCTGTGGTGCGGGGTTGCCGGTGCCGACATAGATCAGGCCGAGATCGGCATCGTAGGCCGGCGTCATCCAGAGCGAGCCGCCGCCGACCTTCCAGGCCTCCCTGTGCCCGGGTGCGGCCGCCTTCTCGGCGGCGATGTCGCGATTGAGCGGCACCCCATCGGCGGTCTTCTCGACGAAGCCGCCTTCCCAGCCGTCCTCCTTGGTTACGTACCAGCGCCAGCGTTCCTGGCCGGTGGCGGCGTCGTAGGCGGCGAGCCAGCCGCGGCGTCCGTAGCCGCCCTCGATCCCGACCACGGCGCCGCCGTCGAGTCCGCCCTTCTCGTCCTCCACGTGGAGGCCGTAGCCGGCCCCGGCCACGCCGACGATGACGAGCCCGTCGGCCACGAGGGGCGGCATCTTGAATCCGAGACGGCTCGATCCCTGGATCGCGCCGGCTCCGAGCTTGCCCGCGAGATCGGACGCGGTTTCCGACTCGCCTTCCTCCGGGCGGACAGCCTCATGGTCCCACAGGACCTTGCCGGTCCTGGCGTCGAGGGCGATCACCCGCCCGTCCATGGTCGCCTCGAAGACCTTGCCGCCCGAGACCGCGACGCCGCGGTTCGAGGGGGGGCCGAAAATCTTTTCCGTCCTGGCCTTGTGGGTATAGGTCCAGATCACGCGGCCGGTCTTCGCCTCGAGGGCGGCCACGTGGTTCTGCGTGGTGGAGACGTATATTACGCCGTCCACCACCACGGGCTCGGCCTGAAAGTAGCCGGTGATCCCGGTCTGGAAGATCCAGGCGGGGCGCAGCTTGGCGACGTTGGCCCGGTCGATTGTCGCCAGCGGCGAAAAATGCCGGTTCGTATGGTCGCGGCCGAACATCGGCCATTCCTCGGCACGCGCACTTGGAGAGAGCGTCAGCGCGCCGGCCAGCAGGGACAGGGAGGAGGCGCGCGCGATCGTGAGCCGAGATGTCATGCCGCTTCGTCCCTGGTGAATCATCAAAACCCGGCTCAATCGATCACGAGTCGAGCGAGTCGTTCGGCGGCCTCGAGCTGAAACGGAGTATCCGCAGCATTCATGGAGCGGGCGAGATCGGCGGCGCTCTGCCCATTTCCGTCGTGCTTGGCCGGGTCGGCGCCTTTCGAGAGGAGCAGTTCCACCATCTCGGTGCGGTTGAACATGGCCGCCGTCATCAGCGCCGTGCGCGTGCCGGTGCCGGTGCCGTCGATCGTAGCACCCTTCTCCAGCAGCAGCTCGACGATGGCCATGTCGCCCTTAAAGGCGGCGCCGGCGAGCGGCGTCTGCCCGCGGTCGTTGGAGAGCTCGGGGTCGCCTCCGTTGTCAAGGATGAGGCGCGTGGTTTCGACCTGCCCGTTATAGGCGGCCAGCATCAGCAGGCTGTCGCCCTTGTCGTTGAGGAGGTTCGCCGGGAGCCCCTGGGCGAACAGCTCTGCCAACTCGTCCACATGCCCCGCCCGCGCGTATTGAAAGACCCGGCCCGCGAAGGCCAGGGTCTCCGAGTCGAGTTCGGGAAGCGCTGGGGTGGGCGAGGCCGGCATTTCAGATTGCATCGTCACTATCTGTCTCAGGGAATGATCTTTTCGGCCCGCAACCGGCCGAACAGGTCGAGGAAGCTGTCGTCACTGGGCTGATAATCGAGGAAGCCGAGCCGGCGGCTGCGTGCCATGTCGGTGACCACCTCGATCGGCCGGCCGAGATCCGCATCGGTGTGCCATGCGGAGGCGAGACGGTCGAGATCGGACTCGACCAAGCCGTGGCGTTCCGCCAGATCCTTCCAGACAGGTCCGTCCTTCGCCATCTGCTCTTCGAGGGGCGTCGCCGAGCCGGGATAGGGCGCCGGTTCCAGATCGAACCACTCAGCGATGCGGCCCCACATCCACGACCAGCGGAAGACGTCACCATTGACCACATTGAACGCGGTGTTCGCCGCGGCGGGATCCGTGGAAGCCCAGGCGAGGTGACGGGCCAGCAGCCGCGCATCGGTGACGTCGGTTAGGCCGTTCCATTGCTGCGGTGAGCCTGGGAACAGGAACGGACGTCCTGTCTCGCGGCACAGGGACGCGTAGACGGCAAGGGTCACGCCCATGTTCATGGCGTTGCCGAGGGCATAGCCGACGATGGTGTGCGGGCGGTGCACGCTCCAGCTAAATCCCAGGCGTTCGGCGCCGGCGAAGACCTCGTCCTCCTGCGCGTAGTAGAAATTTTCCACCGGCAGGCGTTCCTGGTCCTCGCGGAACGGCGTCTGCGGCAGCGTGCCCTTCCCGTAGGCCTCGAACGGCCCGAGGTAATGCTTGAGGCCGGTCACCAGGGCCACGTGGCGCACCGGCGCCGCTTGCAGGGCGTCGAGGAGGTTGCGCACCATGGCGCCGTTGACGCGGCAATTCTCGGCCTCGGTCGCCTGCCGCATCCAGGTGGTGATGAAGACATGGGTCGGCGCGATGTCGGATAAGGCCGCCCGGAGGGAGTTCGGATCGGTCAGGTCCGCCGTCACCGGGGTCACGCCCTCGATATCCACGGGCCGGCGCGCCAGACCCAGAACGGTCCAGCCCTCGGCGACGAGGTGACGGGCGAGGTTGTTGCCGACGATGCCGCTCGCACCGGCGATGAGCGCCGTACCCTTGATCCTGTCCGACATGCTGTCTCCAATAGAGGTGCATTCCTCCTCCGCCCATCCCATGGAGGGACCGGCCGAAGAGGGAATGTGTCTATCGGAACGCGGGAGGCTGCATGTCGATCCGGCGTGGCTTCACCTTAGGCGACGGGTGTCAGCTCGCCGGTCTCGCTGATCTCGTCGGTATGCACGTCGAAGCTCGCGAGCAGGGCCGTGCTGAAGCTCGTGGAGATCGCCACGTCGGTGGCGTCGCGGCCGCGCGCGATGAGGATGCGGCCGATGCGGCGCTTGTTGTTGCGGGCGTCGAAGGTGAACCAGCGCCCGTCGAGATAGACTTCGAGCCAGGCCGAGAAGTCGCCCGGCGGCACCACGGGCACGCCGATATCGCCGAGATAGCCGGTGCAGTAGCGGGCCGGGATATTCATGCAGCGGCAGAAGGCCACGGCGAGATGCGTGAAATCGCGGCAGACGCCGATCTTCTGCGTGTAGGCTTCGAAAGCCGTGCGGGTGGCGTCCGCCTGCTGGTAGTCGAACTTGATGTGCCGGTGCACGAAATCGTGGATCGCCTGGACTCGTGCCCAACCCTCGGGTGTGGTCCCGAACAGACCCCAGGCGATGTTCGAGAGCTTGTCGGTCTCGCAGTAGCGGCTGCCGAGCAGGAACGGCATGACGTCGTCCGGCAGATCCTGCACCGGATGCTGTTTCGCCTCGGGTACGAGTTCGTCCAGCTCGCCGGAATCCTCGATCGTGAAATCGGCCGACACCGTGATCCGGCCACCGGGGGCGAGGATGCGGGTGCAGACGTTGCCGAACGGATCGAGATAGCTGTGAGCCTCCACCGGCGGCTCGATCGTCATCGTCTCCGGCGTCAGCAGGTCTCCTGCGCGCGAGGGATGGACGTTGAGCATCAGGGTGATCGGCGTCGGGCCGAACGTGTCGTAGCCGATCGTGTAGCCGGTCCGGATTTTCATAAGGTCGCTCGCATCAGGCAATGGGACAGGTGGGATCGCTACTCATTTCCACCCGCCGCCGGCCCGCTCCCGCGGCCTTCGGCCTTGCTCGAGCGAGGGGCGTCGAGGCGGCGACGGTCTGGTGCCGTCATGCTCGCCTCAGCCACCCTCACCGAGGGTGGCACCGTCTCAACAAGCAGGTAGCACACCGGAGGGTTGCCGCCTAACGGTTTGCCGCTCCTCAGGAATGCTCCCCAGCCGCCCTGAGATCGGCGAGGTCGAGGCGGCGGGTGAACATGGTAAGGCCGCCCTCGGCATCGCGCGGCCAGTCCGATTCCGGTCTGTCCCGGTAGAGTTCGACCCCGTTCATGTCGGGATCGCGCAAGTACAGCGCCTCGCTCACACCATGGTCGCTGGCGCCATCGAGGGCGATGCCGGCCTCGTCGAGTCGGCGCAGGGCATCGGCCAGGCTCGCCCGCGTCGGGTAGAGGATGGCAAGGTGGAACAGGCCGGTCGTGCCGGGGGGCGGCGGGCTGCCGCCTTCGCTCTCCCATGTATTGAGCCCGATATGGTGGTGGTAATCCCCGGCCGCGATGAAGGCGGCCTGGGTGCCATAGCGAGCCTTCAGGGAAAAGCCGAGCACGCCACAATAGAAGGCGAGAGCCCGGTCGAGATCGGCGACCTTGAGATGGACATGGCCGATTCGCGCCTGCGGATGGATCGGGTTCGACGTCGTCGTCATGAGGGGTCTCGCTCCTGATTGTCGCGAAGCGATGGGCCGCCCTTTCCCCTTTCGTTCCGCGGGGCCATATTCCACCCATGCCTCCTGCGAACAAACCCCGTGCCTCCTCGGCGAAGGCTTCGAAGCCCGAACTGAAACCGCTCGACGAGCACCTGGCGGCCCTGCTGAGCCCGGCTCTCAACCGCAACCGGCTGCCCGCGGTCGAGGATCCCGCGCCGACGGCTCCGTCGAAGAAGCCCGGCAGGCCCAAGAAAGCCGCATCGCCTCCCGGCGGTTTCGGGGAGGCGCCGCAGGCCGGGTTCACCCTCGGCGACGCGGCCGAGGTCGACCCGCGCCTCGCCCAGGCGCTGGGGATCACGCCGCCGGAGGACGGTCCGGCACCCGAGGCGCTGGCGAATGAGGATGAGGGATCGCTGGCCACCGACGGCGTATCCGCCACGGTGGATGCCCTCTCGCGCCTCCTCACCGAGGGCAACCCGCTGTTCCGGGACGGCAAGACCTGGGCGCCGCATCGTCCGGAGCGGCCGAAGAAGTCCGAAGGCGGCCTCGCCTTCACGTTGAAATCCGAGTTTGAGCCGGCGGGCGACCAGCCGCGCGCCATCGCCGAACTGGTGGAGGGGGTGAACAAGAACGAGCGCGATCAGGTGCTTCTCGGCGTCACCGGCTCGGGCAAGACCTTCACCATGGCCAAGATCATCGAGGCGACGCAGCGCCCTGCCCTGATCCTGGCGCCGAACAAGACGCTGGCGGCGCAGCTCTACGGCGAGTTCAAGAGCTTCTTCCCCGACAATGCGGTTGAGTATTTTGTTTCCTACTACGATTACTACCAGCCCGAGGCCTACGTGCCGCGCTCCGACACGTTCATCGAGAAAGAATCCTCGATCAATGAGCAGATCGACCGGATGCGCCACTCGGCCACCCGCGCTCTGCTCGAGCGCGACGACGTCATCATCGTCGCCTCGGTCTCGTGCATCTACGGTATCGGCTCGGTGGAGACCTACACCGCCATGTCGTTCACGGTGTCGCTGAACGAGCGGATCGAGCAGCGCCAGCTGGTCGCCGACCTCGTGGCGCTCCAATACAAGCGCATCCAGTCCGATTTCGCCCGCGGCACCTTCCGGGTGCGCGGCGACGTGATCGAACTCTGGCCCGCCCACTTGGAGGATCGCGGCTGGCGCATCGGCCTGTTCGGCGACGAAATCGAGTCGATCACCGAATTCGATCCGCTCACCGGGAAGAAGATTAATGACCTCAAGTTCGTGAAGGTCTACGCCAACTCGCACTACGTGACGCCGCGTCCGACGCTCCAACAGGCGATCAAGGGCATCAAGACCGAGCTGAAGCTTCGGGTGGACGAGCTGACCAAGATGGGCCGGCTCATTGAGGCGCAGCGGATCGAGCAGCGCTGCACCTTCGATATCGAGATGATCGAGGCAACGGGCGCCTGCAACGGCATCGAGAACTACTCGCGCTATCTCACCGGCCGCAAGCCCGGCGAGCCGCCGCCGACGCTTTTCGAATACCTGCCCGACAATGCCATCGTCTTCACCGACGAGAGCCATGTCACGGTTCCGCAGATCGGCGGCATGTACAAGGGCGACTTTCGCCGCAAGGCGACGCTGGCCGAGTACGGCTTCCGCCTGCCCTCTTGCCTCGACAACCGCCCGCTCCGGTTCGAGGAATGGGACGCCATGCGGCCGCAATCGGTCCATGTCTCGGCGACCCCGGCGAAATGGGAGATGGAGCAGACCGGCGGCGTCTTCGCGGAGCAGGTCATCCGCCCCACCGGCCTCGTCGATCCGGTCATCGAGATCCGCCCCGCCCGCTCGCAGGTCGACGATCTGCTGGGCGAAGTGCGCGAGGTGGCCCAGGCCGGCTACCGCACCCTGGTGACCACGCTCACCAAGCGCATGGCCGAGGACCTGACCGAGTATCTGCACGAGAACAGCGTCCGCGTGCGGTACATGCACTCGGACATCGACACGCTGGAACGGATCGAGATCATCCGCGACCTGCGGCTCGGGGCGTTCGACGTGCTCATCGGCATCAACCTGTTGCGCGAGGGCCTCGACATCCCTGAATGCGCCCTCGTGGCGATCCTCGACGCCGACAAGGAGGGCTTCCTGCGCTCCGAGACCTCGCTGATCCAGACCATCGGCCGCGCCGCACGCAATGCCGATGCGCGCTGCATCCTCTACGCGGACAACATCACCGGCTCGATGGAGCGGGCCATGGCGGAGACCGAGCGTCGCCGCCTGAAGCAGCTCGCCTATAACGAGGAGCACGGCATCACGCCGCAGAGCGTGAAGCGTGGCATCTCCGACATTCTCAGCAGTGTTTTCGAGGGCGACCACGTCAAGGTGGATACCGGGCTCGCCAAGGACGCCGTCACCATCGGCCACAACTTCAAGGCCGTCATCGCGGATCTCGAGAAGCGCATGCGCACGGCCGCCGCCGATCTCGATTTCGAGGAAGCGGCGCGCCTGCGCGACGAGCTCAAGCGCCTGCAGGCGACGGAACTCCTGCTCTCGGATGATCCGATGGCGCGCCAGGGTGACGTTGAGCGCGACGCGGGCAAATACGGCGCGAAGCGGAGCCGCATCTCGAAGCCGAGCCTCGACAATATGGGTCCGGGCACCGACCGCGAATTACCCGTGGGAGGCGAAGCGCCGCTCTGGGCTGAGCGGCCGAAGCCGCGTTCGACGCAGGGGCTCGGCGGCCAGAAGCCGAAATACAAAGGCGGTGGCGGGCGCAAGCGCGACTGAAACACGCATCGTCGTCGGAACCCCCGGCCTAGGCTCGGGCTTGGAGAAGCATGTGACGGCGGCCCTTCACCTGTCGCCCCCATGCCTCGAACCGACGGAGCAATTCCATGCGCAAGGAACCTTTTATCCGGGCGAGCCTGCTCCTCGCTGCCGGAGTCCTCCTGGTGCATACCGCGCCCGCTCAGGCGATCTCCGATCGTCGCGACCAACCGACGGCTGCCGACGTGCCGTCCGAAACCCGATCGGGCGAGACATCTGGTTCGAAGCCCATCGGCGATGTGAAGCCGCCGAGCGCCATCCGCCCCTCGACGGCTGTCACCGAGGATGACGGGAAGACCTCTCGGACCAACCCGCTCGATCATCTGCCCGCGCGCGACCGCGCCGGGACCGGCGGACGCCGGGAATAGAATTCGCCGTCAAGGCTCGCTGCTCAGGAGGAACGACCATGGGATTACTCGATCAGGTCATCGGCGGTGTGCTCGGCAACGTCCTCGGCGGCGGCCGGGGCAGCGATCACCAGCAAGGCGGCGGTTCCGGTGGCGGAGCGCTCGGAGGCTCCCTGTCGCCGATCGTCCAGGCTTTGCTGATGCTGCTTCTGCAAAAGGGCGGCGGCGGGCTGAGCGACATCCTCGGCGGCGGCCGGGGCGGCCCGCCGGATATGGAGCAAGGCCGGCGCGGGCCGCCCGAACCCTATGAGGAAGGCGACCAGGGCGGGTTCAACCAAGACCCGTACAATGAGGGCCGAGACCGTGGCGGCTACGGCGGCGGATCGCGCGGATCGTCGCCCGAAGGCGACTTCAGCGACCTGTCGGGGATGCTCGACGGACCCGGCGGCGACCAGGGCTCTCGCGATCAGGGGCATTCCTCCGGCGCGGGGTCTTACAGCCGCCTCGACCGGGAGCAGGGCGATGATCTCGGTGGGTTCGACGGGTTGATCGATAAATTGCAGCGCGGCGGTCTCGGCGACGCCATCGGTTCCTGGATCGGGCATGGACAGAACCAGCCCGTGGAGCCGAACCGGCTTGCCGACGCCCTCGGTTCGGACACAGTGAACACGTTGCAGAGCCGCACCGGGCTCTCCCGCGATGATCTGCTGTCGCAACTTGCACAAGCGCTTCCGGGCGTCATCGACGGGCTGACCCCGCAGGGGCGCAAGCCGGCTCCGGAGGAGCGTCGCGGCTGGTAATACCGAGTCAGGCCCGGCGAACAGCAGGTTTGCCGGGCTTCGCAGGCTGACAGGTGGCACAGTAGAAGGTCGAGCGGCCCGATTGCACGATCCGCGCGATGGTGCCGCCGCAGCCTTTCGTGGTGCAGGGCTCGCCGGTGCGGTCATAGACCCGGAACGCATGCTGGAACGAGCCCGACCCGCCATCGGTATGGGCATAGTCGCGCAGGGTGGACCCGCCGGCGGCGACCGCCTCGGTGAGCACGTCGCGGATCATCCGCGCGAGCAACCGCGCTTTCGTCGTCGGCCGCCCGTCGTCTTTCGCCAGGATTCCCGCCGGCAATTCGGGATGCAGCCCGGCGCGGTGAAGCGCTTCGCAGACATAGATGTTGCCGAGACCAGCAATGAGCCGCTGATCGAGGAGAGCGGCCTTCAGCGGCGTGATCTTGTTGCGGAAGAGGAGCGCCAGGCTCTCCGGGCTCATGGCTTCGCTCAGCGGCTCGATCCCCATCGCGGCGAAATGCTTACAGCCGGCGAGGTCAAGGGTCGGCACGAGGTCCATGAAGCCGAAACGGCGCGCGTCGTTGTAAGTGACAGTCGTGCCGTTCGACATCGCCATCACCACATGGTCGTGCTTGGCGTTGCCGAGCGCCCCTTCGAGATAGAAATCTCCCGGCGAGACGTTGCGACCGTCCGGCAAGGCCACGTCGAAGCGCCCGCTCATGCCGAGATGCAGGATCAGGGTCTCCCCGGTGTCGAGACCGGCGGTAAGGTATTTCGCCCGTCGCGCCAGATCGGTCACCGTCGCGCCTTCGAGCCGCTGTGCAAATCGCTCGGGGAAGGGAAACCGGAGGTTCGGCCGGCGCAGGGTCACACGGGAGAACGTCGCGCCCACCATGGCGGGGGAAAGACCGCGACGGACGGTTTCGACTTCGGGCAGTTCTGGCATGGGCGGGGGCGAGGCTCTGGATCGGGGACGGCGCCGACATAACGAGGGCCGGCATCCGCCGCCGATCGTCATGCACCTGTCGAACCCGGCACATGGCGATCCGTGCCGGCTTTCGCTATGACGCTCGCGCAAGAGGATGGTGACATGAGTTCGGCCGAGCGTTCGAAGGACGAGACCAGCACGCATTTCGGGTTCGAGCAGGTTGCGCTCGACGAGAAGCAGGGGCGTGTCGACGACGTGTTCCGCTCCGTGGCGAAACGCTACGACCTGATGAACGACCTGATGTCGGGCGGGCTCCACCGCGCCTGGAAGTCGCATCTCATCTCGATGCTGCGGCCACCGCGCAACCGGCCTTTCCACCATCTCGACGTGGCCGGCGGCACTGCCGACATCGCCTTCCGCTGCTTGGAGGCGGGGGGCCCCGAAACCCATGTCACAGTGCTCGACATCAACGAGTCGATGCTGCGGGTCGGTGCGGAGCGGGCCGGCCACCGCTATGACGGCCGGATCGATTTCGTCACCGCGAATGCCGAGTCGCTCCCTCTGCCGAACGAGGCGTTCGACGCCTACACCATCGCGTTCGGCATCCGGAACGTTCCCCGGATCGACCTGGCCCTGGCCGAGGCACGCCGCGTCCTGAAGCCCGGCGGGCGCTTCCTCTGCCTGGAATTCTCAAAAGTCGATCTGCCCGTCCTCGACCGGATCTACGACGCCTACTCGTTCCACGTGATTCCTCGCTTGGGCGCGAGCGTGGCCGGCGATGCGGATTCCTACCGGTACCTCGTGGAATCCATCCGCAAATTCCCGACCCCTGGTCGATTTGCCGGCATGATCGAAGAAGCCGGGTTCAAGCACGTCACCCACCGGCCCCTGTCCGGCGGGATCGTGGCGATCCATTCCGGCTGGAAGATCTCGTGACGTCAGAGCGATTGTCTCAGATCGGCGCAACCTCGATACACCACCTCATCCTGAGGTGCCGACGCGTAGCGGCGGCCTCGAAGGAGGCTTCCAGATCACGCCGCGGCTTCTGGAGGCCTCCTTCGAGGCCGCTATCGCGGCACCTCAGGATGAAGGTCATGGGTGGGATGAAGCACCGTTCCGAGCTGACCATCCGCCCTGAAAGCATCCCATGCTAGGCGCCATCGTCTATCTCATCCGCGGTGCCGGGGTCGGCTTCGTGCTGGCACGCGAGGGCGGGCTGTCGTTCATCGACCCCACCGAGCTGCCGCCGCATCTTCGCTTCGCCCTGAAGCTCGGGCGGATGCTGGAGCGGCCGGGCCTCGGCGCCGGGGCAGGTCCGCTGCAACGTGCGCTGACCCGGCTCGGCCCTTCCTACGTCAAGTTCGGCCAATTCCTGGCGACGCGGCCCGACATCGTCGGCATGAATGCCGCCCTCGATCTGGAGAAGCTGCAGGACAGGGTTCCGCCGTTCCCACAGGAGCAGGCGATCCACGTGGTCGAAGCCGCCTTTGGCAAGCCGGTCCGCGAGCTGTTCCTGTCCTTCAGCGAGCCTGTGGCCGCCGCGTCCATCGCCCAGGTCCACAAGGCTCACATCCTCGACGCGAACGGCGTCGAGCGGGTGCTGGCGGTGAAGATCATGCGGCCGGGCGTGCGCGAGCGGTTCCAGCGCGATCTTCAGGTGATGCGGTTCATGGCTCGCGTGGTCCATGCCCTGTCGCCGAAGGCGGAGCGCCTGCGCCCGCGCGACGTGGTCGAGATCCTGGCCCGCTCCGTGATGATGGAGATGGATTTCCGGCTCGAAGCCGCGGCCATGTCCGAGCTCGCGCAGAACACAAAGGACGATGCCGATTTCCGCGTGCCGAAGCCCGAATGGGAGCTGACCGCGCGGGACGTGCTGTCGAGCGAGTGGATCGAGGGCATCCGGCTCAATGATCGCGCCGCCATCGTCGCTGCCGGCCACGACCCCAAGGCGCTCGGCCTCGCGGTCATCCAGTCCTTCCTGCGGCAGGCGATCCGCGACGGCTTCTTCCACGCCGACATGCATCCCGGAAACCTGTTCGTCGATGCGAGCGGCACGCTCGTGGCGGTCGATTTCGGCATCATGGGCCGGCTCGGGATGATGGAGCGGCGCTTCCTCGCCGAGATCCTGCTCGGCTTCATCCTGCGCGACTACAAGCGCGTGGCGCAGGTGCATTTCGAGGCGGGTTACGTGCCGGCCCACCATTCGGTGGAGGATTTCGCCCAGGCCATCCGCGCCATCGGCGAGCCGATCCACCAGCGACGGGCCGACGAGATCTCGATGGCCAAGGTGCTGACGCTGCTCTTCGACATCACTGCCCTGTTCGACATGAGCACCCGCACCGAATTGGTGATGCTGCAGAAGACCATGGTGGTGGTGGAAGGCGTCGCCCGTTCCCTGGACCCGCAGCTCGATATGTGGACCGGGGCGGAGCCGGTGGTCCGCTCGTGGATCGCGCGTAATCTCGGCCCCCTCGGGCGAATCGAGGGTGCGGGACGTGCAGCCCTGACCTTGTCCGACGTCGTCACCGACCTGCCCGATCTCGCCCAGCGCCTGCGCCGGATTCTCGTGCGTCTCGACGAGAGCGGAACCGGCGACCGCAAGGCGTTGGAGAGCATAGCCCGCAAGGAGCGTCGCCGGGCGCTGTGGTCCACGGCGGCGCTCTGGGCCATCGCGGTAGGCGCACTGATGATGGCGTTCCGGTAAGGGCCGGGTGAACGGGATGGCGCGGACACCGCTGTTCGTGGCCGCACTGTCATATCCGTTCGCTGTGGACGATCACGACGCGCGGGAGTAGCCCTCCATCATGACCCTCCCCCTCCAGAACCGACGCATCCTGCTCGTGATCGGTGGCGGTATCGCCGCCTACAAGTCGTTGGACCTGATCCGCCGCCTCCGCGAGCGCGGGGCGCGGGTGCGTCCGCTGCTCACGGCGGGGGCACAGGAATTCGTCACTCCTCTCGCCGCTGCCGCCCTCGCCGGGGAGCGCGCCCATACCGACCTGTTCGACCGGGCGGAGGAAGCCGATATCGGCCATATCAAGCTGGCGCGCGATGCGGATGCCATCGTGGTCGCGCCTGCCACCGCCAACCTGATGGCGCGGATGGCGAGCGGAGACGCCTCGGACCTCGCCTCCACGGTTCTCCTTGCGACGACCCTCCCGATCCTGATCGCTCCGGCGATGAATGTCCGCATGTGGCAGCATCCGGCGACGCGTCGGAACCTGGCGACGCTCAAGGGCGACGGTGTCCGAGTGGTCGGACCCAATGACGGCGCCATGGCCGAAGCGGAGTTCGGTCCGGGCCGCCTCGCGGAACCCCTGGAAATCGCCGATGCGGTCGAGGCCATGCTCGGTGAAATTTCGACGGCATCCTCGGCGGCGACCGGGGGATTCGGATTTCTCGCCGGTCGTTCGCCGCAGAAGCCTCTCGCGGGCCGGCGCGTCCTCGTGACGTCCGGCCCGACGCATGAACCGATCGACCCCGTACGATACCTCGCCAACCGCTCGTCGGGGCGACAGGGCCATGCCATCGCCGCCGCTGCCGCAGAAGCGGGCGCGGAGGTCACGCTGATCTCGGGTCCCGTGGCCATCGCCGACCCGAAGGGCGTTACAATCGTGCGTGTGGAGACCGCACGGGAGATGCTGGCGGCGGTGGAGGCCGCCCTCCCCGCCGATCTCGCCATCTTCGCTGCGGCGGTGGGGGACTGGCGCCCGGCGCAGGATCACGCGTCCAAGATCAAGAAGGACGGGGCGGCCGTGCCTCCTCTCTCGCTTGTCGAGAATCCGGACATTCTCGCCACCATCGCCCAGCGCAGTAAAGGACGCCCGACGCTGGTGGTCGGCTTTGCCGCCGAAACCGATTCGGTGATCGCCCATGCCCGGGCGAAGATCGCCCGCAAGGGCTGCGATCTGCTCGTCGCCAACGATGTCTCCGCCGAGGGCGGTGTCATGGGCGGCACCGCCAACACCATCCATCTGCTCGACCGGGAGGGTGGTCTGGAGACATGGCCGACCCTCGACAAGGACGAGGTTGGGCGACGACTGGTGGAGCGCTTCGCCGCGCGGCTCGCATCGTGATGCGGATCAATCCCGCAGATGCCACGTTAAGGCTTGACGAACCCTTCGCACCGCATCATGTGGGCGCAACCGCCGTTGCCCGGCATATGCTCGGCTCGGTGGATCACAGGAACTTTCGAACCCAATGCCCAGCGACAGTAGTCGATGGACCGCGCCGACTTCGGCCGACAGCGTGTTGAGCGCCTGATCGCTTGATCGGGTTCACCCGCGATCGGCCCTGACGGCCGGTCGAACGAGGTGAACTCATGACCTTCCAGACCCTTGCTTTCCGCCGTGCCCGCTCGCGCGCCGCTTCGCCCTCCCGCGACAACAGCGTGGCGTTGATCCTTCTCGTGATGATGACCCTGGTCTTCGCGCCCGTCATCGGCATGCATCTCGTGGCGGCCTTCGCCCCCTCCTCACTTCCTTCGACGATGATGACGCGCTCCACCGGCACGGCGATACCGCCGGGCTGAGCCCGGCGGCCAGATGCACGTGTCAGGATTGCGGCGGAATGGCTGCCGGATCCATATGCATCAGCTCCCAGACGTGGCCGTCCGGATCCTGGAACGAGCAGCCATACATGAAGCCGTAATCCATGTTCGGCTTCCAAGGCTTGGCCCCGGCCGCCAGCGCCTTGGCCAGAGTATCGTCGACCTCCTGACGCGATTCGCAGGAGAGGCAGGTCAGTACTTCGGTGGCCGTCGACGCATCGCAGATGTCACCAGTGATGAAGTCACGAAAGCGAGCTTCCGTCAGCAGCATCACGAAAATGCTGTCTGACACCACCATGCAGGCCGCATTCTCATCGGTGAAGGCTGGGTTGAACGTGAAGCCCAGGGCGCCGAAGAAGATCTTTGAGGCTTCGAGATCCTTCACCGGCAGATTGACGAAGATCATCCGCATGTCTGTCGCTCCTTCTCGTGATTCCGATGGGCATGGTGGGTCGCGAACGGCGATCAGTCCGCTTCCTGCTGCTTGGCCGACAGGGCGGATTCTTCGGCCGTGATCTTGCGGAAGGAGGGGCGATCCTTGATCCGCGCCACGTAGGCGACGATCACGGGTTCTTCCGGGACGAGTTTGAAGGCGGTCATCCAGCCGAGTGCGGCACCCCAAAGGATGTCGGCGGCGCTGAAACGCTCGCCCAGAAGATACGGCCCCTTCGACAGGCCCGCGACCATGCTGTCGAGAACCGCGTCGAAGCTGCCATAGGGGGACATCGCCATAGGGCCAGGCTCCCTTTCGAGAGCGCGGTCGATCACCGCCGGCTCGAAGCACGATCCGTACAGGATCATCCAGCGAAGATAGGGACCGCGCAGCGGGTCCCGGACCGGCGGTGCGAGGCCCTTCTCGGCGAACTCGTCTGCCAGGTAGAGATAGATCGCGGCCTGCTCGGTGATGACTGCATCCCCGTGGCGGATGGCGGGGACCTTGCCCAGGGGATTGATCGCCAGATAGGGGGCCTCGCGATGCTCCCCCGCCCTCATATTGAGGACGTGTAGGCGGTAGGGCGCCTGGAGCTCGTCCAGCAGGATCCGGACGCCAGACGAGCGCGTGTTGGGTGAATGATAGAGCGTGATGTCGGAGGTCATCAATTCCGTTTCGCGTGCGAATCGTGGAAGGCCACTTTCTCCGAAGCCCGGTCCCGGTCAAACGTCGGCTCATCGTCGGACAAAAAAGACAGCCGCCGGATGATCGTGCCGGGAACGAGAGTGCTGTGTCGGGGTGCCCCGTTCAACTGTCGGGGTTGCAGATAATCTGTTCGTAGTCCGATGCAATACTTGCTGTTGGGTGATTTTTGTTTTCGATCCGCGTCTTTCAGCGCGGAACGTCGATGGCTCGACCGAGGGTTCGGCAGCATCGGCGGCGCGGACATTCGCGCCTGTCGCGTTGACGGAATGCCGGGGCGTGTCTATAGAGCGCGCTTCGCTGACAGGCCGCACTCAAGCAGCCCGTCGGCTTCGCCATTGCCCGAACAACCTTCGCGCGTAGACCGACACACCAAGCCCGCGGGCTCGTCGGCATCGCCCTAAATGAACGAGGATGCCCCATGGCCAACACCGTGTCGGCCAAGAAAATGACCCGCAAGATCGCGAAGCGGACCGCTGTGAACCGCTCGCGCCGCAGCCGTATGCGTACCTTCCTCCGCAAGGTCGAAGAGGCGATTTCCGGCGGCGACCAGTCCGTTGCGCTGACCGCCCTGCGGGCAGCCGAGCCCGAGATCATGCGGGCCGCTCAGCACGGCATCGTTCATAAGAACAACGCCTCCCGGAAGGTTTCGCGCCTCGCAGCGCGGGTCAAGGCTCTCGCAGCCTGATCCTTTCCTTCCTCGGATGACGCGAAAGAAGCCCGGCCTCAGTGCCGGGCTTCTTTCGTTTCAGGCTCGGTTCTCCGCCCCGTTCCCGATACTTTTTCCGCACGAGCCTGCCGGATGTCTCGTGGCGGGTGCCGGTCATCTCTCGATGGTCCGGCCGGCTGGTCATCGCTTCAATTTGAGTCGAACCGTTAACCCTACTTGCGAATCTGCCGTGTTGCGGAGTCTAGGAGGGCTGTGTAGATTAATGATCTCTCGTCAGAAGCGGGAAAATTCACACTTAATTCAAACCTATCCGAATCGTCCGCAAGGTTTCGGGCGGCTCAGGACTCGGTGCGGATCAGCGAGACTCTCACGGCACCTCATACAGCTTTCCCCGCAACCCCCGTTGTTAGGAGAACCGTAGCTTATTGTTGATAGGCTCCTCTCATCGGCAAAAGCCTGCGGTGGAAACGTTGACTCCGCCGGATCTCTATGGGTTCCGCGAATTCCTTGCGGGGCATGAAGTCAGTCCAGTGTGCGTACGTTCCGAGCGGCGGCTTCGCCCTCGGCGCGAGGAGAGCGATGATGCATGTCGATGGTAGCGTGGCGGGTAACGCCGAGACCGGCATGGGTGGCGCAGGGGGATCGGACACGGTTGCTGCCTGGGCGCGCGTGAAGCGGCGCCTCCGGGCGGAATTGGGCGAAGACGTCTTCGCCAGCTGGTTCGCGCGTCTCGAATTGGTGGAGGTGGTCTCCGGGACCGCCCGCCTTAGCGTGCCGACCCGATTCCTTAAGAGCTGGATCGAATCCCACTATCTCGACCGTGTCCTGGCTACGTTCCGCAGCGAGGTAGAGAGCGTCTCTCTCATCGAGGTGGGCGTGCGCGGAGCAGGTGCTCCCCCACGGGTCGTTTCGGGTGCGGTCAAGTCTTCGTCTCCCGCGAGTCCCCTCGCCCGTCTCCAGGCCACCAGCAACGCGCAGCCCTCATCCGGCGAGATGACCTTCCCGGCCGAGGCCGAATCATCCTCTCAGCCACGCGGCGAAGCCTCCGGTGACCTCAACGGCGCGCCCCTCGACAATCGCCTCACCTTCGCGAGCTTCGTCGTCGGCCGATCCAATGCTCTGGCACACGCCGCTGCTGAACGCGTGGCCCGTCATGATGGGCAAGGCGCCCTCTACAATCCGCTCTATCTCCATGCTGGCGTCGGTCTGGGTAAGACCCACCTTCTCCACGGCATCGGCCATGCCGCGCGCGAATCCGGCCGCCGTGTGATCTACCTCACCGCCGACCGCTTCATGTACGGCTTCGTCAACGCCCTGAAGACCCAGAGTGCGCTCGCTTTCAAGGAGAAGCTGCGCGCCATCGATCTGCTCATCCTCGATGACGTCCAGTTCATCCAGGGCAAGTCGATCCAGGCCGAGTTCGGGCACACGATCAACTCACTGATCGATGCGGGCCGTCAGGTCGTCGTCGCCTCGGACCGTCCGCCCACCGAACTCGAAGCCCTGGAAGAACGGGTCCGTTCCCGTCTGGCCGGCGGCCTCGTGGTCGAGATTGGCATGCTGGACGAGCAATTGCGCATGTCGATCCTGTCGGCGCGGCTCGCTGCAGTGCGGGTGGCGCATCCGAATTTCGAGGTGTCGCCCACCGTCGCCACCTATGTGGCTCGCGCGATCACTGCCAATGGCCGCGATCTCGAAGGCGCCGTGAACCGGCTTCTCGCCCATGCCACGCTCACCGGCGCCGCCGTGACGATGGAGACGGCAGAGACGGCGATCCGCGACCTCGTTAAGAACCGCGAGCCCAAGCGCATCAAGATCGAGGACATCCAGAAACTGGTCGCCTCGCGCTACAACGTATCGCGTTCGGACATCCTGTCCGAGCGGCGGACCGCCGCCGTGGTCAAGCCGCGCCAGATCGCGATGTATCTGTCGAAGGTGCTGACTCTACGGTCGCTGCCCGAGATCGGCCGCCGTTTCGGAGGTCGCGACCACACCACAGTGCTCCACGCGGTCCGCAAGATCGACAAGCTGATCGCCGAGGACAACGTGCTGAACGACGAGGTCGAGCTCCTCAAGCGGATGCTGCAGGACTGACTTGCGAGATCAGGGCAATGCGGGAGACGTCCTTCCCGCATTGCCCTGGATAGAGCCTTCCGCGCTCTTGCGTTCGGACAGGGCCTTCGCCAAGTTCACCGGCCAAGCCGCCGGCTCCATCCGTCATCGTTTTCGGGGTGGGCGACGTTTTTTTAGAATGACCACGAGTTGTTGCGATGAAAGTCACTGTCGAGCGCGCGGCTCTCCTTCGATCGCTCGGCCACGTGCATCGCGTGGTTGAGCGGCGCAACACGATTCCGATTCTCTCCAACGTGCTCCTGCGCAGCGGGCTTGATGGACTGGAGCTGAAAGCGACCGACCTCGACATCGAGGTGACGGAATCCGTGCCCGCCGACATCGTCGATCCGGGTGCCACCACCGTACCCGCGCATGTGATCTACGACATCGTGCGCAAGCTTCCCGATGGAGCGCAGGTCTCGCTGGAGACGAGCGGCGAGACTGGGCAGATGACGATCCGTTCCGGGCGCTCGCGCTTCTCCCTCGGTGCCCTGCCCGAGGGTGACTTTCCGGATCTCGCCGCCGGCGAGCTCGGTACCAGCTTCGCCATTGGTGCCAGCGACCTCAAGCGCCTCATCGAGAAGACCCAGTTCGCCATCTCCACAGAGGAGACGCGTTACTACCTCAACGGCATCTACCTCCACACGATCGAGGTCGACGGCGCGCTGAAGATGCGTGCGGTCGCCACCGATGGCCATCGCCTCGCCCGCGTCGAGATCGATGCTCCCGAGGGCAGCCGTGGCATGCCGGGCATCATCGTGCCGCGTAAGGCCGTGGCGGAGATCCAGAAGCTGGTTGAGGATGGCGGCGAGATCGTAGAGATCGACCTATCGCCGGCCAAGATCCGCTTCCGCTTCGCCAGCGGCGTGACGCTGATCTCCAAGCTCATCGACGGCACCTTCCCCGACTACCAGCGGGTGATTCCGTCGGGGAACGACAAGTTCCTCACGGTGCAGCGCGACCAGTTCGCCCGCGCTGTCGACCGTGTCTCGACGATCTCGTCCGAGCGCGGCCGCGCGGTGAAGCTCGCCGTGCAGGAGGGCCGCCTTGCCCTCTCCGTCAATAACCCAGATTCCGGCAGTGCCACGGAAGAGCTCGACGTCGATTACGAGGCCTCCGCCCTCGATATCGGCTTCAACGCCCGCTACCTCCTCGACATCACCAGCCAGCTTGAGGGCGATACGGCCCTGTTCAAGCTTGCCGATCCCGGCTCGCCGACCTTGATCCAGGACCGCGAGGGCGCCTCGGCGCTGTATGTGCTGATGCCGATGCGGGTGTGATCGAGGTCGTTTCGCCGATTACCCCAGCAAGTTCGGGCATCGTGGATCCATCTACCGACGGACCGTCCGTCGTCGGTTTGCGCCTCACCCGTGTCATCTGCCGCGACTTCCGCAACCATGCCGATCTCGACCTCGCCGTCGGGAGCCGGTTCGTCGCGCTTGTCGGAGAGAACGGGGCGGGGAAGACCAACCTCCTCGAATCGATCTCGCTCTTCTCCCCCGGCCGTGGCCTGCGGCGCGCGGATCTGTCGAGCATGGCGCGCAATGCCGGCTCGGGCGGGTTCGCGGTCTCGCTCGCGCTCCAACAGGGCGAGGAGGAGCATCGTATCGGCACGGGCTTCGAGCCCGCCGTGGGCGACGGCCGGGCCACGCGTCTGTGTCGGATCGACGGCGAGACGGTAGGCTCCCCCGTAGCGTTCTCCGAGTTCCTGAGGGTGGTCTGGCTGACGCCGGATCTCGACGGGCTGTTTCGCGGCCCCGCCGGTGACCGCCGCCGCTTCCTCGACCGCCTCGTCCTCGCGGTCGACGCGACGCATGGCGCTAGGGTGAACGCGCTGGAGCGGGCCTTGCGCTCCCGCAACCGCTTGCTCGAGGAGCGCCCCAGCGACGGGCAATGGCTCGATGCGATCGAGCGCGAAGTCGCCGAACTCGGCGTCGCAGTGGCGTTGGCGCGGCGCGAGACCGCCGAGCGGTTGGACCGTCTGATCGCCGAGACCCGCAATGACGCGCAGCCTTTTCCATGGGCCGGGCTGAGGCTGGAAGGCGACCTGGACGATCTCGTGGCCGTCTGGCCGGCCCTGGAGGCGGAGGACCGGTTCCGCGCTGCTCTGCGACAGGGCCGCCATCGCGACCGCGCCGCCGGCCGGACTCTCATCGGCCCGCAGGCCACCGATCTCGTGGTCCGTCACGGACCGAAGGACGTGGCCGCCGCGACCGCCTCGACGGGTGAACAGAAGGCGCTGCTCATCGGCCTTGTGCTGGCCCATGCGCGCTTGGTTCAGGCCATGTGCGGCATCGCTCCCGTCATCCTGCTCGATGAGGTCACGGCGCATCTTGATCCGCGACGGCGGGCCGGCCTGTTCGATGCCTTGGCCGCCCTGCAGGGGCAGGTTTGGATGACCGGTGCCGATCCGGCGCTGTTCGCCGAATTGGACGGCCGGGCCGACATGGTTTCGGTCTCCGACGGACGTATCGTGCGCGCCTGAATCACCGCGCGATGAGCCGATCGAACATCTCGTAGTTCACCGGATTGTCTGGACACAGGCCGAACCCGCATTCGGCGAAGGTCGAGCCGGTATTGGCCAGCGCCACGACGAGAAACAGCAGGACCACGGAAAGACCGAGCGCCCCGGCCCGGGTGCCGGGAAGAACCGTTGGCGCCGTTCCGGTGGGCTGCCCAAGGACCGAGATCGTCTCCGAGCGCGACACGGAGGCCTCAGGGGTGAACTGCCGATCCCACAGGCACAGGATGGCGACGGCGACGATCACGCCGGTGAAAGCGATGAGCGCCCAGACATAGAAATGGAGGCCGAACAGGGCCGAGCCGTAGGTCCCGGTTCCGGGGATGATGTGCAAAGCCGTCTGACGGGCGGAGACCGCACCCCCCACCACGGCGCTCAGGATGACGATGGCATAATGCGACGGTCTCGGCCGGTCGCAGATATTGAGGACCAGCCCCAGGCCGACCGCCGTGAAAGCGGCGCGCTGAAGGACGCAGAGCGGGCACGGCAATTCTCCGAGGACGATCTGAAACCAGAACGCCACGAGCAAAATGAGGCTGCAGCCAAGGAGTCCCGCTGCGTTGAGCGCGCGGGCGAGGGACGATGCGGACATTCCGTGGCCTTCAGAAGACGAGCGGCAGGGCGTCGGTGGCGTGCTCGCGGAACAACGCTAGCAACACGCCCAGGGACAGTCCCCAGAGGAGCAAGGCCAGGCCGCGTCTCCCGGCGATCGCCGCCCCCGTGGCGCCAGCGAAACCGAGGAACGGAAGGACCATCATGGGATAAACTCGCCGGTCTTTCATCGGCCCGCGATGACGACCCGCTGACCCTTGCCCATCTGAGCAGACATCTCCTTTCGGGTGACTTAAGATGTGAAGTCTTTGTATGCCCTGTATTGCAACTGTCGACCGGAGCAGGCGTCATTCCCCTCGCGCAGCTTGTCGTCTTTGCCGCCATCTATGCCGCCGCCGTAGCCTCCCCCGGACCCGGCATCGCAGCCCTGGTGGCGCGTGTCCTCGCCGAGGGCACCCGCGGCATCGGTGCCTTCGTCGCGGGCTTCATTGTCGGCGACCTGATATGGTTCGCCGTGGCGGCGGGTGGATTCGCCCTGGTGGCGCAGACCTTCGCGCCGCTTCTCGTCGCCCTGAAATATGCCGGCGCGGTCTATCTCGCTGCCCTGGCGTTCAAAGCCTGGACATCCCGGGTCGGCGTGATCGACGCGGTGCCTCTTCGTGACGAGGGCGCATTGCGTCTGTTCGCGGGCGGCCTCGCCATCACCCTGGGCAACCCGAAGGTGATCCTGTTCTTCCTGGCCCTGCTGCCGACCGTGGTCGATCTCGGCCGGATCGATGCTCTGGGGCTGGCGGAGCTTGGTGCCACCATCGTTCTCGTCCTCGGCATCATCCTCTCCGGTTACGTCCTGGCGGCCGAACGAGCCCGGCGCGTCATGACCTCTGCCAGGGCACGACGACTGCTCAACCGTGGAGCCGGGACGGTCATGGCCGGCGCTGCCGTCGCGATCGCGTCCCGCTGATACGTTCTCGAGATCGAGGTGAGGTGGTGGTCCCGACGATTGACCTCGGGGTTCAGGGCCGTCAAAGCCACCTTCCTGGCAAATGACGGCCTCGACGGCGGCATTGCCGTGCCAAGGATGGCCGGCGCGACGTCCGCCTGCCGCCTTTCCCTGACCGCGATGACGGGCCCTGCATGACCGACCGCCTCGACGAAGCTCGACGCGCCCTTAAGACCACCTTCGGCTACGACGATTTCCGGCCCGGACAGGACGAGGTGATCGGTGCCGTCCTGGATGGGACGGATGTGTTCGCGGTGATGCCGACGGGCTCGGGCAAGTCGATGACCTATCAGCTGCCGGCGCTGGTCGAATCCTCGCTCACGGTGGTCGTGTCGCCTCTGATCGCCCTCATGCACGATCAGGTCCAGCAGATGATCGGTTTCGGCGTCGAGGCGGCGACCCTGAACTCATCGGTGGCGGAAGCGACGTCCCGGGAGACCTGGCGCAAGATCCGCAGCGGCGATCTGCGGCTCCTCTTCGTCTCGCCTGAGCGGCTGATGATGGAAGGGCTGATGGATGCCCTGCGCGGGGCTGGCGTCCGGCGGCTGGCCGTGGACGAGGCTCATTGCGTCTCGCAATGGGGCCATGATTTCCGCCCGGAATACCGCGATCTCTCCAAGGCGCGCGAAGCGTTGGGGAATGTCCAGACCGTGGCGCTCACCGCTACCGCCGATAAGGCGACGCGGGCCGACATCACCGAGCGGTTGTTCCCGGCTGGTCGCGACCTGAAGGCCTTCGTCCATTCCTTCGACCGGCCGAACATCCGGCTGACTTTCACGCCGAAGGACAACCCGACCCGCCAGATCGAGCGCTTCTTGCGCCACCGACGCTCCGAGAGCGGCATCATTTACTGCTCGTCGAGGAAGCGCACGGAGCAACTCGCGGAGGTGCTCGCCAAGGATGGGTTCAACGCCCTCCCCTACCATGCCGGCCTCGACCAGGGCACGCGCATGAAGAACCAGGACACGTTCCTTCAGGAGGACGGGGTGGTGATGACCGCCACCGTCGCCTTCGGCATGGGCATCAACAAGCCGGACGTGCGCTTCGTCTGCCACGCCGACATGCCCTCCAATGTCGAGGGCTACTATCAGGAGATCGGCCGCGCCGGCCGCGACGGCCTGCCCGCCGACACGCTCACGATTTACGGCCTCGACGACATGTCCCTGCGCCGACGGCAAATCGACGAGAAGGACGTGCCCAATGAGCGCCGTCGCGTCGAGCGGCGTAAGCTCGAGGCGATGATCGCGCTCTGCGAGGGGGCGACCTGCCGGCGGCAATCTCTGCTCGGCTATTTTGGCGAGGCGAGCGAGCCCTGCGGCCGCTGCGATCTGTGCCGCAGCGGCATCTCCCTCGTGGATGCCACCGTGCCGGCGCAGAAGCTGCTCTCGGCCATCGTGCGTACGGGGCAGCGATTCGGCGCCGCCTATGTCTGCGATGTCGTCCATGGCAAGGAAACCGACACGATTCGGCGCAACGGTCACACGGCGCTGAAGACCTTCGGCGTCGGTGCCGACAAGCCGCTCCCGGCATGGCGGGCGATGCTGCGCCAACTCTTTGCAGCCGGGGCCGTGGCGGAGAACGACGACGGGTTCGGCGGGCTCTCTCTGACCGAAAAGGGCGAGGCCATCCTGTTCGGCCGTGAAGCGATTCAGATGCGGCCGGACCCGGAACCGAAGGTAGCCGAGCCGCGTGACCGCAAGCGCAGTGGCGCGGCCCGCGAGGATGCGACCCTCGATCTCGATCCGGCGACGGAAGCTCTGTTCCAGCATCTGCGTGGCCTGCGCGCTACCATCGCCCGCACTGAGGGTATCGCCGCCTTCATGGTGTTCCCAGACCGGACCCTGATCGAGATGGCGCGGGCGAAGCCGGTGGATCTCTACGCTCTAAGGACGGTCCACGGCGTCGGGGAGCGCAAGCGCGATGCCTACGGCGAGCGGTTCGTCACAGCCATCGCGGAGCATCTCTCTCATGGGGCCGGGGGCAACGCCTGATGCGAATTCGCACTCGTACGAGGTCGACCTGATCGTGTAGGGACCGGTTCTGGCGCTTCGCTTGCGGGCACCGGCCACCTTCTCCTCCTGCCGCACGGATAAACATCCCATCGCTTCAGAATCACCCGTCACAGATCTCCTTCCGCGCCAGATCTTCTACATGCCCGGTTTCGATCCGCGTGAGCCCGAAACCTATTGGGGCTTGTTTCGGCGCGAGAGCAGACTCACGGCGGCAAGGCGCGACATGGCCATCGCCGTGAGCGACCCGGTGCGGTCGGAAGATGGCTTGCGCCTCGATTGGACGGTGAACGTGGACGGGGCCCCCACGCGCTATACCCTGCTACGCTGGGACGACATCGTCCGCGCCCGCTTTCCGCGATCGAACTGGCGGCGCCTCGTGGAAGTCCCTGCCTTATGGTGGCGCCTCTACCGCAGCGGTTACGTTCGTCGCTTTCGGCGGGAAGCCAAGCGCTTTGCCCGCGTCATCATCGGCGTCCACCAGATCTATGCGGGCATGATCGTCACATCGGTGATCCTAGCGGCCCTGCCGGCTTTGCTCGGACCGTCAGGCTGGCGACCCTGGTTGATCGCGGCGATCCCGGTCCTCTTCTACGCCCTCCTCGCCGGGCTGATGGGGTTGACCCGGGCCAAACCGTTCTATGTCGCCCACCTCGTGGACGACGCCGCATTCACCCACGACCACGCCAGCGGCGCCGAAACGCGCATGTGCCGACGTCTCGATGCCTTCGCCGATGAGATTCGCGCCGCTGACGGCAGAGCAAGTGAGATCGTCGTCATCGGACATTCCTCGTCGAGCTTTCTCGGCGTCGAGGCTCTCGACAGGGTCCTGACGCAGGATCCCGGCTTCGGGCAACGCGGCACGCCGGTTTCTTTCGTTAGTATCGGCAGCGTGATCCCTTGGATCACGCTCGATGCGCCGGCTGGCGAGATGCGCGCGGCGCTTGCGCGGGTGGCGGCATGCCGCGCCATTCGTTGGCTCGACGTGCGTGCGAAGTGGGACTGGCTCTCGGTCCACCAACGCGACGTCCTCAGCGCCTCCGACCTGCCCTCCCCGCCTGCACATCGGCCGGTGGAGATCCATGTCCGCATCACCGACCTCATCGAGAAGAACATCATCGCCCGCCGCAAGTGGAACCTGTTCCGCATGCATTTCCAGTTGCTGATGTCGAGCCTGAACCCACAGGCATTCGATTACGTCGCCTTCGTCGCTGGTCCCGAGCCTATCCACAGCGCCATCGATCGCCTGCGTCTTGCAGGCGAGCCCGCCTCCGAGAAGGTTGTCTGACGGAGCGTTTCCGCGAGTCCGCATGGCCGGACGCCGCTTTGATGAGTTGCCAGCACGGGCGCTTACCCTCTAGAGCCGACCGGACTTGGTGAACCTCGCAAACCCATTCCGAGATCGGGAGGGGCGCGACAGATACCTAAGCGGTCGAGAGGGGTCGCATGTTCCGCAACGATGTTCCGATCACACCGGAGCTGGTACGCCAGCATGGCCTGACACCGGACGAGTACGAGCGCTTCCGCGGCCTGATCGGACGCGATCCGACCCTGACCGAGCTGGGCATCGTCTCGGCCATGTGGAACGAGCACTGCTCCTACAAGTCCTCGCGCAAGCACCTGCGCGGCCTGCCGACCTCGGCGCCGTGGGTGATCCAGGGACCCGGCGAGAATGCCGGTATCATCGATATCGGTGATGGACTGGCCTGCGTCTTCAAGATGGAGAGCCACAACCACCCGAGCTTCATCGAGCCCTATCAAGGCGCGGCGACCGGCGTCGGCGGCATCCTGCGTGACGTGTTCACCATGGGTGCCCGGCCTATCGCGGCCCTGAACGCTCTCCGCTTCGGCTCGCCCGATCATCCCCGTACGCGCCATCTCGTCTCCGGCGTGGTGGCCGGCATCGGCGGCTACGGCAATTCCTTCGGCGTCCCCACCGTGGGCGGCGCCGTCGGTTTCCACCCGCGCTATGACGGCAACATCCTTGTCAACGCCATGGCGGTGGGCCTCGCCCGCACCGACGCGATCTTCTATGCGGCGGCCACGGGCGTCGGGAACCCAATCGTCTATCTCGGCTCCAAGACCGGCCGCGACGGCATCCACGGCGCAAGCATGGCCTCGGCCGAGTTCGACGACGCCTCCGAATCGAAGCGCCCTACGGTGCAGGTCGGCGACCCCTTTGCCGAAAAGCTGTTGCTCGAGGCCTGCCTCGAACTGATGGCGACGGGGGCCGTCATCGCGATCCAGGACATGGGCGCGGCGGGGCTGACCTGCTCCGCTGTCGAGATGGGGGCCAAGGGCGACCTCGGCGTGGAACTTCACATCGAGAAGGTGCCGGCCCGCGAAGAGAACATGAGCGCCTACGAGATGATGCTCTCGGAGAGCCAGGAGCGCATGCTCATGGTGCTCAAGCCCGGCATGGAAGCGGAAGCCGAGGCCATTTTCGTGAAATGGGGCCTCGATTTCGCGATCATTGGGCACACCACCGACACTCTCCGCTTCGTCGTCAAGCATGACGGCGTCACCATGGCCGACCTGCCGATCAAGGAACTCGGCGACGAAGCCCCGCTCTACGACCGGCCGCACATCGCCAACACGCACCAGCCGGTGATCGCGACCGCCGACGTGCCTGCGCCGATCGGCAATGCCGAGGCCCTGAAGAAGCTGGTCGGCTCCCCCGACCTCTCTTCGAAGCGCTGGGTCTACGAGCAGTACGACCACTTCATCGGCGGCAACACCGTGCAGAAGCCCGGTGGCGACGCCGCCATCGTTCGCGTCGAGGACGGACCCAAGGGGCTAGCCCTGACCGCCGATGTGACTCCGCGCTATTGCGAGGCGGACCCGGTGCAAGGCGGCCGGCAGGCCGTGGCGGAAGCCTGGCGCAACATCACGGCGGTGGGCGCCAAACCTCTCGCCATCACCGACAACCTGAACTTCGGCAACCCGGAGAAGCCCGAGGTGATGGGGCAGCTCGTCGGCTGCCTCAAGGGCATCGGCGAGGCCTGCCTCGCCCTCGACTTCCCCGTCGTCTCCGGCAACGTCTCGCTGTACAACGAAACGAACGGCGTCGGCATCCTGCCGACCCCGACCATTGGCGGCGTCGGCCTTCTCGACGATGTCACGAAACACGCCACAATCTCGCTGAAGCGTGACGGCGATATGCTCGTCCTCGTGGGCGCCACGGAAGGCTGGCTCGGCCAATCGGTCTATCTCTCGGTGGTTTCCGGGCGCGAGGATGGTGCGCCGCCGCCGGTCGATCTCGCGGCAGAGCGCCGCAACGGCGATTTCGTGCGCAGCCTCATCGTCTCGGGCCTCGTCGACACCGTGCACGACCTCTCCGATGGCGGGCTTGCCGTGGCCCTCGCCGAAATGGCCATTGCCGGTGGTATCGGCGCGACCCTGCCGGATGCGCCCGCCGGTCTTCCCGCGCATGCCTATCTCTTTGGAGAGGACCAGGCCCGCTACCTCCTCAGCGTCGACCCGGAGAACGTGCCGGACCTTCTCTACAGCGCGAACGCGCAGGGTATTCCGGCCTCCGTCATCGGCTTAGCTGGAGGGCAAGATTTGACCTTGCCCGCGGGCGAAACCATATCCGTCTCGGATCTGCGCGAGGCGCATGAAGGCTGGCTGCCGACCTACATGGCGACCCGGCCTGCCACGGTCTGAATGTCACTCGAAAGGGATTGAGTCCGATGCCGATGGATGCGCGCGATATCGAGGCCATGATCCGTGAAGCGCTGCCCGACGCCACGATCGAGATCAAAGACCTGGCCGGCGACGGCGACCATTATGCCGCCACAGTCATCTCCTCGGCCTTCAAGGGTAAGACTCGCGTGGCGCAACACCAACTCGTCTACGGTGCGCTTCAGGGTCGGATGGGGGGCGTCCTGCACGCCCTTGCGCTCACCACCGGTGTCCCGCAAGATTAGGGGCGATCAACAGGGCGTCCCCATGGACCAGCCGAGCCTGTACGACGACATCGTGAGCGGGACCGAGCAGCAAGCGTCGGCCTTGCGCGCCCTCTCGCGACGCTCCGACCTGTCCAATATGCTGGACTGGGAGAATGTCGCCGAGGAGATAGAGAGCGTGGGGCGTTCGCAGGCCCAGGCCGGTGAAAGCCTCCGCACTCAAAGCCCGGTGCATCTCTTAGAGCGGCTATCCGCGCCACGCACCCTCCCCGTGGAGCATTGGCGCAGGCAGGTTGAGGCCTTCCAGATCGGTGCCCGCGGACGTTGCGAACCTTCCATGTCGCAGCGTATCGACTGGTTCAACGGCTGGGCCGCAACCCAGGAACTAGCCAAGCCGGGACGGACCGCATACGGCGATACGCTGATCTCCAACTTGCCGTTTCAATGCTCCTTAGGCGTGGACGATCCCCTGGTCACCCCATTCGACATGGACGACGCGCTTTTGAGGATCGCCGAAACGACGATCTTGAAATCGCCGGAAAAACACTGACTTCAAGCGCTAGTTCCCCGCCTCAGTCCTGGAAAGGATATTTGCATGACCGACGTCAACGCCGCCATCAAGACCGAAATCGATTCCCAGGACGTCGTCGTGTTCATGAAGGGCACGCCACAGTTTCCGATGTGCGGCTTCTCCGGCCAGGTCGTGCAGATCCTCAATTACCTCGAAGTGCCGTTCAAGGGCGTGAACGTTCTCGACGACATGGCGATCCGCGACGGGATCAAGGCCTTTTCGAATTGGCCCACCATTCCGCAGATCTACGTCAAGGGCGAGTTCGTGGGCGGTTGCGATATCACCCGCGAGATGTTCCAGTCGGGAGAATTGCAGCAGTTCCTCACCGAGAAGGGTGTGGCTGTAAAGGCGACTGCAGTCGCCTGAAGCGACCAAAGTTCAATGTTAAATGTCGATTAAGGGCGCGCGAGCGCCCTTTTTCGTGTCGCTCGCACTTTATCGGGACAAGAGCGCAACGGCCGATTTTACATTGAACCTTGGGCAGGGGGGCCTTGGGCCCGAGGATGAGGGGCGATTGGCTACCCATCCAAGGTCATCGCGGGCCACGTCAGAGGGTCATCGAGTTATGTAGAGTATTAGATAAGGTACATAGAAGGGTGATATTTTTTTGATTAAATCATCAATTTTCAGTATCAATGTGATTAAAAACCAGCAAATTTCAGTGATTACAGGAGTTAATGGGCGATCGGCCATATTTATTATTTGAAAATGATCCGATAATAAATCCTTCTATTTGATGTTTCCTCAATAATCTGAGATTTCTGCCCACGACGATTAGTTAGGTTTCAGTTTCATGCGCCCATGGATGGGGTGAGGCGGCCGACGCTTACTATACTTTTGCAGGAGGTCCCATTCCAGATTGTACGAACCTGTAATCGAGTGTGTTGCCGCACTGCGGAAACTTCGTGGCGATGCAAAATGCAAATTAAGCGTAAACAATCGTGGCGGATGGGAACTTGTTGCCGGAATCCACATTGTCGGTTTATACGCACACAACGACCCATGCGAAGTTCGCACGGCTCAAGGTCCGGTGACCGCAATGCCAGTGTTTGAAGCAAAGAATCTGGATTCAGAATTCGAGGGACAGGCTCTCCTCGCGGCCATTCTGTTCCCCACCCAGGAAGCGCAGGATCGGGCACTGACCCATGGCCGCAACCGCGCTGCACGCGGGTGCGCTATGGCTGATCCCCTCACTATTGAAGCGCGGTATCCGCATTCCCTTCGTGATCCAGAGATCGAAGTACAGCTGTCCTGATTATGCTCGTACTCGATATCGTCCGTCGGCTCACCAAGTTTGGCTGGTGATCAGGCCTTGTTTCGTAACAACCGCCCAGTTCCGCCCGCGTCTCTCGACTGAATCGACCTTGCCGACGCCTGGGATCGTGTCCCCTGGGCCGACCTCCACAAGGCGATGACGACGGTCTTCGATGACGGCCACACCGTTATAGACCTCGCGCACAGCCCATCCATCGATGACAGCCGGTGTCGAAGCTTTTGCCTTGTCGGGAAGGGATCCGGTTTCCGTTGGCTCAGGCTGCTGAGGCTTGGCGGCTTGCGTCGCCGCTACAGGAGCGGCCGGAGCGGGCGCCGCCGCTCGCTTGTCCAATTGCGACGTCAGAGCAGCGATTTTTGCCGTCTGGTCTCGCTCTGTTTGATCCTGCCGGTCGGCGAGGCTCGTGACTTTTGAAACGATAGCCTGTTCGGCCTTGCCGATCCGGTCGTTGAGGGCGGCGGACCGATTCTTCGCTTCGCTGCGGACAGACTCGGTAGCATCCTGCACCTGCGCGAGAACCTTTCCTAGCTTCTCGATTTCGGTCTGTAGACGGGCGACATCCGCCTGGCGGATTTCCAGACGGGATTGGATCTGCGCCAGCCGCTCCGAGGATGGATCGGATTTCGACGAAACGAGGCTCATCGCTCCTGCGCCCAAAGCGAGCCCGATCACGAGGGCCGCCGCCGCCACTCCGCCAAGAAGCGGGGAAATCGATGGCAGTCGCCGACGCTTCTCCGGCATCGGCGCGGGCTTCACCTTGGCGCCGCTAACGGCTTGTTTCAAAAGCGCTTCCGGCGACCGATCGGACTCCGCCGCCCCGATGACCTTATCCGCCATGTCTCAAGCTTCCCGTTTGACCGTGTCACCAATGATTAAGGACGTTTGTTTACCGAAAGGTTACCGTATGGCGGAGGGGAACCGGTATCGATCGTTCGCGGCCGAAAGGGTATAGCGAATTGTTCCGACGGAGCCTTGGGGAACGACACGCATGGTGAGGGCGACACTGGTCGGCAGCTTGGCTGTCTGCGTACTCACGACCCTGACGTCTCTCGCTTTTGCGCTTGAGCCGATGAGGCCGCAACTGCAGCAGGCGGCAAGGCCTTGTCCCAGGCACGGCTCGGGGTTCATTCGCATTCCCGGTTCGGAAACCTGCATCCGCATTGGCGGACGGGCAACGACGGGGCTCGACCTACGCTCCCGCGAAGGCGACACCGCCTCCCGATCGATCGCCGGCGGCCGCCTCGCCGTCGATACCCGCACGGATACAGGTTATGGTCCGGTTCGGACCTATGTGCGGATCGACGCGGGACAGCGTTGAAATGCTGTCAAAGGTTGCGCGACAACACCAGGGGCTGGCTCCGACCCGCCGGCCCCTTGCCATAGGGAGACGGCGGCTGAGACGGGCGTCCATACACGGTGGCCGTTCTCGAGCGATTCATGTCGTCGGCGAGAGACTTGACCAGGCTTTCGGAGACCGTGCGTGCCGTCGCCAGCACGATCTGACTGGTTTCCACCACCTGAGCGAAGCGCCGGTGGGCGGATTTGAGTTCCTCAATGGATTCCGGAGCGAACCGCGCCAAGGCGATGGCATTGGCTTTCGCCACCTCGAGGCTCTGCATGTAGGACGCCCCTAGGGCAGTCTTCCGCTCGGTCTGCGATAGGCCCTGGCGCAGACGCCCGACGCGAACGTGGCCTCCCTCCTCCGAGAGGATGTCCTCCAGCGCCTGCATGGTTTGCATGATGTGCGCGATCAGCGCATCTGCGCCGGCCTTGTCCGCGATGCGAAGAGATTTGGTCTCAGTTGCGGCTTGCATTTCCAGCCTCCTGCATCTTGATCATCTCGCGGTAGACCTGATCGGCGATGCCGACCCCCCCGCTCCTTGCCATTTGACCCGCATATTCCTTGGTCAGCATCGAGCGGTAAACCGCTCCGCCGGTGCCATTGTCGCCGAGGGGGCCATCAGTGCCCTCCGAGGTGGCGAGCCGCTCCAGGGTCTGCTCCAGGAACATCGTCTCGAATTCGTTGGACGCCTTACGAGCCTTGATCTCCGCCGGTGTCTTGGCCGTGGCCGCCGCTGCAAGTTTGCTATTTGCGGACGTCGACGCCGCCTTTGTCGTCTCGTTTTTGAGGCCATTACCGACCGACTTGGCGATATCGCCGACGATAGCCCGGCCAACCCCGATGGCGGCTTTGGCGGCGAGGGGTGCGAACAGCATGGTCATCGCCTCTTGGGTTGGAGGAGGAAGAGAGGGAGGTGCATCACATCACCTCGATATCGGCCTGGAGGGCGCCGGCGGCTTTGATGGCCTGGAGGATCGAGATCAGGTCGCGTGGGCCGACCCCCAGCGCGTTCAGGCCATCCACCAACTCACGCAGGGTGACACCTTCCTTGACCATGGCGAGCTTGTTGCCCTCGCCGGTATCGACCTTGACGCCGGTGCGCGGCACCACGGTAGTCGTGCCGTTGGAGAGCGGCGCAGGCTGGCTGACTTGCGGTTGCTCGGTAATGGTGACGGTGAGATTCCCCTGAGCGATGGCGACGGTGGATACGCGCACGTCGCGGCCCATGACGATGATCCCCGAGCGCTCGTCGACGATGACCCGCGCAGTCTGATCGGGCTCGATCTTCAGCTGCTCGATCTCGGTGACGAGGCGGATCATGTTGCCGTTGTACTTCGCCGGGATCTGCAGGGTGACGGTGGCCGGGTCGGTGGGCTCGGCGGTGTCGGCGCCCATGAAGTCGTTGATCGCGGCGGCGATCCGCTTCGAGGTGGTGAAGTCCGGGTTGCGCAGGGACAGGCGCAGGGAGCGCATGTCGTTCATCTTGAACGCCGTCTCCCGCTCGATCATCGCCCCGTTGGGCACGCGCCCGTTGGTGGGCACCCCGCGCGTGATCTTGGCGGCATCGCCCTCGGCCGAGAAGCCCGCGATGGCGACCGATCCCTGGGCCAGGGCGTAGACCTCGCCATCGGCGCCGAGGAGCGGCGTCACCAGCAGGGTGCCGCCCTGGAGGGATTTGGCGTCGCCCAGGGACGAGACCGTGATGTCGATCCGGTTTCCCTGTGTGGCGAAGGGCGGCAGGCTCGCCGTCACCATCACGGCCGCGAGGTTCTGGGTGCGCATGGTGGCCCCCCTCGTGTTGACCCCGAGCCGCTCGAGCATCGCCTGGAGGGACTGGCGGGTGAAGGGGATGTTGTTGAGGGTATCGCCGGTGCCGTTGAGGCCGACGACGATACCGTAGCCCACCAACTGGTTTTGCCGCACGCCTTCGATGCTCGCGAGATCCTTCACCCGCGACAGGGCGAAAGCCTGGCCGCTCAAGCCGAAGACCAGCGCCAGCAGCGCCGCGACGCAGGTGATGAGTGCCGATTGGAAGGTCCGGGCGGTCGCGATTTGCATGATGCGCTTTGCTGGTCGGCGGGGCATGTCGTGGACGTTGGACATGCCGGATGGTCTGCCAGGACCGTGCCAACCGGATCTGTCGATCAAGCATCTGACAAAAAACACTTATTTTTCGAGATGGCGTTTCCCGTACACAGGTTGGGAACCGCTTTCCCTGCCGACCCGGCAGCTTCTGCCCGGTCGTTTACGGATGATTAACCATCGACGGCGGATTCTGCTGGGCGAAACGATCGTCGTGCCGATGCGCGAAGCAACGCCCTGATTCTCGGAGACGGCTCATGCGCGTCGATAACCGCCTCGTCTCCCACGCCTCGGCCTCTGCCTCGCCCGCCCTGCGCAAGACGGATGCGTCCCCGTCCTTTCTCCTGGGCGGAGACACGGGCGCGGCCACCTCTTCAACCGCAACCGCGCCGACCACCTCCCTGGCGGGGCTCGACGCGATCCTGACCCTGCAGAGTCAGGGCGAGCAGCCCGGCGAGCGCCGCCGTCGCTTTGCCAAGCGTGGCCACGACCTTCTCGACGGCCTCGACCGGCTGAAGGCTTCCCTGGTGATGGGAAGGGTTTCGACGCGTGAACTCCAGGCCATCGCGAGCCGCCTCTCGGAACGTGCAGGGTCCAGCGGCGATCCGCGCCTCGACGGGCTCATCGCCGATATCGAGCTGCGCGCAGCGGTGGAACTCGCCAAGCTCTCGGCCGCTCAAGCCACCTGACGGGGACTACCGTCAGAAGCGGAAGCCTTCTGGCGCTTCAGGTTTCCATCATTTCGCGGATGCGCCCGGCCAGGATCTCCACCGGAAACGGCTTGGTGATCATCTGCATGCCCGGATCGAGCTGGCCGTTGCCGAAGATGGCGTTCTCGGCATAGCCGGTGATGAACAGCACCTTCAGATTGGGGCGGCTTTCGCGGGCCTGATCGGCGAGCTGGCGACCGTTGAGGCCGGGAAGGCCGACATCGGTCACCAGGAGGTCGACACGCTCCTGCGTGAGCAGGATTTTCAGGCCGGACAGGCCGTCCGGGGCCGAAATCGCGCGGTAGCCGAGGTCTTCCAGCACATCGACGATGAGGTCGCGCACCACCCCCTCGTCCTCGACCACGAGGACCGTTTCTCCCGCGCCGAGACGGGCCACCTCCGTGATGGTGTCCGCCGTGTCTGCCTCCGAGACCGCTTCGACTGAGCGGGGCAGGTAGAGCTTCACCGCTGTACCATGCCCGACCTGCGAGTCGATCTTGGCATGGCCGTCCGACTGCCGGGCGAAGCCGTAGATCATCGACAGGCCGAGGCCCGTCCCCTGCCCCAGGGGCTTCGTGGTAAAGAACGGGTCGAAGGCCCGGGCGATGACGTCGGCCGGCATGCCGGTGCCGGTATCCGATACGACGATGCTGACATAGGCGCCCGGCTCCACCCCCGGATGCAGTCGGGCATAGGCGCGGTCGAGTTCGGAATTGCTGGTTTCGATGCGCAGCCGGCCGCCATCCGGCATGGCATCGCGGGCGTTGATGGCGAGGTTGAGGATCGCGTTCTCGAGCTGGTGGGGATCGCACAGGGTCGCCCACAGCCCCTCCCCCATGACGATGTCGAGGGAGATCGTCTCGCCGATCGTCCGGCGCAGAAGGTCTTCGAGGGATGCGATCAGGGCGTTGGCATCGACCAGCTTAGGATCGAGCGGCTGGCGCCTGGCGAAGGCGAGGAGCCGGTGGGTCAGCGCTGCGGCCCGGTTGGCGGAGGACATCGCCGCTTTGGCGTAGCGTTCGATATTGTCCATCCGGCCCTGCGACAGGCGGGTCTGCATCAGATCGAGGGAGCCGACGATCCCAGTGAGCAAGTTGTTGAAGTCGTGGGCGATCCCGCCGGTGAGCTGGCCCACGGCCTCCATCTTCTGGGCCTGACGCAAGGCGTCCTCGGCGAGTGCGAGGGCGGCCGCCTGCTCGCGCTCGGCCGTGGTGTTGCGGCCGCTGGCATAGATCCGCCCGTCCTCGAATGCGCCCGTCCAGGCGAACCAGCGGTAGCTGCCGTCGGCGTGACGCAGCCGGAACTCGAAGGGTTCGGTGAGCGGTTCGGCGACGATGGCCGAGAAGGTCGAGCAGACGGCGTCGCGGTCGTCGGGCTGGGCGAGATCCGCGAAGGACCGGCCGACGAGATCCTCGGATGTCCAGCCGAGAAGGGTCGTCCATGCGGTGTTGATCGCTGCGATCCGGCTGTCCGCTTCCGTGACCATCAGCAGATCCTGCGACAGGCGCCAGGCCCGGTCGCGTTCCTGGGTCCGCTCTTGGACCTCCTGGGTCCGGGCCTGGACCTGCTGTTCCAGCGTCTCGTTCAGGCGTCTCAGCGCATCTTCGGCGAGCGCGCGGTCGGTGACGTCGTGCCCCTCGGCGAAGATGCCGGTGACGCTGCCGTCGGCCTCCGTGATTGGCTGATAGACGAGGTTGAGGATACGCTGTTCGAGGCCACCATCCTGTCCGGCCTGGATCGTTACCGGCATGTTCCGACCGATGAAGGGCCTGCCCGTCGCGTAGACCTGGTCGAGAAGCTCGAAGAAGCCCTGTCCCTCCACCTCCGGCAACGCCTCGCGGACGCCGATCCCGATGATGTCGCGATGCCCGACGAGCTGAAGATAGGCCTCGTTGGTGTACTCGAACACGTGCGACGGTCCGCTCAAGACGCACATGAAGCCGGGTGCGTCCTGGAACAGGCTACGCATGCGGTCGCGCTCCGCCGTCCTCTGCCGGACTTCCGAGAGGAGGGCCTCGTTGGCTTGCCTCAGGGCTTCGGCCGCCTCCTGACGCATGCGAACGGCTTCGGCGAGGACAGCGTTGCGCTCGCGCTCGGCCTCATAGGCCGAGACGCTGGCGAGACTCGACGAGATCTGTCCGGCCAAGAGCTTGAGAAAGCTCAGGTAATCGGCATCGATGGGCCGGTGCGGGTTCAGCCCCACCGTGACGATGCCCAGCGGCGCGCTTCCCCCCTGGCCGACCAGGGGCAGGCTCACCGCCTGCGCGGGCGGCCTCGACCAGTCGCCGGTCGGCCAGTTCTGGGACGGATCGAGATCGACGATCGTCTCGTGTCCCGTCCCGCCGAGCAAGCCCGCGAGGGGGCCAGCGGGATCGATGACCTCCGGCAGGACGGTGTGGCCCGCCGACATCCCGGTGGCGGCGGCGAGACGGGCGAGGCTGCCCCCGTCGTAGAGATGGATGGCACTGAAAGGCAGATCGCGGCGGGCCTCGCCAAGGCTGGCCTCCACCGCCCGCAGGACGTCGGAGCGGCTTTCCGCCCGAGCGAGACTCTCGCCGAGGAGACGCAGGATTCCGAGGCGCCGTTCGCTGATGACGCGGTTCGTCTCTTCGCTGACCGCGCAGAACAGGCCACCCACCGTTCCGTCGTCGGCGAGGACCGGGCTGTAGGAAAAAGTGTGATAGGTTTCCTCGGGATAGCCGTTGCGCTCGAGGAGCAGCAGCAGCCCGCGATCCCAGGTCGCCTCGCCGTCCTCGTAGACGCTGCGGATGCGCGCTTCGATGTCGTCCCAGATCTCGGCCCAGAGGATCTTGGTGGGTTTCGCGAGGGATTCCGGGTGCTTGAGGCCGAGCGTCGGGCGATAGGCGTCGTTGTAGAAGAACGCGATCTCCGGCCCCCAGCCGAGCCACATCTCGAACCGCGAGGTAAGGAGGATGCGCAGGGCGACCTTCAGCGCCTCGGGCCAGCGTTCCGGCGGCCCAAGGGGGGTCTGGGACCAGTCCTTGGCCCGCATCAGGGCCGCCATCTCGCTCGAGCCGACGAAGATGTCCGAATGTCCGGCGATGGGCTTCGGCAAGGTTCGGCTTTCCGGCACTCTCAGGGCCTCGGTTTCGCGCGGCGGGCGAGATCACGCGGCCGGTCCGGGGACCGACGTGAAACGACCCTATAGGTTACGGCGCACCGGCCGCAAACCGGACTCTCCCAATCGTCCGATGGCATTCGCGAAGAGGGCGGACCACCGCCATCCGACGGGTTTTCGACCGCCATGCGACGGGGCTTCGCACCGCCATCCGGCCTGGTTTCCGCCCGAAGGCCAAGGGCGGCGCGTTCGTCTCGGGTGGGCGCCTGGCGGATGCACCCGTTGCGTGTTTGTCGCAGGGGGCACGCAACACCGAATCCGAGGGGGGTAGGACCAACGGGTGCGTTGTAGTGTCGAGCGCCCTCAAGTATAGGCACGCGAAACATCGCCGCGTACCGGCTGTGACGGACTTGCGAAGGGGCGAGGATGGCGACAGTCAAGATCGACGACGGTTACGTGCCGTCCGAGGACGAGCCGTTCATGAACGAGCGGCAACGTGAGTATTTCCGCCGTAAGCTGGTGGGATGGAAAGCCGACATTCTGCGCGAAGCGCAGGATACGCTCGTGGCACTTCAGACCGAAAACGAGAATCATCCGGATCTGGCCGACCGGGCCTCGTCGGAGACCGACCGGGCCATCGAGTTGCGGGCCCGCGACCGCCAGCGCAAGCTCACCGGCAAGATCGACGCGGCATTGGCCCGGATCGAGGACAGGAGCTACGGATATTGCGAGGAGACCGGCGAGCCGATCTCCCTGAAGCGCCTCGACGCCCGTCCCATCGCAACCTTGTCGCTGGAGGCGCAGGAGCGCCACGAGCGGCGCGAGCGCGTCTATCGCGACGAGTAGCGTCGATGGTGTGGCCCATCGAACGGACCTGTCGCGACCGCCGGTGGTCGTGACAGGTTTCGGCGGTCGCCCCTGAAGTTCTAGATCCTGAATACCTCGCCGAGCATTCAACAGAAGCTTGGCCTTAAACGATAATTGCTCGCCCGGAACCTTCGTCCTGTTGTCACGATTACTGATACGACGTCGCGTCGATCAAGGATCCCGACATGGACAATGAAGTTCTGATCCTCGTGCTTGCCCTCGCAACCTTCGCGCTCGTCGTCGGGGTGGCGTTGTGGCAGCGCGCCCGCGTCGCCAAACTCAAGAAAGACCCCGAACGCTCGGCCTTCGTCAACAATCACGGAACTGCACCGCGCCCCAACCGGCCCGGTACCGAGCATTGACCGGGACGGTCCCTCTGGGCTGGTCGACGGGATTTATTCACGCACCGTCGTCGATCTTGCGGGCCGCGCGCGTTCCCTAGCTCGGAAGGCACCGGGTCCACGCCTCTCTTCGACGGCCGGTCCTCTATCCAAGACGGTTCGACCTGAGACGCCGCGCGCTCCCTCTCCTTCCAAGAGAGGGGACCCGTGCTGCCCGCGAGATGTGTGACTATCGTAGCCCGGCATGTGCAGGTTCAACGACGCAGAACCCAAGACCGTCCGGGCGAACTGGCTCAGCCTCAGAACGGCAGCAGGATGTCGACGAGCTGCTGGCCGTAGCGGGGCTGCTGCACGTCGGTGATCTGGCCGCGGCCGCCATAGGCGATGCGGGCCTGGGCGATCTTGGAGGAATCGATCGTGTTGTCGGATTCGATATCCTCCGGCCGCACCACGCCGGCGACGATGAGTTCGCGCACCTCGAAGTTGATGCGGATTTCCTGCTTGCCCTCCACCACGAGGTTCCCGTTGGGCAGGACCTGATTGACGATGGCGGCGATGTTGGTCGTCACCGTCTCGTTGCGCTGGACCGAGCCCGAACCATCGCTCGACGAGGTCGACGTCCCGGCGAGGAGCTTGTCCGGGCTGATCCCGGCGGCGGCCACGGCGGCGCTGCTCTCCAGGCCGAACGCGTTGGGGAGCCCCATGCCTTCCGCGTTGGAGCGGGAGCGCTTCGTCTCGTTGTTCAGGTTGGCCCTGTCGGTGACGTTGACCTTGATCGTCACGAGGTCGCCGATCCGGGCGGCGCGCTGATCCTTGAAGAAGGCGCGCGATCCCGTCCGCCACAGCGAATTGGGTGCGTAGGAGACGGGCTGCACGTCCGGCATGGGCAGGCGCACCGGGCGGTAGCCCGGCTGCGAGGTGGGATCCTCGATGGAGGAGAGCGCCGGGGTGGCGCCGACCTGCGACAGCCGGTCCACCGTGTTGCAGGCGCCCAGGGCCGAGCAGGCCAGCAGGATCGCCGCGAGGGAGAGCGGCGTCTTGATGAGGGGCATGGAACGGACGGTCATGGAGCGATTGGTCATGGGAGCCAGCTTTTCTCGTGAGGATCGGGGCGGTGTCAGCGGCCGGCGTCGAACGCCGCACTGGCCTGGCGGCCGATGCTGGCGGAGGAGCTGACCGAGACGCGGCCGGGGCCGATCACGGTGGCGGCGAGGGTCTTCTTGGAAACGGGATTGGTGACGGTGATCGCCGCGCCCAGACGTCCGTTCTCGTTGGCCTGTCCGCGCAGGGAGAGGTTGAGGCCGGGCGAATCGAACACGATGGTCACGGCCTCGCCGCGCTGGACGAGATCCGCCGGAGCGATGTCACCGGAGCGGAGGATGGAGCCGGCGCTCAGGCTGCGCTGGGCGATCTGACCGACGGCGACCACCGACCCGGCCTGGGCATCCGGGGGCGTCGCCTCGCGGGGGCGGCGCTCGACGGCGACGTCGCCGGCCGTCACGGTGTCGCCGCGGTTGAGCGTGCGGGAGAGGATCTGGACCTCGCGGATTTCCTGCACCAACCCGGCGACGCGCAGGGAGGCCTGGCGCTCGCCCAGGGTGATGAGGGCGGCGACCCGCTTCAGGCGCGGATCGTAGGTGACGTCGAGGGCCGCCGCCTGCCCGTCGAGGTCGAGGGGCGCCAGCAGGACGGTGTTCTCGCCGTCGAGGCGGAGGGCGAGGTTGCGTGGGTCGAGGCCGTAGGCCGTCTCCAGCACGCGCTTGATGGCCGCCTCGATCTCCGTGGGGCCGACACGCCGGGCGGCACGCTGCACCGAGACCTGGTTCCGGCCGCCGGTCTCGATCTCGCCGAGGCCGAGGGGGGCCACCGCATCGGCGATGCGGCGGGCCTGGATCGTCCCCGACGCGCCGAGCGCCGGGGCGCGGAACAGCGGGCGCCGCGCCAGATCCGCCGGCGCCCCTTCCACCAGATCGCCCAGCGTCAGGATATCGCCGCGCGCGGTGACGTCGCCGCGCAGGCGCAGCCGCTGGCCGGGCTCCTCGGCGAGAACCTGGACCGTCATGAAGCCGAGGGCCGCGAGCGCGAGGAACGTGCGCACGACGATGCCGGGCGTGAGCGTGCCGACGCGGCGCGGCTGGGCGGTGGGGATCTGTCTCAGGGCGAACATGGCGCGACGCTTTCGGAGGCGGGCTGAAACGGAGAGGCGAAGCGGGACGGTCAGGCCGGACGAACCGTCAGGCGCGGAACATCTGCGAGGTCGTGGAGAGCATCTGGTCGGCCGCCGTGACGACCTTCGAATTCATCTCGTAGGCACGCTGCGCCGCGATCAGCGACGAGATCTCTGTGACGGCGTTGACGTTCGCCTCTTCGAGATAGCTCTGCTGCAGGTTGCCGAAGCCCTCCGAGCCCGGCAGGCCGTTGATGGCCGGGCCGGAGGCGGCGGTCTCGACGAACAGGTTGTCGCCGATGGATTCGAGGCCGACCTTGTTCACGAAGCGGGCGAGCTGGAACTGGCCGAGATTCTGCGGCGCGGTCTGCCCCGGCACCGTCGCCTGGATCGAGCCCTGCGCGCTGATCGTGACGCTGGTGGCGTTGTTGGGCACCGTGATGCCCGGATCCACGAGATAGCCATCGCGGGTGACGAGCTGGCCCTGGGCCGAGAGGTCGAACGACCCGTCGCGGCTATAGGCGGTGCGGCCGTCGGGCATGGTCACCCGGAACAGGCCCTCGCCGCGGATGGCGACGTCGTATTCCTTCTCCGTCGAGGCGAGCGGCCCCTGCGACATCGTCCGCGCGGTGGAGGTCGTCTTCACGCCCGACCCGAGGGCGAGGCCGGCGGGAAGCTGCGTGTTCTGGTCCGAGGTGGACGAGCCGGCCCGGCGCAGGTTCTGGTAGAGCAGGTCCTGGAAATGGGCCGTCTGCCGCTTGTAGCCGGTGGTGCGCAGGTTCGCGATGTTGTTCGAGATGACCTGGACGTTGAGTTCCTGGGCCGCCATGCCCGTGGCGGCTGCGTAGAGGGCGCGCATCGCCTGGGTTCCTTACGCGACGTCGGCGAGGCGGCGGATCGCCGTGCCCCGCAGCTCGTCCAGGCGCGAGATCACGCCCGAGACCATGGTGTAGGTGCGGTTCACGTCCATCAGCCGGGTCATCTCGATGACCGGCTTGACGTTGGAGCGTTCGAGGGCACCCGATTCGAGGCGGCCGTTGATGCCGGCGGCCACCGGAGCCGCCGCCGACCCGTAGAGGTTGGCGCCCTCGTTGGTGAGCGCCTGCGGGTTGGCGAAGGTCACCATCCGCACGCGACCGCGGATGCCGAGATTGGTGGAGACCGTGCCGTCCGGCCCGATGGAGAGGCCGGTCTCCTGGGCGTTGATCTGGATCGGGCCGCCCTCGCCCTGCACGGCGTAGCCGTCGCTGGTGACGAGATTGCCCTGGGGGTCGGTCTCGAACGCGCCGTTGCGGGTGTAGCGGTCGCCGTTCGGGGTGCGGACCACGAGGAAGGCCTCGCCGCGCACCGCGACGTGGAGCGGATTGCCGGTCTGCTCGATCGGTCCCTGGGCGAGGTCGAGGGCCGTGCCCTGGTCGATGACGTAGGAGACGCGCCGGTCGGGCCGATGGAACGAGTCGGCGCTCGCCACCGGCATCAGGTATTCCTGGAACCGCGAGCTGCGGCCCTTGAAGCCCGTGGTGGAGACGTTCGCCATGTTGTTGGCGATCACGTCGAGCTCACGCTGCAGGGCGACCTGACTGGAGACTCCGACAAACAGCGCGTTCTGCATGGATCGAATAAGCCTTGGGCTGCGGCGACGTTAAGGTTACCCGCACGGGCCGTGCCATCTCCAAAAAATCTAAAAAGATCAGTGAAATCAATATCTTGTGGCGAAGAGAGGCCGGTCGCACCGTCCTCCCGCCGCATCCCCGCGGCAAGAACCACCCGGCAGGTTTTGCCGCCTTAACGAGACGTTAACCGTAACCTTGGATACATCCCTCCACGGGGTCGCGGGGGCTCAGCGCCGGTCGCACCCTGGGACGAGATTCGATGGGGGCGATCCATGGCCAAGAAGCCCAAGACGGCCCCCGCCGCGGACGGGGAGGACGCCGGAGGCGAAGCCCCTAAAGGCGGGAAGAAGAAGATCATCATGATCGGCGCGGCGGTGCTGGTGCTGGCCGGCGGCGGCGGGTTCTTCATGATGAAGAAGAAGGGCGGCGACGATCACGCCGCCGTGGAGGTGAAGAAGCCCCTGGTCTTCCTCGAAGTGCGCGAGATGGTGGTCAACCTCGCCAACGAGCCCGGCCAGGACAAGCCGCGCACGGCCAAGGTGAAGGTCTCCCTCGAACTCAAGGACGCCAAGGTGGAGGGCGAGGTGAAGCCGCTGATGCCGCGCATCGAGGACACCTTCCAGGTCTACATGCGCGAGTTGCGCCCGAGCGACCTCGCCGGCTCGGCCGGATTGTACCGGCTCCGCGAGGAACTGCTCCGCCGGGTCAACGTCGCGATCCATCCGGCACGGGCCGAGGCCGTGCTCTTCAAGGACGTGATCGTCCAGTAACCCCCATCGGTGTCGAGACGGTCATGGCAGGTCCCGAAGACGAGGTCGAAGAGGACGATTGGGCAGCCGCCCTGATCGCGCAGAACGCCGAAGGCGGCGAGACCTCGCTGGCCGACGAGTGGGGCGCGGCGCTGGCCGAGCAGGGCACGAGCACGCATGCGAGCGACGTCGCCGCCGAATGGGCGACGATGATCGAGGACGGGGAGACCGACAATCTCCCCGAACTCGCCGGCAACGACCGCATCCTGAACCAGGACGAGATCGACGGCGTCCTCGGCTTCTCCTTGCGCGAATTGTCGGCCTCGGGCGCCGGCGGTGTCCGCGCCATCGTGGATTCGGGCGTCGTCCAGTACGAACGCCTGCCGATGCTGGAAATCGTCTTCGACCGGATGATCCGGTTGTTGTCGACCAGCCTGCGCAACTTCTTCCAGGACAACGTCGAGGTCACCCTCGACAACATCACCTCGGTCCGCTTCGGCGATTATCTCAACGCCATTCCGCTGCCGACCCTGCTCGGGGTCTTCCGGGCCGATGCCTGGGAGAATTCCGGCCTCGTCACCGTGGAATCGAACCTGGCCTACTCGACCCTCGACCTGCTGCTGGGCGGAAAGCGCGGCGGCTCGGCGACCCGGCTCGACGGGCGTCCGTTCACGACCATCGAGATGCAGCTGGTGCGGCGCCTCGTGGAGATCATCCTCAGCGATCTAGAACTCTCGTTCCAGCCGCTCTCCCCGGTGCGCTTCGGCATCGACCGGATCGAGACCAACCCGCGCTTCGCCACGATCACCCGGCCGGCCAACGCCGCCATCCTGATCACCCTGAAGCTCGACATGGACGGCCGCGGCGGCCAGCTCCAGATCCTGTTTCCCTACGCCACCATCGAGCCGATCCGTGAACTGCTCATGCAGAGCTTCATGGGCGAGAAGCTCGGCCGCGACCACACCTGGGAAAGCCACCTCGCCACCGAGATCTGGCAGGCCGACGCCACCATGGAGGCGGTCCTCCACGAGATGATGCTGCCTCTGAAGAAGGTGCTGTCACTGAAGGTCGGCGACACGCTGATGTTCGACACCAAGCCCACCGACCTCGTCAACGTCCGCTGCGGTGACTGGGCCCTGACGCAGGGGCGCATCGGCCGTGTCGACGACAACATCTCGGTGCAACTCACGCGGCCGCTCCGGCGCTCGCGCACCACGTTCCAGGCCTTCGAGGCCTCCATGAACAACCGCAACGACGGGTGACCCGCGCATGAGCCTCCTCGTCACCCTCGCCGCCGACGTCCTCGTCGCCATCCTCCTCGTGGCCAGCATCGTCTCGTCCGTGCGCCTCAGCCGGCGCATCACCCGGATGAAGGCCGACGAGGCGGCCCTGCGCCAGACCATCGGCGATCTCGTGGTGGCGAGCTCCACCGCCGAGCGGGCGATCATCGGCCTGCGCGCCACCCTCGACGAATGCGACCGGACCCTGGCCGACCGCCTCGGCACGGCGGAGCGCTACGCCGCCGACCTGTCCGCCCACGTCCAGGCCGGCGAGACCGTGATCGCCCGCATCTCCGCCATCGTCTCCCACTCGCAGCCCTCGCGGGTGGCCGTGGTGCCCCCCGTCGAGATCCGCCCCTCCGAGATCCGCGCCGCGCCGGTGGAGGCCGGGGACGCGAAGGCCGCGCCGTCGAGCCCCAACGGTGAGCGCCTCGGCGCCGCCGCCGCCGCCGCCCTCGCCATGTCCGAGCGGGCGCTCGGCCGCCTGCGGAGCCGCGCCGCATGACGACGCCCCGCTCCCTCGTCCGCGCGGGACAGACCCGCCTGGGAAAGCTCCGCACCGGCCGGCCCGGCGCCGCACAGGCGCGTCCCTACAAGCTGCGGCTGATCGATGCGGTGACGCTGGCGGCCTTGGGCCTCCTCGTGCTCAAGCTCGGCGCCATCGCCGTCGACGATCTGGGGCCGAGCCCGGCCTCGGCCGACGCGCAGCTGCCGGAGTTCGCGCGGGTCCTCGCCAAGGCCCGGACCAATTACGAACTGCCGGACCCGCAGACCACCGGGTCCGTGACGCCCAAGGAACCGGAAAAGCCCGCGGCCGAACCGGAGCCGCCCGCGCCGCGCCCCCCACCTCCCCCGGAGCCGATGCCGGCCAGCGAGCGCGCCATCCTCGAAAAGCTCTCGGCCCGGCGCGACGCCCTCAGGCAGCGCGACGAGACCCTGAGCCTGCGCGAGCAGATGCTCGGGACCGCCGAGCGCAAGCTCGAAGAGGGCGTCAAGGATCTCAAGCGCAACGAGGACAGGCCCGACGGCGCCGCCGCGCAGCAGGCCGAGGCCGAGCGGATGGGCCTGAAGAACATCGTCACCATGTACGAGACGATGAAGCCGAAGGACGCCGCCCGCGTCTTCGATCGCCTCTCCCTCGACGTGCTGGTGCCCATCGTCCTGGCGATGAACCCGCGCAAGATGGCCGACGTGCTGGCGCTGATGCAGTCGGAGCCCGCCGAGAAGCTCACCGTGGCGCTCGCCAACCGCGCGCGCGGCCAGACGCCGACGCAGCAGCCCGTCGTCATGGGCCTCGGCCCCAACGAGCTGCCGGCCATCGACCAGGGCGGCCAGGATAAGCGCCGTTGATCCGGGCAAATTCGGCAATGACGAACGGGTCGGATTGCCGGTGGGCGACGAATCGCGATTCCGGCGGGTCCATTGCGCTCGCGGGCCGGGAGGGCTAGGCGGCAGGTCTGATTTCGTTCGAATGCCGGATGCCCGCTCGATGCGTTGGAGACATGTTTTGCCCGTGGTCGGCGTGATCTCGTTCGCCGCGACCACCGCCTGGAACGGTGCGTCGGCGCAGGAGGCCGCGCCGGAGCAGGAGGCACCGGCCGCCTCCGACGCGCCGGCGAAGCCCAAACCCAAGCCGAAGCCGAAGCCCGCGCCGAAAGCCCCCGCCCCTTCCGCCGCTGCGCCCGCCGCCGCCCCGGCCAAGGCCGTCTGGCCGGAAGGCGCCAGTGCGCTGAGCGAGAGCTATGGCGATTGGAGCATCAATTGCTCCCGCGAGAACCAGGTCTCGATCTGCTCGGTGGTGCAGGCCCAGGGCTCGAAGCGCGAGAACCGCCGCGAATTCGCCATCGAGCTGAAGCCGCCCTCGAACGACCGCACGGACGGTCTGATCCTGATGCCGTTCGGGTTCCAGATCGAGGCGGGGTTGAGCTTCAAGATCGACGACGCGGTTCTCGGCAAGGGCGCGCCCTATTACACCTGCAGTTCGGAAGGCTGCCTCGTTCCGGTGAGCCTGCCGACCCTGGCCACCGACACGATGAAGACCGCCAAGAACCTGCTCATTCTCGCCCCGAAGCAGGACGCCACCGAACCCACGACGATCACCGTGCCGCTCAACGGCTTCGGTGCCGCCCTCGCGAGGGCCAGCGCACTCTCGCAGTGACGGCAACAGTCGGGCGACGGAACAGACAGGTAGGAACACGCCACCCATGAAGCAGATCGTGCTCGCCTCGCTCCTGATGGGGAGCCTGACGCTCCCGCTCGCTGCCCAGCCTGCGCCGGATGCGCCCCCGCCGCCGGACACCAAGGAGGAGCGGCAGAAGAACACCGCCGCCAAGCTCGCCGGGCTGCTGCAGTTCGTCTCGGCCTCCTGCCCCGAATCGAAGCCGAACTACGAGACGTTCAAGACGGTAGTGCGGGGCCTCGGCATCGAGCCGGATGCCCTCGCGGGCGGCGAGCTGATCCTGCGGGTCAAGGCCTATGCGGACGTCTACGGCAAGGACGTGCCGGCCAATTGCGCCAAGGCCGTCGCCAATTTTGGAGAAAGCGGCACGATCATTCCCGGGCTCGTCGTCAAGCCGTGAGACAGTGGCGGATACTATGCGGTCGCCTGTCCAAGTCAGCACCCATTCTCAGGGAGCATCGACTGTCGGAAGGATATCGATCGCCCGCGAAAGTTCGAACTTCACTGACACGACGATAAAATTAGCCGGAGATTCTTCGATCCGCGGTAGGAGCACGGGCTGCAGGATAGCCCCTGACTGGGAGCAGCCCAATGCCGACCATCGACGTAACACTCAGCGCTGATTTTGACGAGCTTGATACCATCACGCTCTTACCGACGTTCATCTTCAATGATGACCCGGCAGAGGACATTTTAGAGCGCCTAACAGAACGGCACCGAGCGTTGCTTTCAGCGTTGGTTTGGCATGGCCAGACCGCTTCTCCCCGATGATCTCTGGGATGAGATCGCTCCGCTCCTCCCGCCGCCTCGGCCGCGTCCGAAGGGCGGGCGTCGTCCGATCGAGAACCGGGCCGCACTGACGGGCATCCTGTTCGTGCTGCGCTCGGGTCTGCCGTGGGAGATGCTGCCGGCGGAGATGGGCTGCGGCTCCGGCATGAGTTGCTGGCGGCGGCTGCGGGATTGGCAAGCGGCGGGCGTGTGGGGCCGCCTGCATCACGTGCTGCTGGAGCGCCTGCACGCAGCGGGTGAGATCGACTGGAACCGGGCTTGCCTGGACAGCGCGTCTGTCCCGGCCAAAAAGGGGGGCCTGCCACCGGCCCGAACCCGACGGACCGGGGCAAGCCGGGTACGAAGCGCCACCTGGTCACCGACGCGCGTGGCACGCCGCTCGGCTTCCGCCTGAGCGGGGCCAACCGGCACGACAGCATCATGATGGCAGCTACTCTCGATGCCGTTCCGCCTCTGCGGAGCGGTCGACGAGGGCGACCGCGACGCCGTCCGGACAAGCTCCACGCCGACAAAGCCTACGATGCCAGACCTCGCCGCCAGGAGTGCCGGGCGCGGGGGATCGTGCCGCGCATCGCGCGTAAGGGCATCGAGAGCAGTGAGAAGCTCGGACGTCACCGTTGGGTCGTGGAGCGCACCCACGCCTGGTTCAACCGATTCCGTCGATTGCCCGTCCGCTACGAGCGACGCAGCGACATCTACGAGGCCTTCACGAGCCTCGCGGCCAGCCTCATCACCCTCAACCAGATCAAACGGTTCTGTTAGGCGCTCTTAGTCTTCTTCGATCTCGACACGAGCCGCTACATCATCGAAGGTAGCGGCGGACAGAGTGCCGCCATCTACTATCTCGGCGCATCCGGGCTCGTCGATGTCACGCCGGAGACGGGCGGGTACTTCTTCGACTTCTCCGATCGGACCGGGACGGTGACGATACAGGGCGGTGATTTCGCCGACGTCATCACCGGCGGGTCCGGCATGAACACGCTCACCGGCGGAGGCGGGAACGACGTCCTCAACGGAGGCGCGGCCAACGACGTGCTGCATGGCGGGGCCGGGGCCGACACGCTCAACGGAAACGGGGGAAACGACACGGCTTCCTATGCGGGATCGTCCTCCGGGGTCACGGTCAATCTCGAGACCGGCGTCAACACCGGGGGAGATGCGGAAGACGATACGCTGAACGGAATCTCGCGGATCATCGGCAGCGCGCATGAGGACGTCCTCACCGGGGATGGCGCGGCCAACACGTTGATCGGGGGCAGCGTGTACGATTCCCTCTTCGGCGGGGGCGGCAACGATCGCCTCGTCGTTTCGGGGACACCCACGATCGTCGACGGGGGCACCGGCACGGACATCATGATCGTCACCGGTCCGTCCCTCTTCGCGGACCAGACCTTCGAGAATATCGACAAGGTCTACGTGCGGAACAGCGGATCGGCCGACTTCTCACTCGTCACCAGCGCCCAGACCATCGTGTCGCAAAGCACGGCCGGAAACACCGCGACCATCATCGGCTCGCAGGCTGGCGACCGGATCTATGGCGGAGGCGGAGCCGACATTCTCGTCGGCGGCGCGGGCAAGGACAAGATGTTCGCCGGCTCGGGCTCCAACGCCTTCACCTACCTGAGCGATTTTCCCGGTGGGTTCGGCCGCGACAACATCTATCGCTTTGACGCGCTCAGTGATCGTTTCAACGTGGAAGGGATCGTCGACAGCTTCGCCGAGGTGAGCATCCGCTCGATCAACAAGAACCAAGATACCGAAATTACCTTCGCCACGAGCACCAACCCGGATGACAAGATCATCCTGCACGACGTCCTGTCGTCCACCCTCACGGTGGATAACTTCCTGATCTGAACAGGATCGGTGAACATGGTCGCCGGTTTCGCGTCCCGAAACCTGTGACACGCCAAGCGCAATCGGCCCGTCACCCGATTGCGCAGCATCGGCTCTCCGACCGTCGGCAGGCGTCAGCGTTTCGGTGTCGCGGTGATGGATGCGTCGGGGCAATTCGGCAGGATCGCCTTGCCGACCGTGTTGTTCGGATCGCAGGCTGGGACGGCGGGGGCTCCGCCATTCTCTGCCCGTTCGGTGCGAAGCGCCTCGAAATTCCATACGCCCACCCAGATCACCGCGAGGATCGCGACGAGACCCAGCAGCACCAGGGGCATCAGGCGGCGCATCAGCGCGGCGCCGTCTGCTGGACGGGCGCGGTATGGGCCGTGTCCCCGTTGCGGACGAAGGCGAACAGGATCCCGACCGTGAGGATCGCGACGACGGCGATGAGGACGGGGAAGTAACGGTGCATGGGTCTTCCTGGTTGAGGGTAGCGCTATAACGACGGACACCGTGAAAACGGTTCAGCCCGGCGGACTAGAAAGTTGCCACGAGGGCGACGCCTGCGATCATCAGCACACCGCCTCCGATCCGCCACAGGGTCGCCGGGTGGCGTTCGAAGCCGATCCAGCCGAAATGATCGAGTAGGATCGAGGTAATGACGCCCGCCGTCACCAGCATTCCGAGGAACGGGGCCGCCCCGATCTGGCGGGCCACCATGAGCTGCGCCACGACGATGCCGCCCCCGAGCACACCGCCGAACCAGGCCCACCACGGCACGTTCAGGGCCTGGGCGGCGGACGGCAGGGTCAGCCTGCCCGAGACGAGGCCGACGACGGTGATGCAGGTGGCCGTCCCCGCCGCGACGACGAGGCCGGCGCTCAGGGATCCGCCGAGGCTCTTGGCGAGAGCACCGTTCTGTCCCGCCTGCACGGCGTTGGCGATGCCCGCGAGAAGAACGGCGCCGTACAGATACCACATGGGTTTCCGGCTCCGTCGATGAACTCCTTCATGTAGGGCGGCCACGGCTGGGGGTGGTGCGACATCTGCGGCCTGCCCGTTTCGGGGATGATTTGCCGGTGGTCGGGCGTCTATCCCATACCCTCCGCCCCGAGGGGGATTGTCTGACTTCGCCCCGTCCGGTTCGCGCCGGGCGGGGTCTTTACCGTCGCGGTCTTCGTTCTCCCGTCATGGATATTCCGGGTCGTTCTGGCGTTGGTTCGCCGGATCGACAGGAGAATTCATGAAGACCTTGGCCCTCACTTTTTGCGCGCTCGCCGTCTCGTCGTTCGCCCTTGCGCAGATGACGACCTCCGCCGATGCGCGCTCGCGCCACTCCAAGCGCGGGTTTGGAACGCATAGCCTCTCGAACAACACCGGTGGCCGTCGCGGGCGGGACAGTTCCGCGGCGGGCGGCAATTCCAGCCAGCCCTCACGTCGGTCCGGTGCCGGAAGCGCCGGTGGAGGCAGCGGCGGAACCGGCGGGATGTAGTCCGGAGCCGCCTCCTCGTTCGCCGCCCGGCATCGGACGAGCCGGCCTCCACCCGGCCCGCGACATCGACGCACGAGCCGCCTCGGCAGTGGACATGTCCGTTTCCCGATGTGGCAAATGTGGGATGTCACATGGTAAGGTAGAAGACTTCCTCCCAAGGAAGATCCTTCTGAACACCTCCCCGCCCGGCACGAGCCGGCGCGGGGCTTTTTTTGTTCGGGCATCGGCGGAAGGCTATCGTTCCGGGGGGACCGAAGGGGCGCGCAGTTTCGAGACATCGCGCCCAGCGGGCGTTAGGCGGGCGTTAGCCTCGACAGTGGAGACTCGCCGGCGGTGTAGCGTGTCGCGGGAATCGGTTTCGAATTCTCCGCGCAATCCGGTGTGGCGTAACCTGCGATGGGAATGGGGGCCGAAATCGCGAGACGACGGCGCCGGCTCATGGCGGGCTTCGTCGCAACCTCGATCCTCGGCGGGACCCTGATCTCGGGCAGCGAGGCCGAGGCGGCACGCCTCCTCACCCTGAAGGCGAACCAGGTCGGGCGCTATGCCCGGATCGCCATGACGTTCGATTCGGCGGTTCCGGTGAAGGCCCGGATCTCCGGCCTCGTCCTGCTGGTTAATTTCGGTGAGCCCAGCACGTCCGCGCCCGAGAAGATCGCCGGCGAGATCCCCGATTTCGTCACCATGGTCCGGCGGGACCCCGACGGGACCGGCCTACGCATCGCCCTGCAGAAGCCGTATCGCCTCAACGTCCAGACGGCGGGCGAACACGTCTTCGTGGACCTGCTGCCCGAAGACTGGTCCGGGCTCCCCCCTCCGCTGCCGCCCGAGATCGTGGCCGAACTCGTCCGCCGGGCGCAGATCGCGGAAGCCGCCATGCGTGCGGCCAAGCCCATAATTGAGCCGAAGCGCCTGCCCCTCGAACTCTCGCGCCTGCCGACCCTGACCCGGCTCAGCCTGCGGCTCGCACCGGACACGACCGCGCGGTTCGACGAGGCCGGATTGGCGACGCGGCTGACGATTTCCGGTGCCTGGCGCATCGACGACCTCGCGCCCCGTGGGCGCACGAAGCCAGCCATTGAGGCCTTGAGCGTCGAGAACGACGGAGACGGCGCCCGCCTGCTGGTGACGCCCGCCGCCGGCTACGAGATCCGCACCGGACGGGACGAGGACGGCGTGACGCTGGACGTCTTCCGCAAGGCCGCGCCCCCGGATGCCAAAGCTTCGGATATCAAGCCATCCGCGGCGGACGCGAAGGCCGCGGCGGGGGACGCATCGTCCAAACCCGCGATGGCGCCGGTGAGCGCCGCGCAGGCCAAACCCGCCGGCATCCCGGCGCCCACTCTCCCGCAGAAGACCATCGTCCTGCGCCCGGCCGGACCCGGCCTCGCCTTTCCGTTCCAGCGCCAGCCGGCGGCGGCCCTGTTCGAGCGAGCCGGCATCGCCACCCTGGTGTTCGAGACGCCCGAGACGGTCGCCGTCCCCCCCGGAGATCCGGTCTTCGATCTCGTCAGTCAGCCCCGGCGGCAGGGTGCCTTCGTCTCCCTGAGCTTCAAGGTTCCCCGCGAGCGGCTCCTCGATCTCGTCCCCATCGGCGATGCGGATGCGCCCACCGGCTGGGAACTCGTCGCCGGTGAGAACCTGTCGGCGAGCGAAACGCTGTCCGCGATCCGCAACACGGAAGCGAGCGGCCGCATCGGCATCGGCATCCGCTTGCCCCACCCCGGCGGGGCGACCTGGATCGAGCGGGGCGGCGAGCGGATCGGCGTGGTGACCGGCTATGGCCCGAAACCCGCCGGCATCCCCAAGCGACAGGCCTTCGTGGACTTCGAGCTTTTGCCCAGCCGCCAGGGCGTGGCCGTCCTCGCCAAGGCCGACGATCTCCTCGTGCGGCCGGACATGGACGGCGTCGTGATCGCCCGTGAGGGCGGCATGGCGGTCTCCGGGGTCGCGCGCCCGGCCGAACCGGCCCTCACCGCCGTGAGCGACCTCGCCATCGAGCGCCAGCCCTGGGACGCGGCGCGGAGCGGCAATATCGGCGAGAACCTGCGGGAGCAGTTGAACGCGGTGGTCGACGCGCCGCGCCCGGCGCGCGGGCCGCTTAGGCTCGCCCTGGCGCGGGGCATGCTCGCCAACGGCCTCGGCCTGGAAGCCCTCGGCGTCCTTCAGGTGGCGGCCAGCGAAGATCCGGTGATGGCCGGACAGCGAGAACTGGCGATCCTCACCGCCGTGGCGAACATCCAGATGGCCCGCTACGCCGATGCGCGGAAGGCCCTCGACTCCGAATTCCTGCGGGCCGACCCGGAAGCGCGTCTGTGGAAGGGCTATGTCGATGCCAAGGCGGGGCGCTGGCCCATCGCCGATACGGCGTTCAGGGACACGGCGGGCATTATCGAGCGCTATCCCGACGACCTGCAGAGCCTGCTTCGCTCGGCTGCGGCGGAAGCCGCCATCGAGACCGGCGACTGGGCCACCGCGAGCCAGCAGATCACCACCGCGCTGGCGCGCGCGGCCGACCGCTCGGTTTCCGACCGCCTGGCTTTCCTGCGTGCGCGGATCGACGAGGTGACGGGCCAGACGAGCGCGGCGCTCGATACCTATCTGCGATTGTCCGACACGGCGGACCGGCCGACCGCCGCCGTGGCGACCCTACGCGGCACCGTCCTCGCCCATGCGCTGGGCAAGATGCCGGTGGCCGAAGCCATCGAACGGCTGGAAACACTCCTCCTCACCTGGCATGGCGACGAGATCGAGCAGAAGACGATCGCGGGCCTCGCCAGGCTGAACATGGAAGCCGGGCGCTGGCGCCAGGCTTTCGCCGCCGCGCGCAAGGCGGATGCGCTGGCGCCCGGATCGGCGATCAGCCGCGAGCTCCACGACAATGCCCAGGACCTGTTCGACGACCTCTTCCTCACCGAGAAGGGGGCGCGGATGTCCGGCGTGGAGGCGCTGGCGCTGTATTTCGATTTCAAGGATTTCGCGCCGATCGGCCGCCGCGGCGACGAGATCGTGCGCCGCCTCGCCGACAAGCTGGTGGAACTCGACCTGCTCGATTCGGCGGGTGAACTACTGCAGCATCAGGTCGATCACCGTCTCACCGGCCCGGCCCGCGCCGGCGTCGCCGCGCGGCTGGCGACCATCCGGATGATGGACGAGAAGCCACTCCAGGCGCTTCAGGTCATCGACGCCACCTATCAGCCCGAACTGCCCGAGGATCTGCGCCGTGCCCGCGCGCTCATCCGGGCGCGCGCCCTGTCCGACCTGTCGCGCACCGATCTCGCCCTGGAGACCATCGAGGCGGAGACCGGCGCCGACGTGGAGCGGCTGCGCGCGGACATTCTCTGGAGCGGCCGACGCTGGCGCGAGGCGGGCGAGGCGCACGAGGCCATGGTCGGCGAAGCCTGGCGCCTGCGCAAACCCCTAGACGATGCCATGCGCTCCGACATCATCCGCTCGGCCATCGCCTACGGCCTGTCGAACGAGTCCCTCGGACTGGAGCGCCTGAGGGCGAAGTTCGCCGAGCCCATGGCCGAGAGCGCTGACGCCCGCACCTTTGCCCTGCTCACCCAGCCGAACGCGGTGCGGAGCCAGGCATTCCGCGAGATCGCGCAACGGGCCACCAAGGCGGAGACCCTTCAGGCTTTCCTGAAGGAATATCGCAAGCGCTACCCGGAAATGTCGGTGCCGCAACCGGCGAATGCCGGTGGCGTGCAGGCCGAGGCCCAGGGCGGCGAGCCCTCACCGAAGGGCTGAGGCCCGCTTTCCCGCGCCGGAACGAGGCATCAGCGCCGGAACATGACGGGGCCGTTCATGCCCGGCCAGTCGGAATAGCCGTTGGCGCCTCCGCCATACCAGTACGCCTTCGGAGCCTCGGCGAGCGGTGCGCCGGTGCGAAGCCGCTCCACGAGATCGGGATTGGCGATATAGGGCCGGCCGAAGCTGAAGAGGTCCGCCCTCCCCTCGGCGAGGTCCTTCTCGGCGAGTTCGAGCGTGTACTGGTTGTTGCCGATATAGGCGCCCCGGAAACGCTCGCGGATCTGGCCGAAATCGACCTCGTCCGGCACGTCGCGGGTCTGCTGGGTCACGCCCTCGATCGTGTGGACGTAGAGCAGGTCGAACCCGTTCAGGGCGTCGATATAGGCGCCGAAGGTCGCCTTCGGATCGCTGTCCAGCGGCGTCTTGCCCGGCTCCGTGGTGGCCGGCGACAGGCGGATACCGACGCGCTTGCCGCCCCAGACGTCCGTAACCGCCTTCACCACGGCGAGGGGGAAACGCAGGCGGTTCTCGATGGAGCCGCCATAAAGGTCGGTCCGCTTGTTGGTGGAATCGCGCACGAACTGTTCGAGTAGGTAATTGTTGGCCGAATGGATCTCGACACCGTCGAACCCGGCGCGCTTCGCATTCTCGGCGGCCTTCCGATAATCCTCGACGATGCCCGGGATCTCGTCCGTCTCCAGGGCGCGGGGCGTCTCATGCGGCTTCATGCCGGATTTCGTGAAGGCCATGCCCTCGGGCTTCAGGGCCGAGGGCGCCACCGGTGACTGGCCGTTCGGCTGCACGTCGGGATGCGAGATGCGGCCCGTATGCCAGAGCTGCAGGAAGATGCGCCCGTCATTGGCGTGAACCGCCGCGGTGACCGGCTTCCATCCCTCCACCTGCGCATCGGTCCAGATGCCCGGTGTCAGGGCGTAGCCGACCGCCTGGGGCGAGATGTTGGTCGCCTCTGAGATGATGAGGCCGGCATTGGCGCGCTGGGCGTAGTAATCGACCGCGAAATCCGGGGGGATGCCCTCGTCGGAGGACCGGCTCCGGGTCAGCGGCGCCATGACGACGCGGTTCTTGAGGGTGAGGTCGCCGAGGGTGAAGGGTTCGAGGATCGGGCTCATGAGGCGGAAGCATCCTTGGGGAGAGACGTCGGTGGAAGGCGGTGACGCCCTCCGGTGCTGACCTCACCCGATCTGCCCGAACCATCCGTGTTCGGTAGCGCGACGGCGAAGGACCGGGGTGAGGCGGGATGAGCGGGAAAGCCCGCTTCACCACGCCTTGTTCCCCGCCCGGCCGAGCCTTCGCGACGCAGGCCCGACCTCAATATCCCCTGGCCGCAATGGATTCCGACCAGTTCACCGCGCGGCGGGCCATGCTGATGTGCTGGCGCTCGTACATGCGGCCCTCGACCTTGATGGCCCCGCGCTTGGCGTTCTCGGGCTTGTCGAAGGCCTCGATCACCAGGGTGGCGCGGCGCACCTCTTCCTCGGTGGGGGCGAAGGAGGTGTTGGCTGGCTCGAGCTGGTTGGGATGGATCAGCGTCTTGCCGTCGAAGCCGAGGTCGCGTGCCTGCCGGCACTCGGTGCGACACCCTTCGATGTCGCCGATATCGTTCCATACACCGTCGAGGATGGTGAGGCCTTCCGCGCGGGCGGCGGCCAGGGTGAACATCATCCAGGGTAGCATCGGCACCCGGCCGGGCACGAGCTGCGCCCAGGTGTCCTTGGCGAGATCGTTGGTCCCGAGAACGAAGCAAGTGAGCCGGGTGCGCCGGTCGCGCCGCGCCTTGGCGATGTCTTGGATGTTGAGGATCGCCGCCGGGGTCTCGATCATCGCCCAGACGTCGATGCTCTCGGGCGCATCGAGGGCTTCGAGATGGTTGGCGATGCTCTCCAGCACCGCGGGCGAGGACACTTTCGGCATCAGGATGGCGTCAGGCCGGGCTTCGATCGCCGCCTTCAGGTCGGCTTCGCCCCAGGGGGTCTGCGGAGCGTTGACGCGGATCACGAGCTCCCGGTCCCCGTATCCGCCGCCCTTCACCGCCGCGCAGACCTGCTCGCGGGCCAGAACCTTCTCGTCCGGTCCCACCGCGTCTTCGAGATCCAGGATCAGGGCATCGGCCTGCAGGGTCTTCGCCTTGTCGAGGGCTCTCTGGTTCGAGCCGGGCATGTAGAGGACGCTGCGGCGCAGGCGGAGATCGGACATGAACGCATTCCAGTGACGATGCGGCGGAGCTTAATGCAACACGGCTGCCGGGACAGCCCTGCGGATATAAAATGCGTGTCGATGACCCGCGTTTGACCGGCGCGGGCGTGGCCTCTGCAGCGAAATGCCGATCACGCCGCATCGCCACGAGGGCCTCGCGGACATCCACCGGGTTCGCGGAAATCCGGCCCGGCCCATGCGCGGATAGGGAATCATGACGCCTTCGACGGAAAACCGCCCCTATACGGCCACGCGAGAGGGTGTCCGGCTCGCCGTGCGCCTGACGCCGCGCGCGAGCCGGACCGGCCTCGACGGCCTCGTGGAGGGCGCCGACGGACGCGTCTGGGTCCAGATGCGGGTCGCCGCACCTCCGGTGGAGGGGGCCGCCAACACGGAGCTGATCGCCGCCCTCGCCGAGGCCCTGGACCTGCGCCGGTCCGACATCCGCATCGTCACCGGGGATACGGCGCGACAGAAGATTTTGGCGCTCAGCGGCGACCCTGCACTGCTCACTTCACGCCTCGAGGCCTGGATCGCCGGGGCGGCCAAACGGCGGTGAGGTCAGAACAGGCGGCTTCCGTCCGGCACGGCATGGTCGGGGCGGAACAGGACGACGGCGCCGTTCGTGTCGGCAAAGCCCAGGGTCAGGACCTCCGAAAGGAACTTGCCGATCTGGCGCGGGGGGAAGTTCACCACCGCGGCGACCTGGCGGCCGACCAGATCCTCCGGCCGGTAATGCTCGGTGATCTGGGCGCTGGAACGCTTGGTGCCGATGGTCGGCCCGAAATCGATGACGAGCTTGAGCGCGGGCTTGCGCGCTTGCGGGAAGGGCTCGGCCGAAACCACCGTGCCGATCCGGATATCCACGGCCAAGAAAGCGTCGAAGCTGATCGGCGCCGCCGCCGGGGCCGCCGAATCGTGGTTCACATGCATGGTCCGCCTCCCCGGTTCACGCCGTGCGCAGGGTCCGCCGCCTCTTGTCGGCCGAAAACCATTGCATGAGGGCGACCATGACCAGGATCGTGCCGAGATAGACGATGACCTGCAGTCCCGTCGGGCGGTCGGTATAGCCGACGAGGGCGTGGAGCACGCGGCCGACCATGCTGCCCTCGGACAGGATGTTGGCGGTGTTCCAGAGCGGCCGGTCGAGCACGGTGATGAGCCCGGCATTGGTGAGGAACTGCGCCGCTTGCGCGGCGAGGCCGGCGGCGAGGAAGATGATGAGCGCGCTGGTGACCGAGAAGACGTAGCGGGTGGGGATCGCGGCCAAGCCGAAATAGCTCACCGCCGATATCAGGACACCCGCGCCGACCCCGGCCAGCGCCCCGATCTGCAGGTCGGGGCCGGACGTGCCCGAGGCGACGAGGCCGTAGAGGAACAGGACGAGCTCCGCGCCCTCGCGCAGGATCGCCGCGCCGACGACGAAGGCCAGGGCGGCGGATGTGGTCTCGCCCCGGCGCACGGACTCTCCAGCCGCTTTCAGTTCGCCGGCGAGCTCGCGTCCGTGGCGGCTCATCCAGGTGTTGTGCCAGATCAGCATGACGACGGCTGTGGCGAGGACGGCGGCGTTGAGGATGTCCTGCCCTGCGCCTTCGAACGCGTCGGAGATCGCTTCGGCGAAGAGCGCCACGAGGCAGGCGCCTGCGAGCCCGCCGACCACGCCGAGGCCGATCCAGCGGCCGCGCCCGGCGATGCCGCGCGTGGCCGCCAGCACGATGCCGATGATGAGGCCGGCTTCGATGACCTCGCGGAAGGCGATGACGAATGCTCCGATCATGCGGAGATTTCCTTCGATGTCGCGGGCGAGCGGTGCGAGCGCCCTACCAGATCCAGAACAGAAGCACCCAGCCGGAGACCGACAGGGAGGCGGCGGCGGCGATGCAGGCCGTTGCGCCCGCCCGGCGCCATCCGCCGGTGGTGAGCCCCGCCACCTGCCAGGCGAGCCACGCGCTCCACAGGCTCGCGCCGATGAGCAGCCCGGCCCGCATCTCGGCGACGTAGGGAAGCGGAAGCCCCTCCCCGCGCAGGAAGGTGACGGTGAGGGCCGAGAGGCCGAGGAAGACGCCGCATCCCGCAATGGGGATCAGCGTCTGCGTCAGGTGGTGGAAGCGCGACGGGGACCAGGGGCCGAGGCAGCGCGTGGCGAGGGCCACGAGGGCGGAGAGACTCACCCCCAGGACGATCGTCGCCGCACCGATATAGGCCAGCAGCAGGCCGCCATCGAGCAGGGTCATGACGTCGTTGTGCTCAGGGTAATTGGTGAGCACGAACCACGGCAGGGTGGTCTCGAGTGGCCAGACCATGCCGTGATCGATGAACCAGGTGGCGAGCCATTGCTTGGCGTCGATGAACCAGGGGCTCGACGACCATTGAAAGGCGCCGGCCGCGAGGCCCATCATGCCGAACAGGATCAGGACCGTCTGTTCGAGGCTCGGCTCGGTGCCGGCCACATGGACGATCTCGTAGGCGGGGGAGCGCCGGGCGAGGCGGACCGCGCCGCGATAGCCGCTGCAGCGCCCGCACATATGGCAGGAGCCGGCCCCGCGCATGGTCTTCACCGGCACCAGGGGCGCGCAGTTGAAGGCGGCCCCCTGCGGCTTGTCGGAGGCGGCCCAGGCGGGGCGGTCCACCTGGAAGCTCACCGGGGCGAGCTTCGCCAGCACCGCGAAGACGCCGTTCACGGGGCAGAGATAGCGGCACCAGACGCGCTTGTTGCGGCCATAGACGAGGCCCACCGCGATCGCCGCAACCGTCGAGCCGCCCAGAACGGCGAGTACCGGCTTCGGATAGCCGTAGACGCTGACCATCTGGCCGTAGACGGTGGTGCCGGCGAACGCGATGAAGGGCCAGCCGCCCCAGGTGATCCAGCGCGGCACCGCGCGGCCGAGGCTCCAGCGGCTGGCGAATTCCGTGAGCGTGCCCTCGGGACACAGGACCCCGCACCAGGCCCGGCCGACCAGCACCATGCTCACGAGGACGAAGGGCCACCAGATGCCCCAGAACGCGAACTGCGCGAGGACGGTCAGGTTGTTCCAGAGATGGGCGGTGCGGTCCGGCAGGGGCAGGAAGGCCGGCACGGCCACGAGGACGAGATAGACCGCCACCACCGCCCATTGCACGCTGCGGATGATTCCGCCGTGGCGCTGGAGCCAATGGCCGAGTTCCGCGAGGCGCTGGTCGATCCAGGCTTCACGCAGGTCCGTCGAGACGCTCGCCGCCATCGGGCTACTTCGCCACCAGCTTGGCTTTGGCTTCCGGATGGAAATCGTCGAACACGTCGTAGGTGCCGGGGTCGAGGGTGCGGAACACGATGGCCGAGGTCGCGCCGGCGGCCAGGGCCTTCTCGCGCTTCAGTTCCATGCTCTCGAACTCCACCGGCGAGGCGCCGGTATTGGTGATCTCCAGCTTGAAGCGGGTATTGGCCGGCACCTCGATGATCTCGGGGACGATCGTCCCGTCTTTCATCTCGACCTTGATGACGGGCATGTCGTTCGCCCGCGCGGCGCCGATGCCGGCTGCCATGAAGGCACAGGCGAAGGCGAGGACGAGGCTGCGGACGCGCTGCATCACGGTGCTCAATACGCGCCCTTCTTGCCAGTGCCAGCGAAGGTGAAGTCCTGGATCAGGTCGAAAGGCTTGAACCACTCGGCGACACCCGTCTCCTTGTCCACGTGGCGGCCGAAATGCTGGTTCTTGCCGGGGGGGGCCACCGTGAGCTTGAGCCGGTAGCGGCCGGGGCCGCTCAGCTTGACGTTGTCGCCGTAATGCGGGCCGTCATTGGCGACCATCGGCATCAGCGAGCCGCTTACCTTCGGACCCGTCGCGGCCTCGCTCTCCAGCTTCGTCAGTTCGAAGCTGACGTCGAGGGAGGGCAGCCAATCGCCCTCGGCGAACCCGTTGCGGTTGTCCTTGGCCGCTCGGATGTCGGCTTCGAGGTGGATGTCGGATTGCGCGGCGGCGCGCATCATGTCCGGCGGGTCCATCTCGATCGGCTGAAGATAGACCGCCGTCACCTCCAGCCCGTCCTTCAGCATGGGAGGGCCGATCGGCGTCTCCTTGGCCGAGGCGAAGCCGGTGCCCAGGGCCGCGAAGGCCAGCAGGGAGGCGGAAATCAGGGCGGAGTGAGTGATCTTGCGCATCGTCTCTAGCGCGTAAACCAGCGCTCAGCCGATGCAAAGGCGCTTCTTTGCCGAATCGATATATCAGAACAATTCCAATGTGTTGCGCCCGCCCTTGGAACGACCGACGAAGGGCGGTCCGACGGCCTCTATGCCGCACCGCCCTCCCGAACGGCGACCGGGCCGCAAGCCGAGCCGGCCGGACGAACCGCCCGTTAACGGTGGCGCGACCAGTATCGTCGTCCCGTGGTCCTGCTGGCACGCAAGGTCGGCCGGAGACATCAGCGCCCATGGCGACCGCACTCGTAGCCCTCGTTCAGCAACTCGACCGCACCATGGCGGGGGCTTCGACGGAGCGCCGCGAGTCGATTCTGAATAATCTGACGTCTCTCTTTTCCGAATACGCGCCGCGTCTCGGCGCCGATCACGTCCGCGCCTTCGACATGGTGATGTTGCATCTGGCCCGGTCGATGGAGGAGGTCGCCAGAAGCGACCTGTCGCGCCGCATCGCCCCGATCGCCAACGCGCCGCCGCGCCTGATTCGCGACCTCGCCTTCGATCCCGCCGCCGCCGTATCCGTCCCGACCCTCGAAGTGGCGACGCTGCTGACGCTCGACGATCTCACCGCGATCGCGCGGGTCTGCGGCCAGCCCCAGCTCCTGGCCCTGACGCGTCGCAAGACCCTCATCGAGCTCCTCACCGACATCATCGTCGAGCGGGGCGACGCGACGGTATCGCGCGCGGTGGCTGGCAATCCCGGCGCGCGATTCTCCCTCGATGGCTACAGGCAGCTCGTGGGCCGCAGCCTGTCCGATCCGGAACTCGCCGCGCGGCTTCGCGACCGCGACGACGTACCCGACATCCTGGCGCAGGAAGGTGCCCTGTGGCACGGTATGACCCCGCCCTCTCCGGACGATCCGGCCCGCGCCATCTTCGCGGCCGAGGTGTTCGTGGGCGCCCAGTTCCGCCAGGGCGAGATCACCGAAACCGTCATCGTCGGCTGGCTCGATTCGGGCCGCGAGACGGAAGCGCTCGTGGCGCTCGCTCGCCTCGCGGGGGTGCCCAGCGCCATGGCCATCGAGGCCTATCACGCGCCCTCCTACGAGCCGCTGCTCTACCTCCTCCGCTCGGTGCGCTTCGGCTGGAAGATCCTGAAGCTGTTCATGGCCTCGAAATCGGATCGGGAGACGCCGCCCGAAGTGATGCGGGGGATGACGGAGGCGTTCCAGGCCCTCTCCGTCGCCACGGCGCAGCGCGTCGTCCGGATGAACGCGGCCCGACGGCAGATCGACGCCGACCATGACTAACCGCCTCGCATGCGCTTGGCCGCACGGAACCGGTGCCGCGCCGAACGGGCGGCGAGCCCTCACCTGTCTGACGACGTTCTAAGAAGTCGCTCTCATGCCTCAGCTACGCAAAGACATCAGGACCAGTTTCGAGCATGCCCGGCAGAAGGTCGAGGCCTATGCCTCGGCCAGCGAGGACTTGTCCGGCGAATTGCGTCGCTGGACCGATTCGACCCTCCGGTTCATCGAGCCCGAGGCCACGATCCGAACTCTTCACCGCATCGTCCTGGAAAGGGCCGACGATCTCGCCGGTCTGATGGCGGAGCGACCCCGGCCCCGCGACTCGTCCATCGCCACGGCCAAGAGCCACCTGACGGCTGCGTTCGAGGATCTGGAGGATGCCATCCTGAAACACGGCATCCTCACGCCGGCGGGCGAGAAGGTCGGCCTTGGAATCGCCGGCAGGCCGATCTGAGCGCTTCGCCTCCGGCCGGGTCTCGACGCGTCAGCGAGAGACGGGATCGCCCGCCATGGCCTTGGCCTCTGGCAGCAGGGGCGATGCGGGCGTGGGGGATTGCAGGCGGCTCCGCAGGGCCGCGCCTGCGCGCAGCACGACGAGGACGAGGGACGCCACGCGGATATGGCGGGGCAACTGCTTCGGCCCGAGGGGGCGGTAGACCAATTTGGGGCTGACACGCTCGATCTCGGCGACGGCGAGGCCGACGAGGGGCTGCTGGGCGATCCGGCCCGCATCCGCCGCCGGGATCGCCAGTCTGCGCGACCAGGCCCGCGTGGTGGCGAGACGCCCCGTGGCGTGGAGGCGGCGCAGGCGACGGCGCCACAGGTACCGGTAGAGGGCGCGCGGCACCGCTTCCATGCGGGCGTCGCAGAGACTGTCGGGGATTTCACAGCGTGCCCGGATCGTATCGGCCACGCCGCCCGGCGCCCGGCCGACCAGACGCCCCGACACGGTGACGACCACGTCCTTGGCGTGCCGGACCCGGAGCCCGTGCTGGAGCAGGGCCGCCACGAAGGCGCCGTCCTCGCCGAGCGGGATCATCGGCATGCCGCCCACGAGCCGGTAGGCCGAGAGCCGGACGGAGAGCGTGGCGCCGATCGTCGTGCGGTGGCATGGCCAGGGATCGTGCGGATCGTGGTCGATCCGCGCTTCCAGCTCCGTCAGGAGATCGCTGTAGGCGTCCTCCAGCTTGCCGCGCGCGCGCAGGGATTTGGGCAGGGCCGCCCATTCGGCCTCGTCGATCTGGATGCGCCCGGCCACCGCGTCGGCGCCGGCATCCAGGGCCGCGAGGTTGCGGGCCACCCAATCTGTGGGGACGCGGCTGTCGGCGTCCGAGGTCAGGATGGTGCCGGCCGTGCCGTCGGGGCCGATCCATTCGGCGGCGGCATCCATGGCGGCGCGGCGCGCCCATCCGGCATGGGCGCCCTCGAAGGTCACGCACCGGACGCGGACGGGGATCGACATCGTCTGCGCGAGGTCCGCGACGATCCGGTCCGTGCCGTCGGTGCAGTTGTTGAGGAACAGGTACAGGCCGAGGCTGCCCGGCCGCACGCCTTCCTGCGCGTCGATGGCGCGAAGGCACGCCTCGATCCGCTCGACCTCGTTGCGGACCGGGATGGCGATGACGGTGTCCGGGGCGGCGTTCGGAAAGCGGGGCGACGTGTCGATCCCGGGGGCGACGTCGGCGAGGGTCGAGTAGGGCACGGGGGACTCCGATGGGGCGGCGCGGGCCAAGCCCGCTTCCGTTTCCCGGCAGGTGAGAGGGCCGGACCTTATCCATCGAAGCTGAACGGCAGCCGTCCGGTGCGACGATCAGGCGCCCGACGGTTTCGCGAAGGTCCGCCGTGCCAGGCCCGGATAGGCCAGGGCCTGGCTGGCACCGCGCGCGGCCAGCAGCGTCAGGAAGGCGAGCCAGAGGCCCATATTGCCGAAGCCGCCCGCATGGGCGAGGCCGATGGCGACGGCGTAGATGCCAGTGGCGGCGATCATCAGGTTGCGCATCGCCCGCGTCCAGGTCGAGCCGATATAGATCCCGTCATAGGCGAAGGGCACCGAGGCCACGAGGGGCGCGAGGGCGGCGGGGACGAGATAGGCGCGCGCCGTCTCGCGCACCTCCGGGCTCGTGGTCACGGTATCGATGAAGGCCGCCCCGAAGGCCAGGAACAGCGCCGCCACCGCCAGGCCGAAGGCGACGCACCAGACCAGACTGAGCCGCGCCGCCCGGCGGAACCCGGCCTCGTCGCGGGCGCCCACCGCCTGCCCGCACAGGGTTTCGGCCGCCGTGGCGAACCCGTCGAGGAAGAAGCCGCCGATGAGAAAGAGATTCCACAGCACCGCATTGGCCGCCAGGACCACGTCGCCCGAGCGCGCGCCGAGGGCCGAGAACAGGGCGATGGCGCCGACGAGGAGCAGGGTCCGGATCATCACGTCGGCATTGACGCTGAGCATGCGCGCCAATGCCAAGGGATCGCGAACGACGCGGAACGGCACCGAGAACGGCCGCGACCCGAGCCGGGCCAGGAGAAGGAGACCGAGGGCGGTCCCGGCGGCCTCGGCCAGGAGGGTGGCGATGCCGGCGCCCGCGACGCTGAGATCGGCCCACAGCACGAGGACGAGGGTGAGCGCGATGTTGACCAGGTTGATGGCCACCTGCAGCAGGAGGCCGAGATCCGTCCGCCCGCGCCCGAGCACCGAGCCGAGGATGGCGTAGTTCGCCAGGGTGAAGGGTGCCGCGAAGATGCGGATGTGGAAATAGGTGGCCAGCCCCGCGATCACCGCCGGGCTGGCGCCGCTGAGCGCAAAGGCCCCGGCCGCGATCGGCACCTGTGCGGCGACGATGACGAGCCCGACGAGGAGGCCCGCCGCCAGGGAGCGCGCGAGGATACGGTCGACCTCCCCGGCATCGCGCGCGCCCACCGCCTGGGCGGTGAGCCCCGCCGTCGCCATGCGCAGCGAGCCGAACGACCAGAACACCGCATCGAAGATCACCGCCCCCAGCGCCATGGCACCGAGAAGCGCGGGATCGCCCAGCCGCCCGATCACCGCCGCCCCGACGAAGCCGAGGAGCGGGGTGGTGACGTTGGCCAGCGTCATCGGTAGCGCCAGAGCCAGGATGCGGCGGCTGGTGGCCGGAACCGGCGTCACCCCGAGGGCGGAATCGGCGGTGGCGGTCAGTGACATCCGCACCCGCTGCCGCAGCTTCCCTCGCCCTTCGGTGGCTCGCTTTTGGCAGGGCCGGCGGCCGGACGCCGGGCGGCGTCGCGCACGAGGCCGCGCTCTTCGAGTTCGGACAGGTACGTCGCCCACCGGTTCCGGTATTCCCGGCCGAGATCGTAGAGATAACCCCAACCGAACAGCCCGGTATCGTGCATGTCGTCGAAGGTGAGCTTCACCGCGTAGTTGCCCACCGGCTCCACCGAGAGGATCGCCACGTCGCGCTTGCCGCCGATGACCTTGCGCTCGGAGGGCGAGTGGCCCTGCACCTCCGCCGAGGGGCTGGACACGCGCAGGTACTCGGCGGGCAGGGCGAACTTGCCGCCATCCTCGAAGGACACGTTGAGCGTGCGCTTGTCGCCGGACAAGCGGATCTCGGTGGGCCACCGCTCCGGCGGAGCGACCTGCCGGCCGGTGGAGTGGGGATCGGCGTGATGCTGGCTCATGCGAGAAATCTCATGCCCGAAAGCGGGTGGGATGCAATATATGTGTAGAGCGCAGGGGGCATGCGTCCGAGTATGCTTGCCCTATCCGCCGTCGCGCCTCATATGCCGGACATGCTAGGTTCACCGCGCGACCACGCTCCGGAAGTCCCCCCAGGCCCGAGTCCCGAGTCCCCCATGGGTGTTGCCTTAGCCGAACGCGTCGCATCGAAGGCACCCGCGCCTTTGATAGACCCCTTCCAGCGCGCGATCACCTACCTTCGCATCTCCGTGACGGATCGCTGCGACCTGCGTTGCGTCTACTGCATGTCGGACGACATGAAGTTCCTGCCCAAGCGCGACCTGCTCACACTCGAGGAGCTGGACCGGCTCTGCGGCGTGTTCATCGACCGGGGCGTTCGCAAGCTGCGGATCACGGGCGGCGAGCCGCTCCTGCGCCGTGACATCATGCATCTCTTCCGGCGGCTGTCCCGCCATCTCGGCAGCGGCGCTCTCGAAGAGCTGACGATGACGACGAACGGGACGCAGCTCGGCCGTTTCGCCGCGGAACTCGCCGAGCTCGGCGTCAGGCGCGTGAACGTGTCCCTCGACACCCTCGACCCCGACAAGTTCCGCGCCGTCACCCGGCGCGGCGACCTGAAGGTAGTGCTCGACGGGATCGAGAAGGCGCGCAAGGCCGGGATCAAGGTCAAGATCAACGCCGTGGCGCTGAAGGGCGTCAACGAGGACGAGATCGCCGACATGATCGCCTGGGCGCATGGCGACGGCATGGACATGACCCTCATCGAGGTCATGCCCCTCGGCGAGGTCGAGGGCGACCGCACCGACCAGTTCCTGCCCCTCTCCGTCGCCCGCGCCCGCCTCGAGCAGCGCTACACCATGGTGCCCCTGCCCGACCGGACCGGTGGACCGGCCCGTTACGTGCGCATCGCCGAGACCGGCGGGCGCCTCGGCTTCATCACGCCGCTGACCCATAATTTCTGCGAGAGCTGCAATCGGGTCCGCCTCACCTGCACCGGCAAGCTCTACATGTGCCTCGGCCAGGAGGATGCCGCCGACCTGCGCCATGCCCTGCGCGCCTCGCCGGACGACGCCCTCGTCACGCAGGCCGTCACCGATGCCATCGCGCGCAAGCCCAAGGGCCATGACTTCGTTATCGAGCGCGCCCGTCCGGCCGCCGTGCCGCGCCACATGAGCGTCACCGGCGGCTGATTTCGTCTGGCGTTTGACCCCTCCGGCCATCGTATCTAGACCCGCCTCCATCGAAATGACGGATGGAGACGGATGATGGCGAAGGTCGCGTTCCTGGGCCTCGGCGTGATGGGCGGCCCGATGGCGGGTCACCTCGCCAAAAAAGGTCACGCCGTCACCGTCTACAATCGGACGACGGCCAAGGCGGAAGCCTGGGTGAAGGCCAATGGCGGCGCCTTCGCGGCGACGCCCCGCGAGGCGGCGGCGGGGCAGGAGATCGTCTTCGCCTGCGTCGGCAACGACGACGACCTGCGCGGCGTGACGCTGGGTGAGGACGGCGCCTTCGCCGGAATGGAGAAGGGCGCGATCTTCGTCGATCACACCACGGCCTCGGCCGAGGTGGCGCGCGAACTGTGCCAGGCCGCGTCTGAACTCGGCCTCGGCTTCATCGACGCTCCGGTGTCCGGCGGACAGGCCGGTGCCGAGAACGCGGCGCTGACCGTGATGTGCGGCGGGGACGAGGTCACCTACGCCAAGGTCGAGCCCGCGATCCTCAGCTTCGCCAAGGCCTCGCGGCTGATGGGACCGGCGGGCTCCGGCCAGCTCACCAAGATGGTCAACCAGATCTGCATCGCCGGCATCGTCCAGGGACTGTCCGAGGCGATCCACTTCGCCAAGCGCGCCGAACTCGACGTGGACGCGGTGCTCGACGTGATCTCGAAGGGCGCGGCCGGTTCCTGGCAGATGGAGAATCGCGGCCGGACCATGAATGCCGAGAAATTCGATTTCGGCTTCGCCGTCGACTGGATGCGCAAGGATCTCGGCATCCTGCTGGCGGAAGCCCGGCGCAACGGCGCCAAGCTCCCGGTCACCGCCCTCGTCGACCAGTTCTATGCCGACGTGCAGGCCATGGGCGGCAACCGCTGGGACACGTCGAGCCTCATCGCCCGCCTGGAGAAATAAGGCTCGTTGCCACGGCGAGGGCCGCGTCGGGATCGGTCCAGGCCCAATCCTCGCCCATCTGGTGGCGGAACCAGGTGAATTGCCGCTTGGCGTAGCGCCTTGTATCGCCCTGGCCGCGCTGGATCGCCTCCGCGAGGGGGATCGTCCCGTCGAGATGGGCGATGAGTCCCGGCACGCCGTGGGCGCGCATGATGGGCAGGAGCGGATCGAGGCGGCGCTCCCGCAGGGCCGCGACCTCGTCGAGGGCGCCCTCCTCCATCATCGCCATGAAACGGCGGTCGATCCGGTCGCGCAGGGTCTCGCGCTCGGGAGCGAGGAACAGCTTGACCAGACGTTTGCCCGCCAGGGGCCCGGCGACGCGCTCGCCGTGAAACGCCGAGATCGGCCGCCCGGTGGTGGCGAAGATTTCGAGCGCGCGCATGATCCGGGCGCGGTCGGTGGGGCGCAGGGTTTCCGCCCCAACGGGGTCGACCTCCGCGAGGTCGGCATGGAGCAGGTTGGTAGCCCTCTGCTCCGCCCGCTCGCGAAGCGCGGCGCGCACCTCGTCGGGCACAGGCGGCAGGTCCGACAAACCCTCCTCCAGGGCGCGAAAATACAGGCCGGTGCCGCCGACGAAGATCGGGAGCCGGCCGTTCAGATCGACGAGGAGGCGCGTGGCATCGCGGGCGAAATGCCCGGCCGAGTAATTCACCGCGCCATCCACCTCCCCGTAGAGTCGGTGGGGCGCCAGCTTCTCCTCCTCGACGCTCGGCCGCGCCGACAACCGCCGCAGGTCGGCATAGACCTGCATGGAATCGGTGTTGATGACGACGCCGTCGTAACGGCGCGCGAGTTCCGTCGCGAGGCCGGACTTGCCCGAGGCAGTGGGCCCTGCGATGAGGATCGCCGCCGGGGGCGCCTGTCTGTGTGATCCGTCCGTGACCGGCGGCAAGGCGTGGACACTCCCGATGACCCTCGTCGCGACCCTGATAGCAAACGAGAGCCGGCCCGCCATCACTGATGCGGTGCTGGCGGAAGCCCGTTCCGTGCTGCGGACCGACCATCAGCCGCGCATCCTCCATGGCGAGGTGGCGGCCGAGATCCTGTTTCCGGGCTCTGCGGAGGACGTTTCCGCAATGGCGCGGCGGCTGCGGGCGGCTTTCGCCGCCGAACCGTTCGACGTCGCCGTGCAGGTGGCCGGCGCCCACCGCCGCAAGCGGCTGTTCCTGGCCGACATGGATTCGACCATGATCGAGCAGGAATGCATCGACGAGCTCGCCGGCACGATCGGCCTGAAGGACCGCGTCGCCGCCATCACCGAGCGGGCCATGCGCGGAGAGATCGCCTTCGAACCGGCCCTGCGGGAACGCGTCGCCCTGCTGCGCGACCTGCCGGTGGGCGTGGTGGACGACCTCATCCGGGATCGCATCACCCTGACGCCGGGGGGGCGCAGCCTCGTTAGGACGCTGAAGGCCAACGGCGCCCATACCTGCCTCGTCTCGGGCGGCTTCACCCTGTTCACGGGACCGATTGCGGCGACGATCGGGTTCGACGAGGCCCACGCCACCACCCTCGGGGTGAAGGACGGTCATCTCACGGGCGAGGTGCTGGAGCCCATCGTCGGCAAAGAGACGAAGCGCGCGACGCTCATCGCCCTGCGCTCGCGCTTCGGCCTCGACCGTGCGGACACGCTGGCGGTGGGCGACGGGGCGAACGATCTCGACATGCTGGGCGAGGCTGGCCTCGGCGTGGCGTTCCGGGCCAAGCCCAAGGTCGCGGCGGCGGCGGATGTCCGCATCGACCACGGCGACCTGACCGCGCTTCTCTACCTGCAGGGTTACGGGGCGAACGAATTCGTCGCCTAGCACCGGCCGGTCAGCGGATGATCCGTGCCAATGCGATGACGGCGCCGAGAATGATCAGCGTCTGAAAGCCGATCGTCCCGAACATCCACTTGATGATATCAGCTTTCGTGGCTTCGATCTTCGCTTCCAGCCGTGCCTCGGCTTCGCGAAGGTCTGATCTCGTGGACATCTTGAGCGCTTCGATATCCGCTCGGGTCGACAAGCGGAGCGCCTCGATGTCGACTTTCACCGATCCGATATCGGACTTCGTGACGATGTCGCCCTGAAACAGTTCCGTAAACGCGTCCGCGAGGCCCTCGGCCTGTTCGGACGACAGCTTCGCCTTCTCGCGAAGGGAGCGGGCGAATTTCAAGGTGTCGAAGGCGACCGCCGTCATCGGTTGCTCATCTCTCGAGCGTCGCGATCAGCCTACGCGCCAGCCGCCGAGTCGCACAAGGCGAATGTCCCGGCCGGGCGGCATGGCGAGGCCCATCCCGCGCACGGGACGAGCCGATGTTGTCGATGGGACAGCGCCTATTCGAGACCGATCGCCACGAAACGCACGTCGCCCGATGCGGCGGCCACAAGGAGGAGAACGGATTTGCGGTTCTCCTTCTTCAGCTGATCGACCCGCTTCGTCACATCGGCAGGCGAGGAGACGGATTCCTGGCCGACCTCCACGATGACTTCGCCGGGCTTGATCTGCTTGTCGGCGGCGGTGGAATTCGGGTCGACGCGTGTCACGACCACGCCCTTCACGCTGTCCTTGATGCTGAAGCGGCGGCGCAGCTCGTCGGTGATCCCCGACAGGTTGAGTCCGAGAGCCTGACGGATGGCGGGCTCGGCGGCGTCCGGCTGCTTGGCATTGGCGAGCTGCGGCTTCTCGGGGTCGTCGAGGCGGCCGAGGGTGACGGATTTCGTCGTCTCGACGCCCTTCCGGACCACGATGACCTCGACCACCTTGCCCACCGGCGTGGACGCGACGATGCGCGGCAGGTCGCTGGAGGATTTCACCACAGTCCCGTTGAACTTCGTGATGACGTCGCCGATCTCGAGGCCCGACGTCTTGGCGGGGCCCTTCTCGTCGACGCCCGCGATCAGCGCGCCTTTGGCGCCGCCCTTCAGGCCGAGGGCATCGGCGGTGGCGTCGTCGACGTTCTGGATGCGCACGCCGAGCCAGCCGCGACGGACCTCGCCGAACTCGCGGAGCTGGTCGATGACCTGCGACGCGGTGGCGGAGGGAACGGCGAAGCCGATGCCCACCGAGCCGCCCGTCGGCGACAGGATCGCCGTGTTGATGCCGATGACCTCGCCGTCCATGTTGAACAGCGGTCCGCCGGAATTGCCCTTGTTGATGGCCGCGTCGGTCTGGATGTAATTGTCGTAGGGGCCGGATTCGATGTTCCGCCCGCGCGCGGACACGATGCCGGCCGAGACCGAGCCGCCGAGGCCGAACGGGTTGCCGATGGCGATGACCCAATCGCCGGGTCGCATTTTCTCGGAATCTCCGAACGGCACCGCCTTTAGCGGCTTGTCGGCCTCGGGCTTCACCCGCAGGACGGCGAGATCGATCTTGGGATCCTTGCCGATGATCTCGGCCTTCAGCTTGGTGCCGTTGTGCAGGATCACCTGGATGTCGTTGGCGTCGCCGATGACGTGGTTGTTGGTCACTACGATGCCCGAGGCGTCGATGATGAACCCCGAGCCGAGGGAATTCGACTTGCGCGACTGCTGGCGCGGGGAATCCCCTTCGCCGCGCTGGCCCCGCTTGTTGAAGAACTCCTCGAAGAGATCCTCGAACGGCGTACCCTGGGGTAGCTGGGGCATCGTCCGGCCGGGCGCCTTGGCTTCCACCGTGGTGGAGGCCGAGATGTTCACTACCGCGTCGGTGACCTTGTCGGCGAGGTCGGCCAGCGATTCGGGACCCTTGGCGAGGGCCGGGCCGGCAAGGCCGGTGACGGCCACGGCGGTTGCCAGCGACAGGGCGGCGAAGGCCGAGCGCGCAGAACGGCGGAATGCCCGGGGACGTCGCGCCGTCATGGCGCCCGCAACGGAAATCATGGTCGACCTCTTGTTGGAACGAGGCATTAGATCGTCCGCCGTGGCGGACGATCAAGGGTCGGTCGGGCGATGAGACCGGGCGTCAGCGAGCCGTGCCGGTCGTCGCGCCCGCCTCCGCCGCTCCGGTAGCCCGCGGGGCGGTGGCCGGAGCGCGGCCCTGCGGATCGTTGAAGTAGCGGAAGAAGTCCGAGTTCGGGTTGATGACGAGGCGCGTCTCCGGCCCCTTAAGGCTCGTCTCGTAGGCCTGCATCGACCGGTAGAAAGCGAAGAAATCCGCGTCCTTGCCAAAAGCCTCGACGAGGATGCGGTTCCTGTCGCCGTCGCCCTGGCCGCGCAGAGTCTCGGCGGTCTGGTTGGCCTCGGACAGGACCACCGTCACGTCACGGTCAGCTTTGGCCTTGATCGTCGCCGAGATCTGGTCGCCGTTGGCGCGGATGTCGGCGGCTTCGCGGTTCCGTTCCGTGATCATCCGCTTGTAGACGGCGGTGGAGTTCTGCGCCGGCAGATCGACGCGGGTCATGCGCAGGTCGACGATCTCGACGCCGAGCTCCTTGGCCTGTGTATTCACGTCCCCCTGGATGACGTTCATCAGGTGCGAGCGCTCGGTCCGCACGATGGCGTCACGGGTCGAGCGGGCCAGCACGTTGCGCAACGACGAGTTGGTAAAGCTCGCCAGCAGCGTGTTGGCGCGCAGCACGTTGTTGGCCGACTGGTAGAAGCGCAGCGGATCGATGATGCGATAGCGGGCGAAGGCATCGACTTCGAGGTTCTGCCTGTCGGCGGTCAGGAGCGTCTGAACCGGGAGGTCGAGGTCGAGGACGCGCTTGTCGAACAGGACGACGTTCTCGATGAACGGGACCTTGAAGTAGAGGCCGGGCTTCTCGGTGCCCGTCTGGTTGAGGACCGTGCGGACACGGCCGAACTGGATCACCAGCGCCTGTTGCATCTGGCCCACGGTGAAGACCGAGGCGTAGAGGGCGACGGCGATCACCGCCAGGAGGAAGACGCCGCCGGTGCGGAGTGCGGAACCGTTCATCGGGCGGCTCCCGGATTGGCGTTGCGATTGCCGAATTCGGTCAGCGGAAGCACCGGAACGACACCCGCGCCCGTTGCACCACCGGCCACGCCGGTACCGTTCTGGTCGATGATGACCTTGTTGACCGAGCCCAGGACCCGCTCCATCGTTTCGAGGAAGATGCGCTCACGGCTGATCGCCGGTGCGAGCTTGTAGGATTCGTAGACCTGCTGGAAGCGAGCCGCCTGACCGGTGGCATCCGCCGTCGCCTGCGTCTTGTAGGCCTCGGCCGCCTGCACGATCTGCGAGGCCTTACCCCGAGCCTGCGGAACCTCGCGGCTCGCATAGGTGCGGGCTTCGTTCTGTGCGCGCTCGGCATCCTGCTGAGCGGCGTTGACGTCAATGAAGGCGGGCCTGACATCCGGCGGCGGATTGACCGCCACGAGCTGGACCACCTCGATCCGCACGCCGGCGCCGTACTCGTCGAGGGCTTTCTGGGTGATCTCCTTGACCTCCTGGGCCACGCTCGACTGCTCGTTGGTGAGGATCGCCTGGATGTTGCGGCGACCGATCACCTCGCGCATGGCGCTCTCAGAGATCGCCTTGATGGTGCCTTCGGGATTCTCGAGGTTGAAGACGTAGTCGGACGCCTTCAGCGGGTTGATGCGCCATTGCACCTCGAAATCAAGGTCGACGATGTTCTCGTCGCCAGTGAGCATCAGGCTCTCTTCGGGCAGATCGCGGGACCGCGACTGCGACCCGACGCCGGCGCGGTAGCCGATCTGGACGCTGTTCACCTGACCGACATTCGGCTTGGTCACGGCGCCGATCGGATAGGGGAAATTGTAATGCGGGCCCTGCCCGGTGGTGTTGGTGTAGCGGCCGAAGATGGTCTCGATGCCGACCTGCTGCGGTGCGACCGTGTAGATGCCGGTGGCGAGCCAGACGAACAGGACGATGCCGCCCGCTATGGCGACACCCTTTCCGCCGCCCATGGAACCGCCCGGAATGATCCCACGCAGGCGGTCCTGGCCGCGACGGAGGATCTCTTCGAGGTCCGGCGGCGTTTTTCCGCCGCCGCCGCCGCCACCGCTACCCCACGGGCCGCCCCCGCCTCCATTGCCGCCGCCGCCACGGCCCCAGGGCCCTCCCCCGTTGCCGCCACCGCCGCCGCTTTGATTGCTCCAAGGCATGCTCGCCGATATCTCCTGCTGAGGCAGTGTCGTTCGGGTCCGACCCGGCGCGCTTTCGCCTCGGGCCGATCCGTCCCACGGTACTGAGTGTCGCCACTCCGTCCTGTCAAGGCTGGCAAGTGGGCATCGCGAAGAGGAAAGGCAACAGCGCCGAGCGCTCTTGCGCGATGCGTCGCGGCGTAGAGTTACCGGACCCGTTCCAGATCAACGAACGCGAAGGCGCATTCATCCCGCTCGCCGGGCGGGTGCGCGACACGCGAGACTTCGCGGAAATCGACCGCGTCGTAGGCCGGGAACACCGTATCCCCCTCCGGGCTGATCTCGACATCGGTGAAATGGATGCGGTCGGCATGGGGCAGCGCCAGGGCATAGATCTCGCCGCCCCCCGCCACCATCAGCTCCTCCGCCTCCCCAGCCGCCGCCAGGGCGCCTGCCCAATCGTGGACGACGGCCACCTCTGCCGCCGAGAACGACCGGTCGCGGGTCAGCACGATGATGCGCCGGCCCGGCAGCGGCCGACCGATGGAGTCGTAGGTCTTGCGGCCCATCAGGACCGGCTTGCCCATGGTCAGCGCCTTGAAGCGGCGCAGGTCGCTGCCCAGGCGCCAGATCAGGCCGTTGTCGCGGCCAATGACCCCGTTGCGGGCCACCGCCGCGATGAGGCTGATAGAATTCACCAAGCTCTGCTTACCTTTTGAACACAAAATTTCTCAAACCGCGACCGGAGCTCGTATCGCAGGATCAGGATTGTAATCCTCGATTTTGATGTCCTCAAATTTAAAATCTAAAATATTTCTGACTAGCGGATTCAGTCGCAAAGTCGGCAGCCGTTTAGGTTCGCGGGATAGCTGCTCCCTTGCTTGATCTAGATGGTTCAAGTACAAATGTGCATCGCCAAGTGTATGAATAAAGTCACCGGGTATTAGCCCAGAAACTTGGGCTATCATGGAGGTAAGAAGTGCGTAGCTAGCTATGTTAAAAGGTACTCCAAGAAACACGTCTGCAGATCTTTGGTAGAGCTGGCATGACAACCGCCCATTCAATACGTAAAACTGAAACAAGCAATGGCAAGGCGCGAGCGCCATCTTTTCGAGCTGCGCCGGATTCCATGCTGATACTATCAGGCGACGCGAGTCTGGGTTAGAGCGTATTTCATTTATAACCCAGCTTATTTGATCTATAGATTCTCCATTTTCTTTTGGCCATGAGCGCCACTGTTCGCCATAAACTGGCCCTAACTGCCCACAACTGTCTGCCCACTCATCCCATATTGTAACGCCATTATCTTGAAGGCGTTTGATGTTAGTTTCACCAGACAAAAACCAAAGTAACTCATGGATTATTGAGCGAAGATGCAACTTCTTCGTCGTTACAAGCGGAAATCCTTCGCTCAAATCAAAGCGCATCTGATGGCCAAATATAGACAGCGTACCCGTGCCAGTGCGATCTTCCTTGCGGACGCCCTGCTCGAGGATTTTGGTTAGTAGCGCGTGATATGTCTGCATGGTCAGCTCTCCGCGATAAATTAAAAGGCTCGCGGTCCCTAATTCCTCTAAACTCGACTCAGTGGCTGCGGGGTCATTATGGCACAAATCTTCAAAAAGCGAGTCGCTGCCGGAACTTAGACTCTGACAGGCGCTCAGGCGGGCGCCGGCCACAGCAAGTAGGCGACCACGGCGAGGTTACTCCAAACGTGGAGCAGGATGCAGGGCCAGAGCCGCCCGGTCCGCCAGCGCAGCCAGCCGAGCATCAGGGCCAGGGGAATCAGCGAGACAGGGCGGGCGATGCTGCCGACCTGGATGTGAAGCAGCACGAACAGGGCGGAGGTGGAGAGGATCGCACCCCACGGCTTGAGGAAGCGCGAGGCCCGCTCGAACATCGCCCCGCGCATGAGCACCTCTTCCGCCACCGGCGCCAGCACGATGGTGAAGGCGAGCCAGGCGATGGCTCCGGTCCTGCTGAGCAGCGGCGACAGGCCGACATTGCGGCCGAACGCCATGTGGAAGACCTCCGCCGTCCCGATCACCCACAGGATGTGGAGGAACGGCCAGAGCAGGAGAATGGCGAGAAGCCGCGAGGGTGCGAGGCCCGGCGCCTCCACGGGGGTCAGCGCGAGCCTGGAGCGCCACGCCCCGCCGCTGGATCGGATCGCCGCGCCGATGACGATGGCGACTATGAGGCACTGGCGCAGGATATCGCTCGCCACCTCGCGCAGGACCAGCTGCTGCGGATACAACCGGGGGTGGCGGGCCTTGGTGGCGAAGGGGTCTATGCCCTGCAGGATGTCCGCGCCGACGCGCACGACGAGCAGGGCGGCGATGGCCGCCGCGAGCATCACGAACAGGGTCGCCAGGACGAGGCCGATGGCATCGCGAAACGCCGCCGCGGCGAGGCGGATCGGGGAACGGCGCGACCGCGCGCCGCCGGTGGCGGCCAGCATTGCGCCGATTGCCCGGTCGTCGGACAACTCCACGTCAGGATCGGGCTTCAAAAGCGACGCCTCTCCCTCTATATTCGTGTCGTTCGGTCGAAAGGCCGAACTGGGTGCCTGACAATCTTCGGCCGAGGCCGCTCGATCCCGGCGCTTTCACCAGAATCCCGGGTACGTGGATACGGTGTCAATTCACCGCCCCCCGTGGAGACCACGGTGGGAACGGCGCGATTGAAACCGGCGCCCGAGTCCGGCAAGCCTTCACGTCAATTCACCGACCCGGTGCGCCGTCGGCGCGACATTCCGGCAGGTACCGGGCAAAGCGACAAGCGATGGCAGACGATCTCATCCGTTACGACCTCCTGGTTCAGGATGCCCTGCGCGGCGTCGTGCGCAAGGTGCTGACCGACGCGGCCCGCGAAGGTCTCGCCGGCGAGCACCATTTCTACGTGTCGTTCCGGACGGAGGCGCCGGGGGTGCGGATGTCGCAGCGCCTGCGGGAGAAGTACCCCCAGGACATGACCATCGTCCTCCAGCATCAGTTCTGGGATCTCGGCGTCACCGAGCATTCCTTCGAGGTCGGCCTGTCCTTCTCCGGGGTTCCCGAGCGCCTGCTCGTGCCCTTCGACGCCTTGAGCGGGTTCTTCGACCCCTCGGTCCAGTTCGGCCTCAAGTTCGACCTGAACGAGACGGCGGACGAGGACGTGCAGGACGATGCGCCGCAACCTCCCGGCACGAAGAACGCCACGCGGGGCGCGGCCTCCGAGCCGAGCGAGATCATGCCGAAGGGCAACGCCGTCTCGGCGATCGGCGCCAGCGTGCCCAAGCTCCTCCCCGCGCAGGGCGCGAGCCAGAACCTCGACAAGACCGAGGACGGTCCCGACGGCAAGGCGGCGCGCCCCGCGGCCAAGAAGCCCGACGGCGGCGAAGCCGGTGCCGAAGTCGTCAGCCTCGACGCTTTCCGGAAGAAGAGTTGAGATTAAAGTCGCTTCGCTGCTTTTCGCGATGCCCGACGAATCGGGCTGTGCCTCGCTCCACCCGTCCGGGGCTACTGGATTCACACATTTGCTCGACGGCTGTTCCCGTTATTCAATAGGGTTCGGCCTAAGGCGCGACGTGCTCCCTCTCCTTCCAGGAGAGGGGACCCGCGAATTGGTGAGTGTCGTAGCCATCGGGGGAAGGGACGTTGGTTACGCTGAGTCTGCGCGAGCGTGGTCGTGAGACCTCGCCCCCCTCTCCTCAACGTCTGCAGCGCAGCGGAGGGTGATCCGCGACCCGCCGCAGCGGGTCTCAGCCCCGCCGCTCCACCTGCATCCGCAAGCCGTGTTCCGGCCGCAGCGTCACCCGCTGGAGCGGCGTGACGGGGGCGTGGTCGGGTGACAGCGAGAAGCGCGCGGCGCGGGCGATGTGCGCCAGCACGATCACCGCCTCCTGCAGCGAGAAGCTCTGGCCGATGCAGACGCGGGGGCCTGCGCCGAACGGCAGATAGGAGAAGCGCTGAACGGTGGCCCGGTTCTCCGGCAGGAAGCGCTCCGGCATGAACGCCTCGGGATCGTCCCACAGGGTGCGGTGGCGGTGGAGCACGTAGGGCGCCACCATGATGAGCGAGCCCTTGGGGATCTTGATCCGGCCGATCCGATCCTCCGCGATGGCCTGTCGGCTCAGGAACGGCACCGGCGGGAACAGCCGCATCGTCTCCTCCATCACCGCCTTGGTGAAGGGGAGCGCGTCGGCATCGAACCCGTCGCCCTGCACCGCATCGACCTCGCGCTCGACGCGGGCACGGGCCTCGTGATCCTGCGACAGGCAATAGAGCGCCCAGGTGAGCGCGTTCGCCGTGGTCTCGTGGCCGGCGGCGATGAAGGTGACGATGTTGGCTTTGACCTCCAGATCGCTGAGGCCCTTGCCGGTTTCCGGGTCCTGCGCCTGAAGCAGCAGGGTCAGGAGGTCGGAGGGGGCCGTTCCGGCGTCGAGCTGGGTGCGCCGGCGCGCGATGAGGGCGTTCACCACCTCCTCGAAGAAGCGGATCGCCGGCCGCGCCCGGAGCCGGCCGATGCGCGGCACGAAAGCCGGCACGCCGAACACGTCCATCGGGTCCACCGGCCCGACCGATTCGAGGAACCGGGTGATGGCGCGGCCCAGCGCATCGGGGTCGCTGGAAAGACCCTCGGTGAAGATCGTCCGCTCCAGCACGTCGAGGGTGACGCGGGTCATTTCCAGGGGCACGTCGACGGTGGTGGCGTCGCGCCGGGCGAGGCGGCGGCCGATTCGCGCGCCCGCCTCGTTCATGGGGGCGGCGAAGCCGAGGACGTGGCGGGCCGAGAAGATCGGCGCCAGGGTGCGCCGCTGCAGCTTCCACTCCTCGCCCTCCGCCGTGAGGAGGCCGTTGCCGAGCCCCGGCGCGAGCACCCGGCGCTGCAGGTCGTCCTTACGGTAGTTGGCGGCGTTCTCCACGAACAGGTAGCGGATCAGGGCCGGGTCGCTGACCACGGTGACGCGGCCCATCGCGCCTTCGCGCGCCACCACGGGCTCCACGAAATGCTCGTCGAGCCAGGTGGTGATCGGGTTGGCGCGCACCGCCTTGAGGAAGGCGAGCAACCCCGGCTGTTCGCGCCGGGGGCGCGGGACGACGGGGCGGAAGCGCGGGAGGGCGTCGGGCTCCAGGGTCGCGGCGTCCAACGGCATCGGCAATCGTCCTCGCTTCGTCCCGGAGCGTGCCTGACTCCGGCACGGACCTGTGACGCCTTTGAAAGAAAGCACCATCGCGGTTTTCGGCCGCACCGTTTAAGTAGGGCCGCATACCCCGCCATCTAAGAGGCCACGATGTCGCCGCTCGAAAGCCCCACCGAAACGTCCGCCACCCGGACCGAGTCCGACACGTTCGGCCCCATCGAGGTTCCGGCCCATCGCTACTGGGGCGCGCAGACCCAGCGCTCGATCCAGAACTTCAAGATCGGCACCGAGAAGATGCCGGCCCCCCTCGTCCATGCCCTCGGGATGGTGAAGCAGGCCGCCGCCCTGGTGAACCAGGATCTCGGCGCCCTCGACCCGAAGGTGGCCCAGGCCGTCGCCGCCTCCGCCGCCGAGGTGGTGTCGGGCGAGCACGACCAGGAATTCCCCCTCGTGGTCTGGCAGACGGGCTCGGGCACCCAGTCGAACATGAACGCCAACGAGGTCATCGCGAGCCTGGCCAACGAGCTGCTCGGCGGAAAGCGGGGCGGCAAGTCGCCGGTCCACCCCAACGACCACGTGAATCGCGGCCAATCCTCCAACGACGTGTTCCCCACGGCGATGCACATCGCGGTCTCGCGCGAGATCAACGACCGGCTGCTGCCCTCCCTGAAGCACCTGCACGACGCGCTCCAGGCGAAGTCCGAGGCGTTCGCCGACATCGTCAAGATCGGGCGCACCCATTTGCAGGACGCGACGCCCGTCTCCCTCGGCCAGGAATTTTCCGGCTATGTCGCGCAGGTGGCGTTGGGCACCGAGCGGGTGAAGGCGACGCTTCCGGGCGTGCTTGCTCTCGCGCAGGGCGGCACGGCGGTCGGCACCGGCCTCAACGCCCATCCGGAATTCGCGGAGAAGTTCGCGGCCAAGGTCGCCGAGCTGACCGGCCTGCCCTTCACCTCGGCCGCCAACAAGTTCGAGGCGCTGGCCACCCACGACGCCCTCGTCTTCACGCAGGGCGCGCTGTCCGCCCTGGCGGCGGGCCTGTTCAAGATCGCCCAGGACATCCGCTTCCTCGGCTCCGGCCCGCGCTCGGGCCTCGGCGAACTCTCCCTGCCGGAGAACGAGCCGGGCTCGTCGATCATGCCGGGCAAGGTCAACCCGACGCAGTGCGAGGCCCTGACCATGGTCTGCGCCCAGGTGATCGGCAACGGCACCACGGTGAGCTTCGCCGGCTCCCAGGGTAATTTCGAGCTCAACGTGTTCAAGCCGGTCATCGCCAACGCGGTGCTGCAATCGATCCGCATCCTCGCCGATGCGGCCGTGAGCTTCGCCGACAATTGCGTCGTCGGCATCAAGGCCAACGAGGACAAGATCGCCGACTTGATGAGCCGCTCGCTCATGCTGGTGACGGCGCTCGCCCCCTCCATCGGCTACGACAAGGCCGCCGAGATCGCCAAGACCGCGCACAAGCGCGGCACCACCCTGAAGGAAGAGGCCCTGCGCCTCGGCTACGTCACGGAGGAGGAGTTCGACCGCGTCGTGCGCCCCGAGACCATGCTGGCGCCAAGCATCGACTAACTAAGGCGTCGACTGACGAGGTTCGATATGGCCGAGATCATCAACCTGCGCTCGGTCCGCAAGGGCAAGGCGCGGGCCGAGAAGGAGGCGAAGGCGGAGGACAACCGCATCGCCTTCGGCCGGCCGAAGAAGGCCAGGACCCTGGCCGAGGCCAAGAAAGCCATCGAGTTCTCGCGCCACGAAGGCCACAAGCTCGTGGGACCGGATTCGGACGGGTGAGGGTTCACGCAGCGCTTCACGCTCCCTCCCGACGAGGTTGCTGGATTCGCGCATCTGCTCGACCGCTACCCGCTCATCCAAGCGGGTTCGACCTGAGGCGCGACGGGCCCCCTCTCGTGGAAGGAGAGGGACCCGCGCTGTCCGCGAGACGTGTGAAGAGCGTAGCCCGAGGAGGGGTGAGGGGGGTGACCACCGGCACTACCAAACGCTCGGTGATGATCGCCGGCCACCGCACCAGCGTGTCGTTGGAGACGCCGTTCTGGGAGGCTTTGCGCGAGATCGCCGCCGCCCGCGGGCAGTCGGTTCAGGTGCTGATCGGCGAGATCGACGAGGCGCGGGGCGCGCAGAACTTGTCGTCGGCGATCCGGGTGTTCGTGCTGGCTGAAGTGCGCCGGCCGAACTGAGGCCACTGGCGTCTATGGCCGCCGGATACCGACGAGACTCGCCGAGGCGGGTGCACCGAACGTCTGGCGGAAGGCGTTGGCGAAATGGGCCTGATCGGCGAAGGCCGCGTCGTGGGCCGCGACCGTGAAGGTTTCACCTCGAATGACGGCGTCGATCGCCCGCCGCATGCGCAGCCACGAGCGATAGCGCCGGAATGGAACTCCCACCTCGCGGGTGAACAGGTGCTGCATCCGCGAGGAGGACAGCCCGACGGAGGCCGCGAGGCGCGGCGCCGACATGCTCGCGTCCTGGCGGGTGCCGAGGTCCGCCATGATCCGGGTGATGCGCCCATCGAGCGTCGGTTCGTTCCGGCGCACCGCGAAGCCGGCCAGATCGGCGATGGCCTGCCCGGCCCAGACCGTGGCGCGCCGGCATTCGTAGAGCGCACGCAAGGGCTCGATCTCACCCCGCATGGCGACGCGTGCGCCGTCGATGTCCTCGCCGGCGGCGATCAGGCCCAGGAGAGCCCGCGCTCCGGCCTCTGGCTCGAGATAGAGGACGCCCAAGGGGTCGCCGGCACAATCGAGTTCGTGCCGCATCCCCGCCGGGACGAAGGCCGTGCGGCAGGCAATCCACGGACCGGGCCTGAACCGGATGCGGAAAGGGCCATACAGGCCGGCCAGATAGACCGGCGCACCATGCTGGTGGCTGGCGTTGTAGGCGAGCGGTCCGGCAAAAAAGGTATGCCCGCCCTCGACGTGCCAAAGGGGGCCGAGGGCGGGGGCAGCACGTTCGTTCAAGCGGTCTCCCCTCCCCGCGCGCTAGTCCGGTCATCCCCGCCTCGCAGCCCACCGGCGCGGCAGGGACATCCGGAGATCCTGCGACGATGATCACATTGAGCCGCCGCCTTGTCACGGGCGCCCTCGCGGGCCTCGCTCTTTCCGGCGCGAGGCCGGCCCTAGCCGGTACGGCCGCCCTGGCCGAGGCACCTGCGTTGCGGCGCATCCGGCTCGGCGCCTTCACCATCACCACCCTGCTCGACGCGGACGAAACCATCGACGGGCCATGGCCGATCGTCGGCGAGGACCGCCCGAGAGAGGAGGTGCAAGCGCTGATGCGGGAGAACCGGCTTCCACCGGACCGCTTCACGCCGGGCTTCACCCCGACGCTGATCGAGACCGGCACACAGCGCATTCTCTTCGATACCGGAAACGGCGAGGTCGGCTTCATCCCAAGGCCGGCGGGAGGGCGGCTGGGTCAGGCGCTACGGCGCGCCGGAATTGCGCCGGAGACGATCGACCTCGTGGTGATCACGCATTGCCATACAGATCATATCGGCGGCCTCCTGGACGGCGGTGTTCCGCAATTTCCCAACGCGGCCTACGTCGTGGGAGAGGCGGAATACCGCTTCTGGACCGCGGAGGAGCGCCTGTCGGCGCCGGCGGACAGCAACACCTACCGATCGGCCGCGGTGGTGCACAGCCACCTCGTCCCGCTGCGCGAACGCATCCGCTTCGTCGGACCCGGCGACACGGTCGCGCCCGGCATCGACGTGGTGGCCGCCTTCGGGCACACGCCGGGGCACCTTGCCTTCCATTGCGAGAGCGAGGGGCAACGGATGCTCGTGTGGGGCGATTGCGCCCATCACGAGGTGGCATCCCTGATTCACCCCGAATGGCACGCGTTGTTCGATCTCGACAAGGCTCAAGGCATCGCGACCCGTCGGGCTATTTACGCGATGGTCGCCACCGAAAGGCTGCTGGTGGCGGGCTATCACACGGCGTTCCCGTCGCTCGGCCATGTCGAAGCGCGAGGAACGGGCTTTCGCTGGATTCCGGTGAGCGAGTCCGGAACTCCCTGAGCCCCCTCTTCCCGTCAGCGGCCGATCCTAGCCATCGACAGGACATGCGCAGGTCTTGGCGAAATGCGTAGGTGTAGGCGTCGCTTCGGGCCTACTCCGCCGCCTCCAGCACCCGCGTCCCGCCCAATCCTTCCAGTACCGCCGGCTTCGGCCCGCCCGTCGCCCAGTCCAGCAGTTCCACCGTGTGCACGATGGGGATGCGCGTGCCGTTCCCGATCTGCGTGGCGCAGCCGATATTGCCGGTGGCGATGAGATCGGGGCGCATACGCTCGATATTGGCCACCTTCCGGTCGCGCAGGCGCCCGGCGATCTCCGGCTGGAGGATGTTGTAGGTGCCGGCCGAGCCGCAGCAGATATGGCCCTCGGGCACGTCCTTCACGGTGAAGCCGGCCTTCTTGAGCAGATTCTTCGGCTCGGTGCGGATGCCCTGGCCGTGCTGCATCGAGCAGGCGGAATGGTAGGCGACCACGAGGTCGCTCTCGAACAGGGGCGGCATCAGGCCGAGGCTGGCGACGTATTCGGTGACGTCCTTGGCGAGAGCCGAGACCCGCGCCGCCTTGTCCGCATAGGCCGGGTCGTCGCGGAACATGAAGCCGTAATCCTTGATCGTCGTGCCGCAGCCCGAGGCCGTGACGATGATCGCGTCGAGGCCGTCGCCGTCCATCTCGGCGATCCAGGCATCGAGGGTGCGCTTGGCCTGGGCGTGGGAGGTCTCGGACTTGCCCATATGGTGGGTGAGCGCGCCGCAGCACCCCTCCCCCTTCGCCTGAACCACCTCGACGCCGTGGCGGGTGAGAAGCCGGACTGCCGCCTCGTTGAAATCCGGCCGCAACACGCTCTGGGCGCAGCCGCGCAGGAGGGCGACCCGGCCGGCGCGGGCGGGTGCGGCCTCGCCCTGGAGCAGGGCGCTGGCTTCCCGCGCGCGGTTGTCGGCGGGGAAGGTGCCGGGCCGGTCGTTGACGGTGCGGTTGGGCAGGAGCGCGGGGGCGAGGTCGAGCATCGCCGCAAGCCGGTTGCCGACACGGGGCAACTGGGCGACGAGGGGCCGGAACGGCGCGCCGATCTTGGCGGCCAGGAGCGCCAGGCGGAAGCGATTCGGATAGGGCAGCACGAAGGCGAGGACACTGCGCAGGAGCCTGTCGCTCAAGGGCCGGCGATAGGTTTCCTCGATATGCGTGCGGGCGTGATCCACGAGGTGCATGTAATGCACGCCCGAGGGACAGGTCGTCATGCAGGACAGGCAGGACAGGCAGCGGTCGACATGCTTGACCACCTCCGGTGTCGCCGGCTTGCCGCCCTCCAGCATGTCCTTGATGAGGTAGATGCGGCCGCGCGGGGAATCGAGCTCGTCGCCGAGGAGGAGATAGGTCGGGCAGGTGGCGGTGCAGAACCCGCAATGCACGCAGGTCCGCAGGATCTTCTCGGACGCCGCCATCGCCGGCTCGGCGAGTTGCGTCAGGCTGAAATTGGTCTGCACGGCGTTTCCTCAGGGTCCCGATCACGTCAGCCATCCTGGCGATCTTCCGCCGCCCGGCGCTGTTTCCCGCAGCTTAGAGGGAATTTAGGCGGAAGCCGAGGCTTGGAACGGCTCTAAGTGGCAGCCTGCCGCACTCCGACGGCCCAGACGTCGCAGGGCGAGCGCGCCCCACGAGCGCTCACCTCGCGACGGTCAAATCCCCGCATACATCCGGCCGGGATTGAACACCCCCTTCGGATCGTGGGCCGCCTTGATCCCGGCCGTCATCCGCAGCAGCGGGTCCGACAGGGGCTCGAAGACGGCGGTCGCCGCGCGCACCGCGTCCGGCGCCCGCACCAGGGTGGCGTGGCCTCCGGTGGAGCGCAGGACGTCGCGGATGGTCTCGGCGCCGGCATCGCCCTCGGCCGAGGTGGCGAGCCAGACGAGGCCGCCGCCCCAATCGTAGAACCAGCGCGCCTGGCGCCGCGCCGCGATGGCGGCGGTGACGGCGGGTCCTTTGGTCGGCGTGGTGGAGATCCGCCATACGGCGGCTGCGCGCGGTTCCGTCAGCGGGATCACGTCGCGGATCGCGGCCCACAGGACGGCACCGATCCCGTCCTCGATGATCTCCGGCTCGCCGAAGCGCCGCAGCAGCTTGCGCAACTCGCCGAGGCGGTAATCGAGGGAGTCCGAAAAGCCCTCCAGGCGCATCAGGGTGCGGGGGCTCGGCCCGTCGAGGCCGCTCGGCAGGTGAGCGGCGCCCGTGAGTTCGAACGGCGATCCGAGGGCGGCGCTGAGAGCCGCCACCGCCGTTGCATCGTCCAGGCCGGAAAAGGCCAGGGTCGCCGTCCGCTCCTGCACCGGAAGGACCTTGAAGGTCACCTCGGTGAGAAGGCCGAGGGTGCCCCACGAGCCGGCCATGAGCTTGACGAGGTCGAGGCCGGTGACGTTCTTCATCACCCGGCCGCCGGACTTGATGGCCTCGCCGCGCCCGTTGACGAAACGGACGCCGATCAGGCTGTCGCGGGCCGCACCCGCATTGATCCGGCGCGGTCCCGCATTGTTGGTGGCCGCCACCGCGCCGAAGGTCGGCTCGCCGGTCGAGCCCATCAGGATGCGGTGGTCCATCGGCTCGAAGGGCAGCATCTGGCCGCGTTCCGCCAGCAGGGCCTGCACCTGCGCGAGGGGGGTGCCGGCGCGGGCGGCGACCACCATCTCGGCCGGCTCGTAGAGCGTGATGCCGGAGAGTTTCAGGGAGGAGAGGGTCGATTCGTCCTGTGCCGGGCGGCCGATGGCGGCCTTGGTGCCCCCGCCCACGAGACGCATCGGCTCGGCGCGGCCGGCGGCATCGGCGACGATGGCTTGCGCCTCGCCCTCGTCCTGAGGCTCGTATGTCCGCATCGTTTCCCGCCCGTTGTGATGCTCGCCGGCATCCTTTGCCGAACCATATGCGGGAAGCGATGCCACCCTTTCAAGCGGCGCTCCTGTCTCAGGCCGTCGGGGTGACGGCGCGCTGCCGCAGATAGGCGGCGGCGAGGCCGCGCAGGCCGGCGATGTCGAACAGCGCCACGAGCAGGGCATAGACCAGCACGCCGAGGGGCAGGGAGATGGCGAGGGTTAGGGCCGGGTCCATGTGCCGGAACGGCGCGAGGCAAGCCATCATCGCCAGGGTGGCGGTGCAGGCGGCAAAGACGTCCCACCAGTCGATCCGCAGGCGCTGCGGTCCGGCGAGAGCGCGGACCGCCAGCCACAGGGTCGAGGCGACCAGGCCGGCGCTCTGCGCCATGGCGATGCCGGGCGCCCCGAAATGCGTGGGCAGGACGAGCAGGCAGGCGGCATTCACGCCTAGGCCGACGATGGCGGCGGCGATGACGGGTACTGTCTTGCGGCGGATCTGGAAGATCGGGTTGAGGCCGAAATTGAGCAGGGTGCCGCAGAGCAGGCCCGGGATGAGGATCATCGCATAGAGGGCGAAGGGCCCGCGATACGCCTCCGGCACGATGAGCCCTTGGATCGCCGGAAGCACCGCCCAGAGCCCGCCGGCGCAGGGCACCATCAGCGCCACCACGATGCCTGCGTTGCGGCCGATCTGGGCCTCGGCCGCCACGTGGCCCTCGTGCTCGTCCACCCGTACGGCGAGCTGGAACAGGATGAGATCGAGGGCCGTGCCGATCATGCTGAGGCTGCGGGTGGCGACATCCGCGGCCAGGGCGAAATAGCCGGCCTCCGCCAGTCCGAACCACATGGCGATGGCGCTGCGGTTGAGGAACGGCGTGATCTGGTAGATCGCGTTCGCGACGATAAGCGGCAGCCCGTAGGCGCGAAACAGCCGCCAGGTCTCGCCCATGCGCACGCGGACGATGGGCACCTTCGGATCGAGCAGAGGCCTGCGCAGCACGAGGACGGGCAGGAACTGGCTGAGCCCGCAGGCGACGAGCACCCAAACCGGCTGGGGAAACAGCCAGGCCGCCCCCGCCATGAGCAGGAAGGCGAGGCCGTTCTTGACGATGGTCAGCTTCAGGTAGAGGCCGCCGTCGAAGCGTGCCCGCGTCAGGGCCGCGTGATAATCGAACAGGCCGATGCCGAAGGCGGCCAGCCCCGCCCCCGCCGCGATGGCGAAGCGCCCTTGCGCATCCATCTCCACCGTCGCGCCGACCACCGCGCACAGGGCGGAAGCGACCAGCAGGACGAGGGTGAGGACGGCGTAGGCGCGGTCCAGCCCGTGACGGATCCAGGGTTCCTCCTGCCGGACGCGGTTGGAATAGAACCGGGTCGCCGAGAGCCGAAGCCATTCGAAGACCAGGGTGTTGAGGACCACGGCACCTGTAGTGGCGAGGCCGAACAGGCCGAAATCCGCCGGCCCCATCAGCTTGGCGAGGAGCAGGCCGAGGCAGAAATTGAGCCCGGCATTCAGGATGAAGGCGGCGATCACGGCCATGCGGTCGACTCTGGTCGCCGGGTGCCCGGCTCTGCTCCCGATCCTTGCGCGCCGGCCCGAAAAGAATTCCCTAAATCCCGAACCCGCCGGGTCGGCCCAGCCTCAGAACCAGCCGCGCAGCTTGAAGAAGACGACGGGGATGATCGCGCTGATGACGATCAGCGACAGACCATAGGGATAGCCGTAGACCCAGTCGAGTTCCGGCATGTGCTTGAAGTTCATGCCGTACATGGAGGCGATGAGGGTCGGCGGCACGCCCACCACCGAGACCACGGTGAGCACGCGGAAGGTGTTGTTCTGCTCGATGCTGATGAGGCCGAGGGTGGCGTCGAGGAGGAACTGCACGTTCTCCGAAAGCCGGATCTCGAACTCGTCGAGGGAGGCGATGTCCCGGCGCAGGGTCTCGAAGCGCGGCATCTCGGTGGCGCCGAGGAGGTGTTCGCACTCGCCGGCGACGAAGGGGAGGATGCGCTCGAGGCCGAGCAGGCTCGAGCGGATCTTGCCGAGTGCCTTGCCTCGCCGGCCGACGCTGCGGAGGATGCGGCGCAGCGCGAGGTCGCGCCGGCGCGGGGTCTTGCCGGAATCGCCTGCGGTGCCCCCTGCCCTCACGTCGAAATCGAAGATCCGGGTGGAGAGCGCGTCGAGATCGGCGCCCATCTCCTCCAGGGCGTCGGCGAGGCTGTCGACCAGCTCCTCCACCAGGAGGAGGAAGATCTCGGTGCCGGTCTGGCAATCCCCGTCGCCGTCGCCGATGCGCTTCTTGACCTCCTCGAAGGCTCTGAGCTCGTTGAACCTGACCGTGATGAGCCGGTCCCGGGTCAGGACGAAGCCGAGCGGGGTCAGCTGCGAATCCACCTTGTCGAAGGTGATCATCGGGGTGGAGAGCGAGAGCCCGTTCTTGAGCCGCCGCAGCCGGCTGGAATTCTCGACCTCGCTCAAAGCTTTTCGCGAGGGGACGCGCAGGCCGGTGGCGGCCTCGATATGCTCCGCCTCCTCGGCACTCGGATTGTTGAGATCGATCCAGATCGCGTGGCTCGGCACGCCGCCGCCATTGGCTGCGCCGGAATGCACGACCGCGCCCTGCGGTCCCTGAAGGCTGATCATGGGGTGATTGTCATCCGTCTGTCAGCGACCGGAGAGCAGAACATGCTGCGCAAACGCGGCATGACGCGTCGTCCGCGTCTTGACTCGCAAGGGGCTTGAGCCTACCTCCGCCCTTGCTTTGGCACTCTTTGCTCGAGAGTGCTAACAGCCTGGGTTGGGCGAGCCCTTCGGCCGCATCAACGCCATCCATGAATTTGAAGCAAGAGGGCAGCTCATGAAGTTCCGTCCGCTGCACGACCGTGTCGTCGTCCGCCGTATCGAAGGCGAAGAGAAGACCAAGGGGGGCATCATCATCCCCGATACCGCCAAGGAGAAGCCGCAAGAGGGCGAGATCGTCGCCGTCGGCCCTGGCGCCCGTGACGAGGCCGGCCGCGTGAACCCGCTCGACGTCAAGGCCGGTGACCGCGTCCTGTTTGGCAAGTGGTCCGGCACCGAAGTCAAGATCGACGGTCAGGACCTCCTGATCATGAAGGAATCCGACATCATGGGCGTCGTCGCCTAAAGCGACCCGGCCCTCTTCCTTCTTCCCATCCAAGCCCTTCGAGCGCGCACTTCGATGAGCGCCTCAGGGCTTCGAACCTCATGAGGATTTGAACATGGCAGCGAAAGAAGTACGCTTCGGCTCCGATGCCCGCGAGAAGATGCTCCGCGGCGTCGACATTCTCGCCGATGCAGTGAAGGTCACGCTCGGCCCCAAGGGTCGCAACGTCGTCATCGAGAAGAGCTTCGGCGCTCCCCGCATCACCAAGGACGGCGTCACCGTCGCCAAGGAGATCGAGCTCTCCGACAAGTTCGAGAACATGGGCGCCCAGATGGTGCGCGAAGTGGCCTCGAAGACCAACGACATCGCTGGCGACGGCACCACCACCGCCACCGTCCTGGCCCAGGCCATCGTCCGTGAAGGCGCCAAGTACGTGGCCGCCGGCATGAACCCGATGGACCTGAAGCGCGGCATCGACCTCGCCACCACCGCCGCCGTGAAGGACATCACGAGCCGCGCCAAGAAGGTCGCCTCGTCCGAGGAAGTCGCCCAGGTCGGCACCATCTCGGCCAATGGCGACAAGGAAATCGGCGAGATGATCGCCCATGCCATGCAGAAGGTCGGCAACGAGGGTGTCATCACCGTCGAGGAAGCCAAGACCGCCGAGACCGAGCTCGACGTCGTCGAGGGCATGCAGTTCGACCGCGGCTACCTCTCCCCGTACTTCATCACGAACGCGGAGAAGATGGTCGCCGAGCTCGAGGACCCCTACATCCTCATCCACGAGAAGAAGCTCTCGTCGCTCCAGGCGATGCTGCCGGTTCTCGAGGCCGTGGTGCAGACCGGCAAGCCGCTCGTCATCATCGCCGAGGACATCGAGGGTGAGGCTCTCGCCACGCTCGTCGTCAACAAGCTGCGCGGTGGCCTCAAGGTCGCTGCCGTCAAGGCTCCGGGCTTCGGCGATCGCCGCAAGGCCATGCTCGAGGACATCGCGATCCTGACCCAGGGTCAGATGATCGCCGAGGACCTCGGCATCAAGCTCGAGAACGTTACCCTCCCGATGCTCGGCCGCGCCAAGCGCATCCGCATCGAGAAGGAGACCACCACGATCATCGACGGTCTCGGCGAGAAGGCGGACATCGAAGCCCGCGTCGGCCAGATCAAGGCGCAGATCGAGGAGACCACCTCGGACTACGACCGTGAGAAGCTCCAGGAGCGCCTGGCCAAGCTCGCCGGCGGCGTCGCGGTCATCCGCGTCGGCGGCGCGACCGAGGTCGAGGTCAAGGAGAAGAAGGACCGCGTCGACGACGCGCTCAACGCCACCCGCGCTGCGGTGGAAGAGGGTATCGTCCCCGGCGGCGGCACCGCTCTCCTCCGTGCCCGTGAGGCCGTCCGCGCTCTCCAGAGCGACAATCCGGACGTCCAGGCCGGCATCAAGATCGTGCTGAAGGCCCTTGAGGCCCCGATCCGCCAGATCGCCGCCAACTCGGGCGTCGAAGGCTCGATCGTGGTCGGCAAGATCACCGACAACACCTCTTCGATCACCTACGGCTTCAACGCCCAGACCGAAGAGTATGTCGACATGATCCAGGCCGGCATCGTCGACCCGGCGAAGGTCGTGCGCACCGCCCTGCAGGACGCTTCCTCCATCGCCGGCCTCCTCGTCACCACCGAGGCCATGATCGCCGATGCTCCCAAGAAGGACGGCGGCGCTCCCCAGATGCCGGGCGGCGGCGGCATGGGCGGCATGGACTTCTAAGAAGTCCACGCTCTCCATCGGAACGGATGCTCTCGCGGTTTTGGCCGCGAGGGCGGAAAGGGTCGTCGCAAGACGGCCCTTTTTTCGTTGTGGGCGGGACATGTCGAGTGTCCGCGATCGGGCTACTGGATTCATACAGCTACGTTGTCGAAGCAGACCGCGTCCCTCTCCCCCTTGTGGGGAGAGGTTAGGAGTGGGGGTGGCTCCGCCAGCCTCCGCAGCAACAGGAGGGTCGCCCGACCACCCCCACCTCCAAACTCCTCCCCACAAGGGGTAGGAGGGCCGCGCATCCCACGACATATGCGAATGCCGTCGCCTTCCAGAAGACGGAGTCCGTCGCGCCTCATCTCGAACCCTCTTGGGTAGAGGGGACACCTGTTGAGCGGATCCGCAGATCAATCAGCCCCAATCGGGGGCGGGCAGCGCTCCATGCTCGTGCGGCGGAGATGTTTTATCCACGATCCCGCTCGCGCCTATCCCGCGCGGCGCCGGCACCGGACGTAGGAGGCGTCGCCCTTGGCGCTCGACCATGTCAGGCGGTTGCCGTCGACCAGAAGCTTCACCTGGGACGACCAGCGCCGGCCGCCATCGCTGCAGGAGGCCGACACGCTCCAGTTCGCGCCGATGCGCCGCCCGTCGCGGAAGGTGCACACCGTGTTGCCGGCCCGAGCCCCGCTTTCGGTGATCCGCGCCGGTATGTATCCCCGCCGCCGCGCGCCGCGGCCGCACGCGGATTCGTTGGGTCCCCAAAGACCGACATAGGCTGCCGGCTCGACCGGGGGCGACGCGGCCGTGACCGCGTCGGCACGGGGTGCCATTTCGGGATCCTGCCGCAAGGCGGCGGACCGGATGCCGGGCTGGACCGTTGGGGCGACCACGGCATCCCGGCCCGACGGACCGGACCCGACACCCACATCGGACCAGGGAGCGCTGCCACGGGGCGAGCGCGCCCCACCCGCCCGATCCTCGAACGGACCGGGTTCGTTGAAGGCCGTCTGGATCGTGTCGATCTCCGGACGCGCCGGCGGGTCGTCGGTCAGCAGAACGGTGCTGTAGCCGAGGAGCACGCCCCAGCCCATGGCGAGCGAGACGGGAAGCACCAGGGCGCGGCTCGACCTGACGGAGCCGTTCGCTACGGCCGGCGACGGCGCTCCCTCGTCGCTCCCCCTCGCATCCCTCTCTTCGACGCCCGCGGTCATCGTCGTCTCCCGTAAGGCTCCCCCTGGGGCGGAACCGATCTCGCAGCGGCGGCCGCTTCACCGTTCGGCGACTTGAACAGCCTCCGCCCCCCTTCGACAACCGGACCCTTATGCACTCATGAAGCCGGCTTTGGTCAGGACAGGCCTGTGGCTATTCTGTCCCGGCGCCATCGATAGCGGTGGATAGGCTCCGCGAATAGGGCGAGCAAACGGCAAGCCCTTCCCGTCCCTCACCAAAACTGCCATGCTCAAGCTTGTGAGAAACAAGTCAGTTATCCGTGCCATCGTGATGAGACGCTTCGCCTTCGCCGTCTGCGTCACCATCGCAGTCCCAGCCGGTGCTCAAGCACCCCCCTCCACCATGCGGATGGCCTGCGCGGATGCGATGGCGCTCGTGAAGCGGGACGGATCAGCGGTCCTGTCGTGGCCGGCGGGCAAGCCGGAGAAGCCAAGCAGGATTGAGCCACCGGGCTGGACCGAGCGCTTCGTCAGCGACCGGAGCCAGTGCGGGATGACGGAGATCGCCGAACTCCGCTTCGTGCCCACCCGCGACAATCTGGAATGCCCGGTCGGCTACCGATGTCGCGAACCGGATTACGGCGATTGGGATTGGCCCTGATCCGATCTGACGCATCCGGCGGCGCCTTCCCCCGCCACGATCTCGCCACGACCGGCCGTCACTGCCGCCGTCACGGTCCGGTCCCGATCCGGCGGGCGAAGTCGTCGTCGCCTATTTGAATCATCCACTTGAGGAGACGCGCGTGGCCGTACTCAGGACAGGCCTCGGCCTGCAGGCCGCCATTACGGCGCTCTTCGCACTCGTACTTCTGATCCTGCCGGGCACCGCAACGCCACTCTACGTCGGCCTCAGCGGCTTTGCGATGGTGGTGATCCTCCTCGCCTCCGCCAAGCTGTCCGATTACCTGAAGGTGTTCGTATCGGTTTATGGCATCGGCTACCTGTTCCTGGCCGGAGCCAAACAACTCGCGGCCTCGGGCCTCCTGCCGGAGACCCTGGCAGCTCTGCTGCCACCGGCCTTCGCGGCTACGGGCGCGGTGGTCTTTGCCGGTATCGTGTTCGGAATCTCCCATCTCGAACCGATCCGCGCGATCACCCGTATCGCCGACCCGTTCTTCGCCGCACGCGAGGAGCCGAACCGGGAAATCCGGCCATTTCACTTCTTCGGCAGCACCGAAGGTCGAGTGGCGCGACGTCTCGTGGCGCTCTCCATCTTCATCACCTTCGCCCAGGTCGCGCTCCAGCTGCGCCTGAACTTCTGGTACCGCGACCTCTTCAACGCGCTGCAGGAATATAACGCCGACGCGTTCTGGTATCAGCTTGTCTGGATCTTCGTGCCTCTGGCGACGATCTGGGTCATCATCGGCATGTTCGACACCTTCGTCGATGCCTCGCTCCACATCCGCTGGCGCACCTGGCTGGCCCGCAGCCTCTACAGCCGCTGGCTCGATGGCGGCACGCACTACCGGATCCCTTTCACCGATGAGCCGGCCGATAACCCGGATCAGCGCATCCAGAGCGACGTCAATCTCTTCATCCAGCAGACGACGAGCCTGTCGATCCGGCTCCTGTCGCAGGCCGCCACCCTGGTCTCGTTCATGGTCATCCTCTGGGGCCTGTCGCGGGATTTCGTCCTTCCCTTCACCGATACGGTAGTGCCCGGCTTTCTCGTCTGGCTGGTCATTGTCTATGCGGTGGTCGGCACTTGGTTGACCCATCTCATTGGCCGCCCGCTCATCGGGCTCGATTTCCGGCAGGAAAAGGTCGAGGCCGATTTCCGTTTCTCCCTTGCGCGGACGCGGATCTATTCCGAGCAGATAGCCCTTCTGCGTGGCGAGCGCTCGGAGACCGTGCGCCTGCGCGAACTCTTCCAAGAGATCATCGGGAACTATCTCGCCATCATCTATCGGCGGATCAAGATCGGCAGCTTCACCCTGTCGTACAACCAGATCAGCGTGGTGTTCCCCTACATCCTCGCCGCTCCGTCCTACTTCCTGAAGAAGATCACCCTCGGCCAGTTCCAGCAAACCGCGAACGCTTTCAGCAGCGTCCAGGGCTCACTGTCCTTCTTCATCGATTCCTACACCACCATCGCGTCTTACCGCGCCAACACCAACCGCCTGACGTCGTTCAAGCGGGCAATGACCAAGGCGGAAGCCCTCTCCGGAGCCGGATACGGTCTCGTCCAGGGCAATGGTAGCGGCCCGAACGTCACCGCCTCCGGTCTGACCCTCGCCCTTCCCGACGGCCGCGAGATCGTCACCGCCGGCTCGTTCACCCTCGGCAAGGGGGCGGCGACGCTGCTCACCGGGCCGTCCGGGTCCGGCAAGTCGACCCTGTTCCGCGCGATCGCCGGCATCTGGCCGTTCGGGAAGGGCCGGGTCGACGTGCCGGAAGGCCAGTCCGCGCTGGTTCTGCCACAGCGGCCCTACATCCCGCTCGGGACCCTGCGCGGTGCCGTCGTCTATCCCAGCACCACCGACCAGTTCTCCGACGAGGCGATCCGCGAGGCGCTGATCGCCGCGCAGCTTCCGCAACTCGCCGATCGTCTCGACGAGGTCGATGCCTGGGATCAGCGCCTCTCCGGTGGCGAACAGCAGCGGCTGGCCATCGCCCGCGCCGTGTTGGCAAAGCCCGCCTGGCTCTTCCTCGACGAATCCACCGCCGCCCTCGACGAGCCGAGCGAGGCCGGCATCTACCGGATGCTGCGCGAGCGCCTGCCGGGGACGACGATCGTCTCCATCGGCCATCGCTCGACCCTGCATGCCCTCCACGACACGCGCATCGACATGAAGCCGGGCCAGGATGGGCGCTTCACGCCGACGGAACTTTCCGGAGCCGCGGGCGCGAAGTAGGGGGCAGCCTCAGCGCAGGAACGTCACCGCGAGCGGCGCCAGGATCGCGGTGATGAGGGCGTTGAGGCCAAGCGCTATGCCGGCGAAGGCGCCGGCCACCTCGTTCACCTGGAACGCCCTCGCCGTGCCGACGCCATGGGCGGCCAGACCCGCCGCGAAGCCCCGCGCGCGCATGTCCTCGATGCGGAGCAGGTTCATGAGCGGGGTGACCAGGATGCCGCCGGTCATGCCGGTCAGCATCACCAGCACCGCCGCCAGGGTCGGATCGCCGCCGAGATTCTGGGCGATGCCCATGGCCACGCCGGTCGTCACCGATTTCGGCACCGAGGCGACGATGACGTCGTGCGGGATACCGAAGGCGGTTCCGAGTGTCGTCGCCGAGATCAGCGCCACCACCGAGCCGACGAGGAGGGCCGCCAGCATCGGCGCCAGCGAGCGAAGCACCGTCGCGCGGTATTCGTAGAGCGGGATCGCCAGGGCCACGGTCGCCGGCCCCAGCAGGAAGTGGACGAACTGCGCGCCCTCGAAATAGGTGGGATAGGGCGTCCCCGTCAGCTTCAGCACGCAGGCCATCAGGATGATGGCGACCACCACGGGATTGGCGAGGGGATGCCGGTTCGTCGCCGTGGCGACGCGGTCGGCCACGGCGTAGACCATGAGCGTGACGGTCAGCCACAGCAGAGGCGTGCGCGAGAGATAGACCCAGAGGGCGAAATCGCCGGTCATGGCCGCTCCCCCGGTGCGACCCAGCGCTTGACGGCCACGAAGGTGAGCGCCGTCGCCGTCAGGGTCGCCAGCGTCGAGACGACGACCACGCAGGCGAGGGCCAGGCCATGGGCTTCGAGCACGTCGAGCCGGCCGACGATCCCGGCGCCGGCCGGGATGAACATCAGCGAGAGATGGGCGAGCAGCCCTTTTCCCGAGCGCTCCAGGGTGCCGTCCACGAGGGGCGCGGCGAGGATGCGGGCGGCCTGGCCGCGCCAACGGTCCCGGACCACCATGAAGAGAAGGAGGAGCGCCATCCCGATGACGGGGCCGGGCACCGGAAGGGCCGCTCCCCGTGCCAGCGCTTCACCGACGAGCTGAGCCAGGAGGATCAGCGTCAAACTGACGATCATCGCGCCACGATCCTCCCGCCACGCCCGATATGGCCCGCCGATCCCAGAGATCGCGCCTGCAAGGCCGCCCTACGATACCGCTCCGGTCTCGGCGCCGGCGCGCGCGAGGCGGATCGCCGTGTCGTCGAACCGGAGCAGCCGCCCGAGCCGCCAGACCAGCGCTTCCTCGAATTCATGAACGGTGCCATCGGCGCTGGCCACGGACCAGGCCATCGACAGCAGCCGCGCCCGCTCGGACTCGCCGAATTCGTGGCCCATCATTTCGACCAGCAGCGCCATGTCGCGGGTCTGCGAATCGACGCTGGCCGCGCGGGCGATGAGCGCCTCGGCCTGCTCGCGGTTGCCGGCGTAGCGCCCTTCCACGAGGCGGCACAGCCGCTCCGACTCGGCCCCGTCGAGGACGCCGTCCACCCGCGCCACATGGACGAGAAGAGCGATGGCCGCCAGACGCTCGTCGACGGCCTCCGCCTCCTCCGGGCTCGCGGACAGGCCGAACGCGTCGGCGGCATAGGCACGCAAGCGGGCGATGAGGGACATGACGGTTCCTGACAGACGCCGCGAGCCTTCGAAGCCGCACCGCCCCACGTCAAGGCGGCAAGGACGCCCCCCGAACCGTCAGACGGCTTGCGTGGCACAGTTGCATCAGGAAGACGTCACCGAGCGCCTTGCCATCGGCCGATCAGACGTCTATGACCCCGCAACGATCCGACGCGACACGCAGCGTTACACCACGGATCTCGCCGCAATAGCTCAGCTGGTAGAGCACCTCATTCGTAATGAGGGGGTCGGGGGTTCGAATCCCTCTTGCGGCACCAGCATCCTTTCGAGTTGCCGGTTTGTCCGTCATGGATCTGAGCGAGCGCTCAAGCGGTTCGGCACCGAAAGTTCAGTCCATTCTTGTCCTTACAAGCTGAGCCTTCCGTTTAAGCCGGCATCGCAAGACATGGACGGGCCGAACGGTTTGAGGAGCAGGCGACTAGGTCGGTCGCCGCATGATAAATAGCTCCGTCGAGCCCGTCTGGCTCCTTGATCGGAGAGCATCGTAATCGTCATGGAAGATTGGAAAGACGGCGTCGATCCGGAGTTGTTCAATACGGATCTCAGGCCGCAGGACGATGTCGTCATTGTCGGCGATATCGAGGCCATCAATCCACGCGGCGGAAAATTGACTTTGAAGAAAGGGAGTTTCTTCAAAGTTAGAATGTTGGGAGGCATTCTGTTCTGCCGTCCCAAAGGCGGCGGAAAGCACGACGAGATCGCAGTCATGCCGGCGGACTTCCGGAACGTTCAATTCCTGCAGCTGAAGGTGGTGTCCGTTGAATGACCCGTTGCGGCGTGAGCCGAGCGCGGCGAGGCGTCTTGTCGGTCATGACGCTGTGTTCGCCATAGGGATCATTGAATGGGCCGGATACCGACCCGATGCCCTGGCAGTTAAAAGGGCGCTCAGGGCCTCTACGAGATTCTGACGCCACCAAAGCCTGGGATCAAACACTTGATGCTGTCGATGGCGTTGGCTTCGCTGCCTCAGCTGGCCTCGGCCAGCGCTGCCAGCAGCCCGGTGAGAGCCAGCGGTTGAAGTGGTTGTAAACGGTTGTAGACAAGCTATTATATTCACGACGTGGGTGATGGTGGTTCCCAAAGGCCCTCTACCGGATCAGGGCGCGCAGCGAGCAGACCTTCGGAAAGCTCAAACGCTTCAAGCGCATCGCCCTACCCTGTGAAAAACCAAAGCCAGTTTCTCAGCCTTCGCCTCCCTCGCACTCGGATTTATCTTCATAAGGTCCGTTCACACCGCCTCGTCGATTTTGATTGCAATAACTTTAAGGGAAATAAATCTTGAGTGATAATAATCCTCCGAATATTGATGCCGAAGAGATCAAAGCTGCAGGGGCTCCCAAAGCGGTTGCGGCGCTCCTGACGTCCGTTTCCGATCTCGCCGACGACGACCTCATGTCCGCAAGCCGTGCCTCGGACGGCACTCCACTCGTTATCACCAAGTCAAGCCTCGCAACGTGGATCGAGAGCATTGTTATGGATCCCCTCACCTATACCCATGATAACTCTATGAGCGTGCCCGTTACTCCGGTGACCGTCGTCGCGGTACCTGCTGATGGCGCGCGGCTCGTTGAGGTGTGGGGGCAGGTCTACGGGGACATTGGTACCGTCACATTCACGATGGCCGGAGCGACGCCAGTTCCTGCTTCGCCGCCGGGCTTCACCGTGCCGGCATCGCCTGATGGTACGCCCTTTCAATTCTCCTATCCCGAGGCAGGCGCAATCAATGCTATCGCCTCGCCGGTTCCACTCGCCACGACGCTCAAGTTTCGCACAACTACAACTCGAAATCCAAACTCAAGCTTCTCGGCGGACGCTTTTCTTGCCAGCCTGACGGCGTCTCTCAGTGATTCGCAGCTTGCGGCGACCAAAATCTTGTACGAAAGCCTTCAATCGGCAGGTATTCTTGCCCGACATTCCTCCGGTGGTGTATATATCTGGCTTGCTGGCAATGAAGTCGACGCGTTGCGTAATTGGGCCGGCGGGCCATCATTAATGACGATCGCTAGCCCATTGTTTACGCCCTGGTCGGGATTTTCATTTGATGGCGCGTCTCAGGCATTACGGACGCAAGTCATGATGCCAGTGTCAGGGATGCAGGACGATCACACACTTGGCGTCTATTCGGACAGCACGACAGTCATTGGCCCTAATAAAATTGCCGGCGGCTGCGGGTCTATTTCCATTGGTTCAAATCGTACCGAGAAATGCTCGGCAGTGCGCAGCAGCAGTGCGACGAGCGATGTGGTAAATTTTAACGGGATGGGAGGCCTGCAAATGGTGACCCGTACCTCGCCTGAGTACTTCATCGCAACACGAAACGAGATCGATATCCCCGTGAAGCGCGTTTCCGTCGCGTCCAAGTCGCGGGAAGTTTACTTCGGTGCGATTGGGGGCGCATCCATGCCGATCAATTTCTGCCCTCTCGATTTGAAAGCAGGCCTGTTTGGCCCCTCATTAACGCGTCAGCAGCGGGAGGCGTTTCGAGTGGCCTTCCAAGTTTTCAAGAATTCCGTAGAAGCCCGATAATGCCCTTTTTTGATGTCCTCATCTATGGTGCGACAATGCCAGGCATCGTCGCTGGCACTCGTCTCGCACGACTTGGCTATTCAGTGGGAATTCTGGAATGGACGCCATTTGCCGGCGGTCTCACTACAGGTGGCCTCGGCATTCCAGATTATGTAAACAGAACTCAGAACTGGGGTATTACGCACGAATATTTCCAGGCAGTCGAGGCTGCTGCTAAAGCGTCTGGTGCCACGGAGGCGACCTATGGACGCCACTCCACCAGTGGATTGATCCGCCGCTTTACGCCGGGCTGGGCGCGAACCGCGCGGGACGCCTTGCTGGCAACGCCGGGTCTTACCCTAATCACGGATATCGAGCTCCAAGAGGTTACCAAGGACGCGGTCACGAAACAGCTTTTAGCCGTGACCGCAAACGGTGTGACCTACACGTTTCGCGCCTGGGCCGATGCTTCCTACGAGGGAGACCTACTCCGCATGGCCGGAGTAACCATGACCTTTGGCCGCGAAGGACGTGCAAGCTACGATGAGTTTGCCGCTGGATATCAGCCTCAGTGGTCGCGTTTTCGCTCAACCCCTTTCACCACCGCCCGAGGAGATCGTTTCCGCTACGCAACACCGGTTCCCACTGGGATGCGAGGGCAGGCTGATTACAAGACACAGGCCTATAGCTTCCGGATGACCCTTTCGACCGAACCGAACCGCCGGACGTTCGAGCCGCCGCCCGGTTACAAAGCAGCCGATTTCGTTGACTTTGTGAATCAAGCCAACGTGAGTCGTTGGTATACTATTAAGAATTTATCGTCATATCAGTCTCCCACGCCATTCCTCCACTCCACAAATGGTGGAGATGTGCGCGCACTTGCATGGGAGTATCCCCGCCTCTATTCAAAGGTAGATCGCCTGAGATTTCAAGAGCGCATGTTCTACATTGTAGCTGGCCGGTATTATTCAGCTATGACAGATTCTGCCTCGCCTGCGGCGTTACGCGGCAGCATCGCCAAACATGGCTTACCCGCTCACGAGAACTCGTCCGAATTCATCGGCACACCGGGCTGGTCTTCAGCAATATACATGCGTATCGTCAATCGTATGGTCGGCCAATACGTTCTGTCATGGAAAGATGCTACTGTTCCGTATAACAGCAGCAAACCCGATCCTATTTGCCTCGGCGGTTACCCAATCGACAGGCATGCAATCCACTTTTTTGCAGCCATGGACGGTGGTCATTACCGTGAAGGCGCTCCGCAAGATCCGGGGCGGAAGATTTATCAAGTGCCGTTTCGCGCAGTGAAGCCTCACCCTTCACAGGTAACGAACGGTCTTGCCATCGTTCCGGTATCCATGACCGACATCATTGCCTGCTCCTACCGCATGGAACCAACATGGATGGTCACGGGGGATGCGTGTGGGATCGCTCTCGCCCTCGCCCTTGAACAGAACATCCCCATTGCCAATCTCGCCTATGGCGCTCTGCGAGAGCGTCTCGTCGATGCTGGCGCTCGCATCACCCCCTGACGGAGCGGAACAGTATGGGCATCTCAATCGGTCGCGGTGGTACCAGTTCCACTAGAGACACCTCGACGCAAACGATTATAGGCGAAGCTGGTCAAGTCTATAAAAACGGCACACAACTTTACACCCGCGAACCTTATGCCGCCGAACCAATGTATATCACCCATGCTGATACCATTAGCGGACCACCTCGCTGGGGGATCCGCCCCACCTATTATCAGCTTGGCGCGCTGATCGGCGCGAAAGGCCATACGACGAGCGATCAGGGATTCCAAATAAAGGGTGCCTTTGAGTATATTATTCAAAAAATAATCATTTGTCATGCTTCGGCTGCGCCGACTACGATGGTGGGAGGACTTTATACAAATCTGGGAAAGGGCGGCGATGCCATCCTGCCTGCGGATCAAATCTACACAACACTCACCGGCGACGCCTACAGCATCATACAGATAAACATACCACCCGCATTACGTGCGGCGGACTGGCTCTATTTGTCTCTCACCACTCCGAACGACGAAGCGATTACCTTTGATGTCTTGGTCTACGGAGAGCAGATCGTCCCGATGGAGGTACCCCCGATGGATGACGCCCCGTATGCCAGTATGGGCGCCAAGCCGTCATCAGCAGATGGAAACAAGTCGCACTCTGCTGATAGATTTAAAAAAACAAAAAAGGCTCGGTTGGCCAGAAAGTTGTCGCGTCAAAGGTCGAGTAGTTAGATGCTGTTATTGATTTTTGTGGATCGAAACTCAGATTAGGAGGCATGAACCTTTCGCGCGCTGCTGCCCCATCCAATGTCTTTGATGATGAATGGGCGCAAGTCGCCCTCTACCTAACGCTGTTGCGGAAGGACGCGCGGCAGCGTGGATACAGATTGCGTGGGGCGTTCAACGGAATGCGCCGCGCTTGTCACTCGGTCCGAGTACAAATCGTTAAGCGATCAGATTATGCCGCGTCATCGGTCTCCGGTGCCCGAACGGATGAAGAGTTAGGCGGCCTGTTCGGTCTGTCGGCTTGAATTCGTCGGCGGGACCACGGCATGGGTTTCCACGCGATTCCGACCGGCCCTTTTGGCTGCATAGAGCGCCGCGTCCGCGGCACTGAGCAGTTGCGAGGCGGTTAGGCCCACATGCCGGGTCGCGCCGTGGGCCGCGGTCACGCCGATGCTCACGGTGACGACACCGCCATCCGGCAGGCCGGGATGGGGAATCGCCAGGTCCATCACCGCCAGCCGCAGGCTTTCGCCCACATCGCCGATCGTCTCGGTCGTGGCCCCGGGAACGAAGGCAGCAAATTCCTCGCCGCCGTAGCGGCAGACCAGGCCACCCCAGCGAGCGAGATCGCGTTTCAGGGTGTCGGCGACGCTCACCAGGCAGCCATCGCCCTCGGCGTGGCCGGCCGTGTCGTTAAGACGCTTGAAATGGTCAATATCGACGAGGAGCACGCCGAACCATTCGTGTCGGGTCGCGGCAAGCTCCCAATGTTCATTTAGTTGCTCGGTGAAGAGCCGGCGGTTCGCGGCACCGGTGAGAGGGTCGGTCTCCGAAAGGATCGTGAGGCGGGCGCAGGCCCGGGCCAGTTCGTCCGCCTGTTCCCTCTCCCGCAGACCGAGGAGGAAACTCTTCTTGCGGTCCCATTCGCGCGAATAGGCGAGCTTGATCGGCACCAGGATGAGCGCCGCCACGAGGAGGGGCACGCCCGTATGCCCATCCGGTCCGAACCCGGACACGAAGACGAAGCCGACATACAGCAGAAATGCCGATCCGCAGAACCACAGGCTGTAGCGGAACGACAGGGGCGAGATCATCCCAACGATGAGGGGAACGATGGCGGCGAGGATGAGGTAGGTGTCGGCGTGTTCCTGTGGCACGATCCTGGCGCTGTTGAGGATGATCGCCATGTCCGCGAGTGCCGTGATCGTCGCGGCCGCTCCCTGCCGGCGCAGGGAGGGCCGCCCGCGCAAAGCCACGATCCACCCCAACGCGAGGGGAATGAAGACACCGACCGTCAACCCGGCGGGCACCGCGATCGCATCGCGGCCGAACAGGTCGAAATCGATTTTCAACGAAATGATGTTGAAGAGGACAAAGACCAGCAGCCACGACTGCAAGTACAGGCCACGCGGAGGCACGTCCTCGGCATGGTATTGAGCTTCGAGGCGCTGCGGCAGGCGAAGGCGATGCCAGGGCCGGCTCAATCCGACCTCGATGGACGTGGGCATCAGGTCACGACGCTCCGGCGCGGTTAGTTCAACTGTTCCACCGCATCATAAAATGAGAGCACCGTAAACGCAAAGGTCCCCCTTCCCCGCTTCGGTTGGCGTTTCGACGGCGCAGCGACGAGGCGCGAGCCGATCGGGGGGACGCATCAATCGGAGCCGGGGCCTTTCGCAAAGCCGGCCAGGGTGAAGAGGTCGACGGACAGTTTGGCGCCGACGACGAAGGCATCCGGAATGGGCTTGCGATAGGTGGGAAACCGGGTCTGGTCCGGGTCGACAATGTATTGCAGGTTCGGCGTCAGGCGGATCGCGGGCGTGACCTGGATGCCGTAATTGAGCTCCATCATCACCTGCCGGCTCGGGATCTTGCGATCGATGCCCAGCGCGGCCTTGGCCAGCCGGATGTTCTGCAGGGCGAGATCGCTGAACGCCTGCGTGTTGATGACGAAGCCCGGCGTATCGAAGGGCCGGCCGGCGAAGGTGCCGGTCTGCAGGGCGCCGATCTCGAGGAAGTAATCCTCGTTGAGACGCCCCGACGTGCCGGCCATGGCGACGCCGAACAGGGTCAGCCCCTGGGGCGCGGTGGGGTCGGGCCGCCAGACCATCTGGTCGAACCGGGCATAGACGCCCGAGCGCCCGAACCGGGTGCCGAGGGGCAATCCGGTGAGAACCGCCGGCCGGCCGGTGACGTCGCGCATGGGATCGACATAGTCGGAGGCGTCGTACCAGCCGCCGATCCCGTAATTGCGCGGCAGGCGATCGTTGGCGAAGGTGGTGGAATAGCCGAGCTCGAACGGCATGATCGCGCCGGTGGCGCCCTTGGTGGAGAAATCGAGGCCGTTGTCGCCCGGCTGCTGGTGCAGCGGGTTCACCTCGTAGATTCCGCCATGGACGAACACCCTGTCGGTGAGCCAGGCCTTGGCGTGCGCGCCCCAGCTCGCCACCGGCCAGAAGGTGAAGTTCGAGGTCTTGAACACGAAGGTCGGGTTGCCGCAGGCGGAATTCGATTGAAAATTGCAGTAGATCGGTGAGTTGAGGAAGGCGATGTTGGCAACCAACCGCCCGAACTCGACGTCGAGCCGATTGTCGAACAGCTTCTGCTGGTAGCTGAGCAGGGTGAGCCGCGTCGTCTGCCCGCCGCCGAAGATCTCCTGGACCGACGTGTTGTTGCCGATGGAATCGTCGGAGAGGCTGCGCCCGTGGCGGTTGGTGACCGCGATGTGGAACGAGCCGCCCGCGATCCCGGCGAGACGGTCGAGGTCGCCGTCGATGCCGAAGAAGAGCTGCCCCGCGTAGGCCGAGCCCTGGCGGATGCCGCCGATCGGGTTCGCGGCTGCCTGGCCGGTGTAGTTGGCGCTCAACGCGAGTCCATTGCCGATATCGAACACACCGACCGGCAGGGTCGCCGGGGTCGCGCTCTGCCCGAGGGTATCGGCGGCACCGGCCGCGCTCTCGGCGCCCGTGTTGTCCTGGCCGTCCGGCTGGCCGGCGGTCGTGCCGCGCGGCGCCATCTGCGCGAGGGCCCCGGACGTCGTCGCCGCGCAAAGCGCGAGCGCTGCGAGTATCGTCGATCCTGCCTTCATCCTGTTCCCCCTCGATGATTCCGATGCTGTCGCGGATCCGCTCCTGCTGCCGGCTCCGATGCGTGTCCCTCTCCCCTCCGCGGGAGCGAGGGTCGGGAGAGGGGAGCGCGTTGTCCGGAAAGGTCGTCCCCTCTCGTGCCTGCTCCGCAAAGGGGCGGGAAGGGTCTCGATAGGGGCCTTCAGGCCGACCGCGTCTTCAGCAGCCCCACCATCAGGCCCGTGACGACCGTCCCGGCGACGAGGGCGATCACGGCCCAGGGCAGGTTCGTGACGGCGTTGGGGATCGGCAGCACGAACAGGCCGCCATGGGGCACCTTCAGGGTCACGCCGGCGGCGAGCGCGATGGCACCGGCCAGGGCCGAGCCCGCCACCATGGCGGGGATCACCCGCAGGGGGTCGGCCGCCGCGAAGGGAATCGCGCCCTCGGTGATGAAGGCGGCGCCGAGCACGGCTGCCGCGCCGCCGGCCTCGCGCTCGGGTTGCGAGAAGCGGTTCGGGAACAGCCGGGTGGCCAGCGCGATCCCGAGCGGGGGCGTCATGCCGCCGAGCATCACCGCCGCCATGGGCGCGTCGACGCCGGAGGAGAGGAGGGCCGCGGCAGAGGCATAGGCGGCCTTGTTGATCGGGCCGCCCATGTCGACGGCCATCATCCCACCGAGGATCAGGCCGAGAACGAGGGCGCTCGCCCCTTGCATGCCCTTCAGCCAATCGGTGAGCCCGGCCAGAATCGCGGCGACGGGCACGCCCACCACGTAGACCATCAGCAGGCCGGTGATGGTGGTGGCGAGCAGCGGCAGGATCAGGACGGGTTTCAACCCTTCGAGATTCCGGTGCAGCCGGATGTATCGATTGAGGACATGCGTGGCGTAGCCGGCGATGAAGCCCGCCGCGATGCCGCCGAGGAACCCGGCCTGGAGGTTCGCCGCCAGCATGCCGCCGATCATGCCCGGTGCGATGCCGGGCCGGTCGGCGATGGAATAGGCGATGTAGCCGGCCAGTGCCGGGACGATGAGGGCGAAGGCCGCCTTGGCGCCGATCTCGCCCAGGGCGTAGCCGAGGCTGCCGGCATGGTCCGGCTTCATCGCGTCGATGCCGCCGACGGCGAAGGCCAGGGCGATGAGGAGGCCACCCGCCACCACGAAAGGCAACATGAAGGAGACGCCGGTCATCAGATGCTTGTAGGCGCCGGCCCTGCTCTCGGCGGCGGCCGGCCGGGATGGCGTCTCCTCCGTCTCGGCACCGTGGAGCTGCCCCTGGACCTGCGCTTCGGCGAGAGCGGTGGCGATCAGCCCTTTCCCGTCGCGGATCGCCGCCTTGGTGTTGGTGGCGTAGAGCCGCTTGCTTGAAAAGCGGGAGCGGTCGACCCCGGTATCGGCGGCGATGAGGACGATGTCGGCCGACGCGATCTCGGCGGCGGTGAGCGCATCGCGGGCACCCACCGAACCTTGCGTCTCCACCCTCACCTCGTGGCCCAGCGCCTGCGCGGCGGCCTGGATGCCTTCGGCCGCCATGAAAGTGTGGGCGATGCCGGTGGGGCAGGAGGTGACGGCGACGATCCGCATCCTGCCGCCCGCGTCGGGCGCTGCCGGCGCGGTGTCACTGCCCGCCAGGAAGCGACCGAGCACCGAATCGGCGTCGGTCAGCACCTCCTCGATACCGATCCGGACCTTGCGCATGGTGCCGAAACGACCCTCCCCGAGATCGCCCTCTCCGATCAACAGGACGGAATCGCCCCGGGCGATGGCGGATTCGGCCAGTGGATTGCCGCCGACCCCCTTGCCCCTGAGTTCGAGGTCGAGGGCCTGCCCGAGGCGGGCGGCGGCCTGGCGCAAGGCCTCACCGGCCAGCACCGCATGGGTGCCGAGATCCCCGCCCCCGACGACGGCCAACATCTGGGCCATGGTTTCCTCCGCCTGTTCTTGGTTGTGTCCGGGCCGCGCCCTTCGGATCCATCACCTCAGGGTGAGGTTCGGGGTGGGACGTTCATGGTCTCGACCCGCACGGTCTCGACGATGGCGAGGATCGTCCCTCGGCTCGGCAGATTGGCGCCGGGAAGGGTCAGCTTGCCGGCGGCGAAGGCCAGCGCCAGCCGCGCGGTCTCGGCGAGGGGCAGGCCCGCATGGAGGCCGGCGACGAGGCCCGCCACCAGGGCATCCCCCGCCCCCACGGTGCTCGACACTTCCGTCGGCGGCGGATGGGCGAGGAGCGCCTCGTCCCGCGTGACGAAGAGGGCGCCGTCGCCTCCCAGCGACACCACCACGAGGGGAATGCCGCGGGCGACCAGGCCACGCGCCGTGGCGACGACCTCCGGCAGGGTCTCGAGGGGCCGGCCGGCCCAGTCCGCCAGTTCCTGGCGGTTGGGCTTGATCACCTCGGGCAGGTGATCGGACGCGAGGGCCGCCGTGAGGGCCGGGCCGGACACGTCCAGCACCACGCGGACGCCGCGCGCCGTCAACAGCTGCGTCAGGGCCGCATAGGTCTCGACCCCGAGCCCCCCCGGCAGGCTGCCCGCGAGGACGACGAGGCTCCCCTCCGTGGCGACTTGGCGCAGGACCGCCCGGATGGTGTCGAGCGCACCCGACGTCGCGGCGAGGCCTGGCAGGTTGATGTCCGTGGTGTCGTTGGTGGCGGCGTCGAGGAGTTTCAGGTTGGTGCGGGTCTCGCCGGGGATCCAGGCGAAGCGGTCGTCGATCCCCTTGCGGGCGAACAGGGCCTCGAACGGGGTGGCGTTGTCCGAGCCGAGGATGCCGGTGGCCGAGACCTTCAGGCCCCAATCGGCGAGGCAGGAGGCGACGTTGACGCCCTTGCCGCCCGCATCCGAGCGCACGGCGCGTGCCCGGTGGACGTGACCCGGCGTCAGCGCGTCGAGGGTGACAGTCTGGTCGATGGCCGGGTTGAGGGTGACGGTGACGATGGCGGCGCTCATGCCTCGGCTCCTTCGAGGGCGCGGACGGCGGCGGCGTCCTCCCGGTCGCAGGCGCGGGCGGCGAGGGCCCGCAGCGCGCTCATCTCCGAGGCCCGGAGCCGCGCCTTCACGGCGGGGACGTCGCGGGGCGTCATCGAGAGTTCGTGGACGCCGAGGCCGGCGAGGAGGCTCGCTCCGAACGGATCGCCGGCGATGCCGCCGCAGACGCCCACCCAGCGCCGGTGCCGCGCCGCGCCCGCGCAGGTCATCCGGATCAGGCGCAGGACGGCCGGGTGCAGGCTGTCGGCCTCCGGTGCGAGTTCGGTGTTCTGCCGGTCGATGGCGAGGGCGTATTGCGTGAGGTCGTTGGTGCCGATGGAGAAGAAGTCGCAATATGTCGCCAGGGCATCGGCCTGGATCGCGGCGGCGGGCACCTCGATCATGATGCCGATGGGCAGTTCCGGCGCGTCGAGTTCGGCGCGGATACGCTCGCAATGGCCGCGCAGGGCGGTGATCTCGGGGATCGAGGTGATCATCGGAAACATGATCGACAGCGGGGCGTCCTTGCCCCCGGGCGCGTCGGCCGCGATCCCGTCCCTGGCCGCGCGGTAGAGGGCGCGCAGCTGCGGCTCCATCAGGTCCGGCCGGCGCAGCAGAAGGCGCGCGCCGCGCACGCCGAGGAAGGGGTTCTCCTCCCTCGGCAGGTGGAGATGCGCCACCTGCTTGTCGCCGCCTATATCGAGCGCCCGCACGATCAGGGGCCGGCCCTCCAGGGCGCGCAGCATGGCGCGGTAGGTGGCGTATTGATCGTCCTCGGAAGGGGGGTCGCCCCGTTCCAAGAACAGGAACTCGGTGCGCATGAGGCCGACGCCTTCCGCGCCCTGGTCGAGGGCCAGCGGCACCTGCTCGGAAGTGTTGACGTTGGCGCCGATGGCGACGGAATGCCCGTCCCTGGTGCGGGCGGGGAGCGCGCGCTCACGCGCCTCTTCCTCGTCGATGGCGCGCTGGCGGTCGCGCCAGTCGCGGGCCGAGGCGAGGTCGGCCTCGCTCGGATCGAGGTAAAGCCGGCCGGTGCCGCCGTCGAGGATCGCCGATCCGTGGTTCTGCAATGCCATCAGCGTCGGCCCACCGGCCACCATCGCCGGGATGCCGAGGGTGCGGGCGAGGATCGCGGTATGCGAGGTCGGGCCGCCCTGCGCCGTGGCGAGGCCGATGACGTGGGACGGATCGAGCCCGGCGGTGTCGGAGGGCGCGAGATCGGCGGCGATGAGGATGCAGGGGACGTCCGGCAGATCGTGGCCGCTCTTCAGCGAAGGGTCGATCTGCGCCAGCACGCGCCGGCCGACATCGCGCAGATCGGCGGCGCGGGCGGCCAGGACCGGGTTGCCGAGGGCCGAGAGCCGCCCGGCCATCCGCTCCACCGCCGCATTCCAGGCGAAGGCGACTCCGTGGCCCTCGACCATGAGCTGGCAGGCCAGCGTGATCAGGTCGGTATCGGCGATGAGTTCGCCCTGAGCGCGGAAGATGCCGGCATCGGCCTTGCCGAGGCGGCGCTCGGTATCGTCGGCGAGCGCCCTCAACTGACCTCCGGTGGTGGCCAGCGCCGCGTGCAGGCGGTCTCCCCCGGTGGTGAGCGGCTCCGGCTCGTCCGGCACCGCGATCTCGACGGTGGCCAGCACATGGATCGGACCGATGCTGATGCCGGGGCTCGCCCCGATTCCCGCGATGGTGCGCGGCGAGTCCGACGGGTTCCAGCCGGCGACCGGCCCGGCCGCCCTGGCGGCGGCGTCTTCGGCGGCCTTCGCTGACGCTTTTTCGCCTGCGGTGAGAGAAGTGACTGCGGCGCAGACCTTTGCCAGCGCACCGGCCTCGTCGTCGCCCTCGGCCGAGATCGTCACCTCGTCGCCGCAGCGCAGACCGAGCTGGAGCAGGGCGATGAGGTTCTTGGCGTCGGCGATCTCCGATCCGTGCCGGACCTGGATGCGGGCCGGGCAGAGCCGCGCCACCTCGACCCAATGCGAGGCCGGCCGGGCATGGAGACCGGTGGGATAGTCCACGGTCCAGTCGAAGCGCTGGCGAAGGTCGGCGGCGGGGCCGGCCGACCCCGTCACGGGCGTATCCTCGGAGAGGGCCGCCGCGATGTCCTCCTTGGCGCCGGTCTTCCGCAGGGTCGCGAGGCGCGCCTCGTCCTGGATCAGCCGCGTGAGCCGGCGCAGGATCGTGATGTGGGTATCCGATTGCGCCGCGATGGCGACCACGAGGTGGGCGATCTGGCCATCGTGCCACGCCACGCCGTCCGGCACCTGAAGGATCGCCAGCCCGCTCTCGCGCACCAGATGGCGGTCGTCGACCATGCCGTGGGGGATGACCACGCCGTGGCCGAGATAGGTGTTCGCCACCGTCTCCCGGCGCAGCATGCTCGCGCCATAGGCCGCATCGATGCAGCCCCCCGTCACCAGCAAGTGCGACGCCTCGCGGATGGCGTCCTCCTTGGTCGCGGGCGTCGCGCCGAGGCGGATCAGCAATCGGGGTGTCAGGACCGGCGTCGGTGCGAGCATGGCGTGCCCTCCCTGTTGTCGTTGATGGCAATGAAAACGTTTTCACTCTTTCTGTCAATGACGACCGGCGAAATAATTCAGCTTGCCGCCTTGCCGACTTGGAACGGGAATGCCAGAACGTCGTCATGGTGCTGAAAACGTTTCCTCCCGCCTGAGGCCGTCCCCATGACGATCGGCATCCGCGACGTCGCCCGCGCCGCCGGGGTCTCCACCGCGACGGTCTCGCGCGCCCTCGGGCGCGGCCCCGTCAGCGAGGCCTTGAAGCGTCAGGTGGAGGAGGCCGTGCGCCTCACCGGCTATCGCCCGAACCTGTCGGCGCGGCGCCTGCGCTCGCAAGCGACCCGGACCATCGGGCTGATCGTCGCCGACATCCGCAACCCGTTCTTCACGGCGGTGAGCCGGGCCGTGGAGGATGCGGCCTATGCGGCCGGCATGCGGCTGATCCTGTGCAACACCGACGAGGATCCCGACCGCGAGGCGATGTATCTCCGGCTGATGGAGGAGGAGCGCGTCACCGGCGTGATCTTCGCGCCCACGCGGATCACGGCGGACAGGCTCGCCGCCCGCGACCTCGACGTCCCCGTCGTCTTCATCGACAGGACCGGACCGCCCGGCGCCCATGACAGCGTCGTTCTCGACAACGAGGCCGCCGCCGCCCTCTTGGTGGACCATCTGATCGGATGCGGCTACCGGCGGATCGGCGGCCTGTTCGGCTCCACCTCGTCCACCGCCCGGGAACGCCGGGCCGGCTACGAGACGGCGATCCGGCGCGCGGGCCTCGTGCCCGACATGCGCTCGGCACCACCCAACGCCGCCGCTTCCGAACTCTGCGTCGGCCGCTGGCTCTCGGAGGCGACGCCTCCCGACGCGCTGATCCTCTCCAACGGGCTGATGCTGATGGGGGCGGTGCGTGCCGCGCGGTCGGCGGGCCTCGGCGTACCGGACGATCTCGGCCTTGCCGGGTTCGACAACGATTCCTGGACCGACCTCGTCGATCCCGGCCTCACGGTGATCGAGCAACCCGTCGCCGAGATCGGCGCCCAGGCCATGTCGCTCCTGTTCGACCGCCTGAAGGCGCCGGACCAGCCGATCCGCAAGGTCACCCTGAGCGGACGGCTGGTGGTGCGGGGGTCTTCGCAGCGAGGGTGAGGGATGTCAGTTCGTTGGGTATCGTCGACCCGATCTTACCCTTCAAGAGACTTTGGTTTGCCGCCCGACGCAGACGTCTCGCCGCCAGCGACTTGGTGTCGTTCCCGTCCACTCCAAGAACGCTCGAGTGAAATGGGAGGTATCCGCATAGCCGAGCTCACATGCGATCCGTGCGATGGATAGTGTTTCCCCAGTCAGCAAGGTCTTGGCGCGCTGAGCCATGATACGATCCCGGATGTCGGAGTACCGCGTCCCCAAATCATCCAATCGACGCTGCAAGGTTCGGCGGGAGAGGCCAAGGCGGCGCGCGACTCCATCAATGGAGGGTCGCGCTTCGTCCAGGTCGAGTTCGATCAGGTGGGCGACGCAGGCCGCGAGATCATCGCCGATCGGCTCGTCCTCCGCCGTCGCCAGCCGGTCAGGATCGTCGCGGTTCGGGTTGGGTGTGTCGAGGTGGAACGCGGGAAAGATCAGGCCTGCCCGCGACCCGAATGCGATCTCGGAGCCGAACTGTTCCTGGATCTCGCCGCGCCCGGACATGGTCGCGCCTGTCACCACGGCGTGGTCCGGCCGCCATGTCGGTCCGAGAAAATGGCGCACCGTGCCAAGCAGATAGCCGAGCGCCAGGATTTCGTTGGCCTGTCGCCCACTCTCGATCCGTTCGAGGACGGTGTATCCATAGAAGGCGTTCGCACCTTTCCGGCGCAGTCCCGTCCAGGTCGCGGTCTGGAGAAGAAGCGGTGTGACGATCTCCACCCGCGCCAGGGCCGATCCAAGTGTCTCGGCGGTACGGACCTGTACGCCAATGGGTCCGAGACCGGCTATCCCGATACCCGTCGACAGTCGTGCAGGCAGGGAGGGGTCACCGATCTCGCGAATGGCCGCATTGACAAGCCTGAGTTGATCACGCAGCAGGATCAGTCGGTCGGGCGTGTCGAGGAGCGTGAGCGGTATCTCGGCTCGCCCGAAGACCCGTGTCAGCGAGCCGCCGGCCGCCGATACCGCCTCGGCGATGGGTCCCATCGTCCGTGCCCTGGTCAGACCGTATCCCGCCATAAACGTTTCCCGCCACAAGGGTCGATGCGTTGGCACCAAATGGCAAGAGCGAGCGCAGGAGCCGGTGTAGGTCTGCGGATGCCGACGGGTACGGTCGACTTGCGAGAATGACGATGTCGCAAGACGCCAGCGCTCGGTAACGGCCAAGTCGCAGCCGGAGAACGCTATGGCAACATTCGCATTCGACGACCGCCACATTACGTGGCGGACCGTCGATGGCTTCGATCACGCCGCTTACCACATCCTGAATGTCGACGAGAACGCTCGGATCGTCGACCTGCTCTTCAAGTTCGCGGCAAACGAGCGGATCGCCCTGCACAGGCACGGCGCGGCCTATCGCACCCTCGTCCTGCAGGGTGAACTGAGGATCTACCGTTCGGACGGAACGCTGAAAGAAATCCGCCCGGTCGGTAGCTATGTTGCGGGACAGGCGGGGGGTGAGCCCCACACCGAGGGCGGCGGCAATCAGGACGTGATCGTCTATTTCACGAACCGCGACATCGACGGGCCAGTCTACGAAATCCTCGACGAAAGCCATGCGGTCATCGCGACCTTCGGCATGCCCGAGTTCAAGGCGCTTTTCGAGGCCCAGGGCGCCAGAGGTGCATGATGGTCAACGCTCTTAACATGGGCAGACACAGTCGGAGCGCAACGATGCGGATTGGTACGACGGCGTGGGTCCAGGGTAGCAACAGCCTCGCGACGATGGGTGCGGTTGGGCTACTGCTTGCCGCTCTCGCTTCACCATGCGCTTACGCGGCGGAGGTGTCGCAAACGTCATTGGTCGTCTTACCGATCAAGCTGCTCGACACGTCGGGTGAACCAACGGATCAAACCTCTGAGCACACCGAGCGACTTGCGCGATTGGCCGATGGACTCGCGACCAACCTGACCCGTTCCGGGCTGTATCGAGCGACAGTCCTGCCGGCCGACAATCTCCGGCAGGATTGCCCGTCCGAAGCCGTTGCCTGCCTGCTGAAGGCCGCACAGACGCGCGGCGCCGAACTCATCCTCGTCGGCGTCGTCCATAAGAGCAGCACACTCATCATGCAGCTATGGGCGCGTTTGGTAGATGCCCGTTCGGGCCAAGATCTATACTCGCGAGACCTTAATTTCCGTGGCGATACGGACGAGTCCTGGCAGCGGGCGGAAAGATTCCTAGTAGCCGAGATCCGTGACGAAACAATAAAAGTCCACGGAAAGTGATTTTAAAGAAACGATCTCGTCGTAGGTTGAATTTCCAGTATCGAACTCATAAAATTTACAACTAGTTCTCGCACCAATTATACTTTTATCCGTCGTATAGATGCGGAGAAGCTATTTCCACCCTTGGCAGATGCATTCCTACGCCCCCGCAAACAATTCCGGCCGGCGCAGCCGCAGCGCGAAAAGCAACACCAGGGTCTTCATGTCGGTGATCTCGCCCTGGTCGCTCATGGCGGCGAGGGTGGCGAGGGGCATCTCGTGGACGGTGATGGTCTCGTGCTCGTCGGCGAGACCGCCCCCGGGGCCGGAGCGGTCGGCGGCGGTATAGGCGCCGAGGAAGAGGTCCATCTGTTCGGTGGAGATGCCGGGCATCGACCAGCCGGTCGTCAGCCGTTCCAGGGGGCCGAGGCGGACGCCGGTCTCCTCGAAGGCCTCGCGGCGGGCGCCGTCCTCGGGCTCGGATTCGTCGAGGAGCCCGGCCGGGACTTCGAGGAGCGACAGGGTGCCGGCGGCAAAGAAGGTGGGCGGCCGGAACTGTTCCACCAGCAGGGCCACGCGGCGCTCGGGATCGTAGGGCAGCACCCCGACGGCGCGGCCGTGATCCTCGATCTCGCGGGTCAGGCGCGTGCCGTCCGGCATCGTGACCTCGGCCACGAGAAATCGGCTCCAGCCATCGTGCAGGATGCGGGTGCCACGGATCACCGGCGCCATCGATTCGTTCCCGTCTTCCGGCCGCGGGCGGTCGCGCGGCCTTCTTCGGGATCACCTAACCGCGAGTTGCCGCATCAATGAGGCGAAGACGGTGCGGAATGAACGAGTTTTCAGGCGCCACCCTTCTCGATGGTGAAGCTGAAGACGCCGTCGTCCCGGCCCTGACCGACGAGACGATCGCCCTCCTGAGTAACGAGATGGGGGATGTCGATCACCGAGACCGGATCTGTGCAGAGCACGGTCAGTTGCGCCCCCGGTTCCAGGCCGCGTAGGGCCTTGCGGGTGCGCAGCACCGGCAGGGGGCATTTCAGGCCGCTGAGATCGAGGACGGGCGGCGCGTCGGTCATATCAGCCCCGCGATACGAAAACCCCGCCCGAGGCCGGAGCCTGGAGCGGGGCGTGAGCCGAAGACGAGGCTCGGTGGAGATGTCAGTAGCCGTAGGCCGGATAGCCGTAGGCCGGGGCGTAGCCATAGGCGGGCGCGTAGCCATAGGCCGGGGCATACCCGTAGCCGGGTGCGTAGCCGCGGTCGTAATAGCCGTAGCGGGGAGCCTGGCTCGCCGCGATGGCGCCACCGATGATGCCGAGGGCGGCGCCCGCAGCGATAGCTCCACCGATACCGGGTCCACGGCGATAGCCGCCGCCGTAATAGCCGCGACGGTAGCCGTAGCCGCCGCCGTAATAACGGCCGTATCGCACGGTCTCCACGGCCGAACCGCTGCCGGCGACCTGCGCCGAGGTCAGCGCGGGCATCGGGGCGGCCTGTGCGCCGGAGAGAGGAGCTGCCGCAAGACCGACGGCGGTCGAACCGGCAAGGACCAGAGACATGATGCGCGACATGCGTGCGATCTCCTAATTCGAGTGAACCTGATCCGTAAAAACACCATCTCCGATGAACCGTTCCGGAACAGAGGAGGCACTATCGGCCGGACGTGTGCTCCGACACAATTGTCGCGACGCGAGGACATGGTTTCATGGTCAATGGCGTCTCTTCAGAACACGCATTCGGTGAAGGCCGGCTCCACGGAGCGGCGCCACGGACCTTCGTAATCGGTGAGCCTGTCCTCCGCCCGCGAACGACCGCTGGCGACGATGGCTTCCAACGGTTGCAGATGAAGTGTCTCGTCGCGCCCCTGCTCATCGCGGCGCCCGCGCGCCTCGAGTCCCTTGCGGGCGATGGCCAAGGCTTCCGCCGCCACGGTTCCAAGACTGCGGCCCGCGATCGGCGTGGCAAGGCCGAGGCGCGGGACCATGGCGCGCAGGCATTCCCGCTCAGAGGCGCTCCAGGCCTTGGCAATGTCCCAGGCCGCTTCGAGCCCGGCCTCGTCGTAGAGAAGGCCGACCCAGAAGGCCGCCTGCGCCACGATCATGTCCGCGCCGCCCACATCAGAGCCGCGCATCTCGATGTAGCGCTTCAGCCTGACCTCGGGGAAAGCGGTGGAGGCGTGGTTGGCCCAGTCGGACATCGTGGCCCGCTCGCCGGGAAGGGCCGCGAGGCGCCCCTCCATGAGGTCGCGGAACGAGGCGCCGCTGACGTCGTGATAGGTCTCGCCGCGCTTGACGAAATACATCGGCATGTCGAGCAGCCAGTCGACATAGGCCTCGTAGCCGAACCCGGCCTCGAAGGCGCGGGGAAGCATGCCGGTCCGGTCGGCGTCGGTGTCGCGCCAGATCTCCGAGCGGCGGGAGAGGAAGCCGTTGGGGCGGCCATCGGTGAAGGGAGAATTGGCGAACAGAGCCGTCGCCACCGGCTGCAGCGCCAGGGCGACGCGCATCTTGGCCGCCATGTCGGCCTCGGAGGAGAAGTCGAGATTCACTTGCACCGTGGCGGTGCGCAACATCATGTCGAGGCCGAGGGAGCCGACCTTGGGCATGTAGCCGGCCATGATCTTGTAGCGGCTCTTGGGCATGACCGGCGTGCCCTCGCGCGTCCATTTCGGGCTCATGCCGAGGTCGAGGAAGCCGATGCCGAGGGGATCGGCCGCCCGCGCGGTGGCTTCGAGATGGATGCGCAACTCACGCTCGGTGGCGTGGACGTCCGGAAGCGGCGCGCCGGAGAGTTCGAACTGCCCGCCGGGCTCGAGGGAGATCGCACCGCCATCCGCGCCGGCGAGGCCGATCAGGTGGCCCGCATCCTCGATCGCCTCCCAGCCGGTCTCGCGCGCGACGCCTTCGAGCAGAGCACGGATGCCGGTCTCGCCCTCGTAGGGGACAGGCGTGTTGCCGTTTCGGTAGAACGGAACCTTCTCGTGCTCGGTACCTACGGCGAAGCGCTCGCGCGGTTTCTCGCCCTCGGCGAACCACGCGATCAGTTCGTCCCGCTTGGTCAGCGGTGTGGTGTCGGACGTATCGCGCGCCATGCGCTGCCTCGTGGTGAAGGTCGTTTGTGGTGAGAGGCGCGCCGGACCGCAGCGGAGGAGCCTCCTGAGAGATGGCGACTCCTTAGTCCAGCGGCGAGGCAGGAACAACGTAGGCCAAGGGAGGCCCGCTCAGCGAGTGTCGCCGAGCACAGACTGCACCAGAGCCAGTGCCACCACGGCGGCGGTGTCCGCGCGCAGGATGCGTGGTCCGAGGGACAGCGCCACGGTGTTCGGCCGGGCGGCGATCATGTCCCTCTCCTCCGGCGAGAACCCGCCTTCGGGCCCAATCAGCACGGCCAGCGGCGGTGGCGCCGCCGGATCCGCCGCCTCGCGCAGGGCCGCCACGGGATCGATGACGGGGGCGTCCTCGTCGCAGAAGACGAGGAGGCGAGCGGGGTCGAGCTCCGCAAGGGCAACGGGAAGCCGGACCGCCTCGGGGAGATCGGGAATCGCCAGGATGCCGCATTGCTCGGCCGCCTCGATGGCGTTGGCGCGCAGGCGATCCAGGTTGATCCGCTCGCCCTGGGTGTAGCGGGTGAAGACGGGGCGGATGGTGCCGGCGCCCATCTCCACCGCCTTCTGGGCCAGGTAATCCAGCCGGGCGGCCTTCAACGGCGCGAAGAGGTAGTGCAGGTCGGCCCTATCGGGTTGCGGGCGCAGCCGCCCGACGACGATCAGTTCCGCGCTCTTGCGGCCGTTCTGGGCGATGCGGGTGCGCCACTCGCCGTCGCGCCCGTTGAAGACGAGGACCGGATCGTCCGGGCCGCGTCGCAGGACGTTCAGCAGGTAGTTCGCCTGCGCGCGTTCCAGCGGGAGAACCGTCCCTTCGCGGAGCTCCGGCTCGACGAAGAGGCGCGGGGCGGTGAAGTCGTACTGTGCCATGGATCGGGGTGGTCGCTCGCGGCACCAAACCTGTCAACGCGCAAGAGCGGCCAGGGTGATGCGAAAACGCAACAGCGTCGGATTATGTCGCGTTTCCCCAAGCGCATTTATTACCGCCCGTTTACGTCTCGAAAGACGCCACATTCCTATGGCGAGACGTCTTGCAGGATAGGCAATCGCTCCGGCGGCCACGAATCGGGCACCGGTGGGGATTGGGGGAGAGGGAAGCCTAGCTAATGTCATCGAAGACCATCGCGGCGGTCGCCGGAGCCCTGCTGGGTTCCGCCCTCCTCGCCGGCCCTGCTTTCGCGCAGAACGCGGAATGCGGCGACATCCAGAAGACGCTTCAGTCGCGCAAGGATCTCGTGGCCAAGGCGAATGCCGCCTCGAACTCGAAGAAGAAGATGACCCCGGCCGAGGCCTGCGCCCTGTTCGGCAAGCTGCAGGCCAACGGCAACGAAGGCGTCAAGTGGATCGCCGCCAACAAGGAATGGTGCTCGATTCCGGATTCCTTCGCCGAAGGCTTCAAGGCCGACCATCTGAAGGTCGCCGGCATCCGCACCAAGATCTGCGGCGTCGCCGCCCAGGCCGCGAAGATGGAAGCCCAGGCACGGGCGCAGGCCCAGAACGGCGGCGGCGGCGGCGGTGGCGGTGGCGGCATGCTCGGCGGCCCCGGCCTCACCGGCAGCCTGAAGATGCCGCAGGGCGCGCTCTGAACCTTGGCTGAGTCGCCGCGTCACGGCCTCGTTTCCGCATGGCGGGCGTGACCTCCCGGCCCGGTGCGGATGGCAGGGTCGCGGATGCGGTCGCCGGGCACTGGGTCGATCGTCTCGCCCCGCGCGGCCTGCGCCCCTATCTCAGGCTGGCGCGGATCGACCGTCCCATCGGATGGTGGCTGCTGCTGCTGCCATGCTGGTGGTCGGCCGCCCTCGCGGCGCTCGCCGGCCACAAGCCGTTTCCGGACCCGGCCCATCTCGTCCTGTTCCTCATCGGCGCCATCGCCATGAGGGGGGCGGGGTCGACCTACAACGACATCGCCGACCGCGACCTCGACGCTCAGGTGGAGCGCACGCGCTCGCGCCCCCTCCCCTCCGGGCAGGTGCGGACACGCTCCGCCGCGATCTTCCTGGTGCTGCAGGCGCTGGTGGGGCTGGCGGTGCTGTTGCAGTTCAACCGTACCGCCATTCTCGTCGGCATGGCGTCGCTCGTGCCGGTGGCGATCTATCCGTTCATGAAACGGGTGATGTCGATGCCCCAGGCAGTGCTGGGCCTCGCCTTTTCGTGGGGCGCGCTGATGGGGTGGGTCGCCGCCTTCGGCGATCTCGGCGCACCGGCGCTGCTGCTCTATGCCGGCACGGTGGCGTGGGTCGTCGGCTACGACACGATCTACGCGGTGCAGGATATCGAGGACGACGAGATCGCCGGCATCCGCTCCTCGGCCCGCTTGTTCGGACGCGGTTTAAGGCCGGCCATCGGCCTCTGCTACGCGGTTTCGGTCGCTTCCATCGCCGCCGCATCGACCCTGGCGGGGGCCGGCCCCGTGGGCGCTCTCGGCGTCACCCTCTTCGCTCTCCATCTCGGATGGCAGGTCGTCCGTCTGAAACCCGGCGACGGGCGCGGGGCGCTCAGGCTCTTCCGCTCTAACCGCGATGCCGGGCTGATCCTCTTTGCCGGACTGGCGGCGGATGCCGTCTGGCAGGGGCTGTCCTGAGCCCGATCCGGCCTCAGGACAGGGCGCCGCCGACGATCTCGTTCTCGCCGCGATAGATCAGCGGACGCACGGGCAGCACGCCGGTCTTGCGGCGGACGAGGAAGCGCGGGCGACGGCCGTTGAGCAGGCCGTGGCGGCGGCGGGCGCGAGTGGTGCCGAGGGCGACTCGGCCGAGCTGCCGCGACACGACGGCGAGGGTGCCGTCTTCCCGCACGATCATCCGCGGCAGGCCCGTGCGGGCCGAACAATCGCGCCAGATCGCCACGACATCCTCGTCACCGTAAGGGCCGAGGCGGCCGAGCGTGGTGCCGGCGCCATCCACCAGAAGAAGCGCGAAACGGTCTTCGTCGCACGCATCGCTGTCCTCGGAGGCGAAAGCGAGGGCGACGCCGACGGCTTCGGTGCCGCCACCGATGCGGCCGGTGATCGGAAGCGACGAGGGGGGAAACGTCGTGGTGGGCAGCGTGACACCGTCCTGGAGGCAGGCATCCGCAGCGGTGCCGACAGTTGTCTCGGTCTGATTCATGTTTGAGAAAGTGTTCATCGGATCGACGCCCTGTTGGTGTGGTCGGCCTCTTGAGGGCCGCCTCTTATGACAAGCAGAATCACGTCTAACCTCATCACACCAGCTTAATAGCCAGAGTTAAGCGATGGTGGATGGGCCGGAAGCGTTCGGAATGCTCAACACTTCCTTGCCGCATTCGTCAGGATCCGGGGGCATCGCCCGCGCGCGATCCTTGTGGGCGTCGCGGGCTCACCCTACAAAGAAATGGATCCCTTGCACCGCCCTGCGCGTGGAAGACGGATTCGCCGCCGCCACCGATAGAACCCCGACGATCCGGAGACGCATGTCCGACACGATGTCGCCCAAAGCCGCCCAGGCGCTGCTTCCCGCCCTGAGGGAGGCGATCCGTGAGGCGGCGTCCCTGGCCCTCCCCTTCTTCAGGTCGGGGGCGCAGACGACCGCGCGGACGTGGTCGAAAGCCGGCGGGTCGCCGGTGACGGAAGCCGACGTCGCGGTGGATACGTTCCTGAAGATCCGACTCAGCGCGCTACTGCCCGAGGCGGCCTGGCTGTCGGAGGAAACCAGCGACGATGCCATTCGGCTCGGCTCGGACCTCGTCTGGATCGTCGATCCCATCGACGGGACGCGAGCCTTCCTCACCGGCCACCCGGACTGGTCGATTTCGGTGGCGCTCCTGGCGGGCGGACAACCGATCCTCGGCTTCGTCCACGCGCCGGTTGCCGACCGGTTCTACGAGGCCGTGGCGGGGGGCGGGGCGACCTGCAACGGCGCGCCGCTGTCCGTCTCGACCCAGACCGGCCTCACGGGGGCGAAGGTGACCGGACCGAAGCCGATGATCGACAAGCTCGCGCGTGGCGGCTCGACGAACGGCGAGGCCGTCGCTGTCCGGATCGTCCCTCGGGTGCCGTCCCTTGCCTTGCGGGTGGCGCGGGTCGCCGAGGGATCGATCGATGTCGGCCTGGTCTCGTCCGATGCGCGCGATTGGGACCTCGCCGGGGCGGATCTACTCCTTCGCGAGGCGGGCGGATCGGTGAGCGACCTGAAAGGAACGCGCACGACCTATAACCGCCCGGACCCCGTCCACGGCGCCCTCATCGCAATGTCGCACGGCTTGCGCGACGATGTCGTCGCGGCCCTGACGCGGGGATGATGTCGTCTCTCCGCGTCTCCCCATAAGCCCCCTCGGGCTATGGGGAGACTGGCTCCGGACACGCGAACGCCGAGCCCTATGAGGAACTCGGCGTGAAACGTCATCGAGCGCGAGGAGACTGTCCCCGGCGCGGAAATGCCCCGATCAGGCGTGTTCGCGAACCGCGACCACGTCGGGAGCCACACCCAGCCGCTCGGCCAGATGCCAGCGCAATTCACGGGGCGAGTGGTAATTGTAAGAGGTGTCGATGAGGTGGCTGAGATCGATGTCCTGCGCTTCACGCGACGTCGTCTGCTTCAGCTTTCCTACCTTGAAGGTCGCCGCATCGGTGATCGGCGAACGGACGCCGCGGCGTCGGGTATATTCGAACAACATGTTTTCTTGTGATCTTTCAGATTTTCTTGGTGTGCGAAACGACGAGCTTTGCCTCTCGTTCCGTAAGTCAAAGGATTTTGGGGTTGAGGATGGGTCATCCCTGAGACGAACTCGTCTCCCCGGAGGAGCGCGTCGGGATGCCAGCGAAGCCGGCGCTCGATGAGGCCGGTAGTGACGCCAGCCCCGAGGGCTGGCGCCGGGTGCGTCAGGCCGCCTGGAGGTTACCAGCCGAATCCTTGCCGCTGCGCTTGTCGGTCTGAATCTCGTAGGAGACCTTCTGACCTTCAATGAGGTTGCGCATTCCCGCGCGCTCGACGGCGGAGATGTGAACGAACACGTCCTTGCCGCCGTCATCGGGCTGAATGAAGCCGTAGCCTTTGGTTTCGTTGAACCACTTAACAGTGCCGGTATTCACGAATAGAACCTCGTATCGTTCGTTGACCAAACACGCGTATCTGCTCGAGACACCCGGCGCCGGTCCTCTTTTACATTTGACGGGATCAGCAGGTCGTGAGACGTGCGGTGCACGTTGTGTTCGGCTCACTGACGCCCGCTGAGATCCATGTAGGCGCATTGTGCGGCGGCAACAAGGCATCCGGCTGGATCTTGCCTGTCGGATCGACGCACCGCCCTCTCATGCCGCACAATGCGAGCGCTGTGGCGAACCCCGTGTTTTTCGGTCCGCGACGTGCATATATGAGTTCGGCTCCAGGCGGTTAGGCGACGCAATCAGGCGGTTCATGGCGGGCATCTCGGTTTCCCTCGAAGGCGCGAACATCCAGCTCTCGTTCCAGAAGGACGATCAGGCCACGGCCGTCGTCATGGATGCCCGTGCGGCCCGTGCCCTCGTGCGCGCGGTCGGGCATCTGCTGACCGCGATCGACGAGCCGGACGAGGTCGATCCGTCGGACGACCTCGCCGACGAGGACATCGCCATGCTGGAAGTCACCTCCTCCGCCATCGAGGTGGGAACCGACGAGAAGGGTCAGGCCGTCGTGGCCCTCCAGGCGGGGCCGCTGCCGCCGTTCCAGCTGCGCCTGACGGACGAAGAGGCCCGTCACGTCGCGACGAGCCTCTCCGAAATCCTCAACGCCCCCCGCGATGTGCGCGCATCGCACGGGGATCACTGACCGGGGATCACATCCGCACGCCGGGGTCCGTCGGACCGCCGGGCAGATAGTCGGGCTCGGAGCCCGGCCCCGCCGGCTCGTCGATGCCGGGATCGTCGACGGGATAGGGTGTCCGGGGACCGGTCGGTCCGATATCCGGAGCCTCGTCCGGCGGCAGCGGCGGGGGCGGCAGGTCGCCGGGAATTCCCCCCGGGAGCGGCTCGGGGATCGGTAGGCCTGGATTGGCCATGCAGCGTCTCCTTCGCTTTGAGGTGGATCAGTCGGTGTGCCGGAGAAACCCGCCCCGGCAGTCGCCAGTTCCAGCCCGACGCCGATTCGCGAGCCGTCCTGCGACCCTTGCGTTGGCACCGAGGCTGCATTGCATCTCCCCGGAGCCAGGAACCCGCCATATCGGCTACCAGTTCTTCCGCCATCATTCGAGACACGTGCGGAGATCAACCATGTCCGACATCAAGCAATCGAAAGTTCTCATCCTCGCCACCGACGGTTTCGAGGAAACGGAGCTGACGGTTCCGCTTCAGGCGCTTAAAAGCGCCGGGGCGAGCGTCGTCGTCGCCTCGCCGAAATCGCGCGAATCGCGCGAATCCATCCGTGCCTGGGACAAGACGGATTGGGGCAAGAACGTCGCGGTCGACAAGGACCTGGAAGACATCGACCCGGCGGATTACGACGCCCTCGTGCTGCCGGGCGGCCAGATCAATCCGGACAAGCTCCGGCTCGAGCCGAAGGCCCTCGACGTGATCAGGACGTTCCTCGTCTCCGGAAAAGTGGTGGCCGCCATCTGCCACGCGCCCTGGCTGCTGATCGAGGTGGGGGTCGTGAAGGGTCTGAACCTCACGTCGTTCTCGTCGATCAGGACGGATGTCATCAATGCCGGCGGCCAATGGCGGGACGAGGCGGTGGTGACCGACAAGGGCATCGTCACGAGCCGTAATCCCGGCGATCTCGACGCTTTCTGCGCCAAGATCATTGAGGAGATCGAGGAGGGCAACCACGGCGCTCGCCGCCTGGCCGCCTGACACCGCGCCCCCGGCAGCCGCTCGTTCCGGGCGAGCGGCGATCTCAGCCCCGCGAAGGGCCGTCCTCGCCGGTGACTTCGAGGACCATGGCGGACGAGAACGGGCGCCCGTACTCGTCCCGGACCTCGACGGTGATGCGATGGCTGCCGGCCGGAATGTCGCCGTCGAGGCGCGCGACCCAGATGTGGCTCGACGGCTCGGCCTTCACCCACGGCTTCTTCGCCTCCGGATAGCGGAGGAAGACCTCGGCGACGAACGGGTCGGGCCGCCGCGTGCGTACCATCTCGACGGTGGGACCGTCGTCGATGCGGTACCGGACGCTGGTGCGCGGACCGCCGTCGAAGACGTTCACCACCAGATTGGTCGCCCCGACGCTCTCGCGCGGTACTGGCGAGCGCAGTGTCTGCATCGGCCGGTAATCGCGCAGGACCTCACCGGACCCTCCGCGATACTGGCTCTCCAGCACGATTCTCATCCTCTCTTCCGGCTCGCCCTGAGCCGGGCGGTACCGGGTGGTGTAGGCGGCGCCGTCGATGGACAGGACGTGGAAACCGTTGGGCGTCCCGTCGCGGCTGTCGGCCGAGGGAATGCCGGTGCGAGCGGAGGGGCCGCTCCACCACGATCCGGAGACGGCGGTGAGGACGTGGTGATGGTGGCTCCCGGTTGCGTCTTCGCGGGGGTAATGGTGCTCCGTCGTGTGGGTATGGCCGGCGAGGCTGAGCACGGGTCGGTCGCCGAGGAGGTCGAGTAGACGCTCCCGGTCCATCACGTTCTGGCGTGGATCGGCCGGATTAAGATCGGTGAAAAGCGGGATATGCATCGCGATGACGACGAGGGTCTCCTTCGGCGTCATGGACAGCATATTGGCGATGAAAGTGAGCTGCCGCTCGCCGATGCGTCCCTCGTAGCGGCCGACTCCGTCGCCATTGCCCGATTCGGCGCCCAAATAATGCACGGTGTCGAGCATTAGGAACAGCGCCTTGCCGTGGTGGAAAGCATAGTAGGGCGCGCCGTAGACCCGCTTGTAGGTCTCGCGGCTGTAGCGGGCGTCGGGCGCCTCGAAGTTGAGGTCGTGGTTGCCGCCGATATGGAACCAGGGGATTCCGATGCGCCCGATGATGCGGTTTGAGCGGCCGTAAAACGACAGATCGTCAAACAGGATGTCGCCCGTGGTCATGCCGAAGGCGGCCTTCGTGCCGAGGACCCGCGTCACCGCCGTATCCCGGACATGGCCGAGTTCCACCGGACTTTCCGGCTGCGGATCGGTGAACAGGATCACCTCGAACGCGTCCGACTCCGGTTCGCGCATCAAGGTAAAATCGATGGAGGCGGGAAGCGGCCCGGTCGGGTCGATGCCGCGATAGCGCAGGCGTAGATCGGGCAGCGTACCCTGCGGCTGGTGGATGTAGCTGAAGCGCGGAATGTTGTTCTCGTCGCACGGCAGCGCGAAGCCGGCGGGCTTCACCACGAAGACGATATCGCCGTCCAAGACGTCGAGCGCGTAGCGGCCCTGACCGTCGGTGCGGACCACGTCGCGACCGTTCGAGACGGCCACATCCGGGATCCCTGCCCGCCCCCCCGGAACCACTTCATAGACGGACCCCGTCGCGCGCTCCGACGACCGCGCCGCCGAAGTCGCCAGGGCGAGGACGGCGGCACATGCCAGGGTTTCGCGGCGGGTGAGAGCGGGACGGTCAATCATGCGGCAGCCTGTTGCGACGGGTCGGCCGCACCGAACCACGCCCTCTTGACCATGGCGTGACGATAGTCGCGTCCGCCTTCAGTGTCTGGCTGCGGCCTTCTCGACCTTTGGCTTGTCGCCAGTGGCGCCCGAAAACAATTCGCCGAGGTGTTTCTGGTCGAGACCGCGTGTCACGTCCGCCAGTCGTTCGCGAGTGGGGGATTCCGCACTGCGCGTGAGGATCGAACCGGTTGAGACCGGATCCTTCGCCGCTGCGAGGGGGGCCGGCATGGCGGTGGGTGCGCGCTGTACGCGCATGGCCCAATGGGCGGCGGTTGAAAGCGCGGCGATGGCGACGATCGCCTTGATGCCACCGGTGAGAAGGCGTCGCATGCTGGAAAGCCCGAGACTACGCGGAGGAACGCGACCGGTTCCCCGGCCCATCTCACTTGTGCGAGAAGTCGGTAAACCATTTGGCCGCTGGCCGGCCCGGAGCCTGTCCTGAAATGGCGCGGCCCGTCCGTTGGCGCGATGAGCGTGGGCCATCAGCCACGGCGACGGTTCCTGTTCCCCGCGCCCGTGACACACTTGCCGCGACCCGACCCACGAGGCCTCACAGGATCGGCGCAGAGAACTGGTCCGCACCGCCCCGTCACGACAAGCCCTGCGACCACACCAGTCCGAGAGGGTTCGCGAAACCATCGGACGCATCGGCTGCGGGGATGGTGGATGTAGACATCCTGACTTAAGCCGGCAACCGACCCGGCAACCTCAGGGCTTTTCGGCCGCAGCGGCGAAGGCCTTTAACTGCTCGACCTCGTCCCCGTCGCCCTCGGCGGAGAGCCGTTCATAGACGCGCCCCGCGCCGTCGAACATCAGTCGGCCGCCATCGTCGTTCTCGAGAAAACTCGCGATCTCGTCCATCTCCGCGACCCAGCGATAAGCCTTCGGCACCATGTCGGGCAGGACGCGGGAGAACCGCGCGAGCAGTTCCGGCTCGCTTTCGGCGAGTTCGGCATACAGCGCATTGGCGGCACCCGCCCGGCCTGCCGCGAGTACCATGACGGCGGCGAGCGCCGTTAGCCCCTTGTTGATGCCGGCATAGGACATTTTGAGCGCCGACGCCGCGCCGACGCCGCCCTCTACGGGTCGGACGTCCAGCCCCATTTCGCGCAACGCCACGGACGCCGAAAGGTCATCGCCGGAGACGTAGAACCGTGGCCCCCGTTCGCCGGATTTGGGCGGCGCTCCGATGATGGCGGCATCGACGAAGGGCGCGCCGGCCTGTCCGATCACGGCGGCGACGCCACGTTTCGTCACGACGTTAAGGGCGTTGCAATCGACATAGACCGGTTTGCGCACCGCTGCAGCGAGCAGCGGGGACAGGCGAATCGCAAGGTTCGCCGCCTCCGCTGGCGGGACGATGGAGAGGATAAGGTCTGCCTCGGCGAGGGCCGTCTCCTCCACTCCTTCCATTCCGGATTCCTGGGCGCGTGCGATCGTAGCGGCACTTCGACCTGCCAGAACGGTGAGAATACGGGCGCCGTTTCCGTGCAGTCGCGCTGCGATCGCACTGCCCATGGCACCAGGTGCGATGACAGCGATCGTCGCCATGAACGTCTCCTCCGGGCGATACCACCAGGCTAGCATCTGACTCGCGTCAGACGTGAGTCGTCAAGTCGCGATCCACCCTCGGGTGGGTCAGCTTAGCGAGCCGCAGAAGCGCTGGATGCGGGTGCAGGCCTCTTCCAGCGCCGTGTTCGAGGTGGCGTAGGAGATGCGCAGGTTCGGTCCGAGGCCGAAGGCCGAGCCGTGGACGGCGGCGACGCCCTCCGCCTGCAGCAGCTCCAGCACGAAATCCTCGTCTGACTCGATGACCTTGCCGGACGGGGTCTTGCGCCCGATCGTCTCGGCGCATGACGGATAGACGTAAAAGGCGCCTTCCGGCGTCGGGCATTTGAGGCCCTTGGTCTGGTTCAGCATGGAAACCACGAGGTCGCGGCGCTCGTGGAAGGCGGCGCGGAAACGGGCGAGATGCTCCTGCGTGCCGTCGAGGGCCGCCACCGCCGCCCATTGTGAGATCGAGGAGGCGCCGGAGGTCTGCTGGCCCTGGACGAAATCCATCGCCTTGATGAGGTGCTCCGGGCCGGCGGCGTAGCCGATGCGCCAGCCGGTCATCGCATAGGCTTTCGAGACGCCGTTCATGGTCAGCGTGCGGTCGTAGAGGCCGGGCTCCACCTGGGCCGGCGTCACGAACTCGAAATCGCCGTAGCAGAGGTGCTCGTACATGTCGTCGGTGAGCACCCAGACATGGGGGTGGCGCATCAGGACGTCGGTGATCTTCTTCAGCTCGTCGCGGGCATAGGCCGCGCCGGAGGGGTTCGACGGCGAGTTGAGGATGATCCACTTGGTCTTGGGCGTGATGACCCGCTCCAGCTCTTCCGGCTGGAGCTTGAAATCATGCTCCATATCCGTTTCGGCGAAGACCGGCGTGCCGCCGCACAGCACCACCATCTCGGGATACGAGACCCAATAGGGGCGCGGAATCACCACTTCGTCGCCGGGGTTCAGGGTGGCGAGGAGGGCATTGTAGATGACGTGCTTGCCGCCGGTGCCGACAATGGTCTGCGACGCCTTGTAGTCGAGCCCATTCTCGCGCTTGAACTTCCGCACGATCGCCTCGCGCAGGGGCACGATGCCGGAGACCGGCGTGTACTTGGTCTCGCCGCGACGGATCGCGTCGATCGCCGCCTCTTTGATGTGGTCCGGCGTATCGAAATCGGGCTCGCCCACCGACAGGCTGATCACGTCCATCCCGCCGGCTTTCAGCTCGCGGGCCTTCTGCGTCATCGCGATGGTCGCGGACGGCTTCACCTTGGACAGGGCGTCAGCGAGAAAGCCCATGATGGCGTGCTCCGAGGGTTCTGACGGGCACCAACCGGCACCCTTTGAAAAGCGCGCGGACCCTAGTCCCGGAGGTGTGAGCCGGCAAGGCTGAGTCGCAGGCGGCACTGTGTCGGAAACGGCTCGGTCTCGCCCTTCGGGTCGACGCGGTCTTCCTCTCCCATCCATCGCCACATCCCGGGGTGGTGTGAACCAACCTCGGGATGTGGCGATGAATGGAATAAACGGTGTCACCCGTACGCCCTGCGACCGTCGATCGCCGGGCCGGCCGTCGCGCGAGGAGAAAGGCACCCTCGACAACAAAGTCGCCACCCGCCCCGCTCTTGGCTGGCCGGATGACGGTTCGTTTCAGCCGGTGGTGCGTCCGTTCAGATCCCGCCGAAGACCCAGCGCAGCTTCGACAGGAACCCTCCGCCGGATTTCGCAGCGCGGGTCGCCTCCGGCTCGTCCTTCTCTGCCGCGGAGGCCTTGTCCGCATGGATCAGGCCGAGGGCCGCCGTATCGGTGGTCTCGCGGTCGATGAGGATGAAGCCACCGGTATCGCGGTTCGCGGCGTAGGCATCGATTGCCACGGCGCGGTCCAGGCTCAGGGTCACGTCCGCGATGTCGTTGGCCACGAGGCGGGCGGCCGGAACGGGATTGCCGCTCTCGGGATCGACCCGCGTATGGATGGTCGTGACAGTGGCGTTCACCGTCACGGTGCCGATCTTGGCCAGCAGCGTGGCGCCGGGCAGGAGTTCGGTCTCGGCCGCCCAGAAGAGACGGGCGTCGAAACGGTCGCTCACCCGCATCGGTGCATCGGCCGTGACGATCACCGAGCCGCGCGAGGCGTCGATCTCGTCGGCGAGAACGAGGGTGACGGACTGGCCCTCCACGGCATGCGGCAGGTCGCCATCGGCGGTGAAGATCCGCGCGATGGTGGAGGTCCGGCCCGAAGGCTCGACGATGATCGCATCACCGGGGGCAATGCGGCCGCTGGCGATGAGACCGGAGAACCCGCGGAAATCGGAGTTCGGACGGTTCACCCACTGGACCGGAAGACGGAACGGAGCGGCCTGCTCCTCGACCCGCACCGGCACTTCTTCGAGGTACTGGAGAAGCGGCGTTCCCGTGTACCAGGGCACGGCGGCACCGGGCAGGACGACGTTGTCGCCGTTCTTGGCGGAAAGCGGGATGGGCCGGATTTCTGTGAAGCCCAGGGGCGCAGCGAACGCGTCGAACGCCGCCGTGATCGCCTCGAACTTGTCCTGCGACCAGCCGACGAGGTCCATCTTGTTCACGGCGAGCACGACGCGCTTGATCCCCAGCAGCGAGACCAGCAGGGCGTGACGCCGGGTCTGGCGGGTGAGACCCTGCCGAGCGTCCACCAGGATCACGGCGACATCGGCCGTGGAGGCACCGGTCGCCATGTTGCGGGTGTACTGCTCGTGGCCGGGCGTGTCGGCGACGATGAACGAGCGCTTGTCGGTGGAGAAGAAGCGATAGGCGACATCGATGGTGATGCCCTGCTCGCGCTCGGCCTGGAGACCGTCCACGAGGAGGGCGAGGTCGATCTCGGCGCCCTGGGTGCCGTGCTTGCGCGAATCGCGCTGCAGTGCCGTCACCTGATCGTCGAAGATCTGCTTGGTGTCGTGCAGGAGGCGGCCGATCAGGGTCGACTTGCCGTCGTCGACGGAGCCGCAGGTGATGAAGCGCAGCACTTCCTTGCTCTGGTGAGCGGCGAGGAAGCTGTCGTAGCCGAAGGCTTCGGGTGACTGATGGATCGTCATCTTAGAAATACCCCTCCTGCTTCTTGCGCTCCATGGCGCCCGACCCGTCCTTGTCGATCACGCGGCCCTGACGCTCGGAGGTCCGGGCGGCCAGGGTCTCGCCGATGATCTCGGGCAGGGTCGCGGCATCGCTCTCGACGGCGCCGGTCAGCGGATAGTCGCCCAGCGTCCGGAAACGCACGGACAGGTTCTGCGGGGTCTCGCCGGGGTTCAGGGGCAGGCGGTCGTCGTCGACCATGATCAACTGGCCGTCGCGCTCCACCACGGGGCGGGGCTTGGCGAAGTAGAGCGGCACGATCGGGATCTGCTCCTGCTCAATGTAGAGCCAGACATCGAGCTCGGTCCAATTCGAGATCGGAAAGACGCGCAGGGATTCGCCGCGCTTCTTCTTGAGATTGTAGAGGTGCCAGGGCTCGGCGCGCTGGCGCTTCGGGTCCCAGCGATGCTGGGCCGTCCGCAGGGAGAAGATGCGTTCCTTGGCGCGCGAGGCCTCCTCGTCGCGGCGGGCACCGCCGAAGGCCGCGTCGAACCTGTGCTTGTCCAGGGCCTGACGCAGGGCCTGCGTCTTCATCACGTCGGTATGGACCTCGGAACCATGGCTGATCGGGCCGATGCCCCGGGCCAAGCCGTCTTGGTTGGTGTGGACGATGAGATCGAGGCCGAGATCCTTGGCGCGCTGATCGCGGAACGCGATCATCTCCTTGAACTTCCAGTTCGTATCGATGTGCATCAACGGGAACGGCAGACGGCCCGGTGCGAAGGCCTTCAACGCCAGATGCAGGAGCACCGACGAATCCTTGCCGATGGAATAGAGCATCACCGGGTTCTCGGTCTCGGCGACCGTCTCCCGCATGATGTGAATGCTCTCGGCTTCGAGACGCTGCAGGTGAGTCAGACGCTCGGGCAGCGTGGCGGCCAGGGCGGTGGCGGCGCTCATCGGGCCATCTCCAGATTGCTGTTGCGGGGTGTCGATTCGAACGCGGCGGCTTCCTGGCCCGGCTGAACGTTCGCCTCGGGCTGGTGCACGTGCAGGCCGCATTCCTTCTTGGATTCCTGCTCCCACCACCAGCGGCCGGCGCGTTCGGATTCGCCGACCTTGATGGCGCGCGTGCACGGGGCGCAGCCGATGGAGGGGAAGCCGCGATCGTGCAGGACGTTGTAGGGGATGTAATTGTCGATCACGAAGCGGTCGACATCGGCTCTGGTCCAATCCGCGAGCGGATTGATCTTGATGAGACCACGCGCCTCGTCCGCCTCCGCCAGGGGCGTATCGGCGCGATTGGCGGATTGGCCCGCTCGCAGGCCCGTCAGCCAACCGGCGGCGCCGTCGAGGGCCCGGCCCAGCGGCTCGACCTTGCGGAAGCCGCAGCAGGCCTGCCGGGCGGCGACCGAGTGGCGAAAGCCGTTGATTCCCTCGTCGCGGACGAACGCCTCTTCGGCGAGCCGCTCCGGCGCATAGGCCTGGATGCGGATGCCGTAGGCCGATTCGGTCTCCGCCCAGACGTCGTAGGTCTCGGGAAAGAGCCGTCCGGTATCGAGCGTGACGATCTCCGTCCGCCCTTTCGCCATGGCGAGGGCGTGGGTCAGAGCCTGATCCTCGATGCCGAGGCTGGTCGTGAAGACCAGTCGGCCGGGGATCGCGGCTTCGATCGCGCGAATCCGGCCCCGCAGATCGAGGCCGGCCATCGTGGACGCGAGGTCCCGCGCCGTTCGTTCCAGGGAATTGCTCATCTGCGGTGCTCGATACGACTGCCTGAAAGATGCCTGCTTGTCTGGCGCCTGAAATGTTCGCTATAACGAACGCTGTCAAGGCATAGCGGCCATCGCGGCGCGGCATTCCCACGCGGACGCCGCTATGGTTTGCAAAGGCGCGGCGACCGGATTGGTTGCCTGTCGAAGGAATATCCTTCTCAATTCGCCGGTCGACGTCGTGCCTCCGCGCACCTCGGCGCCGCCGATCGGAACTGCTTAGCGAGGTCAATATGGACGCGATCGATCTGAAGATCCTGGCACTGCTGCAGAATGACGCCACTCTGTCGATCGCGACGATCGGGGAGAAGGTCGGCCTGTCTCAGACGCCCTGCTGGAAGCGTATCCAGCGCCTCGAAGCCGATGGCGTGATCGACCGCAGGGTCGCGGTTCTCGATCCCGTCAAGCTGGGTCTCGGCCTCACCGTCTTCGTGTCCATCGAAACGTCGGACCATTCCCGCGATTGGCTCGAGCGCTTCGCCTCGACCGTCGCCGCCATGCCCGAAGTGCTGGAGTTCTACCGCATGGCGGGGGATGTGGATTACATGTTGCGGGTCGTTGTCGCTGATATGCAGGCTTACGACACATTCTATAAGCAGCTCATCGCCACCTTGCCGCTCAAGAACGTGACGTCGCGCTTCGCCATGGAAAAAGTGAAGTCGACAACGGCACTTCCGCTGCCGGCCGCTCCCTCGAACGGTCGTTTCACGCCAACCCTCTCGGTCGTGGCGGGAGAATAAAATTCTATATTGCGCTGCAAGGATAGGCAGCTCCTTCTACCCCGACGTCGTTCTGTAAAACGGACATCCCGTTGACAGCCGGCCTCTCAGGACGACATGGCTTACCGATGGCACGACAAGCGATCCTTCCCCAAACCGCCCCGTTCAACGACAGCGAACGCGCGAGCCTCGACTCGGTCCTCGGCGCAGCGACGCCGATCCAACGCGCCTGGCTCGCGGGCTTCCTCGCGGGGTTGGATGCGGCCGGCGGCCAGAATGCCGTGGCACCCGCAGCGCCGCCGAAAGCATCCGAGCCGTTGACGATCATCTACGCGAGCGAGTCTGGCAATTGCGAAGCGCTGGCCGGCTCCGTAGCCAAGCAGGCCAAGAAAAGCGGCTTCAAGCCGAAGGTCGTGGATTTCGCCGACCTCGACATCGCGACGCTGCCCGGCGCGAAGAACGTGATCGCCATCGCCGCCACCTGGGGCGAAGGTGAGCCTCCGGCCCGCGCCACCCGCGCCTATAACGAACTGATGGGCGACAGCGCCCCTCGCCTCGACGGCGTGAATTTCGGCGTGCTGGCGCTCGGCGACACTTCCTATGTTGAGTTCTGCGCCATCGGGAAGGCGCTCGATGCGCGGTTCGAGGCGCTGGGCGGAAAGCGTAGTGTGGACCGCGCCGATCTCGACCTCGATTTCGACAAGCCCGCCGCCGATTGGATCAAGAACACCCTGAAGGCTCTGGCGCCCGCGCCGAGCGCCGACAACGTCGTGGCGGTCGATTTCGCCGGCCGCGCCTCCGTCGAGGACGACGATGCCGAGCCGAGCCGCGAACCGGTCGTGGTCGAGGTGGTGGATCACATCAACCTCAACTCGTCGCTTTCGGACAAGGAGACGATCCACCTCGCGCTGGAATTCCCGGACGGTGCCCCCGCCTACGAGCCCGGCGATTCGCTCGAGATCTACCCGGAGAACGATCCGGCCCTCGTGGAGGAGATCCTCAAGGCGACGAATCTTTCAGGCGACGAGAGCCTGCGCAGGGCGCTCTTGGCGGAGCGCGACATCACCACGCTGTCGGCCACCACGGTGGAGCGATTCGTGAAGGCGACGGGCCATTCCGAAGCGCAGAAGCTCATCGACAGCGGTGAGGTGAAAGCCTGGATCGAAGGTCGCCATCTCATCGATCTCATCGAGACCTTTCCGGCCACCCTCTCGGCCGAGCATCTCAACACCATCACGCGGCCCCTGCCGCCGCGTGCCTATTCCATCGCTTCCTCGCGCAAGGAAGTCGGCGACGAGGTCCATCTCGCCATCGTCGCCGTTCGTTACGACAGCCATGGCCGCTCTCGGTCGGGTGTCGCCTCGGTCCATGTGGCCGACCGGATCAAGAACGGCGCCAAGCTGCGGGTGAAGTTGAAGCCGAATCGGCATTTCCGCCTGCCGCAGGACCCGGCCACCGACATCATCATGGTGGGCCCCGGCACCGGCGTGGCCCCGTTCCGCGCCTTCGTGCAGGAGCGCCGCGCCATTGAGGCCACCGGTCGCTCGTGGCTCTTCTTCGGTGACCGCCACTTCACCCACGACTTTCTCTACCAGCTCGAATGGCAGGACGCCCTGGAAGACCGCTCGTTGACGAAGATCGACGTCGCCTTCTCCCGCGACCAGCCCGAAAAGATCTACGTACAGGACCGCATTCGCCAGCACGCCAAGGAAGTGGTGGAATGGCTCGACGGCGGCGCCAGCTTCTACGTCTGCGGCGACGCGAACCGGATGGCCAAGGACGTGCGCAACGCCGTCGTCCGGGCCTATGCCGAGGTCAAATCGCTGAGCGAGCCCGATGCGGAAGCCGCCGTGGCGGCCCTCGAGCGGGCCCACCGCTACCAGCAGGACGTCTACTAGGGCGTGTCGTCCCTCCCCCGCGCGAACGTGGGGATGCGCATGCGGCGCCCCGACTATGAACTGAAAAAGACCGGATCATCGCCATGGACGACCTGACTCCTCCCCGCACCTACGAGACCCCGCCGACGACCCGTCCCATCGACGAGGCCGAAGCGGCCCGCGAGGCGGGCCTCGCGCATAACGAGCACATCAAGATCGCGAGCGGCTTCCTGCGTGGCACCCTGGCGGACGGCCTGCTTAAGCATGCCACGGGGGCGATCTCCGAGGATGACGGCCAGCTCGTGAAGTTCCACGGGATGTACCTTCAGGACGACCGCGACCTGCGCCCCGAGCGCACCAAGAAGAAGCTCGACAAGGCCTACAGCTTCATGATCCGCCTGCGCATCGCCGGTGGCGTCGTGACACCCAAGCAATGGCTCGTCCTCGACAACATCGCCACCACCTACGCCAACGGCACGTTGCGGGCGACGACCCGTCAGACCTTCCAGTACCACGGCGTCATCAAGTCGAACCTCAAGCGGACCATGGCGGCCATCGACGGCGCCTTGCTCGATACCATCGCGGCGTGCGGCGACGTGAACCGCAACGTCATGGCGTCGACGAATCCGGCCCAATCGGGTGCCCACAAGGCGGCCTACGATCTCGGCAAGGCGATCTCCGACACGCTCCTGCCGAAGACCAATGCCTGGCGCGAGATCTGGCTCGATGGCGAGAAGGTGATCGGCGGCGAACCGGAATTCGAGCCCGTCTACGGCAAGACGTACCTGCCGCGTAAGTTTAAGATCGTCATCGCGGTGCCGCCGTCGAACGAAGTCGATGTCTTCGCCCATGATCTCGGCTTCATTGCGATCCTCGACAAGAAGAACAAAGTCACCGGCTGGAACGTCACGGTCGGCGGCGGCATGGGCATGACCCATGGCGAGCCGGACACCTTCCCGCGCACGGCCGATGTGATGCTGTTCTGCAAGCCGGACGAGGCCGTTAAGGTGGCCGAGGCAGTGATGACGGTCCAGCGCGACTGGGGCAACCGCAAGAACCGCAAGAACGCCCGTCTGAAATACACGATCGAGCGCTACGGGCTCGCGGCCTTCCGCGCCGAGGTGGAGAAGCGCTTCGGCAAGCCGCTCTCCGACCCGAAGCCCTTCACCTTCACGGGCAACGGCGATCGCTTCGGCTGGACCGAAGGCGACGATGGCCGCCATCACCTGACCCTCTACGTCCCCTCGGGTCGCATCAAGGATCACGAGGGCGACAGCCCGAAATTCCTGTCTGGCCTGCGCCGGATCGCCGGGATCCACGACGGCGATTTCCGCCTCACCGGCAACCAGAACGTCATCATCGCCAACGTGCCGTCCGAAAAGCGCGCGGAGATCGAGGCGCTGGTGGACGAGTACGGGATGACGAAGGGGGCCGGCGCCCTGCGCCGCAACTCCATCGCCTGCGTCGCCCTGCCGACCTGCGGATTGGCGCTGGCGGAGAGTGAACGCTACCTGCCGGACCTGATGACGGAGCTCGAGGAGAGCCTCGCCTCGCATGGGCTGCAGGACGACGAGATCACGATCCGCATGACCGGCTGCCCCAATGGCTGCGCCCGTCCCTTCATTGCCGAGATCGGCTTCGTCGGTCGCGGCCCGGAGCGCTATCACCTCTATCTCGGTGCGGCCTTCGACGGCTCACGCCTCGGCAAGCTCTATGCTGAAGACGTGACCGCCTCGGAGATCAGGACGATCCTCGATCCGCTCTTCGGCGCCTACGCTCAGGGTAAGACGGCGGGCGAGCGCTTCGGCGACTTCCTCATCCGTGCCGGCTATGTCGAGAAAACCATCAACGGACCGGATTTCCATACGAAGACCGGCGCCCTGAAGGCTGTTGCCTGAACCGCCCTTCCTCCGTGCAATGCTTCGGTGATGCTGCAGTGCACGGGGGTTTGTCTTTACGGCCAAGCTCAGGTGGGGACTGAATATAAGTTCGGGTCGGCTGAACTCTGACGCGGCTTAGCGGTTGATCTCGAGATTCGACCGGAGGCTGCGATGGCCAATCACGAAATCCTCAGTTTTTTCGAACATCGCCGCGACGGCGCCTGGATCTGCGTGAAGCCCTTCACGTTGACGACGAAGCAGACAAGCGTCGATATCCGACAGGGCATGCGGTTCGATTACGGCAAGCGTGTCGGCGGCGTGGACCTGGCCGAATATCTGGAACAGCTCGGTTCGCAGTTCGGCTCGTGAGCCCTCAGCAGAGCGGCTGAAGCGCCGGGCCGCTTTCCCCGGCCCTGATCGCCGAATGTTAGGACTATGGCCGGCGCCCGATCTCGAATGACGGAACATGTCGCCCGGCCAGGATCGCCGGGTCGCCCAATGGCCAAGTCCTGACTACCCAGTCCATCGTCCAGCGCTGTCTTTTGGAACCCCGTCTGTATCACGTACGTCCGCCCAAGATCGGACCGGCTCTGAAGCCGGTATCGGCATGCGGATTTCATTCCCGTGGCGTTCATCCGTCCTATGCGACGGCGGCAGCCTCGTTGCCGTGTCTTTGACGGCCGGAAGCAGGAGACCTAGGGTCGTTCCATGACAATCACCGTCGATCCGTTGCAGGCGGGCCTGGAAGCCGCCGCACCCACGACCCGATGCAGGATTTTGGCGGCGGCGGAGAGGTTCTTTCGCGAGATCGGCTACCAGAAGACGACCGTCGCGGACATCGCCAAGACGCTCGGGATGAGCCCGGCCAATGTCTACCGGTTCTTCGACTCGAAGAAGGCGATCAACGAGGCGGTGGTCGAGCGTGTGACCCGCGAGGTCGAGGCGCTGATCGCCGGCATTGCCGTAGCGCCCGGCCTCAGCGCCGATCAGCGGGTCGCCGAGATCATCCGAGAGCTCCACCGCGACTGTATCGAGCGATGCAAGGACAATCCCCGCATCCATGAGATGGTGGAAGCCGCCATGTCGGAGAGCTGGGGGGTGTGCCGGCACCATATCGACCGAATCGGCGCCGCCCTGGAACGGGTGGTCACGGACGGGGTTCGCAGCGGCGAGTTCCAGGTCGAGGATCCCGCGACCACCGCTGCGTGCCTGCACGTGGCGATCACGCGTTATTGCCACCCTGTCCTGGTGAGCCAGTACCCCAATGCGCCGGCGCCACCCATCGATGCGATGATCGCCTTCCTGCTGCGCGCGCTCCACGAACCCGCCAGGAACGGCGCCCCTGTAAAGGCGAGAGAGCCGGCCGAGTCGATCTAGCGAACGCTGTTGGCCGTCGGGGCTCAGCCCATCTCGGCGAGGATCGCCAGCGCCGCGGCGCGGGGATCGGCGCCCTGGGTGATGGGGCGGCCGACGACGATGTGGTCGATCCCCGCTTTCATCGCCGCCGCCGGCGTCAACACACGTTTCTGATCGCCGACATCGCCGCCCGCCGGCCGGATGCCGGGGGTCACGATGAGCCGCGACGGCCCAATGGCGGAGCGGACGGAGGCCGCCTCGGCGGCACTGCAGACGATCCCGCCGATCCCGGCCTCGGCCGCCTGCCGCGCACGCAAGGCCACCAGATCCGCGATGGGGAGGGCGTAGCCCGCCTCCTCGGCATCGGCGTGGTCGTAGGAGGTGAGCACGGTGACGGCGAGGATCGTCGGGCCGTCCCCGCCCCTTCCCCGCACGGCGGCGCGCATGGTCTGCGGGTAGGCATGGACCGTCAGGAAGGTCACACCGAGATCGGACAGCGCCCGGACGCCGTCCTCCACCGTGTTGCCGATGTCATGCAGCTTCAGGTCGATGAAGACCTTGAAACCGGCCTTGGACAGCCGCTGAACCAGGGCGAGGCCGCCCGAATAGGCGAGCCGGTATCCGATTTTGTAGAACGTCGCGGCATCGCCAATCCGGTCCACCATCGCCTCGGCCTCGTGGACGCTCGGCAGGTCGAGGGCGACGATGAGGCGATCGCGCGGATCGCTGGCGGCGGGTGACGCGGCGTGGGACATGACGGGCTCCGAAGGATCGGCTGACGGATCGCCGCCCGGGCTTCCCATGTCAACGCGAAGGCGGGGTCAGCCTCGCGTCATCACCCGGGAAACCTCCTCCTTCAGCACCGGCAGCAACTCGTCGGCGAACCAAGGGTTCGTCCTGAGCCAGCCGTTGTTGCGCCAGGATGGGTGCGGCAGCGGTAGCACGCGAGGCCGACGCGGCTCCTCCAGTATCGCACGCCAGTTCCGCACCATGGCGGTGAGTCCCCCCTCGACGCGGCCGAGATGCCAAGCCTGCGCGTACTGGCCGATGACCAAAATCAGATCCATTTCGGGCAGGCCTGCGAAGAGCGCCTCGCGCCAGTGCTCGGCGCACTCGCGGCGGGGCGGCTTGTCTCCGCCCTTCGCGTCGAGCCCCGGAAAGCACGCGCCCATGGGGACGATGGCGAGCCGCGTGGCGTCGTAGAAGTCCGGTTCGGACAGACCGAGCCACGACCTCAGCCGAATGCCGGACGGGTCCATGAACGGGATGCCGCTCTGGTGCGCCCGGTTCCCCGGAGCCTGACTGGCGATAGCGAGACGCGCCGAGGTCGAACCCTGAACGATGGGCTTCGGCTCCTGCGGCAGGCGCGCGCCATACCGGGGTGCGTCGCGACAAATTCGACAGGCGCGCAGGGCGGCGGCGGTGGATTCGAAAGGGGTCATACGAGAGGACAGGTAGTGCGGGCATCTGCCCCTGGGAATCCGGGGTGCCGGGAATCCATGCCGCGGGAACGAGAGGCCGCACCCCGCGCTTGAATCGCCATAGCAGCCGGCATTGCCGGGCTCATCCGCGAGCACGCCCGACCAGGGAATACAGGGAGCAGCCCCATGGCCTTCATCACCGCGCCGGATGGCACGAGCCTCTACTACAAGGACTGGGGCAGCGGACGGCCCGTGGTCTTCCTCCACGGTTGGCCCCTCGACGCGGATATGTGGGAGTACCAGATGGTGCCCGTCGCCGAGGCGGGCTTCCGGACCATCGCGTATGACCGCCGGGGCTTCGGACGCTCGGACCAGCCCTGGCAGGGCTACGATTACGACACCTTCGCCGACGACCTGAAGGCGGTGCTGGACGCCCTCGACCTCACCGACGTGACCCTGGTGGGCTTTTCCATGGGGGGCGGAGAGGTGGTGCGCTACCTGTCGCGGCACGGCAGCGACCGGATCTCCCAGGCGGTGCTGATCTCGGCGGTGACGCCGATGATGCTGAAGACGCCCGATCATCCCGACGGTGTCGATGCCAGCGTGTTCGAGGAAATCATCGACGGGCTGAAGATGGACCGGCCGTCCTTCCTCGCTAAATTCAACAAGGGCTTCTTCGGTGCCGGCGTCTTCAGCTCACCCGCTTCGTCGGAGATGATCGCCTGGGCCGGGCAGGTCGCCATGCTGGCCTCGCCCAAGGCCACCATCGCCTGCGTGAAGGCCTTCTCCGAGACCGATTTCCGGCCCGACATGGCGAAGGTCACGGTGCCTTGCCTGATCATCCACGGCGATGCCGACCAGACGGTACCGATCGACGTCACCGGAAAGGTCGCGGCCTCAGCCGTGCCGAGCGCGGAATTCGAAATCTACGAGGGGGCTCCGCACGCGATACCGCTGACCCATCACGAGCGTCTGACGATGGACCTCATCGATTTCCTGAGGCGCTGACGCCCCCGCGGCTGGCGGAGGCGCGCTGCCGATCGGGCTCAGACTCCCTTCAGCCCGCTGAGATCCAGGGGCAGGGAGCGCAGCCTCTGCCCCGTCGCGGCGAAGATCGCGTTGGAGATCGCAGGGGCGATGACGGGCACGCCCGGCTCGCCGATGCCGGTCGGAGCGGCGTCGGAGGCCACGATATGGACCTCCACCACCGGCATCTCGCTCATGCGCGTCGGCTCGTAGGCGTCGAAATTCTTCTCCTGCACCACCCCGTCCGTCAGCGTGATCTTGTTGCGCAGCACGGAGGAGAGCGCGAAGCCCACCGATCCCTCCACCTGAGCGCGGATCACGTCCGGGTTGACGGCGACGCCGACATCCACCGCCGCGACGATGCGGTTGACCTTCACATGGCTCCCATCCGCCGTGATGTCGGCCACCATCGCCACGTAGGAGCCGAAGGATTCGTGCGCCGAGATGCCGAGGCCCTGGCCCTTGCCGCCGCTGCGCTTGGCCCAATCCGCCTTCTCGGCGGCGAGCTTCAGGACACCGGACAGACGGGGCGCGCCGGTCAGCATGCCGAGGCGATAGGCCAGCGGATCGGCGCCGGCGGCGTGGGCCAACTCGTCGATGAAGACCTCCATCGCCTGCGCCGTGTGGGTGTGACCCACCGAACGCCACCAGAGGACGGGCACGCCCTCGCGGGCGTTGTGGACCTCGAACCGGTAGGCCGGGAGAGCATAGGGCGTGTCCGACGCGCCCTCAATGGAGGTGGAATCGACCCCGTTCTTCACCAGCATCGCCTCGAAGGGCGAGCCGATCATGATCGATTTTCCGACCATCCGGTGCTGCCAGCCGGTGATGGCGCCCTGGGCGTCGATGCCGGCCTTGAGGGTGTGCAGCACCATCGGGCGGTAATACCCACCCGCCATGTCGTCCTCGCGGGTCCAGACCAGATGGACCGGCGCCTTGCCGCCGGTCGCCTTCATGATGGACGCGGCCTCGGCAATGTAATCGGCGGTGGGCGTCGCCCGTCGCCCGAACGATCCGCCGGCCCATTGCGTATGCAGCCTGACCTTGTCGGCGGTGACGCCGAGGGTCGCGGCGGCCACAGCCTGTTCGATCGTCTGGAACTGGAGGCCGGCATAGATATCGTAGGAGCCGTCGGCAGCCCGCTCGATCGTGGCGTTCAGCGGCTCCATGGCCGCGTGGGCCAGATAGGGGAAGGTGAACTCCGCCTCGATGACCTTGGCCGAACCGGCGATGGCGGCGGCGGGATCGCCTTTCTCCGATGCGACGATGCCGGGCCGCTTGGCCGTCTCGCGATACTCGGCGAGGATCGTGTCGGAGGATCGCTTTTCGGCCGCGCGCTCGTCCCAGGTGACAGACAGGGCATCCCGGCCCTTCATCGCCGACCAAGTATCCTTGGCGATCACGGCGACGCCCGTGGGGATCGTCACCACGTCGATGACGCCCGGCACCGCGCGCGCGGCCTTGTCGTCGACCTTCGACACGGTGCCGCCGAAACGCGGGGCATGCGCCACCACGGCCGTGACCTGACCCGGCCGGCGGATATCCATGGCGTAGATCGCGGTTCCATTGGTCTTGGCCACGGAATCGAGGCGCGGCAGCTTCTTGCCGATATGGACCCACTGGCTCGGATCCTTGAGCTTCGGCTGCACGGGCACGGGGATCGCCGCCGCTGCCTCGGCCAGGGCACCGAACCGCTCCTCGCGCTTCGAGGCGAGATGGCGGACCGTGCCGTTCGAAACCGTGATCTCGGAGGCTGGGACGGACCATTTCTCGGCCGCGGCGGAGACGAGCATGGCACGGGCGGCCGCCCCCGCCTTGCGGAGCTGGAACCAGGAATTGGCCACCGCGGTCGAACCGCCGGTCCCCTGGATCGGCCCCATCAGCAGGTTGTTGTAGAGCTTCGCGTCGGCCGGCGCGAAGGCCACCCGCACGCGGGACCAGTCGGCATCGAGCTCGTCGGCCAGGATGGTGGCGAGGCCCGTCGTGTTGCCCTGCCCCATGTCGAGATGCTTGATCAGCACCGTGACCGTATCGTCGGCCGCGATCCGCACGAAGGCATTGGGCTGGGCGGGAGCGGAGGACAGGTCGGGTCCCGCCGCCGCGCGAACCTGTTTGGCCGGGTCGAGGGTGAATCCAATGACCAGGGCTCCGGCGGCGACACCGGCCCCGCCGAGGAAGGCGCGGCGCGACGGACGGGGAGCAGCCGCCTCGGATTTGGTCTGACGGACCTTCAGCATGGCTTCCTCCACGGAGACGATGACGCACACGATATCGGGCAGGACGATGCCGGCCCCGGGGCCGACCTCGGGTTCGGATCAGGCGAGGGAGCGGGCGGCTTCGTGGATGGCGGCGCGAACGCGCTGGTAGGTACCGCAGCGGCAGATGTTACCGTCCATCGCGCCGTCGATCTCGGCGTCGCTCGGCTTCGGGGTGGTCGAGAGCAGGCCGATGGCCGACATGATCTGGCCGGACTGGCAGTAACCGCACTGGACCACGTCGAGGCCGCGCCACGCGGCCTGGACCGCCTCCGCCACCCGTCCGGACACGCCCTGGATCGTCGTGATCTTCGCTTCTCCCACATCGCCGATGCGGGTCTGGCAGGAGCGGACGGGCTGGCCGTCGAGATGGACGGTACACGCGCCGCACTGGGCGATGCCGCAGCCGTATTTCGTCCCGGTCTTGTCGAGATGATCGCGCAGCGCCCACAGGAGCGGCATGTCGGGATCGGCATCGACATCATGCGACACGCCGTCGACATTCAGTTTCAGCATGACGTCTCTCCGACTTCAGTATCGACTTGTTCTAAATATTACACAGTTCCGAAAAATGTGCGCCTGCACACATCGATCTGAGATCGGCGTCGATGCTGCGTCGGCTCGCGCGCCGTGGATGGGCGCGATTTGGAGACAAGTGTCATGACCGGGTCAGGTCGTTCTTAACCTATCGGGCGCAGATTCGCCGGGTCGCAGCGTCGACGGGTCACGGTCCTTCCGACCGCAGGTTTTCCTCTCAAAAGATCCTCAAAACGGTGATGTCCGACCTGACAGCGGAGATGGTTCAGCGCGGACGCGGTCCTTCGGCACCGGAATCCGCTCGCCGCCGCAAGGTGGCCCGAGACATCCGATCGGCGCGCGAGCGGTTGACCTCGGCGAACGGTCTGGAACGCGCATTCGATTACGAATTGATCCGGATCTATGCCGAGTACCGCTCCGGTGCCGGTCTGACCCATGCCGTGCTCGGGCTTCTCATCGCAGGGGCGTCGTCGCTCTGGGTACCGATTCCCATCGCCCTGTCCTGGGTCGTCTGCCTGCTCTGCGGCGTCGGCCTGTCGATGGGGCTGACCAAGCATTTCCTTCGTCAGCCGGCGGATTCCGTGTCGGTCAGGCGCTGGCGCAGCGCCTTCATGCTGAGCGAGATCGTGCAGAGCGCGTCCTGGGCGCTGATGGTTCTCGTGGCCGCGCCCAGTGCCCGCATCTTCGTCCTGTTCGGCCTCGTCATCGTCGCCGCGGTCGCCGCGATGCTGGCAGCGACCCTGCCCGCCGCCGCCGCCGCCGCGCTCCTTCCGCTGATCCTCGCGGCGCTCTCTCTCCTGGCGTTCTCGCAGGACATGGACACGATCATGCTGGTGACCATGGTGGTCGGCTCGCAGATCTTCTTCATGGGCCTCGCCCGCCGCGTCTACGCCTCGGCGGTGGGCGCGCTGAAATCCCAGGCGGAGAAGGACGCCATCTTCATCGAGCTCGAACAGGCCAAGGCCAATTCCGATGAGGCGCGGCGGCGGGCGGAAGAGGCGAATCTCGCCAAGTCACGCTTCCTCGCGACCATGAGCCACGAGTTGCGCACGCCGCTGAACGCCATCCTCGGCTTCTCGGAGGTGATGAAGAACGAGGTCTTCGGCGCTCACATCGCTCCGTCGTACAAGGAATACGCGGGCGATATCCACGATAGCGGGATGCACCTCCTCAACCTCATCAACGAGATCCTCGACCTTTCGCGCATCGAGGCCGGGCGCTACGAATTGAACGAGGAGGCGATCCAGCTCGCCCACGCGGTGGACGAGTGCCGGCACATGGTCGCCCTGCGCGCGCGCGGCAAAGGCCAGGCCTTCCACGAGTTCATCGATCCCGACATGCCCCGTATCTGGGCGGACGAGCGGGCTTTGCGCCAGATCGTGCTCAACCTCCTCTCGAACGCCGTGAAATTCACGCCGCCGGGCGGCGACATCACGATCAAGGTCGGCTGGACGGCCTCGGGCGGCCAGTATGTCAGTGTGAAGGATAGCGGGCCGGGTATTCCCGAGGACGAGCTCGGCACGGTCATGTCGTCGTTCGGCCGGGGCTCGCTCGCGATCAAGACCGCCGAACAGGGCTCGGGCCTCGGCCTGCCCATCGTCAAGGGGCTGGTGGACCTGCACAACGGCAACTTTCACCTGAAGTCGAAGCCGCGCGAGGGAACGGAAGTCGTCGTGATCTTCCCCGCGAGCCGTGTCATGGACACGCTGCCCGCCCTGAACCTGTCCACCGAAGCAAAATCGAGTGCGGACATGGGCGGCAGGCGGAGCGCGGCGCGCGCGGCCTGATCGGCGCATTCGCCTGTCCCGCTTTCGTCATCATCGGGATGCCGGGCCGTCACGGCCCCGGTATCCCCGATGGGATGCCTTCAGCTTTCGCTGCGTCCCGAAACCCCCGCCTGGGCGAATGTCGCCATGTCGCGATGGCAGGCGAGCGCGCCCTTGAGCAGGCCGATGGCGAGGGCTGCGCCGGATGCTTCGCCGAGACGCATGCCGAGCGCCAGCAGCGGCACCAATCCGAGGCGTTCCAGCACCTCGGCATGGGCCCCTTCCGCCGAGACGTGGCCGGCGAGGCAATGGTCGAGCATCGACGGATCGATGGCATGGAGGATCGCCGCGGCCGACGTCGCCACGTAGCCGTCGATGACCACGGGGATGCGCTGCATCCGCGCCGCCAGGATGGCGCCGGCCATGGCGGCGATCTCGCGGCCTCCGAGGCGCGACAGCACATGGAGCGGGTCGTCGAGGTGGCCGGCATGGAAGGCCAAGGCGGCCTCCACGGCCGCGACCTTGCGCTCGATCCCGGCCGCATCGACGCCGGTGCCGCGCCCGACCCAATGCGCCGCCCCACCGCCATAGAGCGCCGCGTAGATCGCCGCCGCGATGGTGGTGTTGCCGATCCCCATCTCGCCGAGGCCGAGACAATCGGTTCCGGCGGCGATGGCTTCCATACCGAAGGCCATGGTGGCCACGCATTCCTTCTCCGTGAAGGCCGGGCCTTCGCAGATGTCGCCGGTGGGAAGATCGATGGCCAGGTCGAAGACCTTGAAGCCGAGGCCGTAGGCGGCGCAGAGTTGGTTGATCGCGCCGCCGCCGGCGGCGAAATTGTCGAGCATCTGGCGGTTCACCTCCGCCGGAAACGCCGAGACACCGCGCTTGGTGACGCCGTGGCTGGCGGCGAAGACGCAGACGAGGGGCCGGTCGAGGCTCGGTTGACCCTTGCCCTGCCAGGCTGCGAGCCACTCCACGAGGTTCTCGAGGCGGCCCAGCGCGCCTGCGGGCTTCGTCAGCATCGCGTCCCGCTCGCGCACCATGGCGACGGCGTCACGGTCCGCGCCCGGCACGGAGGCGATCAGTCGGCGGATATCCGAGAACGGCGTCTGATCGGGATTGTCCTGGTTCGGGATCGTCTGAGTCATCGCGCGAAACTTGGCCTTCCGTCTCGGCGCGTCCGGTATGGCGGCCTGCCTGTGGGGCGAGCTATAACCAACCGGGCGCGAGCGGTGAAGGCAGGTCCTCGATGACGCAAGGCCGGGATCTGGAACCGGACGATGCCTTTCCCGGCGCGTCCATGGCCTACGATCTCGCGGCGTGCCTGAGATTCTATTCGCGGCTGCCGGTGCCGCGCCTGCCCGGCGAGGGTGATCCGCATCGTCTGCCGGACTTCCGCACCCTGCCGCGCATGCTGCCACTGGCCGGCCTCATCCTCGCCCTGCCCTCCGCCCTCATCCTGCTCGTCGCCTGGGCCCTGGATCTCGGACCGTTCCTGGCAGCCACCCTCGCCCTGGCGGTCGGGACGCTGGTGACGGGGGCGCTGCACGAGGACGGTCTCGCGGATGTGGCGGACGGGTTCGGTGGCGGCGCAACGCGCGAGCGCCGCATCGAGATCATGCGCGACAGCCGCATCGGCGCCTATGGCGGCGTCGCCCTCGTGTTGACGCTGGCCCTGAGGATCGGAGCCCTCGCGACGCTGCTCGATCGCACCGGGTCGCTGGCCGCCTTGGCCCTGGTACTGGCCGCCTCTCTCTCGCGCTGCGCAGCCCTGGCGCCGATGGTGCTGCTCGGCCCCGCGCGGCCCGGCGGGGCGGGGGCATCGGTGGGAACACCCGATCGCCGGACCAGCGGAATCGTTGCCCTCTTCGCCCTCGCCTTCGTCGTCATTGGCTGGATCGCCGGCTTGCCCTTTCTCGGCATGGTGCTGATGCCCGCCCTGGCGCTGGGAGCCTCCCTCGTGCTCACCGCCCTGGCCCGCGCCAAGATCGGAGGGCAGACCGGCGACGTCATTGGAGCCTGCCAGCAGATGGCCGAGATCGCGGCGCTTCTCGCCCTCATCGCAACGATCCCGCGCTGACCATGGCACTTTGGCGCTTGATCGCGACCCGCGCCTGAGCGCATGGAACGGCCATGATCCAGCCTGTCGCCCCGAGGGCTTCGAGCCCCTGCACGAAGCTCTGCATTCTCGACGCAGCGACCGGGCTCTGCGAAGGCTGCGGCCGCACCCGCGACGAGATCGGGCTGTGGGGTTCGCTGTCGGAGGCGAAGCGGCAGGCCATCATGGCGACCCTCGGACATCGCCTTCGCGCCGCCTATCCCCTGCGGGACGAGGCCCTGGCCAAGCCATGATCTACGCCGCCCTCGCCGTTCTCCTCGGCATCGTCGCCTTCCTCGCCCTCTCGGACGAATCGAGCACCGTCGCGGGCTTGGAGAAGGACCAGCTCGCGCGGCTCGCCTTCAGCGGAACCCTGCTGACGATCTTCCTCGCCGGGTTCTGGCATCGGTTCCGCGAGCAGATCGGCACCAACCTGAAGGCGCTGCTGTTCTGGGTCGCCCTCACCGTCGCCCTGGTGGCGGGCTATGCCTACAGGCAAGAGGCCGGGGATGTCGGCAATCGCCTCGTCGGGACGCTGCGGCCCGGCAGTGCCGTCACGGCGGGCGACGGAAGCGTCACGATCAATCGGAGGGCGGACGGCGAGTTCTCCGTCCGGGCGGAGGTGAATGGCCGCCCCCAGGTCTTCCAGTTCGATACGGGCGCGAGTTCCGTCGTTCTCACGGCGGAGAACGCAGCGGCCATCGGGATTTCGCCGGCAGAATCCGACTACGCGATCCGGGTCTCGACTGCCAACGGCATCGCGATGGCCGCCCCGGTCTATCTCGACAGCCTCAGCATCGGCACGATCACCGAACGGCGTGTCTCGGCCCTGGTGAGCCGCCGCGGTGCCCTGTCGGGAAACCTGCTCGGCATGACGTTCCTCGACAGGCTCGGCTCCTACGAAGTGCGCGGCGACCGGCTGGTGTTGCGCCCGGTGCGCTGATGATCGAAGTCTGCCCCCTCGAACCGTCCGCTTCGATCCAAACTGGCCGCACGAGATGACGTCTCTGCCGCTAGAGGGTGGACGTAAGCATTCCTTGCCGCGAATGGCGGAAGCGACCTGAAACGGGAAGGCGCCTGTGTCCCTGCGGTGGATTCTTTGGCCGGCGAGCGGAATCCTGGCCGGCCTGGCGCTCGTCAAATCCTTGGCTCGGCGGCACGCCAGCCGGTATCGGCGCGCACATCTGGGCCGGCTCGAAGGGAGACAGATCCGCGTCGATGGCAGGATGATGCATGCCCGCGTCTCGCTCGCTGCTGTGCCGGATGACCGCATACCCGTCATCCTCGTCCATGGGCTCGGGATGTCGAGCCGGTACATGATCCCGCTGGCAAAGCATCTCGCCCCTCATGTCGAGGTCTATGCTCCCGACCTGCCCGGCTTCGGCTTGAGCGAGAAGCCTCGCCGCGCGCTCACGGTTCGCGAACTCGCGGATGCATTGGCGGCCTTCATGAAAGCGATCGGGGTGAAGCGCGCGGCCTTTGTGGGAAATTCGCTCGGCTGCGAAGTGCTGGTCGAACTGGCGCTGGTTCACCCCCACCTCGTGGACCGCCTCGTGTTGCAGGGGCCCACGCCGGACCCGGAGGCGCGCAACCTGGTCCGGCAGGTGGTCGGCTTCCTCGCCATCGCACCGTTCGAGCGCTGGTCGCTCGCCTGGGTGGCGCTCACGGATTATGCCCGTGCCGGCATCGGACGCTACATCCTGACCTTGCGGAGCATGGTCGACAACCGCATCGGAGAGAAGGCGCTGCGGGTCGAGCAGCCGACGCTCGTGGTCTGGGGCACGCGTGACTACATCGTCCCCCATGCCTTCGTCGTGAGCCTCACAGACTCCCTGCCCCGGGGCCGCCTTGCCGTCATTCCGGGAGCGGCCCACGGGATCAACTACTCGCATCCCGAGGCGTTCACCGCCGTCCTTCTGCCGTTCCTGCTTGATGCCGATGAGATACCTGCCCCACAGAGCCGGACCCCGACGACTCCGCGAATGCGTGGCGCAGGTATGCCTGTACGAAATCCGGCATCGAATAGGGGTCGATCTCGCCGCTGGAACCGACCGTGATGAAACCGGCGAGTTCCGGCTCACTCTCCGCGCGGCGATGGCGCTCCATCCCCTCGCGCAGTGCGTCCGCCCGTTCGGGGAATGTCACGGGCCGCAGAAATGCCGCCTGGGTCCTTCCGCGCAGCAGAAGCCAATTTTCCGGAGCGTCGGCCGGGAGCGCCATGCCGGTCTCCTCCACGAACTCGCGCCCGGCGCTACCGGCGAGATCGACCGTATCGCCATCCCGCACGTCGTCGAGGTCCGGCGTGCCGCAGGGGAAGTAGGCCTCTCCGGCATTGGCGGTGTGAGCGCCCATGACACCGAGCAGCACGGCGCCGTCCGACCCGTGCGGGACGATGGCGGCGAAGGCGTTGAGGACACCTCGGTCGGGCGAGCCAAGATCCTTGTGGCTGATGAAGCTCGCGTAGGATGTTTCGAACAGGTCGACGGCACAGGATGTCGCCTCGATACGGCACGACTTCGCGAGGAGCACGCGTCCGTCGAACAGCCCCGACCGCTCGGCGCAACGGCGCGCCCAGTTCTCGGCGATGGAGGCCGCGTTGGCCTGCGCCCATTCCCATGCGAACGGCACCAGCCGGGCCGTCACCCTCTCGATCCGCGTGAGGGTGAGACCGTCAGGCAAGTAGCGTCCCCTCGCTCATCACCACGGCCGAACCGCCGATCTCGACGGATTGGAGAGCTCCGGATTCGATGACCAGCTGGAGCGCGATCTCGCTCGGCCGGCCCATGACGCCCCCCTGGCGGATCAGGACATCGTGCTCGCCGTCCCCGAGGGGCTCGAACTCCATCATCACGCCGGCGAAGGCCGCGGCGGCCGACCCCGTTGCCGGGTCCTCCATCACGCCGAGATGCGGCGCGAACATCCGGGTCTGGAAGCGGAGGCCGAGGCCTTCCGGGTCCACGGCATAGAGATAGAGCGCCGTCTGAGGCTCCAGGGTGGAGAAGGCGGCGAGGTTCACACGGGCCGCATCGAGCTTCGCCCGCGTGTTGACCGGCACGAACAGGAAAGCCGGCCCAGCCGCGTGCCGGCTCGGCACGTGGCGCCCGAAGCCGATATCCTGCGTCTCCAACCCGATCATCTGCGCGAGGAGTGTCGCGTCCGGTCCCTCGCCGTCGTATTGCGGCAGGATCGGGAGCTTGAAGCGCCCGCGGCCGCGTCCTTCGCCCGCCTCGACGACGCAGGCCACGGTGCCGATCGTCTCTTCGAGACCGAAGGCGGTGGCGTCGGTGAGGCCGGATTTCGCATCGTGCAACGCCAGCAGGATCGCCGCCCCGAGCGTCGGGTGGCCGGCGAAGGGCAACTCGCGGGCGGGCGTGAAGATGCGGAGGCGAGCCTTGTGGCGCGTCTCCGTCGGCGGCAGCACGAACACCGTCTCCGACAGGTTGAACTCGCCCGCGATCCGCTGCATCGCCGCGTCGTCGAGCCCTTCCGAATCTAGCACCACGGCCAGCGGATTTCCGGCGAAGGGCGTGTCGGTGAAGACGTCGAGGGTGACGAAGCGGCGGTTTTTCATACTTGTCCCTGCCATCTGATTCCCTCGGAGAGTTCAAGCTGATCCTTGTTTGGGAGACGATTTTCATTCACTATATCTTGGATTATCTGGGTCGCTATATCGATAGCATCGTCCGCAATAGACTTATTTTCCCAAAATTTATCATTCTTATCGTCGCTACCGTGTACGGTTTTGCTTCTGAGACTGTATAAATTTCCAATTTTTTGAGAAATGGATTTCTTTTCGTCCAAAGATTTTCCTAAAAATAGCGCAGAGCGCATTTTGAGCTTGAATGTGATTTCACCTCCAGTCTCTCCAAACAAGCTCTCCAAGCAGATGGCGGCATCCACAGCCTTATCACGGCTTGAAACCCGCCTCCTTGCCATGGCTAGCCGAGAAAGCGGCACGTTAAGTGCCTTTTTTACCTTCTCATCCAACCTCAAATATTTATCCGCACACTCGAACGCCGTTTCGTCAATTCTGTTATCGAATGGAGATCCAACGGTTGTCTCATAACTTTGGTGACTGAAAATGTTCGCCTCTGCCATCATAAAATCGGGATCAACGAACTCAAGCCACATCGACCCTGGAGATACTGATATTTTTTCTGCTATCGCAAGAGACTTTATTGATTCATATATTATATTTTCTTGGTCTTTAAAGGCAAATCGATTTTCTTTCGTGGACATTTCTATATTTTTGATGTCAAGCTTACAAAAGTACAATCCTTCTCTACTTGGGCCTTGCCCGAAAAATGCTCCTGCACCTCTTGCTTTTACTAATCTTCTTAAATGTGGACTGTCTTGCAATTCTGCGCCCGAACAAAATTCAACACCGTTCGCTAGAGTATGACGTACCATCTGCGTTGCACCAACTAATTCGCAATTTAGCGAAAAATCAGCGCTCACTATATTAAGAACTTTATCTATCCAACTATCAAACGTCTTACAGCCTTCTTTTGCTGATTTTTTAAGCATTCCATTTACTAAAGATTCCGGTGTAAACATCGATTGCCTTGAGCCAAATCTAAGAACTCGATGCTCTCGTAAAGACGGATATTTTTCTACAATACTTAACAATTGCTCTCTAATGTTCTCAGGGTGCTTCAGCCACCCTCTCCCAGAACCCTGTTCAAGCACTGTAATGATATCATAATGCGATTTTATGGCCTCCTCATTAAAGTGAAAAAACTCATCTATTTTTTTATACTCACTGTATCTCATTTCATTTTCCAAATTTTTGTTCTATAAATTTAACGTTTTATATTTGCTCTACCGGGAACGTCTCGCTGGGTGCCACGAACTCGTCCTGCGCGTCGACGGTGAGGATCTCGCGCGAACCCGCCTCCGCCGTGCGGCGCAGGAGGCCGTAGACCGAAGCACCGGCCATGCCCAAAGCCAAAGCCGCCGAGCCGGTGCGGGCGTAATGGACGAGGAACAGGGCCGCGATGGCGTCGCCCGCTCCGTTCACGTCGAGGGCGAGGCGCGGCGTGCGCAGGCGCCAGAACAGGCCGCCCTCCCCCGCCATCAGGTCGATGGACTCGGACGGGGTATCCTCGGTGACCAGGGAGGTCACCAGCACGACGCGCGGCCCGAGGGCCTGGATCGCCGCCAAGGCGGCTTTGGCCTCGCCGAGTGTGCCGGTGGGCAAGCCCGACAGGAAATTCAGCTCGAACTGGTTCGGCGTGACGATGTCGGCCGCGGGCAAGGCCTGGTCGCGCAGGAATTCAGGGATACCGGGGCGGACATAGATCCCCCGATCGGTATCGCCCATCACCGGGTCGCAGCAATACAGCGCCTTCGGGTTGGCGCTCCGCACCGCCGCCACGGCCCGCACGATGGCGGTTCCGATATCGGCCGACCCCATGTAGCCGGACAGGACGCCGTCGCATCGGCCGAGCACGCCTCGCTCCGTAATGCCGAGGACGAGATCCTCGATCATCGGCCCGTCGAACACCCGGCCGCGCCAGGCGCCGTAGCCGGTGTGGTTGGAGAACTGGACGGTATGGATCGGCCAGACCTCGACGCCGAGCCGCTGCATGGGAAACACCGCCGAGGCATTGCCCACATGGCCGAAGGCGACGTGCGACTGGATCGATAGAATTCTCATCGGCGTATCAGGCCTTGCTTCGACGGGTGCGAGCGCGACGGTCAGCGTCGTAGCCGGTTTCGCCCTGCGGTGCATTCACAACCGACGCGAGGCTCGTCCGTGACGAGATCGACCCTTGCCGGGAGGGCGGCCTTCCCGCACATCGGCTGCGACGAACAGGGGCCTCCATGGATTTCGAAGCGCTGAAGACCACGATCCTGACCTTCGTGGAAACGCACAAGGAATGGGCACCCCTCATCATCGCCGTGCTCGCCTTCTGCGAATCGCTGGCCTTCCTGTCGATCCTGGTCCCCGCCACGGTGCTGCTGGTGGCCATCGGCGCGCTGATCGGTGCCAGCGGCATCCCGTTCTGGCCGATGGTAATCGCGGGCGGCATCGGCGCCGGGCTCGGGGATTGGGTGTCCTACGAGATCGGCCGGTACTTCCAGCACGGCGCCAAGTCGATCTGGCCGATGAGCCGCTATCCGCAGATGGTCGCCAAGGGCGAGGATTTCTGCCGGCGCTACGGCGCCTGGGGCATCGTCATCGGCCGGTTCATCGGCCCGGCCCGCGCGGTGGTGCCGCTCATCGCCGGGATGTTCGAGGTGCCGCGCCTGCCGTTCCAGCTCGCCAATTGGAGTTCGGCCTTCGTCTGGGCCTTCGTCTGGCTCGCGCCGGGCGCGGGTGTCATCAGCTTCTTCAATTCGTGACGCCGCATGCGCCGGTTCCCACCCGAACGGATCGTCTGCCTCACCGAGGAAACCGTCGAGACCCTCTATCTGCTGGGTGAGGAGGACAGGATCGTCGGCGTGTCCGGCTACGCCGTGCGCCCCGCCCGCGTCCGCAAGGAGAAGCCGCGCGTCTCGGCCTTCACCAGCGCCGACCTGCCGAAGATCCTCGCCCTGCAGCCGGACCTCGTCCTCGCCTTTTCCGACATGCAGGCCGAGATCGTCGCCGACCTCGCCCGCGCCGGAATCTCGGTCCATCTCTTCAACCAGCGCGACGTCGCCGGCTGCCTCGCGATGATCCGCACCGTGGGCGCCCTGGTCGGGGCCAGCGAGAAGGCTGATGCGCTGGCTCAGGGTTACGCCCACCGCCTCGGCGCCGCCGCCCTCGACAATGCCGGCCCGCCCCGGCTGACGGTCTATTTCGAGGAATGGGACGAGCCGATGATCTCCGGGATCGGCTGGGCCTCCGAACTCATCGGCTATGCCGGCGGCGACGACGTCTTTCCCGATCTCGCCCGGCAGGCGGCGGCCAAGGACAGGATCGTCACGTCCGAACAAGTAATCGCCGCGCAGCCGGACGTCATCCTCGCCTCGTGGTGCGGCAAGCGGGTGAACGTGGCGCGGATCCGCGAGCGGCCGGGCTGGGATTCGATCCCCGCCGTGGCAGCGGGGCGTATCCACGAGATCAAGTCGCCTCTGATCCTGCAGCCCGGGCCGGCGGCACTGACCGACGGGTTCGACGCGATCCGCGCCGCACTGGCGGGCGGGCAGGCTGCCGCAGGTGACAAGGGCGGGCCGACCTGATTCCCTGGCGGGACAGTCGATTCGAGACCGCACTCTCCCCAAGCGAAGCCATCCCCAAGCGAAGCCATGTCAGCAGCCCTCGCCCATCTCGTCCTGCCGCCGGACCGCCGGCAATCGGCGACCGCGCTTCAGGTTCAGCGCGGGGTTCGCCGGCTCTTCGCCGACCTCGGCCACGTGACGATCCCGGAATTCTCTCTCGCCAACGGCAGGCGAGCGGACATCATCGCCCTGTGCCCGGCGGGCCGGCTGACCATCGTCGAGATCAAATCCAGCGTCGCCGACTTCCGCGCCGACAAGAAGTGGCCGGATTACCGGGACTATTGCGATCGCTTCTATTTCGCCGTTCCCGATTCCCTTCCCGAAGGACTGACGCCCGACGAGGCCGGGCTGATCATCGCCGATGGCTACAGCGCCGCCATCCTGTGCGACCCGGTCGACCATGTGCTAAGCGGCGCCCGCCGCAAGGCGGTGACGCTGCGCTTCGCCCATTCCGCCGCGCGGCTGCTTCACTCGCTCGCCGATCCGGGGGCGGTGCGGGAGGGGGCGCTCTAGGCGCAACCAAAGTCTGCAAAAATGGCACGCGGCTGCACTAAGAGATTCCGCGCGTCGCCCGGCGATTGAGATTGCATTGGTACCGCCCTACCACCTTCCGCAACGAACACTGAGGAGCGGATATGTCGGCGGTTCTAGTCGCGAATGGCGACCCGATAGACTTGGATTCCGCCATCGGCGTCCTTCCCGTCGACTTCATCGTACCGACGGCGAAGGGTGGGTTTGGCCTGTTGGCGCAGGGATATGTGCCGGGCCAAGGGGGTGAACCCGCCACGAGCCGAGCAACGCTGACGAGTTTCAGTTCGACTGGCATCCAGGCGAAGAACTCGCCCGCCCTCGGCGATCTCCAGGTGGAGGCCTTGTCCTACCGAGCCGATGGATCTGTCGTCGTCGGCGTCTATGACAGCACTTACGTCGACGGCACGTTCGGCGGCTTTTCGACGCAATATCAGAAGGCAAAGTACAGCCTCGGCACCGTGGACGCGAAAGGGACCTACACGCCCTTCTACACCACGAAGATCACCTCCCTGTCCGATACGGACGTGCCGTTCCTGAGCTCCTACGACAACAGCGTCGCCTTCGCGCGGAACGGTGCGATGGCCCTCGCCCATATCGCTCAGGGAGCGACCAGCAAGATCCGGACTGTCGACATCATCGACGAGAACCACCGCTTCGTCGCGACCGCCGTCGTCGACCGGTCGGTGAACGACGACCAGACCCACTCGACCAAAGTCACCGCCCTGTCGGACGGTCGTTATCTCGCGACATGGGTCGATACGGGCCGTGTCAGTTCGACCCTCATGGCACGCGTGGTGACCTCAGACGGCAAGGTGCCGGGCGAAGCGTTCAAACTCGGCCAGGTGGCCGAGTTTGCCGGCGGATACGAAACGAAGGTGATTTACTCGGTCACCGCCGACCAGAAGGGTGGATTTGCCGTCGCCTATGAGGGGCGGGACATCAAGAAGGCCGCTAATGGCGTCCAGACCGATGTCCTCACCGATATCGCAGCATCGACTTACAAGGCTGGTCACGACGGAAGCATCACCAAGGCGGTCACGCTCGCCCAGACCTACACGTTCGACAACGCTTACATCGTTTCCGTGACGACTCTCTCGAACGGACAATTGCTCGAACTCGTCCTCGGATCTTCCGATCTGGCGGACGGAAAGATCCTGACGACCGCGCGCGGGTTGCTTTACAACGCCGACGGGTCTTCCACCGGTCAGGTTTTCGACTTCTATTCCGAAGCGATCGGAAGCGGACATATGTCCGAACCGCCCCAGATCGTGGCCTTGCAGAACGGCACTTTCGGTCTCCTCAAGGCGGGTCGCGAGACGGGACTCGAACGGACCGGTAGCGACACCGATTTCCAGATCTATTCCGTTTCGACGGACGACCCGTTCCAGGTGAAGGGCGCGACGTCGGGCGCGGACCTGCTCAGGGGGGCCATGGCCTCCGCCAGGAACGACCGGATCGACGGTCTCGGCGGCAACGACAAGCTCTTTGGCTATACCGGAAGCGACCATCTCATCGGCGGAGCGGGCAACGACACCCTCGATGGCTGCAAGGGTATCGACCGGATGGAAGGCGGCGTCGGCAACGACACGTTCGTCATCGATCATTTCGGCGACGTGGTGATCGAAAAGCGCGGCGCGGGCACGGACCTCGTTCTGTCATCGGTCGATCATACGCTCTCGGCCCATGTCGAAAACCTGACACTTACCGGCAAGGGCGATATCGGCGGCGTCGGTAATGCGCTCGCGAACACGGTTACGGGCAATGCGGGCAACAACCGTCTCGATGGTGGAGCCGGTATCGATGTCCTGAAGGGCCTTGCAGGCAACGACGATTACTATGTCAGCAATAAGCGGGATCAGGTCATCGAGGCAAAGGACCGGGGCACCGATACGGTCTATGCCAGTTCGGATTTCACGCTCGCGAAGGACCAGTCCATCGAGTTCCTGATCGGCAGCCAGGAAGACCCCTATCTCGCCATCGATCTCACCGGCAACAATCTCGCGAACGCGATCGCCGGCACGTACGGCGACAACGTCATTAATGGCGGGTTGGGGACGGACGTACTGGCAGGCTCCGGCGGGAAGGACGCGTTCGTCTTCGATACGAAGCTCGGGAAAGACAACATCGACAGCATCACCGATTTCTTTCACGGCACCGATACGATCAGGCTAGAGAACGCGATCTTCAAAGGCTTGGTGGAAGGCGATCTGTCCGGCGCTGCGTTCAAGAACATTCGCACGGGTACGGTCGATGCGAGCGACCGTATCCTCTACGATTACTACACGGGCGCCCTCTCCTACGATGCCGACGGCAGCGGCGCCGAGCAGGCCGTCCAATTCGCGACGGTCAGGAGTGTCGGATTTCTGACGGCCTCCGACTTCCTCGTCTCATAGCACCGCACCGGAGCGGGTCTGCCTTCAACGCCCGCTTCGCCGCGCCGAGACCAGCGCCAGGGCGGCAAGATCCTTGTCGCCGTCGCCGTGGCTGACCGCGTCGATGAGGTTGTCGCGCAGCACGCTGGCGAAAGGCATCGGTACGCCGGCCTGGCCCGATGCCGCGAGGGCGAGGCCGATATCCTTGAGCCCGAGCCTCAGACCGAAGCCCGGTGGCTCGTAACGCCCGGCGGCGATGGATGCGCCGTAGCCCGTGTAGACCGGAGAGGCGAACAGCGTGTTGGTGAGAAGGCCGAGGAGATCGGCACCGGCGACGCCATGCCCCTCGGCGAAGGCGGCGGCTTCGCCCATGGCCTCGATGGCCGCGATCAGCATGAAGTTGCCCGCGAGCTTCACCGCATTGGCCCGGTACGGCTCGGTTCCGAAGGGCCAGGTCTTCGTGCCGAGGGCGTCGAGCAGCGGTTGCGCCGTCGCGATGACGGAAGGGTCTCCCGCGACGACGATGTTCAGGGCACCGTTCTGCGCCACGTCCGGCCTGCCGAAGACGGGGGCGGCGATATAGGGCACGCCGGCCCGCTCGTGGATCGCGGTGAGCTCCTGGGCGAGCGCCACCGAGATCGTGCTCATGCTGAGATGCAGGCCGGGCCGCGTGCCGGAATCGAGAAGCCCGCCCTCCACGATCACCGAACGCAGGGCCGCGTCGTCGGCGAGCATGGTGATCGCCGCATCCCCGGTGAAGGCGTCCGCCGCGCTATGCACGACCGTCACCCCATCGAGACCGTCGGCGGTGGATGCAGTCCGGTTCCAGACCCTCACCCGATGACCGCCCCGGACGAGGCTCTGAACCATGCCCCGGCCCATCCGGCCCAACCCGATCACGCCGACATCCATCTGAGTGTTCCCTTAGTTTGTCCCGGCTCAATGGCCGTTGAGGAATTCGAGCATCGTGGCGTTGAAGCGATCGGTCGCTTCCATATGGACGAGGTGGCCGATGCCGTCGAAGACGACAGCGCGCCCATCGGGCATCCGTGCCACCAGAGCTTTGGCATGGCCGGCATTGTCGCCCATGGCGGCGCGCAGGTTCTCGGGGGCGAAAGGCTTGCCCGGTGCGTTGCGGTCGTTCCCGCCCATGACGAACAGCGTCGGCGCGGCGATCAGCGGGATCTCGTGCACCACCGGCTGTCCCCAGATGATCTGGTAGGAATTGACGAAGGATTGGAGCCAGCGCGGATACTCGCCTGAGCCTTTGACGCGCTCACGTATCGAAACGAAGGGCTCGATCGCCGATGAGGGAAGCGACAGCGCGTAGTTCGTCATCAGCTGGCGCCGGTAGGCTTCCGCGGTGACACCCCCCTCGATCCGCAGAAGCGTGTCGTTGGAAACCGGCGGGACGGTGAAGCGATAATCCTCGAGACCGATCGGCGCTTCGAGGACGAGGCTGTTCACCCGGCTCGGCGCGTTTCGGGCAAGTCGGGCAGCCAGCATACCGCCCATGGAATGGGCGACCACGTCGACACGTGGAAGTCTCAAGGAATCGAGGAGTGCCAGCGTTTCCGCAGCCATCACGTCGAAGCTGAACGGTCCCACCGGCTTCGACGATTTGCCGAAGCCGAGTTGGTCGGGAACGACCACGCGGTAGCCCGCACTGGCCAGCGCGCCGATCACCGGCTCCCAGTAACTCGACGGGAAATTGCGGCCGTGCAGCAACAGCACTGTGCGTCCATTTGGCGTCCCGGTCGGCGTGACGTCCATGTAGGCGAGACGCTGGCGCTCGTTGTCCCGTGTCAGGTCGAGAAACCAGACCGGATAGGGATAGGCGAACCCTTCGAGCCCGATCCCAAGCGGGCCGGTATCCTCGGCTCGCACGGCGGCGGGCGACAAGGCGAGCAGGCAGCCGAGCAGGAGTGTCGCCAGACGCATGTCATTCCTCCGTAGGGGGGTAACGATGCCGCCCCCCTCGCCGAGGGGTGACATAGGGCACTTGCCGAAGCGAGCAGGGATCGTCCACGGCTCTGTGCGATGACGCACGAGGCGATTCCCCCTACCGGAGGCACGGCCGGTCCGGTTCCCGATAAACCGCTGGACGGCCTGCCGGTGCGTGAGCGCATGCTGGCGCTTCTCGCCATCGGGCTCGCCATGACCATGGCGGTACTGGACGGGGCCATCGTCAACGTGGCCCTTCCCGCCATGGCGAAGGATCTCGGGGTCAGCCCGGCCTCGGCGATCTTCGTGGTCAACGGCTTCCAGATCGCGGTGACAGCATCGCTGCTGCCGCTGGCCTCGCTTGGTGACATCCTCGGCTATCGGAAGGTCTATCTCGGCGGCCTCGTCCTGTTCGTCGCGGCGTCCCTCGCCTGCGCTCTTTCCACATCCCTGCCCGGGCTCATCGTCGCGCGGATCGCCCAGGGGTTCGGCGCCGCCGGGATCATGAGCGTGAACATCGCCCTGGTGCGGTTCATCTACCCGCACCGCATGATCGGCCGGGGCGTCGGCAACGTCGCTCTCATCGTCGCCATGGCTTCCGCCACCGGCCCCACCGTCGCCGCCGCGATCCTGTCCGTGGCGACATGGCCCTGGCTGTTCCTGGTCAACCTGCCCGTCGGCCTCGTGGCCCTGGCGGTGGCGGCGCGGACCCTGCCGGTGACGCCGGTGAGCGGGGCGCGGTTCGACGTACCAAGCGCGATCCTGAACGCCCTCACCTTCGGCCTACTCATCATCGGGCTCGATGGAATCGGCGAGGCGAATGGGCGCTGGCTCGCCCTGGGGGAGATCGCAGCCGGGCTCGCGGTCGGCACCGTGTTCGTGCAGTATCAGGCGCGGCTCACGACGCCGCTGCTGCCGGTGGACCTGCTGCGCATTCCCGCTTTTGCCCTGTCGATGGTGACGTCCATCGCCTCGTTCGGGGCGCAGATGATGGCCTACATCGCCCTACCCTTCTATTTCCAAGATGCGCTGCACCTCTCGGCCACCGAGACCGGCTTCCTGATGACGCCATGGCCCATCGCCATCGCCATCACGGCGCCGATATCCGGCCGCCTCGCCGACCGGTACGCGCCGGGTGTTCTCGGCGGAATCGGGCTGGCGCTCATGTCCGGCGGCATCGCGGCGCTGGCCCTGCTCCCCGCCGCCCCGTCCCTCCTTGATATCGCCTGGCGGCTGACCGTCTGCGGCGTCGGCTTCGGGCTGTTCCAATCGCCCAACAACAAGGTGATCGTCACCAGCGCACCGCGCTCGCGCAGCGGCGGAGCCAGCGGCATGCAATCGACGGCGCGGCTGACTGGGCAGTCGCTGGGCGCGGCCCTCGTCGCCGTCATTTTCGGGCTCACCCACGCCAGCGGCACGGCGGTCTCCATCGGAACCGCTCTGTGGTTCGCTTGCGCCATGGCAGCGGCGGGTGCCGTCTCCAGCATCATGCGGCGCCAGCCGACGGGCTGATCCACCGAACGCAGCCACCCATCGCCTCGGGCGTTGATCAACGAGGCTGCCAACGGAGGAACATTCATGGACATGAATCTGAAGGGGCGACGTGCGCTGGTGACCGGCTCGACCGGCGGCATCGGCTACGGCATCGCCAAGGCCCTTGCCGGAATGGGTGCAACCGTCGCCGTCAACGGGCGTACACCGGACCGGGTCCGGGCGGCGATCGCGCGCTTGACCGAGGAAACCGGCACGACCTGCTTCATTGCGGCGCCCGGCGACGTCGCCACGGCGAGCGGCGCGGAAGCGGTGGTGAAGGGGCTGCCGGCCGTCGATGTCCTGGTGAACAACACCGGCATCTTCGAGCCGAAGCCGTTCTTCGAGATACCCGACGAGGATTGGTTTCGCTTCTACGAGACCAACGTCATGAGCGGCATCCGCCTCTCCCGCGCCTACACGCCGGGCATGGTCGCGGCGGGATGGGGGCGGGTCGTCTTCATCTCCAGCGAGTCCGGCCTGAACATTCCGGTGGAGATGGTGCATTACGGCATGACGAAGACGGCGCAGCTCGCCGTGTCACGCGGCCTCGCCGAGACCGTGGCCGGAAGCGGAGTAACGGTCAACAGCGTGCTTCCCGGTCCAACCCTCTCGGAGGGTGTCGCGGACTTCATGGCGAAGATGGCCAAGGATACCGGCGAAGTCGACCTCGACAAGCTGGGACGTGACTTCGTCGCCGAGCACCGCTCCACCTCGCTGATCGGTCGCCTAGCGACGGTGGAGGAGGTCGCCAGCATGGTGGCCTATATCTGCAGCCCGGCCGCGAGTGCCACCAGCGGCGCCGCTCTGCGTGTGGATGGCGGAGTCATCCGTCATATCGCCTGAGGCGGACCCACCCGAACCGGGAACGGCCTTATCGCCGTCTCGAAGAGCCTGCCCGGCGCTGTCGAAGCGCCGGGCCGCATCGGCGTCAGGCCGACTTGAGATGGGCGGCGAGGTGCTTGTTCATCTCGAACATGGTGCACTTGTCCTTGCCGAAGACCTTCTTCAGCTTGTCGTCGGCCAGGATCTCGCGTTTGTTCTCCGGGTTCTGGAGATTGTGCTTCTTGATGTATTCCCAGACCTTGCTGACGACCTCGCCGCGCGGAAGCGCTGCGGCGCCGACCACGGCTGCGAGTTCCTCGGAGGGCTTCAGCGGCTGCTGCAGCGCGTTCGGCTTTGCGGCGCCCTCGGCCTTCGGAGCAGCGGCCTTCTTGGCGGCGGCCGGCTTTTCGGCTGCCTTGGTGGTGGTTTTGGTTGCCATGAGTTCCTCCGGAATTTGGCTTCGAGCGCCGTCACGCCCACGGCCAGGGGCCTCGGAGCGCATAGCTGCAACAACTAAGCGGTGCTGAGAGCGTTCCAAGAGGGAATCACGTAGACCCACCGCCCATCCACAGAAGGGACGGGGATAACGGGGACCCTGCAGCCCTCTCGGACCCCGATCACACACAATCGCCGGGGCAGGGGCGGTCGCCCGTGCAGCCACGCTTCGGAGCGGGCCGACGAGACGTCATCGCGCCCTCGGATCGAAAATTTTACGAAAAGCGTCACGCCAACAAGGGCTTGTATGGATGCCAGCATTGCCGCGGGGCATTGCGCCGCCGAGCACTTATCCGGGTCAAGGCGGTGCGGCCGGTGCGAAGCTTCTCGGCTTACAGCAGCATCCCGACGCATCGAGGGCCTGTTCCGACCGCCAGGCGCGAGCATGGAATTTTTTCGACCGACCCTCATCAAGGACGTCGGCGCATCGCCCGACCCGGCTCATGCAACGATCCCTTAAACTCGATGAGGAACACTCCGCGCATGATCATCGCAGTCGTTGCCCTCACCATCGTCGCTTCCGGTGCATTCCTCGCTGGTCTTGCCGGACTTGTCGCCGCCGAGAGTCGGGGCGAAACCGACACACGTGGCGCCGACCTGATTTAACCGTCAAGATCACGCTTTCCGCATGCAGCGTTTCCACCGTGCGGAAGGACCTGCTGCGGTGCCTTTCACGAAACTCCCGCATCGCCGCCCGGCCGGGAACGGAAGGCGGCGATGACCGGGAGTTTCGCGAGCGTTCGTCAGAACTTGCCGCCGAGGCCGACGCTGCCGCCCGAGCCCATCTGCGGAGCGAGTCCGCCGGAGCTGGACCGGCTGGTCGTATCGCCCTCGATATCCTCGCGGCGGATACGCCGCTCCGTCTCCGCCTGCGAGCGGGCCTGGCCACCGGCCGATTTCGGCAGGTCGAGCCGCCGCGTCGGCGCCGTCTGCAGAGGTACGCCATCGGGGTCCACTTCGGCCGCCCGCGGGCGCTGGGCTCCGGGAACCGAGCCACGCATGGACGGCGGAGGCCCCACTTCGCTCTCGGGCATGACGCCAGAATTGCCGGACAACGCCTGACATCCGCCCAGGGCCGCCGCGATGAGCGCCACGGCGCAGACGTTCGACGAGATACGCATCGACTTGATCCTCAAAAGTATTCCACCCTGGTTCGCGCGGGTGGTCCGGCACGCTTGCGCGCATCTCTACGATGCACAAAAGGCGAAAACCAGACGATCGCAGGGCGTTTGTCACACCTCCCCCCTCGAACTGAGGGAAAATTCGGGGTGATCGTCCACCGGTTCGTCTGGACACCCCCCATACTCCACGCCACCATGGCCGCGACGGTCCGGTTCTTGCCAACTCGACATCGGGGCGAGCCGCATCGTCGCCGATCGACCCGCCCTCATCCACAACTTCGCCTTGGTCCGCCCTCATACGCCGTCCGTCCCATGGCAGGTGGGAACTCAACGGAATGGCTCAGGTTGAGCGGGAGCCGGCGAGATGCTTCTTCGGGGAACGCACGTGTTCAGAACTGTCCGGATGGTCGCCGCCGCGTCGATCACCCTTTGGGCCGCCGCCGCAGCAGCAGCGGAGGGCAACGCCCCGGTCACCGGCCCGGCGAGCGAAGCAGCGCCGGCCGCCCCCGCCGCGCCGCCCGCACCGGCCTCGCAGCCTGCGGCGCCGCAGGCTGCGCCAACGGCCATCGCACCCGTACTGCCGACCGGCACCCCTGCCACGGTCTTGGACACCCAGGATTACGAGGGCGTGCTCGGCAAGGGCGTCCGCAGTTCCACCGGCGAGGATATGGGCCGGATCATCGACATCATCCTCGACAAGGACGGTCGCCCGCGCGCCGCCATCATCGATTTCGGCGGCTTCCTTGGGGTCGGCTCCCGCAAGATCGCCGTGGATTGGCGGTCCATGCGGTTCTCGCCCGATGGCAAGCCGAGCCGCCTCGTCCTGCAGTTGAGCCGCAACCAGGTGCGCGTCTCGCCGGAGTACAAGCCGGGAGATCCCATCGTTGTCCTCGGTCCAGCCAGCCCCAGCGTTCCACCCGATGGCGAGCCGGCTCCTTCGACCGCGTCGAGCCAGATTCCGGCGGCCCAAGCGCCAGCTGCCCAGCCTGCGGCGCCGGTCCAGGCTCCGGTGGCGCCGCCACCGAGTGCGGCGCCCTCTCCCGCGCCCGACAAGCCGGGTGAGAAAACGCCGGACAAATGACGGCATCCCGCTCGCAGAATCGACGCGTCATCAAGCCCCGTGAATTGCCGCGGTCGGAGTTCCGGCCGCGAGGGGCTCTGCGGCGCGACGCCTATGCCGAGAAGCCCGGAGAGGTTTCCACCGACATGCAGGCTGGTTCGGTGAGGAGCAGCCGGGGGCTCGACGCCTTCACGTTCTTTGTCGCGAACCTCCAGACCGGCTTCGGTCCGTTTCTCGCCGTGTACTTCACGCAGGCGCAGTGGACGCAATCCGATATCGGTTTCGCCCTGACCGTCGGGAGCCTCGTGAGCCTGCTGGGTCAGGTGCCGGGCGGTGCCTTCGTCGACGCCGTCCGCTCGCGACGCTTCGCGGCCGGGCTCTCGGTGGTGGCGATCTCGCTCAGCGCCTTCGCTCTCGCCATGTGGCCGAGCTTCCTCATCGTCCTCCTCGCGATGGCGGCCCATTCCGCGGCGAGCTGTATTCTCACACCGGCCATCGCGGCCATCAGCATCGGCCTCGTCGGCCATAAGCGAGCCGGTGAGCGGCTCGGGCGCAATGCCAGCTTCTCGGCGCTCGGCAACGCCGTCGCTGCGGCGCTGATGGGGGCCTGCGGTTACTACCTGTCGAACGACGCGGTGTTCTACCTCACCGCTTTCCTCATGATCCCGACCCTGATCGCGCTCTCGTTCATTCGCCCTGGCGCGGTGCCGCTTCAGGCACGCCAGGGCGAGACGGTGGAGTCCGGCCCCAAGGAAAGCGCGCTGAAGGCCATCGTCACCAACCGAGCCCTGCTGTGCTTTGCCGCCTGCATGACCCTGTTCTTCCTCGCCAACGCCGCCATGCTGCCGCTGGTGGGCAGCATGCTGACCTTGCGGGCCAGCGAGACCGCCACGGCGCTCATCGCCGCCTGCATCGTGGTGCCCCAGGTCGTCCTGGCGATCTCCGGACCTGCCGTCGGACGGGCCGCAGAGAAGTGGGGCCGACGCCCGCTCCTTCTCATCGGCTTCGCTGCCCTGCCGATCCGCGGGCTGCTGTTCGCCTATACCGACAGCCCGGAACTCCTCGTCGCGATCCAGGTCTTCGACGGCGTCTCGGCGGCCGTGTTCGGGGTCATGGTGCCCCTCGTGGTCTCCGACGTCACGCGCGGCACCGGACGGTTCAACCTCGCCCTCGGTGCGGTCGGAACCGCCATGGGCATCGGCGCCGCCCTGTCGACATCACTGGCCGGAATCATGGCCGATCATCTCGGTAGTCACAGCGCGTTCCTCGGCCTCGCCATCGTCGGTCTCGCCGGCTTCGCGCTGCTCGCCCTGATCATGCCGGAAACCCGTCAGGCCGAGGTGGTCTGACGGGTGGGCCGGCACCGAATTCGCTTGCCGCTCAACACCCGTTCAGGTTTCCTCCCTACAAACGGGCAAGCTTGACGGTCGCCCGCAACGCTTGGACGAGATTAGCGTTGCGACCTATAAGTTCACGGTTCCGTGCGGCCTGCTTGCGGGATCGCGCGAGCATCCGACAGTTAAAAACGAGCACTGGGATGGTCACCCATATGGAAGACCTCTGCGTCTACGCCGACAGGCCCTTCGCGTTCGTCGCCCGCTATCTCAAGCGGCGGGCACTGCCGCATCTGGTGATCCTCTGCGCCGTTCTCGGCGCCGTCGCCTTCTCGGTGAGCACCGATTACGCACTCAAAGGCGTCGTCGATGCCCTCAGCAAGGGGCCGGATGCAGGCCTGATCTGGGGCGCACTGGCGATCCTCATCGCCTTCATCGCCGCCGACAACATGCTCTGGCGCGTGGCGAGCCTCGTCGGGTCGTTCACCTTCGTCGGTGTGACGGGTGATATCCGCCGCGATCTGTTCCGGCACATGACCGGCCACTCGCCGTCCTTCTTCGCCGACCGGCAGCCCGGAACCCTGGCCTCGCGCATCACGGCGACATCGAACGCGATCTTCACGGTCGAGAACATGTTCGTCTTCAACGTCATGCCGCCCTGCGTCGCGGCCTTCCTGTCGATCATCTATATCGGCACCGTGAACCTCACCATGGCGGGCGTCCTGGCCGGCATCTTCGCCGCCGTTGTCGTCCTGATGTTCAAGATGGCGGCCGCGGGAAAGCCGCTCCACCACGATTTCGCCGCCAAGGCAGCCAGCGTCGACGGCGAGATGGTCGACCTCGTCGGCAACATGCCGCTCGTCCGGGCCTTCTCGGCGTTCAAGCGGGAGTACAAGCGGTTCGACGGCACGATCGGCGTCGAGATGCGCTCGCGCCGGTCCTCGCTGCTCTACCTGGAGAAACTGCGGATCGTTCACGCGATCCTGACGGTCTTCGCCGTGCTCGGTCTGCTCTATTGGGCCATTATCATGTGGGAAGCCGGCCAGGCGACGAATGGACAGGTGGTCCTCGTCTGCACCCTCGGCATCCGCATCCTCGCCGCCACCCGCGACCTGGCCGTTGCCCTGGTGGATGCGACCCAACACACCGCCCGTCTATCGGAGGCCCTGCATACCCTGCTTCAGCCGCATGACCTGATCGACCATCCGGAGGCCATGCCGCTGTCGGGAACGGGCGCCGAGATCGATTTCGATCACGTGGCCTTCTCCTATCCCGATGGGCGCGCGGTGTTCACGGACTTCAACGTGAAGATCGAAGCCGGCCAGCGCATCGGCCTCGTGGGCAAGTCGGGCGGCGGCAAGTCGACCCTGTTCTCGCTGCTCCAGCGCTTCTACGAGGTTCAGGGCGGGAAGATCCTGCTCAACGGCCAGGACATCAACCGCGTGACCCAGGACTCGTTGCGCGAGGCCATCACCGTGGTGCCGCAGGACGTCTCGATGTTCCACCGGACCCTGCGCGAGAACATCCGCTACGGCCGGCCAGACGCATCGGACGAGGATGTCTGGAAGGCCGCCGCGGCGGCGCATTGCACCGATTTCATCGAGGCACTGCCGGAAGGTTTCGACACCATCGTGGGCGACCGGGGCGTAAAGCTGTCCGGCGGTCAGCGCCAGCGTATCGCCATCGCCCGCGCGATCCTGAAGGATTCGCCGATTCTCCTGCTCGACGAGGCCACGTCGGCCCTCGACGCGGATTCCGAGGAGGCGATCCGGCACGCTTTGGCCAATCTGATGAAGGGCCGCACCGTCATCGCGATCGCACATCGTCTCTCGACGCTGAAGGATTTCGACCGGATCGTGGTGCTGGAAGGCGGGCGCATCATCCAGGATGGCTCACCGGACAAGCTCACCCATCTCGACGGGTTCTATCGCGAGTTGATGAAAAAGGAATCGATGTCGATGGCGGCTTTGGCCGCCGCCTGACCGATCAAGCGAATGGAGACACCCAAAACCCCTCGATCGCGCGGATGAGAGAAGCCGCGCGATCGGGCTTTTGAAAAATCACCGCACCCTCCTCCATCCGGGGGGTATGGGAAATGCCGGTGGCGTCATTCAACGCTATGTAAGGCGGGCCTCGTCCGTGCCTCGTTACTCGACCACGAGCTTGTAGCTTTGTCCGGCACGGATGACGGCGCCCCGCTCCAGCTCGTTGAGCACGAGGAACCGGTCCAGGGGACGATCCGGCACGACCATCCTGCGTGCCATCTCGTCGGCCGTATCGGCCGGTCCGGCGGTCACCACCTGGATGCGTAACGGGCGCAGGGATTTCACCTCGTCGGGGCCGACGCCGGACAGGCTTTCGGTCCAGCGCCGGAACGCACCGTCGGGATCCGTGCTGCCCTTGGCGGCCATGATCATGCGGAAGGTCGTCTCTCCAACCCGGACGGCAGCGAGGCGGAAGGTCCAGTCCTTGCCGCGCGACATCGCCGTCACCGCCGAGTTGCCGGCGACCATGCGGTTCTCCACCGAACTCGCCTCGATGCTGTCGCTCCACGTGGCGCGCAGAACCTCCTCCAGGCTCTGACCCACATGGCTTTCGACCTGATCGAACAGGAGGCGGCGGCTCCCCTCCCCCGTGGCACCGAGGACGGCGTTCCGCGTGTTCTCGATGGTGAACCCCTCCGGCACCTCGAAGGCGATGCCGAGGCTCGGATGGAGAAAGCGGCGGCCCTTGACGATGCCGTCGCCCGGATTGTCGCCATAGGCGATCCCATCGATGGCGGCGAGGTAGCGGGCGCGTTCATCGACGCCGAGACCGGGCGCGCCGATGAGACGCGCGGCTCGGGTGACGAGGTTGATCCGTTCGCTCGTGCCCGGATGAGTGGCGAGCATGTCGGGCTCGCCGGCCATGCCCGTCCCGGTCTTCATGTTGGTGGTGCGGTTGAGGGAGTTGAGGAACCGCCCCGCGCCGAACGGATCGTAGCCCGCACGGGCGAGCGTCCGCACGCCGATCCCGTCGGCCTCGAGCTCCTGATCGCGGGAGAAGCGGGCCAGGGCGAATTTCGACTGGTTCTGAAGTTGCGCGCCGGTGGCCGGATCGTTGAGGACGTCGGCGACCACCCGGCTCACCAGTTGGGAGCGCAGGGCGAGCTCGGTACGTGCCGTGGCATGGCGCAGGGTGACGTGGGCGATCTCATGGGCGAGGACGGCGGCGATCTCCGACGTATCGCTGGCGAGCGCCAGCAAGCCCCTCGTCACGTAGAGACGGCCATTCGGCAGCGCGAAGGCGTTGATGACCGGCGAATCGAGCAGCGTGACCGCGTAGGTCTCCTCGGGACGGTCGGTGGCCTTCACCAACCGGTCGGTCACCTCGGTGAGCAGGCGCAGAGCCGCCGGCGAGCGGTACTCCCCGCCGAACGACGCCACGAGCTTGGCATGGTCGGCATCGGATGCGGTGCGCTCCCGGCCGGTGGTCCGAGGCGCCTCGACGGGGACCTTGATCGCCGCCGGCTGCAGAACCACGCCGCTCTGGTCGGAACTGCAACCGGTCAGAATGAGCGTCGAGACGAGCAGCCCGGTTCGGACCGCTCCATATCCGCGATGTCGTGTCTGCCCCCCGCTCATACCGTTCAGCGCCGAAGCGTCCGCTCCTCATCCAGAACTTCGATCATGTCTGCGCTCGCGATGTCGAGGGTGGGGCCGCGCCACGCTTCCACGATTCCCCGAACCCGGACCATGCGCCCCCGCAGGGTCGCCACATTCAGACCACGTTCGCGCAGCCGCCGCCAAGTGCGCTTCGACACGGTGACCGTCAAGCCATCCTCGCCTCGTTTAGCGAAGTCGAGATAGGTCCGCGCCGGACGCTCGCCGACATTCACGACCCGGCCCTGCGCCACGATGAAACGCCCCGTAGCCTCACGCAACGCGGCACCCTCGCGGCCCTCGCGGACACCAGCCCGCCACAGGCCGCGGGCGGCCGCCCGAGCCCCGGATTCCAGGGTCAGCAAGGCCGGCCGGCAGAGCGTATCGCGTTCCCCCGCATCGGCATAAGCGAGTCCCTCTTCGATCAAGCCTCCGGCCAGGTCGATGGCTTTGTCGGAGACGGCCGCATCCACATGCATACGCCCCCAGCGGTCGATCTCCCCGCGCGGTACGAGGGTCAGCGTACGGTGCCGATGGTCGAGCATCCAGGCACGCGCGGCGCCGTCATCCTCCACCGGCCAGCGAATCCCGTCGAGGACGGCGCGATCACCCGATGCCAGGATCATCTCGCCACGCTCCCCGAGCCCGGCGAGCGCCTCCTGTCGCGTCGGCCCACTCACGCATTCGGGCGCCACGGAGCGCGCCGCTTCGGCCCGCGCCGCCCCGGCGAGAACCAGCGCCATGCTCGCTGTCCTCAGGATGCGTTCGATCCGCCGCCCGATCATCACGCGCTGCATCCTCACCCATCCGGATCCGAACCGGAGCAACCAGACACCATTGTGGGGCTTCGCATCGCAGCAAAACAAGGAAACGACAGGACGACCGGACGGTTTGCCCCGTCATGCGGCCAGCAAGCCACACCGTCAGCCACGGAAGCGCACCCGTCTGAACTCCCTTGCGCGACAAGGGCCGTCAACGCTGCCGGGACATCCCTTGATTCCCGTCCCCGCTGCTCCCAAGTGACGGCAATCGGCTGCGGGCCCCTCTGGCGGATGCGCATCTATGCCTTCCGTGATGTCGGAGCCGATGCTTTCCTGCGTTTCGCAAAGCATCGACGGTCCCAAATGGTCGACTTTCTCTTCATCGAATGGCTCGGCAAGCCTGTCTGGATGTGGCTCGGCTTCCACGCCCTAGTCGCTGGCCTTCTCGCCTTCGATCTCGGCCTGTTGCATCGGGACAAGGACCACGAGATCGGCGTCAAGGAGAGCCTTCTCCTCACCGCATTCTATTTCAGCCTCGGCCTCGCCTTCGGGGGCTGGATCTGGTGGTACTTCGGTGCTCAGCCCGCCCAGGAATATGTCGCCGGCCTCGTGGTCGAGAAATCGTTGTCCATGGACAACGTCTTCGTCATCGCCGTCATTCTCACCTCCCTTGGCATTCCCCGCGCCGCCCAGCACAGGGTTCTCGTCTGGGGCATCCTCGCTGCGGTTCTCCTGCGGGGTCTGATGATCGGGCTTGGTGCCGCCCTGGTGCATCAGGCTGCCTGGGTGCTGTCGATTTTCGCCGCCTTCCTGATCTTCGCGGGGTTGAAGATGCTGTTCGGAAAGGAAGAGGAAGCCGGCGACATCCAGGACAACGTCATGGTGCGGATGCTGCGCAAAGTGATGCGCATCACACCCGAGATGCATGGCCAACGCTTCGTCGTCCGTAAGCCGGATCCAGAGACCGGAAAGGCGGTGCTGTGGTTCACGCCTCTCGCCCTCGGTCTGATTCTCGTGAACGGCGCCGACGTCATCTTCGCCGTCGATAGCGTCCCGGCGATCTTCGCCATCACCACGGATACCTTCGTCGTCTACACCTCGAACATCTTTGCGATTCTCGGCCTGCGCGCTCTGTATTTCGCCCTCGCCGCGATGGTCGACCGTTTCGCCTACCTGAAGACGGCCCTCGCTTTCATTCTCATCTTCATCGGCACCAAGATCGTGATCGCCGACACGTTCGACCTCGTCCACGTACCGCCGTGGGGATCCCTTGCGGTCACGCTCGTGTTGCTCGCCGGTGGCGTCGCCTACAGCCTGTGGCGCACGCGGGACGTGGCAAAGCACGAGGGTACGGACAGGGTGTCGCAACGCGCCTGATCAGATGGCCTTCGTCGTCCATCCACCTACTCCTGCGTCCTGTCGAGCGAGCCAAGCGACGGGGCCGCACAATGGAACCGGGCATGGACCGATCGACGTCGTTTCATGGCGTGGCCGGTGCGAATGGCTGCCACACCACGTGCGTCGTACGATGCAAGCCGTATCCCGCGCGGCGGCGCGCCGCTCAGCGTGACGGCAATCCGGCCAGGAGATCCCGCAACGTCGTGATCGTGGATGCATCGGCGACGCCGTCCACGCGCTCCTGCCTGAATCTGCGCTGGAAGGCGGTGATCACGGCCTTCGTTCGCGGGTCGAAGATACCGGTCACCGGAATGTCGTAGCCATAGATCGCGAACATCGCCTGAAGCGCCTCGATCGGTTGGCCTGCGTCTCCTTCGGCGAAGAAGCGGCCGTCGCGAATGGGCGCCGCCGGCACGTGGTGCCCCACCCCGGCTGCCGCCAGACGATCCCAGGGGAAATGCTCGCCGGGATCCTCCTTGCGTTCCGGCGCCACGTCGGAATGCGCCAGCACATGCCACGGTGCGATGCCCCAGCGGGCGATGATGTCCCGGGAAAGCGCGATCACCGCGTCGATCTGTTTGGACGGGTAAGGCGGCAAGCCGCCGACATGTCCGCCATTGACGATCTCGATGCCGATGGAGCGCGAATTGATGTCTCGCTCCAGCCCGAAGGCCGTGCGCGCCCATACACCGGCCCCCGCATGCCAGGCGCGGCGCGATTCCGGCACCATCTGGATCACTCGTCCGTCCTCCAGCACGACGTAATGCGCCGATACCTCGGAGATCGGGTTCGCGAGACGCTGCAGGGCAGCGGCCGCGCTCTCCATTCCGGTATAGTGCAGTAGCAGCATGGTCGGCGGACCACCCCTGCGCTCGCCGTGGTTGGGCGACGGCATCACGCTGGTCGCCACCGGACTTTCCGGAATAGGCTTCATGCGGCAGCTCTCCCGTTGCGTGTCAGCGCAGCCCTCGCTCGGCGGCGATCCGGTCATAGGCGGCATTGATCGCGGCGAGTCGCGCGGTGGCGATCTTCACCGCCTCGGGCGGAACGCCGCGGGCGATCGCCCGGTCCGGGTGGTTCTCCATGACGAGGGCACGATGCCGGGCTTTCACCTCCGCGTCCGTCACCTCGTGGTCGAGGTCGAGCACGAGATAGGGGTCGTCGGCGAGACGCACGTGCCGGGCGGCAATGCGCCGGAAGGCTACGTCGTCGAACCCGAAAGTTTCGGCGACGGCACGCAGGTAGCGTTCTTCCGCCTCATGGATCGCACCATCGGCCTTGGCAATATGGAACAGGCCGTCGAGCACATCTTCCAGCAACGCCGGCTCATCCTGAAACGCCGTTGCCATCTGTCGCGCATAGGCCTCGAACCCTGCCGAGGTGCCTTTGGCGAGGTCGAACAGGCGCTGGACCCCGGGCTTCTCCCGTTCGCTCACCTGGACCACTTTGGCGAAGGCTTCGATTTCGGAAGGCGTCACCACCCCGTCGGATTTCGCCATCTTGGCCGCGAGCGCCACGAGGCCGGTCGTGAAGACCACGTCCTTCGGTGTCGCGCCGAACAAGGCCCCTTCCCGATCCACCAGGAAGTGACCGGCGACTCCGCCCACCAACCCGCCGATCGGTCCACCGATGGCGAGGCCGATCCCCGCGCCGCCAAGCTTGCCCCAGATGCCGACGCTCACGCCGCGCCACCATCGTCAGCGACAGCAGTGTTTGGGCGAAGGGGATAGAAAAGGTCTTGAAGCAGCATCGGCATCGCAGCGCATCGTCCACCGGCCATCCGCCGGGTCAGCCCCGCATACGGCAATTTCCGCCTGCTCGTCCTGTCTCCGAGACATGAAAAAGGGCCGAGGCATGCGCCCCGGCCCTCCGCTTCTCCCAAACGGGAGAACGATGTCAGCGGCAGTACACGTCGCCGTAAGCGTCACGATACGTGCCGTATGGGCAGCGCGGAGCCGTGCCGGCACCGATGATCGCGCCGCTGGCTCCGCCGATGGCCGCACCGGCCAGAGCGCCGCCCGCACGACCGGTGGCAGCGCCGCCGATGGCCGCACCGGCCAGGGCGCCGAGACCGGCGCCGCCAAGAGCACGATCCTGCGGCGTATTGCAGGCGCCGAGGGAGAGGGCGAGAGCCCCGGCGAGGGTAGCGGCAATGAGCTTCTTCATGGTCCCGAGACTCCCTTGTGCGTTTTGTGGCCCGGCTTATCGCCGTGGTGACCTTGCGCAACGTAGCTTAGCCATTCCGTTCGTGGAATGCATCACGTGAGGAAACGGTTCCAGCCACGCTTTCCGTTCCGGCAGAAAACCCTCTACTGATGCACGCCAGACACCTCGGGCGCCCCTCGCCGGACGCCCGGACAAAACCCAGGACCGTTTCGAGGAAGCCATGCTGCGTGCCACCGCCATCGTCCGCAAAGCCGCCATTCGCCCGGATGCCGTGGCGGATACCGTGACTCTCGACCATTCTGGACGCCAGGGAGCAGCCGCGATCCTCACCGGCGCGGGCGGGGTGAGTTTCACTCTAGCGCTGGCGAAGGCTGCCTCCATCGAGGACGGTGACGCGTTTCGTCTCGAAGACGGGCGCCTGGTGACCGTTCGCGCTGCGGCGGAATCCTTGCTCGAAGTACGGGCGGAGAATCCGGCACGCCTGCTGCGGTTGGCCTGGCAGCTCGGTGGCAACCACGTGCCGGCGGAGATCGGTGCAGACGTCCTCTATGTACCCGCGACCTCGGCCAATGCCGAACTGATCCGTGGGCAGGGTTGCGCCGCGACCCCGGTTTCGCGGGCCTTCAAGCCCGAACGCGAGGCTCACGACCACAGTCAGTGCAGTCACGACCATGCTCACGACCGAGGTCACGATCATTCGCATGCGCACGATCACGGGCATGCACACGACCATGCGGATCACGGCCACGCAAATCACGGCCATGCCCATGTGCATGGCCCCGATTGCAAGCACGATCACTGAGGCGGGCAAGGGAAGCGGTCGCCGCACAATTAAAACCGAGCCGCGTCACTTTCATACGGACACCATGACACCCAGCGATATCCGTTTCTCGGTCGCACCGATGATGGATTGGACGGACCGCTATTGCCGGTCGTTCCACCGTGTCCTGTCGCGCCGTGCCCGGCTCTATACTGAGATGGTGACCAGCAATGCCGTTCTTCACGGCGACAGAACGCGTTTGCTCGGTTTCTCCGAGCCGGAGCATCCGGTCGCCGTCCAACTCGGGGGTTCGGTACCCGGCGATCTTGCGAAGGCAGCACGCATCGCGGAGGGATTCGGCTACGACGAGATCAATCTGAATGTGGGCTGTCCCTCGGACCGGGTTCAGGATGGCCGTTTCGGCGCATGCCTCATGCGAGACCCGATCCTCGTCGGCGAGTGCGTGGCGGCCATGAAGGCCGCCATCTCGGTGCCGGTCACGGTGAAGTGCCGCATCGGGGTCGACGATCAGGATACGGAGGTCGCCCTGGACGCGCTGGTCGATGCCGTGACGCAGGCGGGAGTGGACGGGCTCATCGTTCATGCCCGCAAGGCTTGGCTCCAAGGTCTGTCGCCGAAAGAGAACCGCGATGTCCCCCCCCTCGATTACGGACGCGTCGTGCGGCTGAAACAGAAGCGCCCGTCTCTGCCGATCGCTATCAACGGCGGCATCGCCACGATCGACGACACGCTGACCCAACTCACCGTCGTGGACGGCGTGATGATGGGTCGCGCAGCCTATAACGAGCCGGCCCTGCTGCTCGACGTGGACGACCGGGTTTTCGGAGAAGCGGCCCCCGTGGCGGATGCCTTCGAGGCTGTCGAGGCTTTCGCACCGACCATCGCTGAAGCCTTGGGAAACGGTATCCGCCTGCACACGCTCACCCGCCATATGCTCGGATTGTTCAACGGACGGCCCGGCGCGCGTGCCTATCGCCGACACCTGTCGACGTTCGGCACTCGCGCGGATGCCGATCTCTCGACCCTGCGCGAGGCAGTGGCTCACGTCTCCAGGGACGCCCCCGGAGAAAGCGGCGTTCAGGCCGCGTGAGCGCAGGACGTCAACTGTCGACCGCGCGCTCGAAAGTGACGAGGCTGCGAGTCTCCCCCTCCTCTGCCCAGTTCGGCATGACGCGCCACGGGGTCAGGACACGAAGGCGCGCCCCATCGATCTCGAAAGACCGCGTCTGTTCCGTACCGACCCAAGCAGGATTCCACGCCGCATCGAGCTTGGCAGTCCACTGATTACCCGTGACGGTAAAACGGCCCGTATAGGAAACCATGGTGTCGAGAAGAGCGGCGCGATCCCTGTCGCTGACTGCAGGCTTCCGATCCTCGCCGGTGAGGTTGAAGAACACCCTCCCCTCGGGTGTGAAATAAGCGAAACCCGCCGGATGGGCACCCATGACCGGAATCGTTTTGCCGGTTGAGCGAACCTCGACTTCGTAGGAGACGAGTTTCCACAAACCGGTGATGCGCGCATCGCCGGCGGCCTGCACCGATCCGGTCAGCGTCGACGTGAAGAGTAACGGAAGCCACATTCCGAGAAAGCTGCGTCGTAGGGTCGAAACTCTCATGATCGGATTTTGCCCTCTTAGAGCATCGCAACCAGAGATGCTCTCGCGGGCATCTCGATTTGAGCTATGCAATGAATAGGTACCACTCTCAACGCCTCAGATAGTTGGCTCGCCTGCTTGTGATGCGTTCCCGCTGAGTTCCGATATGTCATTTGACATGACAAAGCCCGCGGCGTTTTACGCTGCGGGCTTTTGCGTGTTGTGTTCTGGTGTGTTTGGTTGCGGGGACAGGATTTGAACCTGTGACCNCATTTGACATGACAAAGCCCGCGGCGTTTTACGCTGCGGGCTTTTGCGTGTTGTGTTCTGGTGTGTTTGGTTGCGGGGACAGGATTTGAACCTGTGACCTTCAGGTTATGAGCCTGACGAGCTACCGGGCTGCTCCACCCCGCGCCAGGGTGTTCTGCCGGCGAGAATGTGCCGGCAAGGTATGGATCGTTTGAGGGGATGTTTTCTGTACTGTGCAGGTCTGGCGGCGACCGACTCTCCCGTGTCTTGAGACACAGTACCATGGGCGCTGGTGTGTTTAACGGCCGAGTTCGAGATGGGATCGGGTTNATGGTCGAGACCGTGCCGATCGGTGTCGCCGCCACGACCCGCTTCGTGGAGGAGGTGGGGATGTTTTCTGTACTGTGCAGGTCTGGCGGCGACCGACTCTCCCGTGTCTTGAGACACAGTACCATGGGCGCTGGTGTGTTTAACGGCCGAGTTCGAGATGGGATCGGGTTCTGGGCACACCGCTCAAACCACCAGACCGGCGCAGGACAGGGCGTTCGGCAAGTCGCAGCGAAGCGAAGATCCTCGCGAAGGCGAGGACCCACGTTCAAGCGAACCGGCATCGTGTGCGACGCTGCCGGCCATTGGTCTTTTGGTTGGCTCTGACCGTGTCCGTTTATGGCGGACATGGATCACAAGAGCGATCAAGTTCAATCGAGCGATTAGTACTGGTAAGCTCAACGCGTCACCGCGCTTGCACACCCAGCCTATCAACGTGGTGGTCTTCCACGGCTCTCAAGGGAGTACTCGTTTCGAGGTGGGTTTCCCGCTTAGATGCCTTCAGCGGTTTCCCGTCCATACGTAGCTACGCTGCACTGCGGGGCGCTGGTGTGTTTAACGGCCGAGTTCGAGATGGGATCGGGTTCTGGGCACACCGCTCAAACCACCAGACCGGCGCAGGACAGGGCGTTCGGCAAGCAGTGTTGTCTTTTCGTTTGCTCTGACCGGTCCGTTTGGCTTTGCCAGCCTTGCGGCTGCCGAACCAAGTCACGGACATGGATCACAAGAGCGATCAAGTTCAATCGAGCGATTAGTACTGGTAAGCTCAACGCGTCACCGCGCTTGCACACCCAGCCTATCAACGTGGTG